>JAWKSL010000013.1:0-1162 GCA_041389085.1 Minisyncoccota bacterium | reverse complement strand
GAGGGCCTTATTCCTGCTGAGCTATATGGAAATGAAATTGAAAACCAGCACCTTAGTGTTGATGCAAAGAGCTTTAACAAAGCTTTCGACCAGGCTGGAGAAAACACCCTTGTAGACCTTACCGTTGATGGAAAGGTTTTGCCGGTGCTTATACACGCTGTACAGACCCACTACCTTAGTGGTGACGTTATCGCTATCGACTTCTACGCGCCAAACTTGAGCGAAGAAGTTACTGTTTCTGTGCCAATAGTATTTAAAGGTGAGAGCCCTGCAGTAAAGGGAGGAGATGGAATCTTCGTACCTTCACTCGAAGAGCTCGAAGTTGAGTGTTTGCCTACCGCAATCCCTCACGAGTTTGAAGTAGACATTTCTTCACTCGCTAAAGTTGGAGACTCAATTCTTGTAAAAGATATTGCTGTTCCAGCTGGGGTAAAGGTAGCTGTTGAAGGCGAAACCTCAGTAGCAAGTATCGCTGCAAAGATGACTGAAGAGGAAGACGCAGCTATGAGTGCTGAAGCGGATGTTGCAGCAGTGTCTGTAGAGGGAGAAAAGAAGGAAGACGAAGCTGTTGAAGGATCTGAAAGCGCTGAAGCTTCTGAGTAAGAAGAATCTCATATATACGTTTTAGAAAGGGCCCGCTTGTGCGGGCCCTTCATGTTATAATTTCTCTTATGAGCGAGAAACCGCGCATATTTTTGGATGTAAAAAGTGAGAGATTGCACAGTTTTTCTAACCGCGATAGGCAGGTTGCTCTTTCGGGTTCATATACCCACTCTCGTGTGTTTGGATTTGTGAAGTTTGCTGCGGTTCTCGTAGTTATTTTGACCTTTGTGCTTGGCTTCGCTATCGCCCCTCAGGGTTCTGAGAAGAGCCTGGCAGTTGCGGCAAACAAAACGAGCGAGCGAGCCGACCTTGAAAAGGAGCTTGCTGAGCTTGAAGCTCAAATGAAGGTGTATTCGGCTCAGGCTGCTCAGTATCGACACCAAGGAAACACTCTTCAGAGCGAAATAGACAGGCTTGATGGGCAAATAGCTCAACTCGAGCGTCAGATCCGCACGATCACTCTTACCCTTGATAAGCTAAGCGATGAAATAGTGGAGACTGAAAGCACTATTATCACCACAGAAGAGCGCCTCGACCAAGCGCGCAGCGCAGTAGCAAG
>JAWKSL010000012.1:0-1187 GCA_041389085.1 Minisyncoccota bacterium | reverse complement strand
TTTTCTTATGTGCGGTTAGCGAGCTGAGCCCTGACTGCCGTAAGGCAGTTAACCGCGCATATGTGTGAAATATTAAAGCAAACGCAGGAAATTTATGCAAGAGATATGCCCTAGCCATATCTCGAACTAGAACTCTCTCGTTCATACCCTAATTATAGAGTTCGGGTATGAATGCGAGGATTAGTGTGCGCCCACCTGGATTCGAACCAGGGACCACTCGTGTATAAGACGAGCGCTCTACCACTGAGCTATAGGCGCGGGATAAAGCAATAGTAGCTATAAGTGAAAACTATTTCAACTTGAAGCTAAACCGCCAAAGGCCTGTACTTAAAGCTCTTCATAAGAGAGTCAAAGTCTTCTTGCTCAAGCACCTCTTTTTCGATAAGGGCTGAAGCTATAGCATCAAGCGCTTTCTTGCGGTTGCGAATTACTTTCTTTGCAAGCTCGTAAGCTGAAGTGAGAAACTGCTTTACCTCTTTGTCTACCTGAGCTGCAACTTCCTCACTGTGATCACGCACAGAGCCGGTGTAGCCACCCAAAAATGGAGAACCCATACTCTCTCCAAGAGAAATTGGACCAAGGCTGCTCATTCCATACTTTGTAACAATTCGGCGTGCAAGGTCGGTAGCCTTTTCTAGGTCGTTGCTTGCACCAGTAGTCACATCTTTAAACGTAAGCTCTTCAGCTACATAGCCACCCATCATTACAGCCATAGTTGCCTGAAATTGTTTCTTTGTTTGTAGTCTGTTTTCTTCAAGTGGAAGGTTAAGAGTGTAGCCACCAGCACGGCCACGCGCAACGATAGAAACTTTGTGTACTGGGTCTGCATCTTTCAAGCTGTCTGCAACGAGTGCGTGTCCCGCTTCATGAAAAGCAGTAACCTTCTTTTCTCGCTCCGTAATAACACGTCCCTTTTTCTCAGGACCCATAAGCACCTTTTCGATTGACTCAAAAATATCTGACTGGTTTATACTGCGCTTTCCAACACGAGCTGCTAAGATAGCCGCCTCGTTAACCAAGCTCTCAAGGTCAGCTCCTGAAAAACCAGGAGTACGCGCTGCAATACGCGCAAAGTCTACACTGCCTTCTATCGGCTTATTCTTTGCGTGTAACTCAAGTATTGCCTCACGCTCCTTTATGTCGGGAAGGTCGATAAGAACTCGGCGGTCAAAGCGACCAGGGCGAAG
>JAWKSL010000011.1:0-1462 GCA_041389085.1 Minisyncoccota bacterium | reverse complement strand
CTGTGCTTTGCCTAAGCGGGATAATTCTGTGCTGGGCCAGCAATTCTATACCCAAGATGCTCAAGGCGGGCGCACTAAATCGTGCACTATCTCGGCTTGAATCCCTGCTAGATCACGCTGCGCAGCAGGCGTTGATCAGCAGAGAAGATGTATTTTGCCGCTTCAACCTAAACGATCATAGCGCAGGTTGTTATCTAAACCACAACGCAAGGCCGCTTTCCGCAGTTCTCTCGCTGAAGGATGTCGAGTTCAAGTCGTCGAAGTTTTCTTCATCCAAGCTTCCTGCAAATACGCTAATCTTTCGCGCCTCAGGCACCGCTACTCCCGGACGCATAGTGCTCTCTGACGGAAAACGAGTTTGCCAGATAGTGCAATCGCTTCGTGGCGCGAGACGAACGGAGTGCAAATGACTGAAAGCAAATTACTTAGTAGCGACCAAGGAAGCTCGATACTCGAGGTGCTTGTTGCGCTATCTATATTACTGCTACTAGGCGGAGCCCTTTCTAATCAATACGTGGGGATTCAAAAGCTTCAGCATAGACTTTTGCGCAAAGAACTTCGACTTAAGATTACCGAAGAACAAATTAACATTCTTAAATCAGACTCGTCCCTAAGCGCCTTTGCTGCGAATAACCAGCAACGCACAATCACAGTAAAAACGAGATGCTCGATGGAATTTCCTCGAGTCTGCCAGGCTATCAGTAATGACCGAGACAAATTCTACGAAGAAATACCTTTTGTTGTCTGGAACAATAATGAAAACTAAAGAGCATATCGCCGGATATAGTTTGCTGGAACTGTTAGTAGCAATCTCTCTACTCTCGATTCTCTCGCTACTATCGATACCAACCTTACATCAAGTCGCTAGCAATTCTATGGGCTCGCTACAAACATATCATGCCAAGGCAACAGCTAGACGAGTAAAACAGGTGTTAATCACTGCCCTTGAGAGGAGTTCTCGCTTGCCGAACTTCTCCGGAGTCAGAATCAACAACGCTGATCGCTTGCCGCAGGAGCATATTAGCCCCGCTCAATTGCTTAAAGACTCGAAAGCGATTTCGTTTTTAGAAATCGATCCAGTTCCGTTATTAGAGGTTATCGACCGGTCGGCGAATGGAAAACTAAAGCTGCGCTGCACCAATACCGAACTATCTGGACTTAAAAAATCGAGGATTTTGAAAACCAGGCACTGGATCCTATTCGGTATTGATGGTTTCTCGCTGGTCTATGGGGTCGCCGAGAGCGCTAGCAGTTTATGTAATGGATTTTTAATCAATCCACAGAATGACAAAGCCAAGTTAGTAAATCGACTTTTTCCCACAAGCCTGGCGTCGCTCTCCAGTCCGCTACTAGCGCTGCCGATTCTCGACGGCTATAGCATCTACCTCGATCGGGAGCACACCCTCCGCCGAAAGAGTTTGCTAACAAATGAAAATCAGCCATTAGCATGGGGGGTAACAGC
>JAWKSL010000010.1:0-1699 GCA_041389085.1 Minisyncoccota bacterium | reverse complement strand
TTCCTCTAAGCTATCTGCTTTATCGATGTGAGAAAGCATAGTTTCAAGTGGGCCAAATCTAAAAATTGTTGGCAGTAAAAAGTAAATTGGACTAGGGCGCCCATCACTCACGTTTGTACATAAGTAAAAATTCTTCTCATCTGCCACAGCCTTGAGAGCCTTCTCAAACTCCGGCTCACACTTTGCAGCGGCTTTAAAATGGTTTACAAACATGCGCACCTTTGTCGCCTTAGCGATTGAGTGTGCCTCTTCAATTCCCTTCTCAAGCTCAGCCCCATCAAAGCGAAGCGACATTGAAACAAAGCGTTCACGCGAAGCACATAGAGAAGCCACAGTCTCAATTTCGTGGCCACTCACCCCATTACTGTGGTTGAAGGCAAGCCCCATAGAAACACCAAATGCACCTTCAGAAAGTGCGTCTGAAAGAAGCGTATTCATCTTCTCTAGATCCTCTTCCGTCAGGTCATGATCGATAGAACCAAAAAGCCCTCGGCGTACCGTCGAGTGACCAACAAAACTTCCGAAGTTTACGCCAAGCTCTAGTTTTTCAAGACGATCTAAATATTCAGAAAAAGAATCCCAATCTACGTTTATACTGTCGCCATTTGCCCACTTACGAATACTCTCAAGGCTTCCAGAGAATAAAGGAGCTAAAGAACTCCCATCCATACCGCCAATAATCGTAGTAACTCCCGATGCAAGAAAAGCCTTTGCATGGCTATCGATAAATAAACTCAAAAAGTGATCGCTTGCACTCGCAGGGTCAATAAACCCAGGAGTAAGGGTAAGCCCAGCCCCATTAACTACAGGAACAGAGCCATCACTAATAGACGAGCTTACACGCGCAATGCGATCACCCTCAACTAAAACATCAAGCTTCTCACGCGTAGCCTTAGTCCCCCGTATAACGTCTGCATTTTTTATCAAAAAAGAAGAGGCCTTCCCCATGAAGGAAATTATATCACGCTAAGCGCACATAGTTTTCACTACAAAACGCTTACTTCGAGGAAAAGTAGTCCGTGAGTTACGAAAAGCAGAAGTCCCATCAAAGAAAGCAGTGCTCCCCCAGCAATAACTTGTCGGCGGTGGTGTCGCTTAAACTCGCGCACAAGAATTGAAAGTATTGGGATCATAATTATCATCCCAAGAACAAAATAAAAGTATTCAAGTATACGGCTTGGTGAAGTAGCGAGCTCAACAGCTTCGCTTGCAAGGTTGTATTCTGTAACAGTGGTCTGCTCTTCCTGAGATTCAATAGACTCAGTCTCGAGCTTGTCGAGAGATTCAGTAGGAGTAGGGCTAAATGTTTCGGTATCTGCAAGCACAGCTGGTTCATTTACCTCAGCAGGGGTTGGCGCAACAGCAACTTCAGGCGCTGTTTCTACGGCTACAGGTGCAGAAGCTGCAGGCACTGAAGCTATGCGAGGCGATCCAAAAAACTGCACAACAAACGTTGTCTTTTTTCCTTCGTAGTACCCTTCTGCGGTTGCAATTCCCACTTCAGTAAACTGAGAACCTAAAATATTTTCGCGGTGAAGCGGAGAGTTCATCCACGCCTCCTCGACCGCATCGCTATCGTGAAAGTTTATCGCCAAATTTTCCCCTGCGTAGAGGTAATCGTAGCCAGCCTGTTGGAAAAAGTACCATGGCTCAAATCCCTCAGGAGTATTGTGTGCAAAGTATCCTCGAGCAGCCATGT
>JAWKSL010000009.1:0-4560 GCA_041389085.1 Minisyncoccota bacterium | reverse complement strand
CTAGTTTTTTGTATAATAGTCATATGAAGGAAGTTGTGACAAGTGCTTTTGTTTTGGATTTTCGATCTGTGTCAGACAACGACGCGCTTGTTACTTTATATACAAAAGAGGGTGGGCTTATGCGTGCGCGCATGAAGTCTGGCTATTCACTGACCAGTAAACTCATGCCGCATTTACAAACTACGGGGCCAGTAATCGTGCGCTTAGTTGAAAAGAATACTTTGCGCCTCACCGATGCTTTGAGTGGGGTAGATTCTGCGCAGTATATGGCAAGCCCTGAGCGGCTGAGCTTATTTTCTTTATTGTGCGATGTGGTGAGTGCAGACATTTTTGATGCTGAAGTTTGGATGCTTCTTATGAACCCTGCCTCAACTGTGCACGATGCCTTTGCAGTGCTTGGATTGAACCACTCTCATGCACACTGTGGGCACTGCGGTAGCCCAACTATCGATTACTTTTGCGCCCCTTTGGAGCAATTCTATTGTGCTCGCTGTAGCCTAAGCCTTTCGTTTATTTCCGGTATGTATTCTTTATAAGTGCTACAATTACCTTTATATGCGATGGATAATTTGGCTGTTTGTGGGACTTATCGTGATAGGAGGTGGTATCGTCGGTTTTATCTGGTACCAGAACTATACCGCTCAAGGGCTTCTATTAAGCTTTGATGCGCCTGAGGCTGTACAAGTAGGAGTTCCATTCGAAATAAGCGTAGATATCAAAAATGACTCAAATACCGACCTTTCTGACGGGCGCCTTGCTTTGCGCTTACCTGAGAGCATGATTTTTGTGGAGACAGGGCTTGAAACGCTTGTAAAGGAAATAGGGAGCATTGGGCAGGGAAGTGAGTTTAGTGAGCATTTTCAAGTAATGGTTTTGAGCGGGGAAAGTAGCTTGCAGACCATCAGTGCTCGCATGTCTTATATGCCACTCGGTATTGGAGGAGTGTTTGAACAAATAGCTTATTCTGATATACGCGTGAGCGATGCTGGGCTTGCTCTTGAGCTTAATTCTCCAACCAAGGTGTTTAATGGGGAACAGTTCACTCTTGAATTTGAATACGAGAATAATTCAGACTTTGACTTCGATGCTGTGCAGGTGCGGGTGCTTTATCCAGAAGACTTCCAGCTTCTGTCTTCTACTCTTAAGCCAAGCGGCGGTGATGAGTTTTTTGTAATTGGTGACGTTAAGGGCGGCGAGGCAAATAGTTTTTCGATAACAGGAAAGTTTAATGGTAAAGATAGAGCGTTTTATGAGTTTGGTGCTGAGGTAAGCGCAGAGTTTGGTGGTGAGCGCTTTGATTTGTTTGAGAAGGGGGCGACTGTGGCTATCGAGTCAGCTCCTATAACTCTTGCTCTTTCGCTCGACGACGACAGCGGTGCAGTAAGCGCAGGAGAAACTTTGGACTTTAGTCTTGCGTATCGAAACAATAGTAGTGAAACACTAAAAGATGTAATAGCTTCTGTAGAGTTTGTGGGAGAGATGTTTGATCTTGGCTCACTCGACTCAAACGGTGGTTCGCTTTCAAGTGGTATAGTGCGCTGGAACGCGTCTGCGGTGAAAAAACTTGCATTGCTTGAAAGTGGAGCGGAAGGGACTATTCCTTTTAGCATCGATGTTAAAGAAGAGTTTCCGGTGGGCGCTGCACAGGATAAGAACTTTAAGCTTAGCCTTATAGCTAAAGTAGAAAGCAACAGTGTGCCTTCTGAGGTAAGTTCTTCGAAGGTGAGCTCTCAAACAAGCTTTGAAACACTTGTGCGCGACACGATTCTTTTCAGAAGCTTTGGTTATGCAAGCGAACCGGTAGCCGACATTTCAAACAGCGGTCCGTTCCCACCTGTGGTTGGAGAGGCTACGGAATTTACTGTTCACTGGATATTTGAAAATGGAACAAACGATATGTCGAATGTTCAGGTGCGCTCTTTCTTGGGGCCAAATGTAGAGTTTACCGGAGAGTCTGATAGTACGACTGGTGTAGCCCCTGAGTACAATGATAGGACGCAGGAAATATTTTGGCGCGTAGACAGCATACCGGCAAACGCTGGAGTAGTAAGTGAGCCAGTGCGAGCTATTTTCCAAGTTCGCCTTACGCCAGGAGCCGACCAGAAAGGTCAGGTTCCTGTACTCGTAAAGCAAATGAGTGTGACTGGAACAAACGACTTTACGGAAGAAGGTGTGCGATATACAGTAGACCCTATTAGCACCAACGTTTTTGATCGAGGTGGTGCAGGGCAAGTAGTAGAAAATTAGAGTTTAGAGTTAAGACTCAAGAATTAAGATTAAAAATGACAGAGCAAAAGGACAACCGAATGGAAAAAATTATATCGCTGGCAAAGCGCCGAGGGTTTATTTTCCCTGGAAGCGAAATTTACGGTGGACTTCAAAACAGCTGGGACTTTGGTCCTTTGGGAGTTGAACTTAAGCGAATAATCAAAAATGAGTGGTGGCGACGCTTTGTGACTGCGCGCGAAGACATGGTTGGGCTCGATGCTGCAATTCTTATGAACCCAAAGACTTGGGAGGCTAGTGGGCACGTTGCGACTTTTTCTGACCCGCTTGTTGAGTGCAAGAGCTGCCATGCTCGTTTTCGTGCTGACCAGATAGATACCTCAACGCCATGTGCTTCTTGTAAGAAGAGCGATGGTTTTACTGATGCAAAGGAGTTTAACCTTATGCTCAAGACTTCTCTTGGGGCTACTGAGGGTGAGGGAAGTGAAGTTTTCTTTAGACCTGAAACTGCACAGGGAATTTTTGTGAACTTTAAAAATGTTTTAGATACGACTCGCGTACGTGTACCGTTTGGAATAGCGCAGATTGGAAAGGCTTTTCGCAACGAAATAACTCCTGGAAACTTTATTTTCCGCACTCGTGAGTTTGAACAAATGGAGATTGAATATTTTGTTCGTGAAGAAGAGTGGGAGAAATGGTTTGAGCACTGGAAAGGGGAGATGGAAACGTGGATGCGCGACCTTGGTATAGAAAAAGACACGGTAGCTGTCGAGGTGGAGGGCGACGACTTAGCGCACTACTCAAAGCGAACGATAGACTTTGAATATAAATTTCCGTTTGGGCAGAAAGAGCTCTATGGTTTAGCGTATCGAACCGACCACGATTTGCAGGCGCACGCTAAGGCGAGCGGGAAGAGCATGGAATACATGAATCCGGAAGATAGTGCCGACCGTTTTGTACCACACGTTATAGAGCCAAGCCTCGGAGTTGAGCGCACTGTGCTTGCTGTGCTTCTTTCTGCATATGCTGAAGAATCTCTCGACAGGCTCGAGACTAAAGAAGGGGGCGAGAGTCGAATTGTAATGAAGTTTCCTTACTGGCTTAGTCCGGTAAAGGTAGCTATTTTGCCACTTATGAAAAAAGACGGGCTTGCCGAGAAGGCGCACGAAGTGTTTGGAGCTTTGAAGAATGATTTTACCTGCCAATACGATGAAAGCGGAAGCATTGGTAAGCGATACCGCAGGCAAGATGAAATCGGAACTCCGTTTTGTATAACGATAGACCACCAGACTTTGGAAGACAGTACGGTAACGGTGCGCGATAGAGACAGCTTGAGCCAGGAGCGTCTAGCCACTACTGAGCTTGCGCAATTTTTTGCGGAAAAGATCTAAGTTGTACTATTTACCGTACGGCTTTCCGTACGGATGATTTTTTTGATACTATTAAAGCTGTAAAGGAGGACACAATGTCCGACGAAAAGACAGCTGATGTTCTTCGGCGAACGGTTGAAGGGCGTGCGGCTTTTGAGGCTCGCAAGGCACATGCAGTCAGTGCTCTTGAGCGAGCGCGAGGCGCCCGCCTGAACTCTCTCATTGCCCAAGCAGAAGCGTCGGGTGAGTGGGAGGGGGAAGAGCTTCGCACTCTTCTCAACGAGCGGATCGAAGTGCTCTGCTCTTTCCGCGGAGGAGGGCACAACGATCCTGGCCACCCCGACCGACCTTCCCTGCAGCAACGCTATTGGGACATGGTTGCCCTGGAGTGTGTTCGTGCGAATCTCTCTGCGAGCGCTTCGCGCTGACAGCTTACCCCGCGATACTTGAGTGTGTCGCGGGGTAAAACTTTTTGCGCTTATGACAAACATTTTTATATTTGCTATTCTTAGCTCTATCAATATTTTTCGATCTAAAAACCAGAATGAAATTTAATAAAACAACTCTTGAAAACGGACTTCGTATTATAACTGTGCCGCAGCCAAACACGGTTGCTTTTACCGCGCTTGTTTTAGTTGAAACTGGATCGAAGTATGAAAACAAGAGTAATTCTGGTGTTGCTCACTTTTTAGAACACATGTGTTTTAAGGGTACTGAAAAGAGGCCAGAGCCAAACCAGGTAACTCTTGAGCTTGAAAATCTTGGAGCGCAGAACAATGCGTTTACCAGCCATGAGTACACTGGATACTACGCAAAGGTAGCTTCTACAAAGGCTCCTAAAGCCCTTGAGCTTGTAGCCGACCTTTATATAAACCCGCTTTTGCGCCAGGAAGACATCGATATAGAGAAGGGGGTAATTATTGAGGAGATAAACATGTACGAAGACATGCCTCAGCGAAAAGCA
>JAWKSL010000008.1:0-6019 GCA_041389085.1 Minisyncoccota bacterium | reverse complement strand
TTATATCGCACCACATCCCAGTGTTTGATAAGGAGGCAAAAACTTCTCGCCGCGCTGAGATAGATTTTTTGATTACTAAAAACACCGTCATCACTACCTACTACGAAGCACTCCCTCACCTCGAAGACTTCTTCCAAGAAGTATTGCGCGATAAGGCTATTCAAAAAGAGCTTCTTACTGGCCAAAGCTATGTATTAGTACACAAGATCATTGAGCACCTTATTCACTTTTCTCTCAGACAACTTGCTCACATAGAAGACAGAGTGAGCTACATAGCAAAAGAAATATTTGCTAAACACGGGCACCTGCTCAAGATTATTTCTCAAGTAAAACGCGACATTCTTGAGTACCGCCTTATCATTCGCCCACACGAAGAAATGTTGAAGTCTCTCGAGCACGTCGGAGAAAAGTTCTGGGGGCCAAAAAGTACAGTGTACTTAAGCGATATATCAGGAGAAAACCTCCACCTTTCCCAACATCTAGAAACCTACTACCAGGTTATCGAAAGCCTTGAGCAAACCAACGCGCAAATTCTCAACATAACGACCAACAATATCATCAAGCGCTTCACTATCCTTGCCTTCCTTATTACCTTTCCCCTCTTTTATATCTTCGCGATGGGGGTGCCCTACATCGACGCGCTCATCAATACGCCAACAAAGTTTTGGACTATCTTCTTTATAATCTTTGGAATTGTAGGCTACTTGATATTCCTCTTTAAAAAGAAGAAAATGCTCTAGAACTAGAGACAAGAAGTAAGAGATAAGAATTAAGAATAAAATCAAAACAGAAACACCCATAAAATGGTTTTAAGTTCCCCATCCCCTTACCTCTTAAATCTCGCGTCTTAACTCTAATTTATGCGCCTCTACAACACCCTTACCAAGCACGTTGAACCGATCAAAAAGACACGATTTAAAAAGATCGGTCTTTTCACCTGTGGACCTACCGTCTACGACCACGTCCACGTCGGAAACTACCGCACCTATACAGCACTCGACATGCTTGTGCGCTACATGCGCGCAAAAGGCTACAAAATTCGCTACGTGCAAAACATCACCGACGTAGACGACAAGATTATTGCAAAAGCAAAAAAAGAGGGTGTTAGCTTCCGCGCAGTAGCCCACCACTTTGAAGACCTCTTCTACAAGACTCAACACGAGCTCAATATAGAAAGCGTAGACACATACGCACGTGCAACCGACTATGTAAAAGAGATTGTCGATCAAATTCGCCGCCTTATCCGAAAGGGCTACGTATACGAAATACAAAGCAGCAATGCAGAAGAAGGAGGTTGGTACTTCGACATAGGCAAGTTTGAGGGCTACGGCAAGCTCGCAAACAGAACTGTTGAGCAAGCAGAAGACGGAGTAAGCCGCATCGACGAAAACAGCAAGAAAAGAAATCGCGGAGACTTCGCAGTGTGGAAGTTTGCAAGCAAGAAAAAAGATAAGAGCGAACCTGCATGGGACTGCGAGCTTGGAGTAGGGCGCCCAGGGTGGCACATAGAAGATACAGCGATAAGTGAAAAGTTTTTTGGCCCTCAATACTATTTGCACGGAGGAGGCACCGACCTTATATTCCCTCACCACGAAGCAGAGATCGCGCTCCAAGAGGCTGGAAGTGGCAAAGCGCCTTTTGTGAAGCATTGGGTACACGCCGGCATGCTTCTGTCTGGCGGCGAAAAGATGAGTAAGTCAAAGGGAAACTTTATCCGCATGGACGAGTTCCTCAAGCACCATACGGCAAATGCCTTTCGCTTCCTTGTACTAAGCTCACACTACAGAGCAACTCTAGAGTTTACTCCTTCAACCATTAGTCAGGCTGAAAAAAACCTGCAGTCGATAGCCCTTACCCTTGAAAAGCTCAAACTTGTGAAAAATGGCAAAGGAAAGGAGCTCGACGTACACCAAGCAGCCAAAGAGTGCATGTCCGCCCTTGAAGACGACTTCAACAGCCCAAAAGCCCTTGCAGTTGTATTTGGGCTAATAAATGAAGCAAATAAGCACCTTACCGACCTCTCAAAGAAGTCTGCTTCAGAGGTTATAGCCTTTATCGTAGAGTTCTTTGATGTACTCGGGTTTAGGCACTTAATCGGCCAACCGACCAAAGAAGCGCAAGATTTGCTTAGCCAGCGAAAGTTATCCAGAGATAGTAAACAGTTTGATAAGAGCGACGCCTTGCGAGAAAAGATAGAATCGCTAGGATACATAGTAGAAGACAGCGCCCTCGGGCAAGTCGCCATTAGAAAACAAATTTAGTCCACCCAAAGTGGGCTATAGCTGAAAGCTCAGTAACGCGAGAGTGTCTTTAAATCACTTTATGTCAGACCTACCAAAGAAAATCCCACCGCAAAATATCGAAGCTGAAGAGAGCGTACTTGGTGCTCTTATGATAGACAAGGAAGCCATTGTGCGCGTAGCCGACATTCTGATGCCACAAGACTTCTATAAGCCGGCAAACAGTCTTGTATACAAAGCAATTCTCAGCCTCTACGAAAAAGGGCAGCCGATCGACATCGTCACCGTAAGCACTCAACTCAAAGAAAGTGGCGATATAAAAACTGCGGGAGGCTCAAGCTACCTTACCCAGCTTATAGACTCAGTGCCAACCAGTAGCCACGTAGACTACTACGCAAAAATTGTTCGTGAGAAAAAGATCTTGCGCGACCTTATCAGCGCTAGTGCGGAAATAAGTGAAAGCGCCTTTAACACCAACCAAGAAATTGAGGGCGTGCTCGACAGCATTGAACAAAAGATATTTTCTATCTCTCAGCGCAGCGTAAGCCAAAACTTTACCTCTATTAAAGACCAGCTCAAAGATGCATATGAGCGTATTGAGCGCATGCACAACGGCGAGGCGCAGACACGCGGAATCCCAACAGGGTTCGACCAGCTCGACAACATCCTTTCAGGATTTCAGCGCTCAGACCTTGTTATCGTCGGAGCACGCCCTTCTGTCGGTAAGACCTCTCTCGTGCTCGACATGGCTCGAAGAATTGCAGTAAAGCACAAAGAGCCAGTAGGATTTTTCAGTCTTGAAATGGCCCGCGAGCAAGTAGTAGACCGTATTATCGCTATGGAAGCGGGAGTACCTCTTTGGAAGCTTCGAACCGGGCGCCTGAAAGAAGACGGCGACTTTGAAATGATTCAGCACAGTCTCGACACACTTTCAAAAGCCCCAATCCATATAGACGACACTCCAAGCCCAAACATTCTACAAATGCGCTCTATGGCACGCCGACTTCAAGCAGAGCAAGGGCTCAGCCTTATCATCATCGACTACCTCCAGCTCATCATGCCGCGTACCAACACCGACAACATTGTGCAGCAAGTTACCGAAATTTCTCGTGGACTAAAAGGGCTCGCACGTGAGCTCGACGTTCCCGTTATTGCACTTTCACAGCTCAGCCGTGCCAGCGACCAGCGTGAAAACAAAGTGCCTCGCCTTTCAGACTTGAGAGACTCAGGTTCTATCGAGCAAGATGCCGACGTGGTAATGTTTATTTACCGAAAAGACAGAGTAAGCGCCGGAGTTGAGCTCGACCCAAGCGAAGAAGGAATGACCGAGCTCATCGTAGCCAAGCATCGAAACGGACCACTTGGAAACGTAAAACTTAAGTTCGACGCTGAAACAACCTCGTTTAAAGAAATAGATTACCGCCACGACGAGCCAGAAATGCCGAGTCTCTAGCGAGACAGAATTAAGAGGTAAGACGCAAGAGTTAAGACTATCTCTAGAGTTATCTCTAGAGATAACTCTAGAGATCTTCCCTCACAACCTACAATATTTATTCTTCATTCATTATTCTTTATCCCCTCCCATCATGTTGCCTGAAAACGTAAAACAAATAGCCGCACACCTTACTCAACTTCCAGGAATTGGCCCACGCCAAGCCCTGCGTATTGCGCTACAGCTTGCAGAAAGCCCAGCGCTTCAAAAAAGCTTTCGCACCGAGCTTGAAAAGCTTGAGAAAGTTAAGCTTTGCGAAAACTGCTATCTCCCCCACGCCAACTCAAGCACTCTCTGCCTTATCTGTGCCGACAGTAAGCGAAGCGATAAAATAATCGCAGTGGTAGAAAAAGTTACCGACCTCTTAAGCCTTGAGCAAAGCAACAGCTTTCAAGGAAAGTACCTTGTACTCGGAGCGCTCAAGCGCGACGGCTCCCTAAGCCTCGAGCAAAAGCAGCGTTTAGAAAAGCTCAAAGAGACTGGAGAGAAAGACGAAATCATCATCGCGCTCTCGCCTACTCGCTACGGAGACTTACACGCAAACATGCTGCAGTCTGAGCTAAAAGGAAGTGCCAAAAAGTTTACCCGCCTTGGCCGCGGTATTCCTACCGGAGCCGAAATAGAGTTTGCTGACCAGGAAACACTCAACGCAGCACTCAAAAAATATAAAATCAAAAATGCCCCGAAGGGCATTTTTTTTATTTTCGTTTATTCTTTATTCACTTGCCCGCCCTGCAAGCGAAGCGTTGCGGGCGTAGTTCTTTCATCTTTTTCCCACAACCACTACCCAACAACCACTAACCAATCTTTGTTATTTCCACCTCAGTGTATGGCTGGCGGTGAGTGTTCTTTGTGCGCTGACGAGTCTTGCTCTTGTATTTAAATACGATGAGCTTATCTCCTCTTCCCTGCTCAAGGATTTTTCCTGAAACAGAAGCGCCTTTGATCATAGGGTCTCCGATTTTTACATCGTCGCCGTCTACCACCATAAGAACTTTATCAAAAACTACATCTTCCTTTTCAGAAGCAAGTTTCTCTACTTTGATTTTGTCTCCAGCAGAAACGCGATATTGCTTTCCACCAGTCTCGATTATTGCAAACATGTCTTTATGATTTTTAGCGTACCCAGGCCTGGCGTTTCCGCAGTCGAAGGCATCATTTATTAATGAAGCCTACAATACCAGTTACTAGCGATAAACGCAAGAGCCTGAAATTTGAAATTTAAAATTCAAAATTACTCTTTGTGCTTCTTGCGCTCGCTCTCTTTAAGGTGAATCTTGCGCAAACGTACGCTCTCCGGGGTTATTTCTAAGTATTCGTCCTTTGCCATTACTTCAAGCCCGCTCTCAATGGTAAGAAGGCGTGGTGGGGTAAGCTGTATAGCGTCGTCAGCACCGCTCGCGCGCATGTTGGTAAGGTGCTTTCCTTTGATAGGGTTTACGGTCATCTGCTCTCCCTTGGCAGTGTTTCCAACTACCATACCCTCGTAAACTTCTGTATTTGCGTCTATATAAAGCTCTCCGCGAGTCTGCAAGTTGTTAAGAGAGAAAGCCAAAGCCTTTCCAGTTTCCTGAGAAATCATAGAGCCAGTAGCCTTGCGCTCTATCGCTCCTACGTGTGGGCGGTACCCAATCACGCGGGTAGCCAAAATTCCCTCTCCTTTAGTGTCTACGATAAATTTGTTTCGATATCCAAAAAGTCCACGGCTTGGACCTTCAAAAACCATGAATGAGCGACCCTGTCGCATTTCCATCTTTGTAGCCAAAGCCCCACGGCGTGAGAGGCTTTCAATAATAGCTCCTTGAAACTCCTCCGGTACGTCGATAGTTACTTCTTCAAACGGCTCCTTTTGTACGCCATCTTCTTCACGGAAGATAACCTGAGGCTGGCTTACCTGAAGCTCGTAGCCTTCACGGCGCATGTTTTCCAAAAGAATACTGATGTGGAGTTCTCCACGCCCTTTTACCAAAAAGCGCTCTCCACCTCCTGAATCAAAATCAACCTTAAGTCCTACGTTTACCTCGAGCTCCTTTTCAAGACGCTCGCGAATTTGTCGGCTTGTTACAAACTTTCCTTCGCGTCCTGCAAACGGTGAGTTGTTTACCAAGAAGGTAAGCTCCATTGTTGGGCGCTCTACAGCGATGGTAGGCAAGGCCTCTACGTTTTCATCAACACCAAGCGTGTCTCCGATATAAACTTCTGGCATACCCGCGATTATTGCGATGTCTCCAGCAGAAACGCTTTGCACGTCTACGCGTGAAGTTCCCATAAAGCTAAAAAGCTTTGT
>JAWKSL010000007.1:0-22677 GCA_041389085.1 Minisyncoccota bacterium | reverse complement strand
AGAATTGTGCTGCCTTCGGCTATCTTTAGTAGTGATATTTTTGCTCGCTAGCAAAGCGACGATTTTATTTTTTTCCGCATCAGAATAAATTTGCTCGCGATAACCTAGAATTTTCTCAATCGTCTCGCCAGTGCGACCAACGATTGAAGTACCATATATTTTCACCTTAAAATCCCGGTTTGGAAAAACAATAAAAGGGTATACGACCGCTCGCATACCAGATTTTAAAAGCAAATCCTTAATAGCCTCTACATGTCGATTGTTTTGATAGATAGGGTTATATAAGGGCTTCTTTTGCCCAGAAAAATACTGAGTCCACTGCTTAGCTCGAGCATCTCCATAAACAGGGCCAACATAAGACTTTGTTTCAATACAAAATATCCCAAAGTTTGAAACAACAATATGGTCAATTTGCGCAGTTCCAACTCCACCCTGAGCCGGAAGCATAAGGTCATTTAAAATAACATAATGCGCAGGGTCGAGCTCCCGCCTCAATTTCTTCGCAACAAATCGCTCGCCCTGAGCACCCCGATGAGCTGGCAGCCTCTGCATCACAATTTTACACAAGATGATTATTCCAAAGAAAATAACCAAATAAATCACATTTTGCATACATAGAGTATAGCTCAATAAAAAGACGCCCCGTATCGTGGGGCATACGTCCCTTTCGGGATTGCGACACACCTGCAATAGTGTGTGACGCATGCTATAATTAGAGCATGGATAAAAAGCTACCAGTAGAATACATTGCTGGATTCACTGAGGGCGAAGGCTGCTTTGCACTAAAGTTTCGAAAAATGGTACGTAAGGAACGTAAAGGAGCGCCAGTGTATTTTATGTGGAGTGGTGAGTTCGCCATCCTCCTCCACGGAAAAGACGAAAAGCTTTTAGAAAAAATAAGAGAAACTATCGGTTGCGGGTCAATCAAAAAGAACGCAAACGGAAGCATTCGGTATCAAGTCCAAAAGACAGAGGAGCTCAAGGAATGTATAATTCCATTTTTCAAAAATAAGCTCCATGGAAGCAAGGCTATGGACTTCAAGCTCTGGCAAGAGGCGATTGAGATAATATATAGAAATAAAAGAAAAAAATTAAATCTCGAAAAAGGTAAGGCCGGGTTCCAGAGAACAGAGTGGGACAAAAAAGATTTAATTAGATTGGTAGAAATTCAAAAGGAAATGAAAAACTATAAAGGAGGAGCGGGGAAGGAGTGGAAATGGATTAAGGAAGCTCCAGGGCAATAGTGTGAATACCTGTCGCACAATAGCCCTTTTATGACACTTTATATTCAAAGTGTTAGAACAAGGTTGAGCTTCGTTTAACGACCATTTAAGTCAGTAAATGTCGGGACAACGAAGCCTTTGTGACAGATCATATATAGAACCCCTATCTTTTAACGGCTCACACGTACGTGTGAGCCGTTAAACTCTTGGTGGGCATACGTGTTTCTATAGCCCAAAACGTATTCAAAATCCGCTATAAAGCCCCTTATATAAGGCCCTTATATAAGGCCCTTGAAATATGGCCTAATTCGAGTTCTAAGGCGTTTTTAGTCGATAGTTGGGCCATGTTACCAGCCCTAAAACAAGGCCTATCTAAAGCCTAGGCCAAAGCATCAAAAACAAGTCAAAAAAGCGACGTAAAACCATAAAAGAGTAAAGCAAAAATTTTAAATTCAAAATTCCCAATTTATTATTCAATATTCATTATTCTACATCTGCACTCCTGTTTCTCCTTATCCAAACCCCTTAATTCTTATCTCTTGACTCTATACTCTAACAAGCCCTCCCCTAGCCATTTTTCAAAAAATATTGTGCGACACCTTAAAAGTTATCCACAGTTCACAATATTAATTAATTTTGTCAAAACGATTCCTTCCTTTGGAGCGTTCGGGGCTTGTTTGCTCTACCATATGCAATATGCCAATTAACTATCAGCTAACCACACTCCTCTCTCCCCTGGCTTGACGTAGCCAAAATTTAAAATCAAGATAATAAAGCTCGTTGCATGGGAATCGGGTTTCCAGTCGATGTAAACTGAACCCTTGCCCCAAGGTGGGGCAACCTAATCGCGACGAGCGTTAACTCTGGAGCGCACACTGTACCAACGGTCTTGTGCGCTCTTTTCATTTGACGTAAAGCCCCACTCTGCTAAGCTACAAAAGCTTCACCACTGGCACCACAGAACCCCTGCCACAAGTTCTACCGCGTGCAAAGTCCCGCTCGGTTACCCCGCTGAGCAGCTAGTGGTGAGGCACTAATTCGCAAGACGCTCGTTTACCAATCGGTAGCGAGCGTTTTGAATTTCTTTAAATAAAGAAGGGGCCGCAGCTCTTTGCTACGACCCTCAAGCCCTCCTTTCGCCACCAGTACTTTACGCGCACGAGACCAACAGGAACACGACCATGGTTCAATGGTAGAGGTTGTTAGCCTCCGGCGGAGCCAGCTCTCGCAAGCTCCTGACGTAGATCACCTCCTTCCTACATGTACCTGATGTTGATGAACTCGATCAAGGGCTTCAGCAGAGGCCCTCCTTTCAAGCTTTTCTTGTAGTGCGCAGGGTACCGATCTATAAAAAGTATACCAAACCTACTCGCTCTTAAACAAATCAATCACAAACCCAAACAAGTTTGAAAATATTTCAAAAAGTTTTCCAAAAATAGACTTCGCTTCTATACCACTTTCCTCCAAGGCCTCATTTGCCTCAGAAGGAATATCTTTTATAGAATCTTTCACCGAGTCTGGCACCTCATCAGAGTATTCACGAATGTCTTCCTTTACTTTATCTAGATCAATTTCCTTTACCTTATCGACAAAAATCTCCCGAGCCGCATCTGAAAGAGCAGCGGGGTCACTCATAAAATCAAACTGTATCGCTGCCAAAGAAACATTTGGCACAAGAAAAAATGCAGAGGCTAGAATTAGTAATGTAAAAAATTGAATAGATTTCATAATGCTAATTATAGCAGCGTAGCTCCTCCATAAGTACTCTTGGCACACTCTTCTTAAGAGTTTAAGTAGTACTTGAGTTTATTGAGATTTCCAAGGAGCGACGAAAGAGGCTAGAACCGTAGGATTCTGTGAATGAGGAGCAACGCTGGAAAAAGGGTACTAAAAGTACTCAAATGGGTTAACAGTAATTCCCACCGGCACAAGCCCCGCACCAGAGAAAGCCTTTAGCTCAACGCTTGGGCTCCAATAAACAGTAAAGTGAAGGTGAGCTCCAAAAACGTATCCAGTCTCCCCTGCATATCCAATTAATTGTCCACGCTCAACAGTCTGGCCAACGTAAACACTCTGCTTCGACATGTGTGCGTACAAAGTCGTAAGATTGTTTGGGTGCTTTACAAGCACGTAGCGACCATACTGCACATTTCCGTTGTCGCCTACCGCTATCACCTCCCCTTCCGCCGCCGCAAAAAGTTCAGTACCTACAGAAGCGCGAAAATCGATACCGTTGTGAAACTTACTACGGTATGCGCGTTGGGCAAATGCAGTAGCGCCATAGTCCTGAGTCACCAAAACACTTGCTACTGGGTAGCCTAAAATCCCAGAGCGCGCAGTTGGCAGATCGTCAGTGTTTGCACCAGCTCTCAATTGAGCTTCAATGTCGGCTATCTCCTCCCCTATTTTTCTTTGTCGCTCTGCAAGCTCTGCAACTATTTTCTGATATTCAGCTTCTTCATTTTTTGTTTGCGCAAGCAGGTAGCTGCGCTCAGTCTTCTGCTCCTTAGCGATAGACTCACGAGCCTTCAAGGTCTGCTTCTCCTGCTCAGTTTTATCCTTCTTATCAGAAACATCTTCCAAGTCCTCGTTTAAGTCCTCTCGAATGTCCTGAAGGTTTACCACCTCGGTCAAAAGACTATTGTTTAAGTCTTCTATAAACTGTGCCTGAGCGAGCGAATCAGAAAGAGTTTTGTTTTTCAAAAACACCATAAGCAAGTTTTCATTGTCCATAACCTGGCGCTGCTGCAAAAGTGCGGTGATAGAGTGCTTCTTTCTCTCAAGCTCTACCTCCTTGTCGTAAATTACGTCTTGCAAGTTCTCAAGCTCAAGACCAAGCTTTTCAATAGTTACCTCGCTCGACTGAATCCCAAGATTGATAGTCTTTATGTTTCCGTCGATCTTCTTAATTTCATTGTTAAGTGTCTGCCCCTTTTGCACAGTGGCCTGCAAGTCTTCCTGAGTTTCCTGAAGCTCCTCGTTTATTTTTTTAAGTTCTTCGGCTTTCTTTTGGATCTGCGCTTCAAGCTCAGCATTTTTCGCCGCCTCCTCAGCCTCTTCATCAGTCTGAGCAAACACAAAAACAGACGGTGCAAGCACCATGCTCAGTGCGGTCATTATTACTAGAAATCTCCCCCAAGATATCGCCATATATTATCTAATTTTACACCGATAGAGCACTTATAGCTAAGTCTAGTCGCAGAAGCGACTCTTCCTTACCAAGTACCCACATTATTTCAAATGGTGAAGGGCTCGCCTTCTGTCCACTGAGTGCATATCGCACAGGCCAAAGCACGTCTCCCCTTCCTCTCTCATCAGCAAGCGGCATCACTGCCTTCTCAAGCGCTTCTACACTTTCAAACGCACTCATATCGAGTCCTTCCAAAATAGCCTCTACTGCGCGCATGTTTTCTAAAGTCTTTTCAGCATCGGAATGCTTCCATACCAAATCAGCAGCTTCATATTCCCCTGCTTTCCAGAAAAACTTACTCAATTCAAAAAACTCCGAAAGCTTTTTCATTCGCTCCTTTGCAAGCTCAGCCATCTTCTCATACTGCTCATCGCTCAAATCCTTCACTCCCATAAGAGAAAGGCTTTCAATGTGTTCAGAAAGGAATCCCTTTCGCACACGCTCTACAAGCTCCTTATTATCCAAAGCACGGATATACAAATTGTTCAGCCAGTCGAGCTTTACTACGTCAAAAACAGCGCTGCCTTTTTGTACCCGACTCAAATCAAAGCGATCAACAAGCTCTTCAAGGCTAAACTTCTCCTGTGTTTCACCTTCTCCCGGATTCCATCCGAGCAAAGCAACAAAGTTTGTAAGCGCTTCTGGTAGGTAGCCAGCTTTAAGAAAGTCTTCTACCGCTACGTCGCCCTGTCGCTTTGAAAGCTTCTTACGCTCCATATTTACCAAAAGTGGAAGGTGGGCAAACTCAGGAATTTCCCAACCAAAAGCCTCGTAAAGCAAAATGTGCTTTGGCGTGCTTACGAGCCACTCATCAGCACGAATCACGTGCGATATTTTCATAAGGTGGTCGTCTACCACGCTCGCAAGGTGGTAAGTTGGAAACCCATCGCTTTTCATAAGCACCTGGTCGTCTACCTCTCGGGCATGGATTTTTACTTCACCGCGCACATGGTCGGTAAATGCAATTTCCCCTCGCTCACTATCAACATTCAAGCGCACTACTGACTTTTCGCCAGCAGCCACACGCTTTTCAATTTCATCAGTAGAAAGTGAAAGGCAGTGCTTATCGTACTTCGGAGGCTGCTTATCGCGTTGCATTTGCGCACGCACCATCTCTAAGCGCTCCGGTGTACAAAAGCATCGATATGCCTTCCCTGAAGAAAGAAGCTCATTTGCGTGGTTTTTGTACAAGTCCAATCGCTCCGATTGAATGTATGGGCCAAAGTCCCCTTTTGCTACAAGCTTTCCCTCTTCAATCATCGGGCCTTCATCGTAGTGAACACCCATGTTTGTAAATACGTTTATAAGGCCCTCTGTCGCACCCTCAACAAGCCTGTTTTGATCAGTGTCTTCAATACGCAAAATAAAAGTCCCTTTGTGCTGCTTAGCAAACAAGTAGTTGTATAGAGCACTACGAAAACCACCAACGTGCAGAAAGCCTGTTGGCGATGGTGCAAATCGAACGCGAACTTCTTTATTATCTGAATTCATACTTTACTTACCCGCAAGTGAACCAGCGATGTCTGAGCTGCTCAATATATCTTCAGCTATCCGCTCTGCGGCATCAGGCTTATAAAACGTACCAGCAGACATTTTCATACGCTCCAACCTGTTCTTATCAGCCAGTAAACGCTTTATTTGCTGTATAAACAGGCTTGGGCGCAAGTTTTCCTCCTCTATTACCAAGCCAGCTCCATGGTCTGAAAAAGCGTAGGCATTGGCTCTTTGGTGGTTATTGGCACTTGTCGGTATCGGCACTAGGATAGCAGGCTTTCCCATTGCTGCAAACTCAAATATAGAGCTTCCGGCACGAGATACGACGAGGTCGCAAGCGTTGAGCGCAGTGGCCATTTCAGAGTCGCTTAAGTAAGCTACAGCGTGGTAGCGCTTCAAAAGCTCAGGGTTAAAGTTCTTACTCATAAAATCAAACTCTCTTTTATACGCTTTATAGTTAGCAGGCCCTACTTGGTGCACGATAGCAAACTCAGCAAGCAAAAGTTCGGCGTTTTCCAAAATAAAATTGTTTAGCGCTTGCGCCCCCTGACTTCCTCCAACTACAAAAAGTGTTGGAAGCGGGTCTGGCAAACCAAGAGCAAGCCTACTGGTAGCAGGGCTTTCTTCTAGGCGAAGATATTTGCGCACAGGAGTGCCAACAAAGTGAGTCTTAGCAGAACCGAAATATGACTGAGCCTGTTCAAACGACAAACATACAACCTTCGCATGCTTAGCACTCAATCGGTTTGTAATGCCAGCGATAGCATCACTTTCGTGAATAACTACGGGCACTCGGTACCAGCGCGCAGCAAGAATGATTGCGTAAGCACCCGGGCCCCCTTTTGAAAAAACCACATCAGGCATAAAAAAGTATATCTTTATCAGCGCCTGCAAAAATCCAAAAGCAAAAGCAAACGGCGCAAACAAGTTGGCAATAGATCCATAGCGGCGAAGTTTAGACCCCATAACTGAAACAGTCTTTACCCCTTCCCTCTCAAGGTAGGGTGCGTAGCTTTTCGCATTGCCAAAGTAGCGAGCATCCAGCAAAATACCGCGCGCTTCAAGATAGCTCTTAAGCGAATGGTACACAGCGATTAGTGGATAGATATGTCCTCCACTTCCCACTCCGGCAAACAAAACTCGAAATCGTGAAACGTTTGAACTCATTGATACTAATTTTACCCTAAAAAAGTGAATGAGCCAGGTCTGCGAAGTGCAGAGCCTGGCTCAAGCGAGAAGGGAGACGGGGGCCTCGTGGGGAGGGATCGGGGGAGGGAGGGGAAGGCAACCGGGTCATGCGAGCCCGGCATCGGGGGAGGACTTCAAGGGGCTACCGCCACTCTTCAGGGCGACAAAGACCCCCGTCTCGTAGAACCAATAGTACAAGGTGTATAAAAAATGTCAAGTGAGCCCAAATCTAACTGTATTTAGATACGTTAGACACAATCCCGCCCATAGTCATAAAAATAGCCAGCGCCGTACCCCCGTAGCTGATAAACGGTAGTGGCGTACCGGTGAGTGGCAATACCCCGCTCATAGCCCCAACGTTAATAAATGCCTGAATACCAATCACACTACCAAAACCTATTAAAAGAAGTTGCCCAAACTGGTCGCGCATACCACGAGCAAGTAAAAAGATTCTCAAAACTAAAACCACAAATGCTGAAATAAGAATAGAAGAACCCAAGAATCCAAACTCCTCAGCCACAATAGCGAAAATAGAGTCTCCAATAGGCTCAGGTACGCGCTGCTTCATAATCGACTGCCCATACCCTACTCCCCAAAATCCGCCGCTTCCGATAGCCGTCTTCGATTGAATAATGTGCCAGCCGCTCCCCTGCGGATCGTCCTCGGGGTGTAAAAATGTCATCACGCGCTGCAAGCGGTATGGAGTAACAGCGATAAGTATAGCCAAAAGCACGGCAGCTCCACCGATTGTCATTCCAATGTAGCGCAACCGCGCACCACTCATAAAATACATAATTAAAGACACGCTCAAAAGTATCACTACCGGGCTTGTACTACGCTGCAGTACAAGTAAAAGCGCCACAAATCCAACAATAAGAAGAAACGGTAAGTAGCCGTCTCTAAAGCTTTCCTGTCGTCGCTTCCCACTCGAAAGCCAAATAGCCAAATACATTATTAGCGATATTTTCAAAAACTCACTCGGCTGAAAAGAAAATCCACCAATCTGAAGCCAACGAGTTGCTCCTTTAGCAGAAAGACCAAGAGGCGTAAAAACAGCAAGGAGTAAAAGAATTGAAAGAACTAAAAAGACTACACTCACCCACTTCCGTTTATAAAACTGGTATGGAACGTAAAATCCAGCAGCAAAACCTATCAACCCGAAAAGCACTCCAGTCATAATCTGCTTCTTCAAGAAAAAGTAACTATCGTCGTACTGGAGCAATCCTTGCTGAGAACTAGCACTCGTGAGCATAAAAAGCCCAAAAAGCACAAGGAAGCCAAGGGTAAAAAGAATTACATAGTCAGGCGCGTGCCCTTTTTTGCGAAGTCCTAGCATATTAAGCTCTGAGCACCCTTCCGTTACCCTGCATAAACCGACCGTCTGCAAACGCTTTCACTCCAGATACAAACACTTGCTTTACCTCCCCATCCTTCATTAACAACAAGTCAGCAATGGCACCCTTTTCAATACGCCCACGATCTGAAAGACCAAGAGCTTCGGCACTATCAAAACTAAGTTTTTGAATAAGGCGCTCAAACTCAATATTGAAAGACTTATGGTGAGTAAGCATATGTTTAAAGGAAGGCTCAACTCCACTGTGCTCCAAAGTACTTTTCTCATTGAGCACGCTCGGCAAGCTCGAAGAAAGAAGTGAATTATTAAAGCCTAAAGCTTCAGCACTCTGCGTACCATTAAATCCTTTGAATAAAAGCAGTGCGCATACTTATGAAAGCTTCATAAGTTCAAACAAGCATCCTTCAGTAAGCTCGCGAGCTAGCAAAATCTTTCAAAGTTTTCCCAACTAGAAACTCAGCATTTGGACAACGCGCGATTACAATCAGGTGGTCACCACTCCGCTAGGCATTCCGCGCCGTATTTCCTCTAAGCTATCGCTTATCGATGTGAGAAAGCATAGTTTCAAGTGGGCCAAATCTAAAAAATTGTTGGCAGTAAAAGTAAATTGGAATCAGGCGCCAATCACTCACGTTTGTACATAAGTAAAAATTCTTCTCATCTGCCACAGCCTTGAGAGCCTCCTCAAACTCCGGCTCACACTTTGCGGCGGCTTTAAAATGGTTTACAAACATGCGCACCTTTGTCGCCTTAGCGATTGAGTGTGCCTCTTCAATTCCCTTCTCAAGCTCAGCCCCATCAAAGCGAAGCGACATTGAAACAAAGCGTTCGCGAAGCACATAGAGAAGCCACAGTCTCAATTTCGTGGCCACTCACCCCATTACTATGGTTGAAGGCAAGCCCCATAGAAACACCAAATGCACCTTCAGAAAGTGCGTCTGAAAGAAGCGTATTCATCTTCTCTAGATCCTCTTCCGTCAGGTCATGATCGATAGAACCAAAAAGCCCTCGGCGTACCGTCGAGTGACCAACAAAACTTCCAAAGTTTACGCCAAGCTCTAGTTTTTCAAGACGATCTAAATATTCAGAAAAAGAATCCCAATCTACGTTTACTCTTGTCGCCATTTGCCCACTTACGAATACTCTCAAGGCTTCCAGAGAATAAAGGAGCTAAAGAACTCCCATCCATACCGCCAATAATCGTAGTAACTCCCGATGCAAGAAAAGCCTTTGCATGGCTATCGATAAATAAACTCAAAAAGTGATCGCTTGCACTCGCAGGGTCAATAAACCCAGGAGTAAGGGGTAAGCCCAGCCCCATTAACTACAGGAACAGAGCCATCACTAATAGACGAGCTTACACGCGCAATGCGATCACCCTCAACTAAAACATCAAGCTTCTCACGCGTAGCCTTAGTCCCCCGTATAACGTCTGCATTTTTTATCAAAAAAGAAGAGGCCTTCCCCATGAAGGAAATTATATCACGCTAAGCGCACATAGTTTTCACTACAAAACGCTTACTTCGAGGAAAAGTAGTCCGTGAGTTACGAAAAGCAGAAGCCCCATCAAAGAAAGCAGAGCTCCCCCAGCAATAACTTGTCGGCGGTGGTGTCGCTTAAACTCGCGCACAAGAATTGAAAGTATTGGGATCATAATTATCATCCCAAGTACAAAATAAAAGTATTCAAGTATACGGCTTGGTGAAGTAGCGAGCTCAACAGCTTCGCTTGCAAGGTTGTATTCTGTAACAGTGGTCTGCTCTTCCTGAGATTCAATAGACTCGATCTCGAGCTTGTCGAGAGATTCAGTAGAAGTAGGACTAAATGTTTCAGTGTCGGCAAGCACAGCTGGTTCATTTACCTCAGCAGGGCTTGGCGCAGCAGCGACTTCAGGCGCTGCTTCTACGGCTACAGGTGCAGAAGCTGCAGGCACTGAAGCTATGCGAGGCGATCCAAAAAGCTGCACAACAAACGTTGTCTTTTTTCCTTCGTAGTACCCTTCTGCGGTTGCAATTCCACTTCAGTAAACTGAGAACCCAAAATATTGTCGCGGTGAAGCGGAGAGTTCATCCACGCCTCCTCGACCGCATCGCTATCGTGAAAGTTTATCGCCAAATTTTCCCCTGCGTAGAGGTAATCGTAGCCAGCCTGTTGGAAAAGTACCATGGCTCAAATCCCTCAGGAGTATTGTGTGCAAAGTATCCTCGAGCAGCCATGTCGTTTGCTTTAAGCTGCGCTGCAGCTACCAATGTTTCGTTCACGGTAAGTTTGAAAGGTTAAAGTCCGCTCTGCCTTCGTTTGCAAGGTCAACAAGAATGTTTGGCAATACTGAAGCCAAAAAGCTTGACCCTCCTAGGAGGCGAGGCTGTACCAAAAGCAAAGAAAAACTACCAAAATAGTTCAAACAAAGTACTTATACCACTATCGCGCAAAGGTGCGGGCTGTGGTTGTTGTGCTCCCCTGAAATAAGGTGCTTTTTTATCAGCTTCTTCATACAAAAAATTATACTGAATTTAGCAAGTATAGTCAAAATCTAAACAAAAAACCCGCACAATGGCGAGTTTTTTGTTTAGAATTTTAAATTCTAAATTAGAAATTCATTAATTGGTATCCCCGTTGGTTACTGCTGTACCTGGAAGTCTCCTGTGTACTGGCTAAATGGCACAAGTTCGTGCAATGGGCCAGCACATCCGTTTACAAGCATGTTCACCCAGTAGGTGGTGCTAAACCATGTTCGTCCGGTTGGGAGAAGAAGTCCCCAAGGACCAAGTGTGTAGAGCGGTACTTAGCAGGAAGCGCAATAGGCCCGGTGAAAATCCAGTCCCCTGCAACCACATTAGTAATATCAAGAAGCGGTGATCCTACGTTAAAATCACTTCCGTCATCAGACCATTGAACGTATACATGGTCACCTGACTCAAGCTTCTCAGCGATCTTATACCAGAAAGATACAAAAACATTCTCGTATCCAACATAGTAGAGATTGGCGATGCAACGTAAGGGTGTCATCTAACAGTCCAGTGTCATCTGTAACTGAGCACTTTTGATCCTGGAGGGCCGACCGCAAAATCAGCGCTACTCTTCCACTGGTTGTTACCAATCCCTCCAATGTGTCCTGCACGATCCCAAAGACCAAAACCAGAACCACCCTCGCTCGTTTCAAAACTACTATCGAAAACATCGATTGTAGCCGCTTGGGCCTCATTAACATTTATAAAAGTCCAGAACTAAAGAGCATGGTGAAAATCATCATGCTGGCAAAAGCCTTCTCAAAAAGAGACTTCGTTCTAGAAGACATCAATATATTCATAATCGTAACTATTAATTTGTATAAGTACTTGCTGTATAAGATACGGCATCACCAGGCAAAGGTCAAATTTTTAGGACTTTTAAAAGAAAAAGTCAACGCAAAAAAATGCTAGAATAAAACAATGAAATTTTGGAAAGTCCCTCCGAAAATAAAAATCTACGAAGCCCTTGGCGCAGTCGCCGATGAGCGTATAGAACTTACAGCAACCGGCGCCCTCGTAGATGCCTCAAGTAGAAACAAAACCTACACAGTCTCCTACTCGGAGTCGGATGGGCAAATTATGGCAAACGACAACGGATCGTACTGGCAGGGCTATCTAGGCTACCCGGCAATTTGCCTACTTATGCTTAAAGGAAAATTGCCATATAAGGAAAACTTTGTCCGAATCCTTCAAGGAATAGAGTGGAAAAAAGTAAACCAAAGTTTTAAGAACGATTTCTCAAAAACAGAAGCCCTAATTGAGGCAAAAATAGAAAGCAGTGAGAACCTCAAGGAATTTCACAGCTACATCCAAGAAGTCTTAGAAAAAATAAAAAGCCTCAATCTAGGCTACGAAGGGACCAAAGCAAAGCCAGCGAAAGAGACAAAATAAAAAAGGCTTTCGAATGCCAGCGTAGTCTACTTTCCCTGAATAATCAGGTATCATCGACTCTTGCCGATTTCACTTCCTAGTTCGGAATGGAATAGGGTGGGACCCGGCAAGATTAAACACTAGCAAGCGAAAACCTTCTTTTTCTTAATATACCTACAACGCTATCGAATTGATACCAAACAATGAGACCATTTCGTTTAATCACGCCCATACGCAGTATGCGGCGCAATCAACCTCGCCCAATACTTTTGTATTGCGGCGGGCCCGGAAGTCTCATTCAATCTCTTGAATGATTAGTCTATTTGACCACTCACACAAACCAATAACGGTCTGGCTTGTGAGAATAGTCGAAGAAAGATTAGCGGAGTTTGCAACAACTCATTAGTACTCCTTGGCTAAATGCGTTACCGCACTTACACCGAGAGCCTATCAACGTGGTCATCTCCCACGGGTTGTCAGAAGTCCTTTCGAACTTCATGATATCTAATCTTGGAGTTGGCTTCATGCTTAGATGCTTTCAGCATTTATCACAACCGAACATAGCTACCCGGCGATTCACTTGGTAGTAAAGCCGGTAGACCAGCGGTTCGTCCACCCCGGTCCTCTCGTACTAGGGGCAGCTCTCCTCAGATATCAAACGCCTACAGTAGATAGAGACCAACCTGTCTCACGACGGTCTGAACCCAGCTCGCGTGCCACTTTAATTGGCGAACAGCCAAACCCTTGGGACCTTCTCCAGCCCCAGGATGTGGCGAGCCGACATCGAGGTGCCGAGCGAAATCGTCGCTGTGGACGCTCAGATTTCACTAGCCTGTTATCCCCGGAGTAACTTTTATCCAATGTCTCAGGTCCTTCTATAACGAACCCTCGGGTCACTAAGTTCTGCTTTCGCACCGGCGCGACATGTACGTCTTGCCGTCAAGCTGGCATGTGCCTTTACGCATCCAGTCCGATGTCCATCCGGACTAAGCCAACCTTAATAAATTCCTCCGTTACCTTTTGGGAGGAGAGCGCCCCACTCAAACTGCCCGCCAGACACTGTCCCGGTTGGTTTTTGCCCAACAGGTTAGACACTAACAACATACAGATGGGTATTTCACTGGCGACTCCACGTTCTCCTAAAAGAACGCTTCAAAGTCTCCCCACTATGCTACGCAGTACACCATTAGTGCCAATATCAAGCTACAGTAAAGCTTCCGGGGTCTTCTCGTCCCACTGCAGGATGTGAGCATCTTCACTCACATTGCGTTTTCACCGAGCTATTCCTCGAGACAGTTCTCCAGTCGTTACGCCATTCGTGCGCTCCGGAACTTACCCGGAAAGGAAATGCGCTACCTTAGAACGATTATAGTTATCGCTGACATTGACGAGGGCTTCGGGCACTGAGTTATAAATAACCCGCACCGTTAACCTTCTCGCATCGGTCAGGCGTCACCCCCTATACATCCACTTACGTGTTCGCAGGGAGCTGTGTTTTTGGTAAACAGTCGCCAGAGAATCTTTCGCTGCGGCCTTCTTTATGCAAGCACAAAAAAGGCAGGCCTTATTGCTAACTTACGGCCGATTTTTTGCCGAGTTCCTTAAGGAATAATCACTCGTTCCCCTGAGGCTACTCGCCTCACCCACCTGTGTCGGTTTACGGTACGATGAACAAAAGCTAAACTTAGAGGTTTTTCTTGGAAGGCTCTTCGACTGCATTGAATAGGTAAATTCCTATTCTTACGCCATAGCCCGAAAGTTGCCATTAAAGGCAGTAGCCCGGATTTACCTAAGCTACCATTCTGAATCTACAGCGACGCCAAACCATTAAGGCGCGCAATCTTTTTTCCTCCGTCACCACATCGCACACTTTTGCTCGTGCAGGAATATTAACCTGCTTCCCATCGACTACAGCTTTCGCCATCGCCTTAGGATCGACTAACCCGTGGTTGATTGACATTGCCACGGAAACCTTGGGTTTACGGGGTGCAGGTTTCTCACCTGCATTGCGGTTACTTACACCAACATTCTCTCTTCTAGACGCTCCAGCATGCCTCACGGCTACGCCTTCAGTGCTGACTAGAATGCTCTCCTACCGCTTAGAAAAATCCGAAGAATTTTCTAAGCCCGCAGCTTCGGTACTTTGTTTAGCCCCGTTACATTTTAGGCGCTAATAACCATCGAGTAGTGAGCTGTTACGCACTCTTTAAAGGATGGCTGCCTCTAAGCCAACCTCCTACCTGTCTATGGTTACTAACCGCCTTTCCCACTTAACAAAGATTTGGGGACCTTAGCTTGCGATCTGGGCTGTTTCCCTTGCGTACATGGAGCTTGTCCCCCACGTACTAACTAGAAACGCACATATAGTGGTATTCGGAGTTTGACTGAAAACCCGAGGTTTCCCCCTGTAGTTTTCAACCAGTAGCTCTACCCCCACTATATTTTTTCATTTCCGCCAGTCCTAAAACTGTTTCGGAGAGAACCAGCTATTACAAGATTCGATTAGCTTTTCACTCCTTACCCCAAGTCATCCCAACGTGTCGCACGGCGAACGGGTTCGGGCCTCCACGGGATTTTACTCCCGCTTCACCCTGCTCAGGGCAAGCTCATCTTGCTTCGGGTCTTACGCATGCAACAATTATTTCGCGCTATTCACACTCGCTTTCGCTGTGGGTCCACACCAGTGGTGCTTACCCTGCTACATTCGTAAACTCGTTGGCTCATTCTTCAATAGGCACGTTGTTGTCCGCCCCTTCACTGCTTTTATAAGAAGGCTTACCTTCCGACAAAAGTAGTGAAGAGATTTGGACTTCAACTCCTTGTAGACATATGGTTTCAGATACTATTTCATCTCCCTTATCGGGATACTTTTCACCTTTCCCTCACGGTACTAGTTCACTATCGGTCATAAAATGTATTTAGCCTTAGCAGATAGTACTGCTATGTTCACTCAAGATTTTTTTGTCTCGAGCTACTCAAGAAAAACGAACAAGAGTTCTTTAGTTTTCGCTTACGGGGCTATCACCCTATATCGCGCTCCTTTCCAGAAGCTTCAGCTAACAAAAGAGTTTGTAACTCTTTGTTCCGCAAATCGCAGAGCTAAAAGCTCTACGAAAAGCAAAACTGTCCATTCCTATACCCCAAACACCAAAAGGTGTTCGGTTTGGGCTCATCCCGTTTCGCTCGCCGCTACTCAGGGAATATCGTTTGATTTCTGTTCCTCCGCTTACTGAGATGTTTCACTTCAGCGGGTTCGCTGCACTCACCACTTATGTGTGAGGCTAACTAAGGTTTACTTAGCTGGGTTTTCCCATTCGGAAACCCCCGGGTCAAAGCTTGCTGAACAGCTCACCGAGGCTTATCGCAGTCACGCCGCGTCCTTCATCGCCATTTTATGCCTAGGCATCCACCATACGCCCTTGATCGCAGTCACACCTGTGACTGCTCAAAACCGCATACTTTCAAGTCATCTATTCCTTATATAGCGCCAGATGGGAAATAAATACTGGGCATAAGTTTAAGGCTTGTGCGATGAGATAGAAGATGGAATCTTCATCGAAGAGCACAAACGCGAAAATTATGTTTAGTGTTTATTCCTTCGGTGCCAAAATATTTTCGAACTTCTTCTTTGCTCGTCTAAAGTGCCAAAGCACTCGTCGCTCCTCACGCATTGAATTCCAAAATATTTTTAGGCATCACACTGGTGATATATAAGGAATAGATGACCTTAGACTAATCATTCAAATTTTGAATGATAGTACAAGACTAGCCACATCAATTCGTGACTAGATTTTTTGCATGGAACGAAATGACCTCATTATTTGATATCATTTCGATGCTTTTACGACGCCACGTCGTAAAAGACTTTTTGTAGGTATATCGTTTACATTAAATGTAAAACTTTTTTCAAAGATCATGCCGCATTTCTGCAGCCATGTGAGCACGCGCGAGACGGATGTCTGACGCAATGCTCAAAATTGTTCTTCAGCGCTGCTCAGATTTTCGAGTCGATGCCAAAGCGCATCGGCGAGAAAGTCGTAGCAAGCTGCAGTGCAATTTTGAGTATTGCTAGGCGACAGCAAGTCGAGTGTGTGTGAATTTTTAAAGAAAAACCGCTTTTTGTATAAGCGGCATCTAAGACAAAACATTTCCGGTTAGGAACTGCCTTATCTATGTTTGTGTGCCGCGAATATGTTGAAGTTGTTTAGCATTCAGTGAACCTAATGACTAATAGAGGCTATTATACGCACCACCAAAAATTGTCAATAGGCAAACCCCTATTTCTATGGGGATGAAAAAGGGCCTAAAATTGATAGAATTATGGAAGGTCCAAGCGATGATTTTTATACCCAAATGATCACAAAGTACATCATTTACTCATCATCAGCCCAAACACTGGTGTTGGAACTGATACTCAGTAATATGCAAGGGACTTGCCACGCAGATTACTGCATCTAAAAAGCAGCCCTTCGGGGCTGTTTTTTTAGCTACGCGCATGCCCTGTAGCAAACCTTGACGAGGCGCCCGGTAAAGAAAACTAAAAAGAAGGAGGTGTTAGTGGCAAAGCCGGCGTCCTGACAAATCGAGTTCCTTGATGAGCCTTGGTGATACCGCCGAAGACAAAGACCAGTTGCCATCGCATGATTAACTACATCATCCACGGCAATAGTGCACAGAGGACTACAACCAGGAACGCATCACATCCTCCGTTCTGCCCAAGCAAGGTGGTGCGGCAAGGATGTACAAAGTAGCGATGGCAGGATTGCTGTCGAAAATCTTTGCTTCAGAAGCAAGGAGCGAGGCGAAAGCCTTCTACAAAAGTGAGGTAGTTCCCTTTAGGCTCATCATTCGCTACGCCGAACAAGGCAGGAGAGGCGTCGCAATTATCTCCACCAGCTTCGTCAAAGGCTCGCATGATTTCGCTCTGCGAGCACGCGCACTTTTTAAACAATAAAGTTTATAAGCTTATCCTTCACAAAGATCACTCGCTTCACCTCGCCTACTACATAGCGCTTACCAATCTCACTTTCCAAAACAAGAGCGTGAGCATCTGCTTCACTAAGCCCTTTTGAGGCAGAAAAGTTCCACGAGTTTTCCCATTTGTTTTGAACCACAAGCTCAAAGCTATCTTCTACAAGAAGCTCTTCATTTACTTTTGGCCAGTCGGCTACGTGTACAGATTCCCCTTCGCCAAGCTCTGCCCAAAGCTCTTCACAAATGTGTGGGGCAAAAGGCGCAAGAATCTTTACAAAAATTTCGCATTTTCTTTTGTCATTTTTGCAGCATCAACTTTATTTGAAAACTCCATCATTGCAGCGATGGCAGTGTTGAATCCCATGTCTTCGATATCGGCTGAAACTTTGTGCACTACTTTAGCAACAAGTCGCAAAGTCGCATCGTCCTCACTCTCAGCTTTTGCAAGCGAAACAATCTTAATAGCTTTTTCTAAAAATCGACGTGTACCAAGAATGCCGTTTTTATCCCAGGCAATTGCTTGGTCGAACGGCCCCATAAACATTATGTACAAACGAAGTGCGTCAGCTCCGTAGACGTCAGCAACCTCAAGAGGGTTGATAACGTTGCCTTTGCTCTTACTCATCTTCACTCCGCCTTCCGCAAGGATAAGCCCGTGAGCGGTACGCTTCTTATATGGTTCTTCGTTTGGCACAAGACCAAGATCGAAAAGCGCCATGTTCCAAAATCGTGAGTAAAGTAAGTGAAGCGTTACGTGCTCCATTCCCCCGTTGTACCAATCTACTTGCCCCAGTAGTTAAGAGCTTCTTTGCTCGCAAACTCATTAGAGTTGTGAGCATCCATGTAGCGCAAAAAGTACCAACTACTTCCAGCCCAGTTTGGCATCGTGTCAGTTTCTCGTTTTGCTGGCCACCACAGGTTGGACATGTTGTATTTACCCAAGTCTCAACGCTCGCAAGTGGACTCTCTCCATCTTCGCGAGGCTTATAGTCTTCTATTGAAGGAAGCTCAAGTGGAAGCTCCTTGTCAGGCAAAGCTACCCAATCGCACTTTTCTAGTGAACAAGAGGAATAGGCTCTCCCCAATATCTCTGTCGACTAAACACCCAGTCGCGAAGTTTGTACTGCACTTTAGCTACACCAAACTTTTCCGTAATCTTGCCGAAGCCTCCGCACTATCCATCTCAGAAAAATCACCAGAGTTAATAAGCTTCCCAATACCAGAAAATACTTCATACCCGCGCTCCAATTGATCACAAATATATGAAAGCTCTGACACTGGAGCATAGCTATTACGAATATCGGAATTATCTACCCAAACAACATGTGCTTTGCAGTTTCGTCGTCAGAAATTTCGTCATGCTCTAAATCTGAAAAATAAAAATGCTGCATATGAGCATAGCGATTTTCGTCCTTATGCTCTGCAAACCACTCACTGCGCATTTCATCTCCAATGCGCTCAATCGATCTAATATTTTTAAATCCAGTCTCTTCAAGAACTTCACGCGCAACAGCATCTTCAAGCCTCTCTCCATCCTCTGCACCAATAACAAGTCGCCGTCAAGCTGTTCCACTGCAACTACCAGGACCTTATTCTGGTCGGATGCTTTACAATAGCCTGAACCACCACTCGAGGAGCATATTTTTTCCCTCGCGTGGTGGATTGCTTTATCAAAGTATGGAGCAACCTGTCGCACCTCCAAACCAAAAGTCTTCGCAAACTCAAAGTCGCGCTCATCGTGCGCTGGTACAGCCATAATGGCTCCGGTTCCATAGCTCGCTAAAACGTAGTCCGATATCCAAACAGGTATCTGCTCCCCTGTTGCTGGGTTGAGAGCTTTGATGCCCTTAAGCTCAACACCTGTTTTGTCTCTCCTGAGCCTGCTTGCCCTGAGCTAGTCGAATGGGTCGAAGGATCTTTGGTCGCACCTTGGCGCTCAAGATCAGTCTTTCCCTTTGCCTTCTTTATATATGCGTCAACGTCAGCGCTGTTTTCTATCTGCCCCGCTACAGAACCTACAAGCTCGTGCTCAGGAGCAAGCACTAAATACGTAGCTCAAAAATAGTGTCTGGACGAGTCGTAAATACTTTTATTAGCTCAGTGTCAGCAACTTTAAAGTCGATCTCTGCTCCCTCACTTCTTCCAATCCAGTTTGCTTGGCTCGATTTTATCTGCGGCAAAAAGTCCAAACCTTCTAAGTTCTTTAAAAGCCTGTCTGCATATTTTGTGATGCGAAGCATCCACTGGCTTTTCGGTCTTTGTTCAACTTCACCCCCACAGCGATCGCAGCGCCCATTTTCAAGCTCCTCGTTTGCAAGCCCAGCCTTACAGTTCGGACACCAGTTAATAGTTATAGTCGCCTTATAAGCAAGCCCTGTTTCAAAAAACTTTTTAAACATCCACTGAGTCCATTTGTAGTAGCCAGGGTCTGTAGTGTTTACTTCCCTGCTCCAATCAAAACTCATACCAAGCTGCTTAAGCTGCATAGTAAAGTTGTCGGTGTTTTCTTTCGTAGCTTGCTGTGGAGATATGCCAGTTTTAATCGCGTAGTTTTCAGTCGGCAAACCAAAAGCATCCCAACCGATTGGGTACAAAACGTTGTAGCCTTCCATGCGACGCTTGCGAGAAATTACGTCCATAGCAACGGTTGGTCTGCAGTGACCTATGTGAAGTCCTTGCCCACTTGGGTATGGGAATTCAAAAAGCGAATACCACTTTGGCTTACTATCTCCAGTAACTGCTTTATACAAATCAGAAGCTTCCCACTTCTCCTGCCACTTCTTTTCAACTTCTTTTGGGTTATACCCGGTATTCTCCTCCATCGCTATTTAGTTTCTCTAAAATTTCTTTTGCTAAATCATCAAGCCCAACATTGCGAGCATACTCAGCCGCATCCAGAAGCGCCTCACGTGCATCAGAAACAAAGCCTGCCTCAAAAAGCATCTCTGCCCTCACTGCATTAAATCGTATTTGATCCTCAGCGCTTGCTCCAAGCTTAGCCTCTTCTTGATCAATCCAAGAGCCTAAAAGTCGGAAAGCCTCTGGGGCCTTCTCTGCAAAATCGTCTGCCGTAGCTCCAGCTTCATGTGCGCTACGCAAAGCTGCCACAACCTGATCTCTTAAAATTTCTTGATTCTCAAAACTTTCCATATCAAAGCTCTATATTAAACACACGGCTTACATTTTCATTTGTCTGCCTTTCTACTTCATCGTAGCTCACTCCTTTGATCTCTGCCAATTTTTTTGCGGTTTCAACGATAAAGCTCGATTCATTTCTCTGCCCCGGTGCGGGTGCAGGGGCTACGTATGGGGCATCAGTCTCAAGCATTATGCGATCAAGTGGTATGAGTTTGTAACTCTCGTCGTAATCACGCACAAAAGTCATAACTCCTCCAAGGGTAAAGTAGTAGCCATCATCTACAAACCTTTGAGTCATCGCTACGCCACCTACATAGAAATGGAGGATGCGAGTAAGTCCTCTATATTTATCTTCCGAAAGAATTTCAAAGATCTTTTCGTATGCATCGTCACTTCCAGCAGTTGGCTTGCCTCGCCCATCAGTAGATGCGGAGGGACGAACGTGGAGCATCAGCGGCTTATCTAAAGAAAGTGCTAAGTCAGCCTGAGCACGGAAGACTCTCTGAGCTCTGCGCGCCTCAAGCTTTTGTTCTGCGGAATAGTCTTGCTCACGATAGTAGTCGAGCCCACACTCACCTATCGCTATTACCTTTTCTTCTTTAGCAACAGCTGCAAGTGCATCAATATTGAAAACTTCTCTTTCCTCTCTTACTTTCGTTTTTATCAAAGTACCATTCAAAGTCCACGGCATGGTTCGGGTGAAAGCCAGCAGTCGCCCAAATGTCTTGTGGGTACTCATTTGCTATATCGACAGCCTGCTCTGAAGTTTCTACGTTTGTGCCCACACAAAGCATCTTTATACCCAAATTACGCGCTCGCTCCACTACTTCGGCGCGATCTTCATCAAACTTAGGAAAATGTATGTGTGTGTATGTGCGTCAAACAACATATAGCGATTATACCCCTAGCTCAAGTTTTCCACAGGAAGCTTTCTGCAAAAATCCAGGTATTCGGTATATTCATATTCCTTGCCGGTTCGAGCCAACGACCTCCGCTGAGGCCATTTGCGGAAGTCGCGAGCAGGCACCAAGGCGACGTTCATCGGAAAAAGAAAAGAGGCGTAGCCCCGGGGGGATCCTTGCAAATATAGCGCACGCGTGAATTCCACTCATCGACTCCAGACCAGAGTTGGTTAGAGTAAGGACGAAGCGCGGCGTGAAAGCAAGAAAATAGATCCCAAGGGGCGCCTAGCGGAAGAGCCTATTGCACTACGTGCAGTGGGCTCTCTTTAATTTTCAAGACGTGCAAAGAAAGGTTTGCCAGGCTTCACCGGGCTTACAGTAGAACCATCTCTGTTTAAAGCAGCGTCGATAGCTGCACTCGTTTCAGGAAGAAATACCAAAAGCCACGAAGCAAGAGCTTCTAAGATAAACAAGCATTGCAAAATTACATTCTTAGCCTCCTCCTCAGAAACAGAGCTATCCCAAGGCTTCGTATCGTTTAAGTACCCATCGCCAAAGCGTACGAGCTCAAATATATCGAACAGTGCGTCGTGAAAAGCAAGCTTTTCTATTTTCTGCCCGCTAGTATCCCGCGCATCTTCAATTCTCTTTTTTATATCAGCATCTGCCTTTTCAAAATCGAGCTCAAAACTTCCATGCTTCTGCGCCAAGGTTAAAACGCGAAAGGCAAAGTTTCCAAGTCCATTTACAAGGTCAGCGGTATATTTCTCCTCAAATCGCTCCTTTGAAAAGTCGCCATCACTATCGCTTGCAATTCCAGCAAGCAAAAAGTAGCGCACAGCATCAAGCCCGTACGTGTTTACTAGCTCAACAGGGTCTACTACATTCCCAAGCGACTTGCTCATCTTTTTCCCATCGCTCGTTATAAAGCCGTGTACGAACAAAGCTTTAGGAAGTTTTTCTCCCGCACTCAAAAGCATTGCTGGCCAATACACAGCATGGAACCGCAAAATATCTTTCCCGATTATGTGTAAATCTGCAGGCCAGTAATGAGGCGCTGCGCTTCGGTATACATTGAGCGCATCAAACCATACGTACATAAACTGCTCACTGTTGCCTGGAACTTCTACACCCCATCCGCGCGCACGCTCCTTTGAGCGAGAAATACTAAAGTCTTCAAGTCCGCGCTTAATAAAAGAGAGTGCTTCATTTTTCGCAGACAGTGGAGTTATCGCATAAGTATCAGACTCTATAAGCTCTACAAGCCTGTCTTGATACTTCGAAAGCTTAAAGAAGTAGTTCTTCTCTTTTATGGTTTCAATTGGCTTGCCTG
>JAWKSL010000006.1:0-25797 GCA_041389085.1 Minisyncoccota bacterium | reverse complement strand
ACATTTTGGATGGAAGGTATGAAATTCCCAATCGATATAGTTTGGATAAACGAAGGACACGTTGTTGGTTTTTCTGAAAATGTTCCTGCAGCTCATGATGGTAATAAAGAAGTGCGTAAGAGCGATGGCGATGCTGATATGGTGCTAGAGGTTAACGCAGGCGAAGTTGCGCGCATTGGAATGCAGGTAGGCGACGAAGTAGTGGTGACAAAAAAGTAAGCGCGTAGGCGCCTTTTTTGTTAGAATGGTAAGTACATATATGAAAAAGAAAATAGCTATAAATGGTTTTGGAAGAACCCCCGCGTGCTGCGCATGCTGCACCAAAAGCTTCTTGTCTTCGCAAAGCTTTGGTGCGGGGCAAGACTCATTTCACATTGAATGTTTTAGAAATACACTACTTATATGAAGAAAAAGATTGCTATTAATGGCTTTGGAAGGATTGGTCGCTTATTTTTTCGACAAGCACTTGAAAGCGACGATATAGAGGTGGTTGCTATCAACGATTTGGGCGACATAGAAAACCTCGCATACCTTTTGCGCTTCGACACAGTGTATGGGCGCCTTTCAAATAAGGTAGAAGTTCAGAACGGGGCTATTTTTATCGATGGGCGTGAAGTAAAAGTTTTTTCAGAAAAAGATCCGGCACTTTTGCCGTGGGGTAAGCTGGGAATAGACGTAGTAGTTGAGGCTACTGGAGTATTTACTACTTTTGAAGCTGCGAGCGTACACGTAGAGAAGGCTGGGGCAAAGCGCGTAGTTATTACCGCTCCTGCGAAAGATGACGAAGGCGTAAAGGGAGGCAAGACTGCGCTTATGGGAGTGAACAGCAACGATCTTGCTACCTGCACTATTTCTTCAAATGGAAGCTGTACGACCAATGCTGCAAGCCCGCTCATTTCTATTCTTTCGGTAAATCCAGGAATAGTGAAGGCAGTGCTTAACACTGTACACGGATATACTGCAACTCAATCGATAACAGACGGCCCAGTGCGCGGAAAAGATTTTCGAAAAGGGCGTGCTGCTGCAGCAAACATAATACCTTCTACTACTGGAGCTGCTATCGCGGTAACTCGCATACTTCCGCACCTGAAAGAAAAGTTTGACGGAATAGCGATGCGTGTGCCAGTAACTACTGGTTCTATCGTAGACATAACGTTCGTAGCGGAAAAGAAAACGAGCGTTGAAGAAATAAACACAATTTTGCGAAACGCCGCTCAGAGCGATGTTTGGAAGGATACATTTTCTGTAACTGAAGACCCGATCGTAAGCAGCGATATTGTAGGGCAATCATTTGGAGCGATAGCGGACCTTAGCTACACAAAGGTGGTAGATGGCGACCTAGTAAAAGTACTTTCTTGGTACGACAACGAGTGGGGGTATGTAAGCACTCTTGTAAACCACGTGAGAGAGGCTGCAAAAGCCAGCCAGTAGCTCGTTGGAGCTTAGCATGCAATATTTATAGCTCTAGAGTTATCTCTAGAGATAACTCTAGAGAAAAGACAGTGGTTTGATATACTGGGTTTATGAAGATACATTTAGCGGCGGACCATGCCGGATTTGAGCTAAAAGAGGCAGTAAAGCAGTTTTTGCTTGAGCAGGGTAGAGAAGTGGAGGACCACGGAGCTTTTGAGCTTAATAAGAAGGACGATTACCCAGACTTTGTAGCTCCTTGCGCTGAAGCGGTAGCTTCTGACTCTGGTGCTCTGGGAATAATTTTTGGCGGTAGCGGGCAAGGCGAGGCTATGGTGGCAAACCGCCACGAAGGGGTGCGCGCTGCAGTTTACTACGGAGGCAAGCAAGAGATAGTGCGCCTGAGCCGCGAGCACAATAATGCAAATGTTTTATCTATCGGCGCTCGCTTTGTAGATACTGATGAGGCGCTTTCTGTAATAAAGCTTTGGCTTGAGCTGCCATTTTCTAACGATGAGCGGCACGTGCGCCGCCTTGCAAAGTTTTAGCTATGAAAATTATTCCTGCTATTAACTGTACTGAGTTTGAAGACGTAGAGGCGCGATTTAAGCGCTGCGAGCGTCTTTTTAAGGAACTTGAGATCGAAGACCCTTGGGTGCAACTCGACATTTCTGATGGAACTTTTACGCGCGGGCACCAGAGCTGGCTTGAGCTTGAGAAGCTTACTAAGCTCAAGCGCAGTTTTAAAATTGAAGCGCACATAATGGCTACTTTCCCTGAAACTCTTGCAAAGAAGGCTTTAGAGTTTGGTTGTGAGCGAATCATTCTGCATGCTGAGAGCTCATTCGATATCGCTATTATCAAAGCACTCATTGAGAAGCACAACGCAGAGCTTTGTTTTGCTATAGAGCCGCGCACTAAGGCTGAGAAGCTTTACCCATTTTTGCTTAAAGATATAACGCGCCGAGTAATGTTTCTTTCGGTAATTCCTGGACTTTCCGGTCAGCCATTTAAGGAGCACGTATACAAAGAAATAGAAAAGCTTTCTGAAAAGTTCCCCGACGTAACTATCGAAGTTGATGGAGGAGCGAGCATTGAAGTGGTAAAACTTTGTAAGCGTGCTGGCGCTAGTGAGTTTGCTGTTGGCTCATACCTTTTCCGCCCACGCGACATAAACGTTTCGTATCAGGAACTTTCTGAAATTTAGTCGCGCAAATGCGATTGTTTGCATGATATACTTTTTGTATCAAGCTTTTTAATCATGCGACTTAGCAGTTCAAAACTTTTATTACTGGAGAAGAAGGCAAACGACATACGCCAAAACATTATTGAGGCGCTTGTTGAGGCTGGGAGTGGACACAGCGCGGGCCCTCTTGGTATGGCCGATATATTTACCGCCCTCTACTTCCACGTACTAAACCACGATCCAGACAACCCTGATTGGCCGGAGAGAGACCGTTTTGTGCTCTCAAATGGGCATATTTGCCCTCTCCTTTACACCACGATGGCTCATGCTGGGTATTTCCCTATAGAGGAGCTTTTCACCCTTAGAAAGCTCGGTACGCGCCTTCAGGGGCACCCACACAGAAAGACCCTTCCAGGCCTTGAAAGTACCAGTGGGCCGCTTGGAAGCGGGCTTAGCCAGGCTATTGGTATGGCTCTTGCGGGTAAGCTCGATAGCAAGAAGTATCGCACTTACTGTGCATGCTCTGATGGCGAGCAGGATGAAGGAAACTTTTGGGAGGCAGTAATGCTTGCTGGGAAGCTCAAGCTTTCTAGTCTTACTGCAGTTATGGATAGGAACAACATTCAGATTGATGGCAACACCGAGTCGGTTATGCCGCTTGAGCCACTTCGCGCAAAGTATGAAGCGTTTAACTGGCACGTTATCGAGATAGATGGGCACAACATTGCTCAGTTTGTTGATGCGGTAAATGAAGCGAGGGCAATTTTTGAAAAGCCAACGATGATAATAGCTCACACTATTCCTGGGAAAGGAGTGAGCTTTATGGAACGCGATTATACTTGGCACGGAAAGCCACCAACAAAGATCGAAGCTGAAGAGGCGCTCAACGAACTAAGAACTTTAGAGGGGAAGATAGAAAGTGAGCACAACTAATATGGTAAAGAAGGAAAGCAACTTAGTTAAAAATCTTTTTAATAAAGAGCTCGAGCAAAAACCTACTCGCGACGGGTATGGAAAGGGGCTGCTTGAAGCAGGGAAGAAAGACAAAAATGTTGTCGCTCTTTGCGCAGATCTAACTGAGAGTACTCGCACCCACCTTTTCGCGGAAGCATTTCCGGAAAGATTTTTCCAAGTAGGAGTGGCTGAACAAAACATGGTAACTGTTGCGGCAGGTCTTGGAGTGAGCGGGAAAGTTCCGTTTATTGCTTCGTACGCAACTTTTTCCCCTGGCCGAGCCTGGGAACAAATTCGCACTACCATTTGCTACAACGATAGCAATGTGAAAATAGCTGGTCACCACGCGGGCATTTCTGTTGGTCCAGATGGGGCGACACACCAAGCGCTTGAAGACATAGCGACGATGCGTGCTTTACCAAACATGCGCGTGGTTGTGCCATGCGATGCTGTAGAGGCCTATAAGGCAACTATGGCGAGTGCGCACATCCACGGCCCTGTATACCTTCGTTTCGGACGGGAAAAGACTCCAGTATTTACCACTAGTGACACCCCATTTCTTCCTGGGCGCGCAGAGATTTTTTATCAGGGGGCTAAGCCTACGATTGCCATCGTTGCCTGTGGATCTTTAGTATATGAGGCTTTAAAAGCAGCTCAAATGCTTAAGGATGAGGGAATTTCTTGCATTGTAGTTAATAACCACACAATAAAGCCGCTTGATGAGAAGTGCTTGCTCGCTGTTGCTCGCAAGGTAAAAGGAGTTGTAAGCGTTGAGGAGCACCAGGTTGCTGGTGGTCTTGGCAGTGCGCTTTCAGAACTCTTTGCGCGAAAGCACCCGATGTCGATGGAATTTGTGGGCATGCAGGACAGCTTTGGTGAGAGTGGCAGCCCAGCAGAGCTTCTGGAAAAATATGGGCTTAATGCTGCGGGTATTGTAAAAGCGGTAAAGAGACTTAAAAAGAAAAATAGCGCTTAGTGCGCTATTTTTTTATTAGTTAGGCCTATGTATAGGAGGGCTATTGCGTAGACGATATGGTCGTCTATAAGGGGATTGTGCTCTGGTGGTATCGCGCTTGCTAGGTACATAAGAATGAGCATGAGCGCACCCATTGAAGAGGCAAAGCGCACGTGCTTGTTTATTATTAAAGCTAGGCCGATTCCTAACAGGCCAAACATAAAGAGCCAGTCTACTATTTGTACCCCTGCGAGAGACTGAAAGAAGCTCGCAAATGGGCCTGTGCTGTGGCTTAAGAAGCCTGTTGTTGGCGACCCTCCCATAATCCAGGCTTTTTCGCACAATACTGATATTGAGCCGTCTTCTATACGGCAGGTGCTAAATCCGAGACCAAGAAGCTTGTCAAAAAAGGGCCACAGAAATATCCAGCCGAGCGATATTCTTAGCGCTTTAAAAAAGGTAGTATTTTTAATCATAATTTTGTATATACCTTCATTATAATCCCGTTTTGCTATACTAGAGGTATATGAGTGCAAAAACTAATTTTGACGTACTTACGGTAGGTACAGCTACTCGAGACGTGTTTCTGACAAGCGATCTGTTTAAGGTAGTAAAAGATACGGCACACTTAAAAACCTTAGGATTTGAAGATGGAAGAGCTGAGTGTTTTGCTTTCGGTGGGAAGATAGATATTGATGCTCCAACCTTTACCACTGGTGGGGGAGCTACTAACGCTGCGGTAACGTTTGCTCGCGCCGGGCTTGCTACTGGGTCTATCTTTTCTATTGGCTCTGATAGGCCAGGAGAAGATGTTGTAGAAGAGCTTACGAAAGAAAATGTGCGCTGCTTTCAAAGCATAGACTCAAAGCTTTCTACTGGATATTCAACTCTCCTTTTAGGAAGAGATGGTGAGCGAACTGCCTTGGTAAATCGTGGAGCATCAGCAAACTTAAACTTGCGCAATGTTCCGCTTGCTCGGTTGAGCACTAAACTTTTACACGTGAGCCCTGGAGAGCTTCCGCTTGCTACAACTACACGCCTTGTAAACCACTTTCACAAACAGGGGGCCGCTATCGTAGTAAACCCATCGGGCTTTTACATAAAGATGGGGCTTCGCGACCTCTCACCAATTCTAAAAAAGACAGCCGTGCTTACACTAAACCGTAGCGAGGCAGCTGCTTTGGCGAAGGTAGATGGTAAGGATGAGCGAAAAGTGTTTGCAAAGCTTTGCTCGTTTGTGCCGGGCTTTGTTGTTATAACCGATGGGCCAGATGGAGTACTTGTATCGAACGGGAAGGCTATTTATCGCGCAGGTGTATTTAAAGAAAAGCAGGTTGTTGACCGCACAGGAGCTGGAGACGCTTTTGCGAGCGGATTTAGTGCTTATCTGTTCGCGTACGGAGGAGTTGTTGACCCAAGTGAAGCTGTTCTTAAAGATGCTATCCGTTTTGCGAGTGCAAACGCTACGAGCGTAGTTGAGCAGATCGGTGCTAAGACTGGAATTTTGAGCATGCAAAGTTTTAACAGGAGCTCTCGTTTTAAGAACCTAACAGTGCGCAAAACAATTATTTAGTTCATGGTTGACCAGACAAAAGCATATCGCTACTTTGCCTCTATTCTTGGCGTAGACCCTATTATTTTGCAAAAGATGGATGAGGCTATGGTTCAGAAGCTTGGACGCACAGGCGTACTTTCTGAGCTTATGGAGAAAAACGAGGTTGCTATAGAGCGTATGCTTTTTTCTGTACCGAAGGCGAAGCGAAATGCTTCTTCGGTGCAAAATGTTTTGAGAAGCTATATAAGACAAGACGAAGGCGAGCTCTTGAAACTCCTTTCTACAGTAGAAGGCGCAAACGATTTTGAGCGCGCTGCGTACCTGGCTCGCACCATGGCTTCTCCAGGGAAGGGTTTTTTCTTGAGAAAGGAGATAGCGGAAAACATTTTCCGTGCACGCCCGCCAAAAAACCTTCTGGCGCACTTTGGATTTTCAGATGTAGAGGAGCTTATAGATAAGGTAGATGTGAGCGAGGCATTTTCCGCACTGCGTTTTATAGAGACTGATGAGTGGATGCACGAAACTTTTGACGTGGTTTACTCTGGGTTTGATCCAAGCCACTTTGAGGAGCGCGCTATTGAGATAAAGGTTTTGGGCAAGGAGTGGGAGAGTGTAGCTCGCAAGTTTGTTGAAAAGAAGCACCACAACGTAAGCCACCTCAAGGAATTTGGTGTTATTTTTCTTAACCCTGTGCGTGAAGATAGCCCAGGAAAGTTTTTGCGCGACTTTGCACTGCTTTTGCACTACTTCCATGAAATAGCTTTTTACTCAAAGCTTTTCCGCTACTACGCTGAGCGCCCAAACTTTGCAACGCACTTTAAGGCGCTTCTTCGTGGAGACATTCGCGAAGCTACCGACGCTAAGAGCGCTTCAGACTGGCTCATAGTGCAGCGATACTTGTGGAAGCTTGATCCGAAGGATCCACGCCTCTTTTTGCCACGCATAAACCCTGAGAGTTTGCATTGGCACCGCGGAGAAGACGACCTTACTAACTATAAGAGTGCAAAGGAAAAGAGTTTTGACCTTAAAATTTGGAACGATGAAGACTGGGTAGGCCAAATATTTGATGGCCGACTTTTGAGCTTTGATATAGAAGACAATGTAATGAGTTTTGTGTCTTACAACGAAGGGAGACACGACGAAATATTTACCTACCACCAGCGTGAAGCGCTTTGGACAAAAATTTTTAGCGAATACGTAGGAGGGGAAGACGCGATGGAGCGCCTTCTGATCGAGAACTTCGAGAACGGGATCGTGAAAGTATAAAAACACCTCTCTATTGAGAGGTGTTTTTATTTAGTCTTTCTTCTTCCTGCGGAGGAATGCTGGGATGTCCCACGGACTATCCTTTTCCCCTCCTGCTTCTTCTACTTCTGGCTCTGCGTCGTCTGTTTCTTTTTCCTCGAGGTCTGAGATAACAGGCTTCTTTTTCTTGTCTTCTTTTCTAAAATCGCGAGTGTTGTCTACAAGTTGATCTGCTATTTCTTCCTTCTCTTCTTGTACGGTTCGCTCTCGTTTGAAGAGGCTTTGCTTTTGCGCTCTTTCGCTTGTGAGGTCGATGATGTCTTCTTCTGCTGTATCGCTCTGGAAGAATGAGTCGGTGTCGAACCCGCGCTGGCGTGGTTCATCGAAGCCAGTGGCTATAAGGGTAACTTTGATTGATCCCTTTTTGAGCCTTCTGTCGTGGTAGGCGCCAAAGATAACCTTGGCGTTTGGATCAGTAGTATTGGTAATGTGGCGGGCTATTTCGTTTATTTCGCTCATACGCACGTCTCTACCTCCTGAAATTCCAAAGAGGAGTCCACGGGCACCATCGGTAGAAAACTCGAGGAGAGGGGAATTTATGGCTATATTTGCGGCTATTGAGGCCCTGTTCTGACCGGTAGCCTCTCCAACTCCTACAAGGGCTGAACCAGCCTCGCTCATGATGGCTTTTACGTCTGAGAAGTCTACGTTGATAATACCGGCGCTGCTGATAAGCTCGGTTATTCCTTTTATGGCGTCTTTGAGCACGTCGTCGATGCGCTCAAAAGCTTTCATAATAGGAGTTTCTTTTTTAGTAACTTCAAATATCTTGTCGTTTGGTACAACGATAATAGCGTCTACTTTGTCTTTGAGTCTTTCAAGGGCTTTTTCTGCTACTTGTGCGCGAGGCACACCTTCGAACGTAAATGGTTTGGTAACTATGGCTATAGTAAGCGCTCCCTCTTCTTTTGAAATTTCAGCAACAATTGGGGAAGCTCCTGATCCTGTTCCTCCTCCAAGCCCTGCGGTTATAAATACGAGATCTGCTCCTTTTACTGCATCAGTAAGCTCTGCTCGGTTTTCTTCGGCTGCTTGCTCTCCGAGGTCTGGGTTCATACCTGTACCAAGTCCACGAGTAAGCTTTTTACCAATGTGAATGCGGCGACGTGCGTCGGTTTTTTCTAAATCTTGTGCGTCGGTGTTTACCGCGATAAATTCGATACCGCGAATATCACTGTTTCGTTTCATGCGTGAAAGTGCGTTTCCACCTCCGCCACCTACACCAAAAACTTTAATACGAACTCTGTCTTGAGAGTTGGTAATTTTTGTATTTGTAGATGGAGTAGCCTTCGGGCTTTTTAGAGCCTTCTTAGCTTTTACTTTCTTTGGTTTGGACGCTTGAGCTGTCTTTTTTGACTTCTTTACTGCTTTTTTTGCTCCCTTTTTCATGGAATAAAGTAATTTAGCACTTTTTGGAAAAAGGAGCCTACGTGTTTAGCCCTTTTCCCAGGTGTTGCATATTGTAGCTGATGATGGAGCAAAAGGCCAATAGCTACTGCAAACTCGGGTTTTTCGCCCTCGAGTGCTAAATCTGGGCTCTCTGGCCGCAGAGACCCTAGGTTTACCTGACCATGTTGAACGGGAAGTTTTAGTTCCTTCTTTGCGAGCTCATCTACCCCCTTTAAAAGCGATCCTGCGCCTACTAAAACTACTCCTGCTGGAAGGTGGTTTATGTTGCTCTCTTTCTTTATCTGCTCAAGTGCGTGTTCAAATATTTCTGAAAGGCGTGCTTCGATAATTTCGGCGATAAATTTCTTTGAAACTACTCCCTTTGCTTTCGCATGGAGTTTGGCAAGGTCTATGGTGTCACGTTTTAAAATTGACTTGCTTTGTGCGTTTCCAAAAGAGCGTTTTACCAGCTCAGCCGCTTCTACAGGGACGCGCAGACCGATAGCAAGGTCATTGCTTATGTGTCCGCTGCCGATTGGAATAATTGCTGTGTGTATGAGCTGTTCTTCTTCGTAAATAGCAAGGCTGGTTTTGCCAAACCCAATATCTAAAAGTACTACACCAAGTTCTTTTTGGTTTTTGCTAAGTGTTGCATGGCTTGCTGCAAGAGGGGAGAGCACAACATCGAGCACGCCGCCACCAACTTCCTCAACGCACCTTACAAGGTTTTTTATGTTTGGGTTGAAGGCGTCTATGATAAGGCAGTTTACTTCAAGGCGCTTTCCGAGCATGCCGATAGGATCTTTTACCTTATCGTTTCCATCTACTATGTACTCTTTGGTAATAGAGTGGAGCACGGTGCGGTTTGCACTAAGGTTTACGGCTTGAGCTGCTTGAATAACGCGCGTTACGTCGTCGGCATATATTTCTTCATCGGCTGAAGATACTGCTACTACTCCAGTTGAAATCTGGGTGTGTACATCTTCGCTTCCTACCGAAAGAATAAGATTTTTTGTAGCGCGCGGTGCGATTTCTTGTATTTTCCCAAGGGCGTTTGCTATCGCTTGGCTGGCATCGGCATGGTTTTCTACTACTCCGCGGCGAATACCCGCTGATGGAAAGGTAAGCAGGTCTATAAGGACGTATCCCTTAGCTGATCGCTCTGCGATAGCAGCTTTTATGTTTTGAGAACCAATATCAAGGCCAACTATGTAGCGTGAATTCATGGAAAAGTAGCAATTAACAAGCCCCTCAGTGGAAAATGTGGCTCTTAGTTGAAAAACTGTAGGAGTTTTTCTTCGAGAGCTTGCATTGCTATTGTATCATCTTTGCCTTGGTGATCATATCCGAGCAAATGTAGAAAACCATGCACAAGCATGTACTCTATACTGTGTCCCTGACTCTTCGCAACGGTCGGATTTATGTATACCTCTCCAAGAGGAGTTTTGTCTGGGAACTCTGGGTTTGGAAAGTCGTTTGGATACTCGTAAGAGTAAACATTTTTGTCGAGTGTGGTGCTGTCGACTATATGGAGTTCAAAAAAAAGTTCTTTTGAAGTATCGATTTCTTTTTTGAGGGGAATGTCTCCTGTAGAAATTTTCTCCAACAAAAGAAGAGCCTTTTTTACAAGCTCTTCTTCTTTGTCTTTATATGTTTTGTCGAGAATGTGGCAGCGAACCATTTAGCCAAGCATTTCTTTTACTATCTGAGAGAGCATCTTTGCACCAGCCTTACCTTTGAGCTCTGCCATAACTTTTTGCATCGCTTGGCCGAAGTCTGCTGGCTTTTCCGCTTCAAGTATTCTCTTTACTTCTGTGCGCGCAGCTTCTTCGCTCATAAGCTCTGGAAGGTAGCGGTTGATTATCTCAAGCTCAGCAATTTCAGTTGCTGCAAGCTCTTTGCGGCCTGCTTCTTCAAATACCTGGATAGACTCTTTGCGCTTCTTTGCTTCAGTGGTGAGCGCGGCTATAGCGTCTTCGTCTGATATTTCATCAGTACGTTTTTCGAGAGCTTTGTTTTTAAGTACGGAAATAAGTGATCTGAGGGTGGTGAGCTCCTCCATCTTCTTTTCTTTCATGGCAGCTTTCATGTCTGCCATAAGAGTCTCTTTTACTGTCATTTTGCTTTATGAATTATTATTTAATTCCAAGCTTTCTCTTGCGAGCAAATTCAACTTTCTTTTCCTCGCGGTTCAAAGCAGACGCTAGGCGCTTGCGCTTTGTTTGAGGGCGATCCTGAAAACGACGCTTTCGCGCCTCTTTTAGGATTCCACTTTGCTTTACGCGCTTGTTAAAGCGGAAGAGCAAAGAGCTTGTTGATTCGTTTTCGCGCTTCTTAATGTGCATGTGAACGAATTAATTCGGCAATTTCTTTTAATGACTTTTGTGATTTATTTTCCACTAGCGACTGCATAACGCCCCCTCCATCGCTTTTAAAGCGGGGGATAAGGTGTACGTGCAGGTGTGGCACCCCCTTCTCCTCTTTGTGGTTGATACCAATACTCAAGGAGTCGATCTTAAAGGTATTCTCTAAAATACCAGCAATGCGGCTTACTGTCAAAAATAAGGCCCCTAGCTCGTCTTTATTGAGCTCAAGAAGGGTTGGCACCTCTCTTTTCGGGATAACGAGGGTGTGACCTGGTGCGCTTGGGTTTACGTCTAAAAAGGCGAGGGTTTGGTCGTCTTCGTAGATGATTTCTGCGGGTATTTCCTTGCGCAGAATCTTGCTAAAGATGGTTTCGGCCATTAGATGTGCTTTTTGATGGTCTTCGCGAGAGAGCGAATAGGCACTGTTTCTTGTGCTCCGGTAGCCATGTTTCTGATGATGATGCTTTCTTCAAACGCCTCTTTTTGGCCGAAGATAAGAGCGAGCTTCACTCCAAGCTTGTCGGCAATTTTAAGCTGTACACCAAGAGATTCCTTTCCAAGGGCTTCACGCACATTTATCTTTGCTTTTCTTAGCTCTTCGATAAGCACAAGGCTCTTCCGCTTTGCGAGCTCCCCAATATGAATAAGGAAGACTTTGTCTTTTGGTCGGGTAGGGATGTTGAGCTCGCGCTTTTTGATAACTTCGAGTACTCGGTCGATACCGAGAGCGAGTCCTACTGCTGGAGTGTGTTTGCCCCCAAACATTTCAACGAGGTAGTCGTAGCGTCCACCACCACCGAGCGAAAGGCCTTCGAAACTTTCTTCTCCTTCTACTGGCTCAAGAGTGAATTCAAATACCGTTTTGCTGTAGTAGTCGAGTCCGCGCACGAGGGTGTGGTTAAGGTTGTATGGTAGTTGAAGCTCTTCGAGATATTCGAGCACAGACTTAAAGTGGCCCTTGCACTCAGTGCAGAGGTTTTCAAATGTCATTGGAGCTCCAACTTTTATTTCTTTACACTTGTCTTTCTTGCAGTCGAGAAGGCGGAGTGGGTTTTTCGCGAGGCGGTCTTTGCAGTCACCACAGATATCTTTCTTGTGTTTCTTGTAGTACGCAACAAGCTCTTTTAGATACTTTGGTCTGCATGCTTTGCATCCAATGCTGTTAATTTGAATAACTACTCCGGTGATTTTGAGCGACTCGAGGAAGCGGTACGCTGCAAGAATAACCTGCGCATCGTAGAGCGGGTTATTCTTTGCGCTAAAGGTTTCAAGTCCTATTTGGTAGAACTGGCGGTAGCGACCAAACTGTGGTTTGTCGTGGCGGAAAAATGGGCCGTAGTAGGCAAGCTTTACTGGGTGTGGCTGCTGCTTCATGCCGTGCTGAATGTATGCGCGCACTACTGATGCGGTGCCTTCTGGGCGAAGGGCGAGCTGCTTTGAGCTTCCTTTTGCCTTCACCATATACATTTCCTTATCTACAACGTCTGAGCCTTCACCACTGCTCTTTTGGAAAAGAGCTACGTCTTCTACGAGGGGAGTGCTGATAAGGCGAAAGTTGTAGAAGTTGCAGAGCTCTCGAAAGTTTGAGAAAAACTTCTCCCACAATAGGTGTTCTTCTGGAAGAATGTCGCGCATTCCTTTTACTGATTGAACATTTTTTTCTGAAGATTTTGCCATATGTGTGGTTTTAGAATTGGTATCGTGGGCTTGATATTATCTGAAAATGATTAAAAGGGAAAATGCGGAGTCGTACGAGCCCTACAATTTCGTCTTTCCCGAGTGAGCCCCAGTTTCGTGAGTCGAAGCTGTTGCTTCGGTTATCTCCGAGTACAAAGTACTCGTCTTCTCCAAGAACCGTTTGCACATTTCCCGATGTTTTAACTCCGTCTAGGTAGGGTTCGTCGAGAATAAGTAGTTCACTGTCTTTGTCTTTTGCAACCATAACAATTCCGTTTTCTACTGAAACTTTTTCTCCTGGCAGGCCGATGATTCTTTTAATGAAAAATGATGATGGGTCGCCTGGGTAGTGGAATACTGCTACTTCTCCTCGTGCTGGCTCTCTAAAGTAGTAGGTTGCTTCGTCTACAAGGAGGTAGTCGCCATTATCGTATGAAGGCTCCATACTTGCACCGCTTACGAGAAATGGCTGAGCGATAAAGCTTCTAATAATAAAAACGGTCGCTAGGGCTATGATTACAACCTCAGCGACTTCCCAAAGATTTGATATAAAATTTCTCATGATTTATGCGTAAAACTGCCTTTTCTAGGCTAATACCAGCGATTTTACTATACTTGTATGGTAATGTGCAATAAATAAACAATATGGTTATTCGTGCCTTTATCTCTCTTGGTAACCCAGGGGAGCAATATGAGAAAACTTTTCACAACGCAGGTGTTGTTTTTGCTCAGGCCTTTGAGCAGTTTTTAAACAAGAAAGGGATGCTCATCCCTTTTTATCGCAGCGCTTCACATATGAATCAAAGTGGCGTAGGAGTGGATTCTGCTATATCTCAAACAAACCTTAACTTGGCTGATCTTCTTGTGATTCATGACGATAGCGACATCGCCCTTGGCGAGTTTAAGCTTTCGTTTGGTAGAAACGATGGTGGGCACAACGGTATTCGCAGTATTTTCTCTCACTTTAAATCAAAGGAGTTTTGGCGATTGCGCATCGGTATACGCGACGAGGCCTTCTCAGGTCTGAAGGCTGACGAGTTTGTCCTTAGGAAAATGAAACCAGAACACCTTGAAGCTATAGAAGGTCTTTGTGGGGCTGTTTATGCGGCAATGATTGAAAAGAGGCTCGTCTAGAGCCTCTTATTCTTCCTGGTTCCCTTCGCCGATTTCTACTCGCAGATGCATTGTTAGCGTGAACGTTACGAGTCCAGTTGCTTCTATCTGGAGGTTTGAGAGTGGTAGGTTTACGTTTTCAAAGTCTTCTGCTGCGATAAGGCGGTTCTTAAAGGCGATCGCGTCTTCTTCGCTCTTCGTTGTCGCATTGATAAGAATGTTCATATTCGAATCGTCAGCAAAGATTCTTGAGATTGTTATGTCTTCTCCTGCAAGGCTCTCAACCTCTATTATAATCTCTGACCAGCGAGACTCTTCGTCGCTTAAGCTCTTTGCTTGAGCAAGAAGGCTGTTAAATTCTGCAGCGTCTTCTGTAAGCTCCTGGAGCTTTGCCTCTTCTTCTGCGCTTAGTCTGCTTATTTCAGGTGCTTCTCTTCGCTGCAGCATGAAGGCGAGAGAATCAAGCGCTAAGAAGAGAATAAATATAAAGACAAGAGGGGTGAAAATGAACTTTCTCCACACTCTGAAGAATATAAGAGTTCTTTCCTCTGAGTATTCCTGACGTGCAGTTGTTTTTGAGAGCGTAATAGTTTGTTCTGCCTGTGAAACATCGCGCAGTGCCGCTCCAAGAGCAGGGAACCAGGATGGTGAAAGGTTTGGCAGGTCTGAAAGGGTAAGATTTTTTGCCTCCATCTGGAATTCCTTTTTAAGCATCTCTACGAGCTCGTAGTTAAAAATTGGCGATATAAGTAGTGCGTTTTCAAGCTTTGCAGAGTGGCGGCTTACATAGAAGTTTATAACTCGCTGAATTTCCTGGCGAATAAAGTCTTTCACTTTTGCGAAAGTAATTTCTTGCTGCTCTGTCTCCTGCTGCGAGATTATATCTGACCATGGCGTAAAGTGGCTAAAGTAGAGACTCTTGTTCTTTAAGATGGTCATAAGCACTCCTTCACTGTTTATATACAGCGCAAGATAGTGGTTTTTCTCGCTTATTTTTTGCCATCTGCTCGCTACCAAACGAGCGAGAGATACTGCAGGGAACTCGATACTAAATACGTGAAAGCCTGCTGACTGGAGGGCGCTTTCGTACTCCTGGATAATATCTGCTTTTGCAAATGCTCCGAGCAGGTGAATGCTTGCCTTTGATTGTGAGCGTTCGATTTCTTGCCACCCATAGTATGATTGGTCGATTGGGTGAGGGGATATCATTTGCGCGTTTAGGTTAATAGCCTCCTGAAGCTCCTGCTCTGGCAATATTGGTACGCTAAATGGCTGCGCGAAGACAATTCCAGAAGAGACGATAAGATTGACGTTTATTTCAGTCTTCTCGTTGGGTGCAATTTGTGCGTGTACCTTTTTCAGCGCTTCGATAAGCTGCTCTTTGTTTTTTACCGCTCCTTGTTGAATGGTTCCCGCTGGCAACTGAACTTGGGTTTGATTAATTTTTGTTGTTCCTTTGCTGGTAACAAGGTACTTTATTCCTTCGTGGGAAATTTCAATACCGCCAACTTTTTCGGCTCCTTTAAATACTGCTGTTAGTTTTTGCCAGATCTTTTTAAACATCTATTCTTCGATAATGCTTTGTAGCGTTATTTTTCCTGTCGTTGCATTTGTGTTGAGAATTGCGGTCAGAACTTTGCGGCGGGTAAGAGCCTGTCCTGTAGCGGTTATTTCGTGTGTATTTGCCCCTTGGCAGGTGTCTTTGCATATTTCTACATCGACAGTTCTATTCCCTACATCAATTGTGTAGCTTGATGGGCATGTTGCGTTTGGGCAGTCTTTATCGAGCAATACCTGCATGATGCCGTCGTCGATACCTGTTTGCGCTGCTGCGAGCGCCTCGTTTCCAAGGCGAGTTCCGTAAATACTGTTGTTGAGGTACACAACGAGAAATGCGCTTGCTATCGCTACTTCAATAACGATTCCCCCAAAGAGGATTACTGCTGGGAGACTTGCAAGGCCCTGCTTTTTTCTCGATCTCTTGCTTGCAGCAAAACTCGAAACAAGGGGCTTTTGAGCTTTATTTTTTTGCTGAGATAAGGTTTCCATTTTTAATTTCGAGTTTATCGAGAAATTATTCGCTCCATCCAATAATTACGTTGCTTACTTCTGGGGTTTGAATTTTTGCTACGTCTGACTCAAGTACTATGCGGTAGCGTGCGTAGCGGTGATTGTTGTGATATTCGCGCTTAATCGCTACCTGAATGTCTGGGCCGGCTGGTTGGTAGTAACTTCCGGATGTTCCATCTGGGCCAAGATAGTTCCATGGGCCAGAGTCGCTCTCTGATGTAGCGAGCTGAAGCTTTACTGCTGTGCCGGTTGGGAGGGTGCCCTGCCAGAGGAGGTAGTTAAATGCTGCTCCGCCATCTACTTCGGTGTCGAATATGGTTGAGTAAAGGACTCCTTCGCTTACCGTGTTTCCCCAACTTGTTTTAACCTTGTAATCGCTTGTACCGCAGCTGCTTGTGTTTGAGCAGTTGAAGCTTATCCAACCAATAACATCGTTCCAGGCCCATCCTGAGAAAATACCAGTGCTTGTGTCTATTGTAACTCCGTATGTTGAGGCACCCGTTGAGCTGCTAAAGCTTATCCAACCAATAACATCGTTCCAGGCCCATCCTGAAAGTGTTCCATTGCCGTCGTTGTCTATTGAATAGCTGTAAGTGCAGTCAGTATCTGGACTTGTGGCGCAGTCAAAAGCCATTTCTCCCATACTTGAGCTTGCGTAGCCTTGCATTATCGTGCTTGAGACGACGACTGTGCCGGTAGATTTAAAGTCTATCCAACCAATAACATCGTTCCAGGCCCAGTGGTCTATTGTATCTATATTTCCTGTTGAGCTTGCTCCTGAGCTGCTGAGGGTGTCGATGATTATCGTTCCTGTAGCGCTGTAGTTTATGTTTGTTGAGGTCGCAAACGCATCCGGCACGCTTGTTACTGGGCCTGCTACGCCCCCACCGTCTACCCAGTCGTCTTGATTGAATATTTCGCTTCCAGTACGGACGATGAAGCGTGTCATTGTTATCTCTGGTGTATCTGGCCCTTGAGTCCAGCGCGTTGTGAGCGTGACCATTAAGCTTGAAGGGTCAACCGTTCCTGAGTCAGTTATTTGGTTTGCACTGTCTCTTTCTACTGATTCGACAGTGAAAAAGCGCGTATATGTGATTGAGTCGATAACGATGTCTTCGCTTCCTGTTGCTACTGCAAGGAAATTTCCTGATTCCTCAAGTGAGTATTCGGTGCTTGTGGCAAGCGAACTAATTGAATGCCAGTCTGCTCTTGCGACAATGCCAATTCGATCTCCAAGCTCTTGGTTTAGGTTTGTAGCTGTCTGTGCGTACTCGTTTTGCCCGCTTATTCTTAGGGAGACAGCTATTACTGCTACTGCGCCACCGATAAAAAGGGCACCGACCGCAAGTGCGACCATAACCTCAATAAGCGACTGACCCGCAGTATTTTTTATATTTTGCTTTTTGAAAAAAATCATTACTCGCTTTCTTCTATTCTACCATTTGTGTAGATATAAATAGATTTTTGCGAGGATGTTGCGTTTTCGCGCGCGAGTACGACTGTTGAGCTTGCACTTGCTCTTCCAGTGCCAATTTCGAAGAGAATGTTTTCTCTCTGACTTTCGTCTGGTGTTAGGAGGGTGATCGGTGAGATTAGAGAGTATGTTTCGATAGTCTCTCCTGGTAGTACTGCATAGCTGCTGTTTACGAGCTCTGCTTCGTCTACCTGGAAAAGCACAAGTTGGTCGGACCCGCTTGGGTGATTTACGAGCGAGACGCCGAAGCGCGCATTATTCTCTCTATTGAGTGACTTTTCTTGGGCTAGACGGAGCATGGCTGAGAGCTTTTCTGTTTCGTCGCCGAGTTTTTTTTCTGCGGAAAATCCGACGAGGTTTATAGTGCCAATCGTCATGATAAGAATTGCAACCGCAAGGGTAATGATTATTTCAAGTAAGGAAAATCCTTGATTTTTCATTTTTTAAAGCTGTCCAACTAGTTGGTAGACAGGAATAATGATTGCTACTGCGATGGTACCGATGATAACACCGATAATTGGCAAGAGAACTGGCTCAATGAGGCTCACGGCCTTTTTCATTGCCGCATCTATTTCTCCTTCGTAAAATACTGCAAGAGTTTCAAGAATTTCGTCTGTGTGACCGGCTTTTTCGGAAATTGCGATAAGGTTTGTTACTACTAGTGGGAATGCAGCCTGTTTTCGAAAGGCTTCTCCAAGCGTTACACCTCTTGAAACGTCTTCGCGTGCTTCAAATATTGCATGTTCGATATCAGGGTGGTTTACCGCTTCAGCAGTTATTTTTAGCGCGTCCATGATTGGGAGCCCTGCTCTGAGAAGAGAGGAGAGGGTTGTCGCAAAGCGTTGAATGGCAAGTTGGTACGTTATGCTTTTAATCACTGGTAGTTTTGTGCGAACTCGTGCAAAGAGGCGAGAGCCAATCTTTGATTTGAGTACTACTACTATTCCGATGACCATTAGAAAAACGATGCTGTAAATCACGATTGCGTGCGCATCGATAAAAAGACCAACAGCAAAAACTATTTTCGAGAAGAGTGGTGGGTCAAAACCTCCTCCGGTAAATACCGCTGCAAGGCGTGGAAGTGCAAATGTCATAAGGAACATGAGGAGTAGGAATGACAGCACGATAAGAATTGTTGGATATACGAGAGCCCCTTTTACCTTTGCTGCCAATTCTTTTTCCTTTATGAGGCGCTTGTTGATGTCTTCAAATGCCCCCTCGAGTGTTCCTGATGATTCTCCAGCTTTGATGAGGTTTATAAACACTGGAGAAAACTGGTCTGGATACTTTGCAAAAGTTGAATAAAACGGCTGACCCTTTTCGAGGTTGTCTCGAACTTCGGTTAGGAGTTTTTTGAGTGCTGGCTTTTTAAAGTCGGCAATAAGGATGTTTATTGCTTGAAAAAGGTCGGTTCCCACCTTAAGCATGATGGCTATGTATTTGGTGAGGAAGATTTTGTCCGTTGTGGTTATTTTCTTGCCAAAGAGGGAAACTTTTTTCTGAAATCCCTTCTCGCTATTTGCAACTGCAACTGAAACGGGGCGCAACCCTTTTTTTGCGAGCTTTTGCAGGAGATCTGCAGTATCCATGGCTTCAAGAACGCCATCTATCTTTTTGTTTTCTTCGTTTGTCGCGGTGTACTCAAACTTTGGCATAGTAGTTACATTTTACTACAAAATAATGCCTTAAAACTAAAAATGCCCGAAGGCATTTTTATTCGCGAATTACTCGGAGGAGTTCTTCTATTGTAGTTTTCCCTTCACGGGCTTTTGCGAGCCCATCTTCGAACATTGTTTTCATTCCTGACTCACGGGCTATTTCTCTAAGGCGGGGGAGGGTAAAGTTTTTCTCTACGATGTATTGGCGGATTTGTTCGTTTGCCTCTAGGATTTCATAAATACCCATACGCCCTTTGTAGCCGGTGCCATTGCAGGTGTTGCAGCCTTTTGATTTAAAGAATGTTGTGGGTATTTGGTCGAGTGGCTTTTTAACATTGAGCTCAGTGAGTTGATCAAAGAGCGACTTCTTTGTTTCCTCGTCGATTTTGTAGGTATACATGCAAGATACGCAGAGTCTTCTCACAAGACGTTGGGCTACCACTGCGTTTATAACAGCGCTAATCAGGAAGTTTGGAATATTCATGTCCGCAAGACGGGGAATTGCCGTTGGGGCATCGTTGGTGTGCAGAGAGCTTAGTAGAAGGTGCCCAGTAAGGGCTGCGTGTACCGCAATTTCTGCTGTCTCTGCATCTCGAATTTCCCCAACCATTACTACGTTTGGGTCCTGACGCAGAATTGCTCGTAGGGCTGAGGCGAATGTTATACCGGCTGCAGGGTTCATCTGCATCTGGTTTACATATTTCATGTTGTATTCGATCGGGTCTTCAACAGTAACGATGTTCACCTCTGGGTGATTGATCATGTTGAGGATGGTATAAAGCGTTGTAGATTTTCCAGATCCGGTTGGTCCAGTGATAAGCACCATTCCAAAGCTTTTCGTTACGTTTCTTTTAAGGATTTCTATGGTTTCTGCTCTCATACCAAGCTCTTCAAAGCTCAAAATGTGCCCTGTTGACCCTAAGATACGCATCTCCACTTTCTCGCCATGCAGCGTAGGAATGATTGAGAGACGAAGGTCTACGTTTTCATTTCCGATTTTGTAACGGAAACGACCGTCTTGTGGTTTTTGGTGCTCATCCAGCTTTGCGCGGCCGAGAATTTTAAAACGAGCTACTATCGCTGCGTGAATTTCTTTTTGCATACGCAAAATTTCCTTCAAAACACCATCGATTCGGTAGCGAACGAGGATTTCATTCTCAAGCGCTTCGATGTGAATATCTGAAGCACCAAGCGCCACGGCATAGGAAATAAGGTTGTCGGTGATGGCGATGATTGGAATTTCTGTTGCTGCCTCTTTTTCATCTTTGCTGTCTAGGCGAAGAGAGGCTTGGATGTTTTTCTGGATGATGTCTTTAAAGCTCTCTACTTGCTGCTTTCCGTAAAGGGCAAATACTGGAGGGAAGTTGTCTTTCGGCGCAAGAAATGGGTTTATTCTTGTGTTGAACTTTCTCTCAAGGAATTGAATGGTTGCCAAATCGCTTGGGTCTTCCATCGCAAGGTCGATGCTTCCATCAGCATTGCGCTTAAATGGAGCAACGTAGCGTTGCTGCGCAAAGTCTTCGGTGATTAAGTGTAGAACTTTTTCATCTACTGCGTCTGGCTTAAGATCAAAGAAGGGAACACCGTAAAACTTTGCCGAAATGTTGTTGTAGTATTCCTCAGAGATAACTCCTTGAATAATAAGGAGTTGAGCAACGTCTTTTCCTTCGCGCTTTGCTCTTTCGGCTGTTTCATCAAACTTCTCTGCGCTCAACAGCCCCTCTTTGGTAAGGAGATCTTTAAATTCTTCTGTGGGAATTCTTAGCATTCTTTAGCTATTTTACCACGGTAACGCTAGCGAAAGAGGAGTAGTGCGCCAAGCGGTTCGATAGTTTTTATCTGCGCTATAAGCAAGAGCGTTATAATACCTGCTGGTATCCAGAGCTGGTAGAGCGAGCTACGTTTTTCCTTTGTGAAAATTGTTGTTACGATAGACGCCACTAAATAAAGTGCGAGTGTGACGCCTATATAAAAGATCCAGAGCGGGTTTGGACAAAGAGCCACGCAGAGGGCGATTATATAGGGCTCTTCTTTTTCAAAAATTCTGTTAAATGTTTTTTGTGGTAACGCTCTGAGCGCTGCGATGATGAGTAGCGCTACAAGAAGGCTTATAAAATATGGTACCCAAAACTTTCTTTGGGCAGTGAATAGAAAATAGCTCAAGCTTTGATACGGAGGTATTAAATAGCGGGCTGGTGGGGGAGCGAGGAGGAGTGAGGTGAAATACTTTTGTGTCTGTATAAATGGGCCAATATATTGTGCAAGAATAGCGACAACAAATATTTTTCGAGCATGTATACCTAAAAGGGAGCGCTTTTTTAATTGCGCTCCCCATAGAAGCAGTAAAATTGAAATACCAATTATGCTGCTTAGGTCCATCTAATTTTAGAGGTCAAGACTTGGGTCTGAACCAACTTCGTAGACAGCTGCTGTGTCTCCTCCGTCGGTGCTTTCAACGTCGTCACCACCACCGTTCGCATAGCGAGTAGACTCCATGTTTGCGTTAATCTCAAACGTGAGGTTTGTCGCGTTGCACTGATACGTGTATGAGAAGGTTGTTGTGTTTGTCGGGTCGACTGGAAGTGCTGGAAGAGGAGATCCTCCTGGTACGTTTGTTAAGTTTACCGGTACCCATCCAGTTCCATCGATATCTCTATCTACGTTTGCGTGTTGTGTTGGGGTTCCTGAGAAGTTTTCTGCTGCTGAGGCAATAGTTCCCCAGTAGTTAGTTCCGCAGGTTCCAGCAGCATCTAAGTCTGGGCTTGAAACAGTCGCCAAGTAAAGACTTATAGCGCTTCTAACGGTGCCAAGGTCGGCGATTCGTTGGCTGTCGCGTCCTTGAGCAAAGAGTTGAGCTGGGTTAAGCACAAGGATGGTAATCGTTGCCAACACCGCAAGGATTCCAATCACAATGAGCAGCTCAATAAGGGTAAATCCTTTTCGCTGTGATTTCATTATATTTTTATGATTGTTTAATTTGACCTTCGACTCGTTTATTATAACGTAGTTTAACTTTCCTCTATAAAAATATCCCCATTTCTGGGGATATTTTGCCTTAGAGGTCAAGTCCTGGGTCTGAGCCTATTTCGTACAGGTCGCTATTGTTCCCTGTATCGTTTGATTCTAGGTCGTTTTCTCCTCCATTTCGGAATTTTGCGCTTTCTAGGTTGGTATCGAGCTCAAATTTTTTATTTGTTTGGTCGCAGCTGTATGCGTAGAAGCTTGTGGCGCTATTTGTCGGGTCTTCTGGAATTTGTCCGAATGGGGCCCCATAGTGACTGTTGTCGAAATCGATCGCTATCCAGCCGTTTCCGTCGGTTGTGCGAATGCCTGCCCTTGCAAGCGTCGGCGCAGCAAATGGGCTTGTGACGCCACTTGCGCTTGATCCAAAGTGGGTTCCACAGGTAAAGCCTGCTCCTGCCTGGAGATTTGCTGATCCTGGCGCGTTTGATACATAGAGCTCAATAGCTTTTTGCATAGCTTCCATGTCGGTAATGCGCTGTGTGTCGCGTGCCTGAGCAAAAATCTCTGCAGGGTTCATTGCGACGATTGTAATAGTGAGCAATATCGCAAGAACAGCGATCACCACAAGCAATTCCATGAGTGTGAAGCCCTTATATCTGCCAATTGTGGCACTATCTAATTTCATGCTTATAGTATAAGGGACGTTCCTATCTCGTAGTGCTGATCATTATCCCCAGCATCGCTTGCGTGCTTGTCTTGATCTTCTCCTTGCTGGAATTTTTCACTTTCTAGTTTTGCGTTTAGTTCAAATTTTAAATTTGTTTGGTCGCAGCTGTATGCGTAGAAAAACTCACTATTGTTTACTGGGTCTATTGGTAACGATTGTGCTATCGATCCTATTTCAAGAGACTCCAGATCTATCGGTATCCAGCCTGTCCCATCGATGGATCGCACTCCTCCGTGTGCAAGCGTTGGTGCGACAAATGGACTTGATGCCGCGTCAGCCGAGCTGGCACCAAAGTTTGTACCGCAAACAAAGCTTGGACTGTTTTCGAGCGATGGGTTAGGGGATTGGCTCAGATAGAAGAGGAGGGCGCTTCTGATAACCGCTATGTCTGAAAGTCGCTGTGTGTCTCTCGCATTTTTAAAAAGTGCCTGGGGATTTAACGCTACAATAACCGCGTTAAAAAGGATCGACATTATCCCGATAACGATCAGTATCTCAACAAGCGTAAAACCTTTTTTCATTTTATAGACTATTCTGGCTGGTAGCCTTCTTTCCCTTTTTCAAAAAACACTGCTATGCGCTTGATAAGGTCGTCGATGAGTATTTGGGCCTTAATGAAGTAATCAATTGCTCCAAGTTCTTGAGTTTTTTTTATATCTTCAGGTTGGCCGAGGTTTGAAATAACCATCACTGGAATTTTATCTATTTCTGGGTCTGCCTTTGCCTCTTCTAGCACTTCAAATCCGAGCTTGTTTGGCAATATAAGGTCGAGAAGCATGAGCTGAGGTTTTTCTCTTTTCATGGCTTCGATAATTTGCGAGCCATCTACTACGAGCGTTACGCTATAGTTTTCACGCTCGAGACGATTCTTTATCAACGACGAAAGGAACTCGTCATCTTCAGCAAGCAGTATTTTTTTGGTTTGTTCTGGCATTTCTATTATTCTAGCAAATCGCCAGTATTTTGCACGAACAAAAAAGCCGGCCTAAAGCCGGCTTTTTTTTTAATACGATATAAATTAATACTTTCTTGTTATCCCAACAGTCGTGACTTGTGAAAGCCTCCACGACTAACAGCTTATATCATTCAAAGAATGAATCGACACTCCTTTATTCAAAAAGAATAAAGAAATTTAATTGATCCACGCACAGCTTCCGCTACGCGTGCCTTGTTACGACTTATGCCATGTCACTGAACTTACCTTCGTACCACCTAAGTGATCCTTCGGGTATTCCCAGCTCCCTTGCATTGACGGGCGGTGAGTACAAGACTCGAGAACGTATTCACCGTGACATGCTGATTCACGATTACTAGCGATTCCACCTTCATGAGGGCGAATTGCAGCCCTCAATCTGAACTGAGGTCAGTTTTTTGGGATTAGCTCCACCTTACGGCTTGGCAACCCTTTGTACTGACCATTGTAGCGCGAGTGTTGCCCTAGGCATCAGAGGGCCATGCTGATCTGACGTCATCCGTTCCTTCCTCCCAGCCCTCAACTAACAATTTGCATTATTAGCTTAGGGCTGGGCGGTTCTCTGTGACACTTGTAACACAGAGTACGGGTTGCGCTCGTTACCCCACTTAAGGGAACACTTCAAAGCACGAGCTGACGACGACCATGCAGCACCTGTCCTACTGCTCCGAAGAGGGGATCTGGTTTCCCAGATCTTTCAATAGAATTTCAAGCCTAGGTAAGGTTTTCCGCTTAGTGTCGAATTAAACCTCACGCTCCACCGCTTGTGCGAGTCCCCGTCTATTCCTTTGAGTTTTAGCCTTGCGGCCGTACTTCCCAGGCGGTTCATTTAACGCGTTAGCTACGCCACTAGAAGGGTCGATACTTCTAACAGCTAATGAACATCGTTTACGGCGTGGACTACTGGGGTATCTAATCCCATTCGCTACCCACGCTTTCGTACCTTAGCGTCAGAAACACGCCAGTTACCTGCCTTCGCCTTTGGTGTTCCCCACAATATCAACGGATTTCACCCCTACACTGTGAGTTCCAGTAACCTCTCATGTTCTCAAGCCTTGCCGTATCCTGCGCAATCCTCACTGTTAAGCAGTTGAGATTTCACACAAGACGCGCATGGCCGCCTACGTACGCTTTACGCCCAATAATTCCGGATAACGCTCGAAGCCTTCGTATTACCGCTGCTGCTGGCACGAAGTTTGCAGCTCCTTATTCCTACAGTACAGTCAATAACTTCTTCCTGTAGAAAAGCAGTTTACGCCCCGAAGGGTGTCATCCTGCACGCGGCGTCGCTCCATCAGACTTTCGTCCATTGTGGAATATTCTCGACTGCAGCCTCCCGTAGAAGTCTGGGCAGTGTCTCAGTCCCAGTGTTGGGGATCAGCCTCTCAGCCCCCCTATCGGTCATAGCCTTGGTGAGCCATTACCTCACCAACTAGCTGATCGAACCTAAGCCCCTCCTAGAGCGATAAATCATTTACTCTTGCGAGACTATCGGGTATTACCTTCAGTTTCCCGAAGTTATTCCCGTCTCTAGGGTAGGTACTAGGGTGTTACTAACCCGTTTGCCACTAAACATAAAAATGTTTCGTTCGACTTGCATGCCTTATCCACGCCGCCAGCGTTCATCCTGGACCAGGATCAAATCCTCATAAATAAGATTGTTGTTATGAAACAGCACGAAGCTGTTTCATACCTCCAATCTCGAAATAGTTGGGACAACAAGAAAATATTAATTTTGTTGTCTTGGTCTTTGCCTACATCGCACGATGTAGGACTTTATTATCGTATTTACGCTTATTTAGTTTTTAAGGAACAGCGGTTGCTATTGATGTTTCTTTGCAGAAACTATTGCCACATAAGGGTGACAATAAATCAATACACCTACTTTATGCGCCAATGCTTTGAATAATTCGCGCCTAAAGCAGATGTATGAATCAAGTGTTTTCAGTTGTTCGAGAAGGTCGTAACTCCTTCTAATAAATGTAGGTGCTAGTATAGTTGGCCTAGAAAAATTGTCAAGC
>JAWKSL010000005.1:0-36084 GCA_041389085.1 Minisyncoccota bacterium | reverse complement strand
CCCTTACCCCCTACTTCCAATCTTCAATGATAATGCGTTTGCCCTGCTTTTTAACCACAACTTTTTGCTTGTCTTTCCATTTCAAGTCGCGGATAAACTCTATAGGCAAAGTAAGCGAAATACTCGCTCCCCGACCAGTGCGAGTGAGCTTTCGTACATTTCGCTCCTCTATTTTCCTTCGTGCCATAATACCCCTACCCTACCACACCTCTAGAGTTATCTCTAGCCGCGCCCGTAGGCAAAACGAGGGCCGCGCCCGTCTCAAGATCTCTAGAGTTATCTCTAGAGATAACTCTAGAGATGGGCTACAGCCGAGGGCTTGCCCGTAGGCTATGGCCGAGGGAGAGAACTCTAGAGGGACTAAAAGGCTCAAAAGTTAGAAAGAGTCATCATCGAGATACTTTTCGGGGTGCACTGTTTTATCAATCTCCTCTAGCTCAAGCTCTAATCGTGCTAGTTTATAATCAAGCTTAGATAAAGCACGAGCAATAAAGATTAGCCAAAGTACTAGAAAAATAATTGAAAGTTCCATATTTTTAGCGATTCGCCCACAATACACCATTCGCCCCACAACCCCATTCTAGGGAAAGCAAAGTTTTTTCAGCATCAAAAAGATCATAATGAAATCGTCTCAGACTTTCTTCGATTTTCGCCCTACAATTCAGCGGCAAGCCAAGCTCGCTAAACCTTGGCTTTTGATTACCTATTCCGAAAATCCATCCAAGTAGAAAAGCTAAAATCGCTGTAATTAAGACTGCGTGAAGCATCTTTTCTTTTACGGTGGAGTTTTCTATATTCTGCCCAAATGGAAATTTCATGAAGCCAAATAATCCAAAGCCCACTTAAGACATGCAAGCAGGATAACTACAGTAATCATACTAAAGAGCACTTTAACTGCAAGGCGCCGTTTCCAAAGAGCTAAGATAAGAAGAGCGCCGACAAGCTCAAAAAAAATAATATTCTCAATGTTTCTTGAAAAGAAGTTCATACCATCAGACTGCTGAGCCCACACAAGAGAATTTTCAGAACCTTGCTCAGAATTTGCAAAGCGAATACTATCTATTCTTTGTTGAATTTCATCGTCCATTTTGAAGTTTGACTATACTTATTCCGTATAAAATTTTGGTGAGGATATTCTAACCCATGCGCGAACCCACTTCGCACGCGCGGAGCGCGTGGTGGCTTTGACCTAAATCGTCCGCTCCGATTACGCTGGAACGCCGCCCGCCGCCTCGCAAGCTCGGCGGCAACCCCGAAAAGAAAACGCTCCATGCATTTTTATTCGGCGGGGGAATGCGTTTTTGAAAAAAGGAAAGGGCGTTTTTCTTTTCGGGGTTCTGCCCTCCAAGTATTCGGGCAGGGGCGGGCGGCAGAAATGCGATGCGCTTCGATTTGAAAGAAGGTGGTTTACAGGCCTGGCTCTTCAATTCGCAACCCAACATTGGATATCGCAGATGGTGTGTCGGATTTAATACGCTTCACGATGTCGAATGTATGCGCATCGTACACTTCAACTTCGTTTGCGGTCTGAGAGACAACATACACGAATTTTCCGTCGTAGGTAAACTCTGGGTGCCACGAGCTCTCACCTTTGACCGGAATAATGATTTTTACAATTTCATTAACACGAGCGTCGATGACATATATTTCATCCTTGTGGTCACCAAACGCAGTGTCAGCCCACACATAGGGGTAAGTTGGATCCTTGCTGTAACTGCGTACAAAAAGCCCCGGTCCGCCGGTTTTAATATATTTCACAGGCTTCCATGTGGTCGTATCAATCACCGTAATCAAGCCTTCGCCTAACGCCGGGACATAAATATTCTTTCCCCACGCTGCGCCCGGGCCCGTGTGTGGGGTCTCACCGGTCTCCACCTCCGCGATCGGCTTCATTGTCGAAAGATCAAGGACCCAGGCCGTTTTAGAGCCCTGCGATGCGACAATGTAATACGAGCCGTCCGGCGTAAGGAATGCGTCATGGAGAGCGGGCTTGCCACCACCGATATCAGAGAATTTGTGTGTCACTGGGAAGCCCGGCTGATCAGTATCGATCGCCCAGACGCTCGTCCCGTCTTTGAGCGCCACGATGATACGATTTCCGTCTTCAACTACCGCGCCCGCGCGCGACTCGATTTGCTTGCCATCCTTTTCCATCGTGAGCGGTATCGTCTTTAAGATTTTCATCGAAGCAGCGTCGAGAATAACCAGGTTTCCCGGCTCGTAATTGCCGATGGCAACGTATTTATCATTGTCGGTGATTGCCGTACCGCGTGAATTCTCTCCCACTCGCACCGATGTAACCGGTTCAAGGGTCATGAGATTTATCTTCGTGAGCCAGCCATCACGAGAAATGATGTACATATATTTCGCATCTGATGAGAAGACCGAGGTGTGGGGCTGGAAACCGACATCGTGGACACGCCCGATTACCTGGTGCGTTGTCCCGTCTATGGCAAGCAGTTTTTCAGCATCTTTCTCAACGACAAGCATGAGTTCGCGGGCCTCCCACGAACCCTCATCAACATACAATTCACGGTATGGCTTGAGCGATTCGTTTTTCTCGAACGGAACATCAACATTCGTGATACCGCTCCCACTGCGAAGCTCACCGATGTAAAACTTCATCATCTTATCCCTAATACCTTCCCCGTGATTTTTGTGGTAATTTTCACTCACGTCTTGACCACAGTTGAACATCGCAGGGTGTAAGCGCGATGCCTCACTCGCATTAAATACTTTTTTGTCAATGATGAGCCAGCAATCCTCGGTGTTGTTGTGGAGTGCGACATCGTCACGCGTATACGTCGTCCCTACCACTTCGGTAGTTATGCGCTTGCCGATTTCGGCAGGCTTGATAATGCGGTCGGCCTTTGCGTACCACGCTCCCGCAAAGACGAGTGCAAAGAAAAGAGCCGCGAGAACAGATCGTTTCAAAATCGTAGCATCATGGGAACGAGCGCTGTTTCGACGGATAAGCCATGTTGCGAGCATGGCAAGAGCAACAGCTACTGCATACAGTGCCATGAATGCAAAGTAGCCGATATCGGTTCGATAGATGACGTGATGGAACATGAGAAATACCCATGAGACCGCAGACACTGCTCCGCTCTCGAGAACGAATGCATCAAGGGCGACGCTTCCATCGCGAATATCACGCACACGAGGCAAGTGGCGCGCAGTGAACATGATCTCATTCCCTATAAGAATTATCGCGACGGTCATGCTCGCGTAGAATATTCCAAGTTCGACCATCGATTCATATGCAAGCGTAAAGAGACCTAAACCGCTGAATCCATACAAAAGAATCGCGGTCCATATCACTGCGCGCGAGATCTTCAGCAACTTGGACTCGTCGCGCGATATTCTTCCGTCATCCCCGGAAAAGAGAAAAAGCGCATGGCTCAACACAGATGCACCCAATCCGAGACCAAGGGCAATCGAAAAAATGAGTAAGTATGCAGTATGCAAGCCGATGTATGAGAAAAATTCCATGACTTCATTGTATCTTAACCCGAAGGAAAATTATAGATGAGAATGTCTATATGTATGCTGACTCGCAGGCCTGTAAACCACCTTCTTTCAAATCGAAGCGCATCGCATTTCTGCCGCCCGCCCCTGCCCGAATACTTGGAGGGCAGAACCCCGAAAAGAAAAACGCCCTTTCCTTTTTTCAAAAACGCATTCCCCCGCCGAATAAAAATGCATGGAGCGTTTTCTTTTCGGGGTTGCCGCCGAGCTTGCGAGGCGGCGGGCGGCGTTCCAGCGTAATCGGAGCGGACGATTTAGGTCAAAGCCACCACGCGCTCCGCGCGTGCGAAGTGGGTTCGCGCATGGGTTAGAATATCCTCACAAAATAGAACTTCGTCCAATGAAAGGGCGGAACGCACGCTCGCCACAGGCGAGCGTGCGTGCATTCGGCCGCGCTGAAGCGCGGCGTATTCGGTCGGCGGCGGCATTCTGAAATGCATGGATTTGCAGCCGTTTCGTATCCAAACATACGTCGCTTTTGGTATGATGAAGCGACGTATGATGAAACCAAAATATTTTCTCTACGCGCGTAAAAGTACCGAACCTGACGACAAGCAAGTGATGAGCATTCCTGCGCAGCTTGTCGAATTGCGGGAATATGCGCGCAGAGAAAATCTTGAAATTCTGCAAGAATTTCAAGAGTCGAAAAGCGCAAAGACACCGGAGCGTGAAGTGTTTGATGAAATGATGATGCGCCTTGAACGTGGCGAGGCGAACGGCATCATTGCGTGGCATCCCGACCGTTTGGCGCGCAATTCGATTGACGGAGGGCGCATCATTTACGCCGTAGACACCTCCAAAATTATATCTTTGCGCTTTCCGACATTTTGGTTTGAACCAACCCCGCAGGGACTCTTTATGTTGCAAGTGGCGTTCGGTCAGAGCAAATACTATTCCGACAATCTCGCGGAAAATACCCGCCGCGGCATGCGCCAGAAACTGCGCCGTGGCGAGTGGCTGACGCGTGCGCCCTTTGGCTATGTGAATAATCCGCGTACGCGCAACATCGAACCTGACGCGGTGAAATCCCGGATTATCGTGCGTGCATACGAAGAATATGCGGCGGGCGCACATACGCTGGTATCTTTGGCGCAGTTTCTGGCAGACCTCGGCATCATGACCAAGGCCGGAACGCCACTTGGCAAAGCTTCCGTGAAGCGTATTTTGACGAATCGCGCATACCTTGGTTTTACGAAACATGCCGATGAGTATTTCCCCGGAAGCTTTGCGCCAATTCTCTCCCCGAGCCAGTTTGAAGCCGTCCAAAAAATACTTGCGAGCAGGGAGAAGCGGCGCAAAGTACGCGGCACGCATGATTTTCCGTTCGCCAATCTTTTTCGGTGCGCCGAATGCGGCTCAATGTTTACCGCGCAATGGACGACGGGAAAATCGGGCGGCCGCTACCGCTATTACCGCTGCACGAAAAAGAAAGGCATGTGCGGCGCGAAATATCTGCGCGAAGACCTGCTCGCACATCAAATCAAGGGACGGCTTCAAACTATCTCGCTTCCCGACAAATACACTGACTGGATGTTGAACAAAGTAGATGAGTGGGAGCGCGAGGAAACGGCGATGTCGGGAAGCGAGGCACAAAATCTTTCTTCCAAAATCAAGGCGGACGAGGAGCGCATGGACAAGCTCGTTTCGACGTATCTTGACGGTGATATACCGAAAGAGCTTTATCTAAAGCGCAAAGACGTTCTTCTGCGCTCCCTCGCCGCCTTGCAAGAAAAGAAGAAAGATTTTGAGCGCGGGAGAAAAAATTGGGTCGAACCCATGCGGGCGTGGATTTTGGATACGAAACAAGCACTGAAATTGAGTTCGTCCGACAATTTGCACGAAATCTCCGATTTGGTGCGCAAAGTCGTAACGAACCCCAAAATTGTGTGAAATCCATGCATTTCAGAATGCCGCCGCCGACCGAATACGCCGCGCTTCAGCGCGGCCGATGCACGCACGCTCGCCTGTGGCGAGCGTGCGTTCCGCCCTTTCATTGGACGAAGTTCTATTTTGTGACCCCACGGGGAATCGAACCCCGATTTCATCCGTGAGAGGGATGTGTCCTAGCCGTTAGACGATGAGGCCAAACACGCCAAAAGGCGTACAAGAAAAATAGCAAATTCCCTACCCTACTTCAAGAGAAGGAAAAGTGCCTGTCTGATATAATGCCCATATGGATAAAGCAAACCTCGAACTCAAACACCGATGCTTCAAATTTCCTGAAATCAGAGACGCCCTGCGCGAGATCGGTGCAACAAAAGTAGCGACAAAAAAGCAAAAGGATTATTTCTTTAACTTACCCCGAGACGCTAGAAAAAATTCTCCAAGGTTAAAGCTTCGAATCGAAAACAAACAGCAAGAACTTATTTACTACGAAAGACCTAATTTTAATAAAGCAAAGGGTGCAGTAGCAGACATAAAGCTATATCCAGTAAAAGATGAGCAGCTTTTGCCCTTTCTAAAAATGGCACTTGGAGTGAGGGCTATTGTAGAAAAGAAACGAGAAGTATGGAAGTTAGAAAACACCGTGTTTCACCTCGATAACGTAAAAGGCGTTGGAGGAATTTTTGAAATAGAGCTACAAAATCACAAAAAGCGATAGAGAAAAATTTTCATCTTACCAAAAGAAACTACTACCCCTCCTTGGCAAGGTAGTGAAAGGCTCAAACGTTGACCTCGTTGAGAAAAGCAAAAAGTAGGTTCTCCGCCCCCACCCAAGCCTCTTAAGCTCTGTAAGATTTCTAAAAGACTATCTTGCCTAATCGTGCTGCCTCAGCAACTTTTTTGAGCCCAACTGCTTTTGAGCCTTTTATTAAAATAAGGTCTCCCTTCTTTATCATTTCTACAAGCAAAGCTTCTGCTTCATCTGCAGTTTCAAGGTGAAAGACTTTGCCCTTTGGCATACCAGCTTCAATAGCGGCGTGCGAAATATCTGAAGATATACTTCCTACGGTAATGAGTACGTCAAACACTGAAGCGGCCAAACGCCCTATCTTCTCGTGCTGTCCTTTTGAAAACTCTCCAAGCTCAAGCATGTCGCCAAGCACCGCTATCTTCCTTTTGGCCTTTATCTCGCTCAACGTCTCTATCGCAAGCTCAGTAGCAATAGGGCTTGCATTGTAACTGTCGTCCACGACGTAACTTTCTTTCACTCCCGCTACAAGCTTCACTCTCTGGTTTGGCACCTGGAAGTAGGTAAACGCGTCGGCTATCTGCACCAGGTTTATCCCAAGGCGAAGCCCAACGGCAGCTGCGGCAGCTGCTGCAAATGCCTGGCTCTTTCCAAGAGTGCCTCCAATGCGAATTGGCACAAAGTTTCCATTGTTCTCAAGCTTAAACGAAATACCAACCGGGCGCTTCGGCATCCCCCGCCCTGCACTCTCAAGCTTCGTTTCAAAGCCCGAAACTTTCACGTCTGCATTTTCAGAAAAGCCAAAGGTAGTAACTGCAGCTTTTGTTTTCTCAGCAAGAGAGCGTACGCGCTCTTCGTCTGCATTTAAAATAGCGTGGTTAGCACTGTTGAGTGAAGTTAAAATACGGCTCTTCTCGCGCGCCACCTCATCAGGATTCTTATAAAACTCTACGTGTACTGGCACTTCACCGATAGCGGTAACCACCGCTATATTTGGCGGCGCTATTTTCACCAAGTGCCCTATGTCGCCTGGCTTATCAGCTGCATATTCAAGCACCAGCACTTCTGGGTAACGCCCATAAAAATACTTAGCAATAAACTCTGGCAAAAGAAGGTGTGTCCAGCTGCGAAGTAAAACAAAAAACCAAAACCATCCCCTGCCCGCTTCAGTGTAGTCGCCAAAAATTGTAAGTGGGAAGCCAAACTCAGTATTAAAATTCCCATGGTTTCTGCGCGCGCGCTTTTCAGTGCGCACTACGCTATAGACAGCTTCTTTCGTAGAAGTCTTTCCTACACTTCCGGTAACGCCGACGATAAGCGGCTTGTACTTCTTCAAAAACAAAGAAGCCGTGAAGGCAAGAATGTTTTTAAGCTGTTTTCGAAGAAAACGTTTGTCTAGTTTCATAGTGGATTAATCCAGGTCGTCCGGTGGTACTGAAAGGTAGTTCAAAAGGAACTCAGCAATCTCGCGAAACGCAGGCACAACGGTCTGTCCTGCAAGTGGTGCACCCGCTGGCTTATTCAACTTTACCATAACGGTGAAAGCTGGATCGCTGGCAGGGGCAAAGCCTATGTAAGTATTAATAACTGCTTCATCAAAATCAAGATACCCTCCGTGCACGAAGTCTGGCACCTGCGCAGTACCCGTCTTCCCCGCTACGGTGTAGTTTTCGATAGCGGCTACGTGGCTCTTGTCGACTGCAGACACCATCATATCAGTTACTTGGTCTGCTGCCTTCTTGCTTACTATTTGACGCTCTACCTGAGGAGACTGATTTGCAAAAATGTACGGCTTCATCATAACTCCATCGTTTGCCAGCCCCGAAATAGCGGTGATAAGGCGAATAGGGGTAACTGCTATTCCCTGACCAAACGCTGCAGTTGCAAAGTTTACGTCGCGCCCTACGTCTTCAAGTGGAGCAAGGCTCCCTACTCCTTCGTTTGGGAGCTTTATTCCCGTACGCTCTTTAAAGCCAAAGTCGAGAAGGTACTGGTAAAACTTTTCGTGCCCAATTTGCTGCTCAGCAAACACAAGCGCGGTGTTAATACTCTTTTCAATAGCATTGGTCATAGTTACATCGCCGTGCCCTATCAAGTCCCAGTTTTTAATCGTGCGCCCATTGAGCTTTATCTCTCCCGTGTCGTGGTAAACAGTGCCAGGGCTCAGAGCTCCTGAGTCTAAACCAGCAGCCATAGTCAAAACCTTAGCGATACTTCCCGGTTCGTAAATGTCTTCAACAGAAGAGTTTGAAAGACTGCCAATGTCGTACTTCCCGTAGTCGTTTGGATCAAACGTCGGGTTGTTTGCCATTGCTAAAATAGCTCCGGTCTTTGGATCTTGCACTATCACCGATCCTCCTTCTGCATTGTATTCACTCACGAGTCGGTGAAGCACTTCCTCTGCCTTCGCTTGAATATCGCGATTGATAGTAAGCTCTACGTCTTCTCCATCAATAGAGTCTGAAAGCCCACCATCTTCAGAGTAGCTACGAGCTACACCCGCAAGCGCATCGTTTTCAAACATTTCTACTCCTGCTCGCCCCTCTGGTACATCACTCTCTGCTGTAAGACCGACAAACCCAAGTACCTGAGAAGCTAAATCTCCATATGGGTAAAAGCGGCGCTTTTCAGAGTCTACATATACTCCTTGTATGTTGAGCTGCTCTATCTTCTCAGCTACCTCTTCGCTTGCGCGAGGAATAAGAAGTGCGTATTGGCTCTCAGTTCGAGAAAGCATAGTAAGCAACTGCTCACTATCAAGTTCAACAAACTCAGACAAAAGGCTGGCGACAGCTCCCGCATCTTCTATCTCAGCAGGAACTGCAAATACTACCGGGCTGTCTTTAGTAAGAGCCGCTGGTACTGGAGAGCCATCTTTATCCTGTACATAAATTGTTCCACGCGTAGCAGACAAAAAGTTGAGCCCGCTTGTAGAAGCGAGAGCCTGCTTTGAATATTGCTCAAACTGACCAATCTGAAGTCGGTACACGTTTGTAGCGACAAAAATAAACGCGAGCGTACTCGTAGCAATCAGTGAAAAAAATCTCCAGGAGCGGGTTTGCTTCATTGCTATCGAAGACTTAGTTGATCGCCATCAAGGCGTAAATATTCAAGATTGTATTCACGCACGAGCGAGAGTTGATCAACAAAGCTTTCAAGCTCTCCAAAATCAGTCATCAAATAAAGATCGTTCTGATCTGAAGCGATTGAAGCTTTTAAGTCTTCGATTGAACGAGACAAGCCACGAGCCTGCCCTTTCAATGAAACGGTTTCTGAATAAAGCGCTATGCCAATTACGACCAAGGCTGCACAGAAAACGGCAAGCGCGAAATTAAATGCACTGTAGCAACGATTTAAAAGTGATGTTTTTCGTAAAGTAGTTGATGTCATATTTTTTCAATAACTCTTAGTTTTGCGCTTCTACTACGCGGGTTGCTATCGATTTCTGCTAATGACGGGTAGACTATCTCTTCTATCGGAAATACAAATTCCTTTTTCCTCACCAGCTCACGGAAATACTTTTTTACCAAAGCATCTTCCAGGCTATGAAACGTTATGATCGCCACTCTCCCCTTCGGTGCTACGCAGCTTGAAAGCTCTGCAAGAAACGTTTCAAGATGCTCAAGCTCAGCGTTTGCATATATTCGCAAAGCCATAAAGGTACGAGTAGCAGGATGAATCCTTCCTTGCTCATAACTTTTAGGAACTGCACGCTCAATGGCGCTCACAAGATCAAACGTAGTCTTGATACGACTTTGTTTAATACTTGAAGCTATATCGAGAGCAAACCGTTCCTGGCTGTAGTCGGCAATAATGCGTGCAAGCTCTTTAACGCTCAACTCCTGTAGGATTTTCCATACAGGCTTACTATCTTCTTCGTAAGTCATACGAAGCTCCTCATCGCGTTGAAAGCTAAATCCAGGAATAGAAAGCTCTGCGACTGGTGCCTCCTTAATGGAGTCCTTTTGCAAGAGCTCCAGAGTGGAGGCACCAGCGCTGCTTTCCGCCACGTCGCGTGGTTGGGATTGTGCATTCCCTAATTGAAGTGAAGAAATCCCTAAGTCAAGCAGTATCCCGTTTGCCTTTGGTAGGTCGGCCTCAGCAAGGAGCTGATAAAGATGCGAATAGTTTTCGCACATCAGCACCACCCTTTCCATGTCGAAGGTCTTTAGGTTTACCGCAGACTTAAATGCTTCTAAAGAAGCGCAGTCACGGTCAAGACCAAGAAAGGTCCCCCCAGGTACTAAACGTTTAAATAAGTGCAGAGTGTGTCCTCCGCCACCAACGGTACCATCGACAAAAAACTGTCCTGGCTTAGGTTGGAGTGATTCGATCACTTCTTGTAAAAGAACAGGAATATGCTGGCTAGTCATTGGATTGATTGTTCCATTGGGTAATCAACTCTTTGATTAGCCAACTAAACACTCAAACTGTTTTGCCTTTACCTAAACACTGTGTTGAAAACTGGTGTGCTAAATTCCTAGCTCACCCAACTTCTCGGCCACGTCGTCGCTCTCCGCTTCGGTCTTTGTCTTGTACTCGTTCCAGCGCTCTTCGTCCCAAACTTCAAGGCGGTTGAATAGACCAGCTACAACTGCCTTTTTAGAAATACTAGCGAAGGTGCGCAAATAGTCAGGAATAAGTATTCGACCTTGGCTATCAAGCTCTACGTCGGTAGCACCAGCAAACATAAGACGACTAAACGCACGCGCGTTTGCCTGAGTCATTGGGAGCCCTTTTATCTTTTCAGCAAGCGCGTCCCACTCTGATGCAGTGAATACAAAAAGACACCCATCAAGCCCGCGCGTAATAACCGCGCGCCTGTTGAGTGCACTTCGAAACTTCGCAGGAACTGCGAGCCTCCCCTTTTCGTCTACATTGTGTTTGTACTCACCGATAAACATTAATTTACTTCTTTAGAAAAGAGTTTGTACGAATACAACGCAGCATTGTATAAATTCGACCAACATATTGTTTGTTTTTACGAGTTTTGAACGTAGATTGTTTGAGTTTTCCCCAGATTCCTGAGTTTTCCCCAAAGTTCTCCACATTTCCCCACTCGATTTACCAATCTTACACCCAATTCCCCACAAGTAAAATCCCAAGCATGTGGAAAACGCCTAAAATCAGCATAAAATGTACACATTTCATCAAATCGGATATGCCTGCCCCGTGGCGAGCCAAACTTGATTTAGCGCGAGCATATCGGGGTGGAAAACCCAAAAAAGCCAACAAAAAAACACCCAATAAAGGTGTTTGAGGGCTAAGGCGCATGCGCTTCAGCCCTCGCTAGTGACTCCTTGCCTCTTCAGGATAGGGAGATTTCACAGGAGTGTTCTCCCACCAGTAGGCACAGTGCGGACAGTCCAGTATGTGTAGGCAGAGCCAAATCGCGTCATCCTCCTCGTCAAGGTCGTTAAGGATGAGATCGCGAATCATGACGCGACATACAATACTCGCATTAGGAGTGAGCGGGCACCCAGTACGAATATGCAGTTGCGCCACTCGCCAACTCTGCCATGCAGGGCCACCCAACAAGAAACGAAGGATGGCGGCGATCAGACAAAGGGCTATAAAAATTATAAGAACCAAATCCATGACGCGCCTCCTTTCAGAAAAAGTATGTATCAAAACAAGAAGGAAAGTCAAAAAAAGAAAGAGGCCTACCGACACAGTGTGTCGGCAGGCCAACTCGTCCCTTTAGGACTTGAGCGTTTGGCGAACGTGCCGCTCGAGCAGCCAGCGCTGAAGTGCGTACTGGCAATGTGCCCCAGGACCAGAAGAACCTGGTACCGGTAAGCACGAAGTAGATCGTAGAATCCCGTGGGCATGGGGTACCTCGAAAAATTATGCACCAAAGTCTATAAAAGTAAAGAGACCTGCCGACACAGTGTGTCGGCAGGCCAGCTCGTTCAGCCAGTGGGCATGTGATGCCCAGCGGTGATGCAGGGATTGCAGTGCTCGCGACGGTTGCCTTGTGCAAGCTTACGCTCACACCTACACACGCAAGAGCACGTGCGCACCACGGAGGAGCTTCAGGCTTCTCTTTCGAATCACCTCCTTCGTGCAAATGCTTGTTGACGGATCGAGCACCGGGAAGCGGTGCCATATTGCCGTATGAATTTCACGAGTCCTCCAGGGTAGAAACGGACTTTACTCTATGAAAAAATATCGTGTAGTCAAACAAAAAAGCAGCCTTTCGGCTGCTTTTTGAAAAAACATTGGTTTTCACTTTCCAAAGCTGCTTGCCTTCTCTACAAGTTCTACTGTTCTACAAACCTTTCGTTCCTTATGAGTCGTTTAAGGCTAGCACTTGATATTTTCGAAGTTAGGAAGCACAGGTGATGCAGAAAATGCATCATCAGAGCATTACTAACAAGGAAAATAGCAGAGAGTGCTAAGCCTTAAACAAAGAAGAGTTATAGGAATGAAAGGTTATTTCAACTCTACAGTTGCACCAGCGTCGGTGAGAGTTTCTTTTTAAACTCTTCTGCCTGTTCCTTTGGAACACCAGCTTTTACCTCAGCAGGAGCACCGTCTACGATGTCCTTAGCTTCCTTAAGACCAAGACCGGTAATTTCGCGAACTACCTTGATAACTTGGATCTTTTGGTCACCTGCAGCAGTAAGCATGATGGTGTAGTCGCTCTTTTCTTCTGCGCCACCGTCAGCACCTGCACCGCCACCAGCAGCTACCGCTACTGCAGCGCTCACACCAAACTTCTCCTCCATAGCCTTCACAAGGTCGGCCATTTCGATGATGGTGAGTTCCTCAACAGCTTCAATTATTTTTGAAAGCTTTGGGCTCACTTCTTTTACTTGTTCTTCACTCATTGTGTTGTTTTTTACTAATTAACTATTCTTCTTTCTTTTCCTCGCTTGCAGCTGGAGCTGCCTCTTCTGAAGCGGGAGCTTCAGGAGCAGGTGCTGCTTCTTCTGCAGGCTTCTCAGCCTCAGTTGGAGCTTCAACAGCTGGCTCTGCAGCTGGTGCTTCGTTTACTGGCTCTTTCTTTGAGAGCTGGTCAACGATAGACATAAAGGCACGAAGTGGGCCGGTGATTCCACCCATAACTTGGGCAAGAAGCACTTCCCTGCTTGGGAGCTGTGCAATCACGAGGAAATCCTCGCGGCTTACAAGAGCTGAAGCCTCATTGTCATATACACCAAGAACGTCAAACTTTCCGTCTTTATCTGCAAACTGCTTTCCAAAGCGGTAGATAGTTCCAGCCACTTCGCTAAGTTCTACAGGAGAAAAGATGGTAGCAAGAGGAGTCTTTTGCTGAAGTGCATCAAACTCGATTGAAGCATCCTTGAGAGCAAGAGCAAGAAGACGCTTTTTCAAAACCTTGATAGTTACGCCTTTGTCTCGAAGCTCATTTTTAAGAGCCTTTATGCCTCGTCGCTTACGTGAGAAAAATCAGCAAACAATATTTTACTTTTGATTGAATCACTTGCGAGCTTAACTTGAGCTCTTTTCTGTTCTTTTGTTAACACGTGTGTATTTATTTCTTAGGAAATAAAAAACGACCTTTCCGGTCTGAGTAGAATAAAGTACACAAATTGTGCACGCCCTCGGAGAGACCTATGCCAAATTGTTTCCATGAGTGCTGGAAGGAAAGTTAGCAATTTGAGCACCGTGTCGTTCAGGCGGGCTTCATTGACTGCTCTTCTGTCTCTCAGACTGGTATCCTATAAAATAACGAAAAACGCCCTGGGGGCAATGCAAGGGCGCCGCAATTACGAGTAGTAGTACAGCGCCCGAAGTCAGTTGGCCAGGCGCCGACGGCGCCAGAACTTAGTCGTTGGCAGCCCTTGGCCTCCAGCTCGTCGGCGACCTGGAGTCAGCCGGTCTGCCGGCAGCACAGCCTGCACCCTTGGGAGTGCGAGCCCGGCAGCAGACATCGGCCAGGGCGCGGGGTCAGCGACTCACCGTTGAAGGTGATCTCGCTGACGACCTGCTCCTTCTGCCTCTGCAGAGCCTCCTGCTCCGCCTCGATCAGGGCCCGCACCGGATCGCTCGAAGCTCGAGCAACCGGAGCCCAGTCGATGCGGCTCCCGACGTGCCTGACCGAGCGATGGCCGCGATCAAGCAAGACAGACAACTCATGCCTGGGATCGCGCTGATCCTTGGGCTGCAGGTTCTCGTCGAGCTCAGCGAAGGTGGTCTCCTCCGCAGCACCATCGTCCGCAGGGCTCTCGTAGAGCTCCGCGAGGATGTTGTCTTGCACTGCTGAATCACCACAGGAAAGCTTGCGTCGCATTGAAACCCTCCGAAAGATGTACCTTCCCCACGAAGGCACAGAGCTTTATACTAGCGCCTTTCAGCACCAGTTTCAATAAATATTATACACATTTTTACAAAAATGTCAAGTGGAGGCTTACAGGCCGTTTTCTCTCCTCCACTCCTCCCGCCCTTTAACCAGTAAATCTATAAAAGGTAGGGCGAGGCTCGCCTTATGCGCGATATTCATCGCGCCAGGCGGCTATCTTCTTATGGTCGCCGCTGCGAAGCACCGCAGGAACCGTAAGTTTCTTTTTTGTACCGCGCTTGTTTACCCACTCCACTACCTCCGGACGAGTATAGGTTGGATATGAACCTTGGTTTTCTTCAAGGCTTTCCGCCTTGCCGAGCACAGACGGTACCTGCCGCGCGATAGCGTCTATGCAGACCATCGCTGGAAGCTCTCCGCCAGTAAGCACAAAGTCGCCGATAGAAATTTCCTCATCAGCTACCGCTTGAGCTACGCGCTCATCGACACCTTCGTATCTCCCACAGATAAAAATAAGTTGATCGTATTTCGAAAGTCGCTTTGCTTCTTTGTTGGTAAACTTTTTCCCGCGAGTAGAAAAAAGAATCGTGCGCACCTTTGCATTTTTACGACGCGCAGTCGCACGGCGACAAAACGCTACAGTAGCAGCGATCGGCTCAAACATCATCACCATGCCCGCTCCCCCTCCAAAAGGCTTTTCGTCTACCTGACGGTGTTTATTTTTTGCAAAGTCGCGAATGTTGTGCGCTTTTACTTCGATAAGTTTTTTATCTATCGCACGTTTTAAAATAGAGTCGGCAAAATAAGGCTCTACCAGCCCTGGAAACAAGGTTAAAATGTCGAAACGAACTTTTCTTTTCATATAGTTATTTTACTGGAAAATAAAAACCCGCGTTGCGGATTTTTATTTTTTCAAATTTCAATGCGTTTTAAAGCTTGAGCTCATCGGCGATAGCGTCCATGTCGCTTGCTACCTTGTCCTCCATTGAAGGAGCAGAAGCAGCAGGAGCGCTTTCAGTTGAACGAGTTGAGCCTTCTGGCTCTTCGATTTTCAAGTTTACACGAGCGTTTGCCTTTATACCCACGATACGAAGGAGGGTGCGAATAGCTTTCGCGGTAGCTCCCTGGCGACCGACTATTTGACCCATGTCTTCAGGGTGAACACGAAGGCGAAGGAGCACTCCCATCTCATCAACCTGGCGTTCGATTGTAACGCTTTCAGGGTGATCTACGAGAGTTTTAACTATGTAGCTCAAGAACTCTTGATCTCTTTCCATTTCTTTCGTACTTGTCGTAATAAATTCTTAGCGACCTTTTTCTTTTTCTACAAAATACACTCTAAGTGTAACACTTGTTTTCGCTAATATACCTGTGAACTATTCAGCAGCTGGCGCTGGTGTTTCTTCTGCTGGCTTTTCAGCTTCAGCAGCTGGAGCCTCTGCAGGGGCAGCTTCTTCAGCTGGCTTCTCCACCTCAGCTGGTGCTGCAGCTTCCGCAGCCTTTGCTGCTTTTGCAGCTTCAGCTGCCTTAGCAGCCTCAGCTTCCTTTGCGAGTTCTTCTTCGCTCTTCTTTGGTTGACTGTGAACCGCTATCTTCTTACCAGTCAAAATACCTTCTTTAATAAAAAGGTTGTGTACTGTCTTACTTGGCTGTGCGCCAACTGAAAGCCAGTGTTGAGCTTTGTCTTTGTCGATACCTACCTGTTTGGTGTGTGGGTTGTAAAACCCGATGTCGTCGGTAGCTTTTGCGATTGGAGTGCGGCCGCGCTCAGAAACAACCAAACGGTATGTTGGCTGCTTGCGCTTTCCTACTCTTCGAAATCTGATTCTTAGCATTGCGTGTATTAAATCTAAATCCGCTCTTAGGAGCGGTTTTCAACAACTATAGGGAAAGAGCCTAAAAATGTCAACAAAAAGGGCCACAGCTCACGCAAGCGTGAGACAGGGCCCCGCGGTACCTCCCTACAGGAGGAATGTACCAACTGGCTCAGCGCGTCATCCTGCTTGCACTAGGCCATCGAGCCCATACTACCAATTTGTATTTAAAATGCAAACTACTCCACCGATCGAACAGCTTGATCAAATTTAAGCGAAAGCACAGTGCTCGTACCGTCGTCGCCCATAGTTACTCCATAGAGCACATCAGCCTCTCCCATAGTCGCCCTGTTGTGGGTCACCACCATAAACTGAGTCTTCTCTGAAAACTCGTGTATCAAACTCGCAAAACGCTTGGTGTTGTTTTCATCGAGCGCTGCGTCTACCTCGTCGAGTACCAAAAATGGTGGAGGCGAAACACTCACGAGTGCAAAAAGCACTGCTATAGAAGTAAGGCTTCGCTCCCCTCCTGAAAGCATGTCGAGTCCTTTGATATTTTTACGAGGAATAGAAATTTCGATGTCGAGCCCACCTGAGTTTTTGTCTTCTTCATCGCTCACGCCCTCAACTTCAACTTCTTCGCCTTCCTCAGCCGGAGCTGCAACTACTTCTTCTTGAATAAAGCTGAGGCGCGCCTTTCCACCAACGAACATTGCGTGGAAATATTTGTTGAATTCTTCGTTCACACGGACCAGAGCTTTTTTAAACTCGCTATGAAGTTTTTCTTTCAAATCCTTAATTAAAACCTTCAAATCTGAGCACGCTTTTTCTAAGTCCTCACTTTCCTTTACAAGGTATGCGTGCCGCTCCTCCATATCTTTACTCTCTTGAATAAGAGTGTTGTCTACATCACCAATGCTTGAAAGTTCAGCACGAAGAGAAAGCATAAGGCGCTCAATTTCGTGCACTTGAGAATCATTCAAATCTTCAGTGCTTGGCTCAAAGTCGGCAACCTTCTTTCCTGCCTGCTCAAGCTGCTCAAGCAAGTCGCTACGTTTCATAGCAGCACGCTCTTTATCGAGAGCAAGTGCTGAGAGCTCTCGCTCTACTGCAGCAAGAGCCTCCTTAGCGTTTTCAAGTACAGAAAACGCTGCCTTAAACTCTGCATGAAAACTATCGTCGCTACTCTCTGCGGCGTTGAGCTGCTCTTTAAGCGAATCAATTTCCTTTGTGCACGCATCGAGCTTAGCGGCGAGCGCCTTTTTGTCTTTCTCAAGTGCCTCTTTTTCCTCCACCTGTGAGTTGTCGTATTTTCTTTTTCTCCAAGCGCTTCAAAAGATCTGCTTTTAAAGAAAGAAGTTTTTCTTTAAGAGAAATCAAAATTAAATTGAGAAATGTTTTGCAAAACTTCTTTTAAAGAAGAAGCTACTGAAAGCAAAAGCTGGTGGTTGAGCGGTACGCTCTTAGTGCTCGAAAGAATGCGAATTTCTGCTTCAAGCGAGCTAAGTCGACGCTCAAGCTCCCCTCTTTCAGTAAACAGCTTTTCATAGCGAGCGCGAAGCTCACCCTTTTCCTCTTTTTTTGGTGCACGTTTTTCTACAAGCACAAAAGCATCCTGAGCCGACTTAACGTCAGTACGACAACGTTCGTGCTTTTCTTTTAGCTCCTGCTCAAGCGGTACGATACGCGCATCCATAACAGAGAGCGCTTTTATACGAGCACCAAAGTATCGCTTCTCAACTTCTAAAAGCTCCTTTTCAACTTCCCCTGCACGCTCCCACTTCTTTGCCTGGCGGCGCAAAAGGCGAAGGTGTGGCAAAAGCTCTTCGATAAGAGCGCGTACGCGCTCAAGGTTTGTTTGCGTAAGCGCGAGCTTGTTCTTCGCGTCGCGTCTCTTGATTTGGTAGCGACGAAGACCTAAAATCTCTTCCATCATTTCGCGGCGCTGGCTTGGGCTTGCAGCGATAAAAGAGTCTGCACTCCCCTGACTAACGATAGAAAACTGTGTACCAAGGCGCGCTTGCGCAAAGAGGTCGACAATGTCACGAAGGCGCACTGCACTTTCATTTATCCAGTATTTACTTACACCATCGCGAGTAACACGGCGGCGAATAACCACTTCACTAAAATCAACCGGGAAAAATTGAGAACTGTTATCAAACGTTACGCTCACTTCGGCCATGCTGCTTCGCGCTTTTTTTGAAGTACCAGAAAAAATAAGGTTTTCACTCTTGTCGGCACGCATGTTTTTTGCACTGCTCTCTCCAAGTATCCAGCGCAGCGCATCTATCACGTTACTCTTTCCACTTCCGTTTGGACCAACAATAGCGGTTATACCGCTCGAAAAATCAAAAACAGTCTTGTTTGCAAAAGACTTAAACCCCTGAAGTTCTAGCTTCTTTAAATACATCTAGAAAAGATTGAAGAATTACGATTCTCGAATAAAGAATAGGGCAAACCCTTGAATATGAACAATTACAAACTAATCATACAACAAGAAGGTTGAAGACTCTATAAACAAAAGTCCACCTTCTAAAATCGAAAATCTAACATCTAAAATCGCCCTAAGCTTAGTCAAGGCTCTCGAGTGCCTTGCGCGCTGCCTGCACTTCCGCGTCATGCTTGGAATAGCCTGTGCCTTCAGAGGCAAGCTCCTTGCCAAAATACACCCCAACGGTAAATTCCTTTTGATGGTCTGGTCCTTTCTGTGAAAGCACTTCGTAGTGTGGAGTGAGTTTCTTTAAAGACTGCACTCGCTCTTGAAGTGCGCTCTTCGCATCGATGTGAAGACTGTATTTCAAAATTTCTTCTAGGCGCACCATTACGTGTGCCTCTACAAATTTCCTTGCGTACTTGTAGCCCCCGTCCATGTAGATGGCGCCGATGACCGCTTCCATAGCGTCGGCCAATATTGCTTCGCGAGCTCGCCCAGTGTCTGCAGCCTCTCCTTTGCTCATTAAAATACTCGAATCAAGATTAATAGTTCGCCCAACAGTCGCAAGCGAAACAGTGTTTACCAAAGCTGCGCGAAGAGAAGTAAGCTCCCCTTCTGGCTTGTCTGGGAAGCGAGTAAACAAAGCTTCGGTACTAATAAGCTCAAGCACCGCATCGCCAAGAAACTCAAGGCGCTCATTGTTTTTCCCCTTCCACTCAAGATTTTCGTTTAGATACGAACGGTGCGTAAGCGCACGAGTTAAAAGTTCTTTGTTCTTAAACTTGTAGCCAATAGTCTTCTCAAACTCTTTAAAGTCCATAGTTTTTTGAGAAGGAACACGACTTAAGCCAAACCTAAGTCCTAATCCCTCTGTCTTTAGTTGTTATTTTTTCTTCTTCGCTTCTTTCTTTATGCTAGCACCCTTTTCCTTCTTCTTTTGTTTGGTATAAAAGCCACCAAGCACACCGTTTACAAACTTGCCTGAGTTTGGCCCACCAAAGTTTTTCGCAAGCTCAATAGCTTCATTTATAGCTACAGGGCCTGGCACCTCCTCTTTATCAGCATAAATAAGCTCATAAAGCCCAAGACGCAAAACATTTCGGTCTACGATAGCAATTTGCTCAATTGGCCAGTCCGGAGCTGCTTCCTTTATAACAGCATCGATCTCGTCGATGTGCTTCACTACCCCTTTTACCAAAGACCAGATAAAGTTCTCTTCCTCAGCAAGCCCAGGACCAAAAACAGCCAGGTTCCTCTCCACTACGGTCACAAGGTCTGCACTGCGTGTATAAAAATCCCACTCATACAGTGATTGCAAAACAATGGATCGAGCGAGTTGTCGACTGGCCATACTGCTGAAACAAAAATTAGTTTATAAAGGAACTAAGCAACTTTCTTGCCTTTGTAGTTTCCACAAGAAGCACAAGCGCGGTGAGGGCGTACAGGGCCTTTGCACTCTGCACATACAGTAAGATTCACGCTTTTAAGTGCGTGATGAGCTCTGCGACCTCCTCGCTGGCTTTTTGATTGGTGTTTTTTCGGATGCGCCATACTTTTATTGTATAAAAATTTGTCTCCAAAAGATAGAGCAAAAGCGCTTTTTTTGCAAGAATGCCCGCGCGACCAAGGGGTCGCGCGGGCACGGGTTCGTTGGTCATCAAGGGTAATCCACATCAGCCTTGGGCGGCTGCAGGGAAAGAGAGTAGCAGCTCCCCTGTCCCATGCCGTGGTAAAACGGGACCGTCCCTCCCACGACACCAACACCAACAGGAACACAATAGAAAATGCCAAGAAAATAGTCAATCAAAGAAATTTTGCAGCAAAATAAAAGCCAGGTAGAATGGAGTGAATGCCAGAAGAAAAATCACAATTCGTACACCTACACACCCACAGCCACTATTCCCTACTCGACGGAATGAGCAAAATTCCCGACCTTGTAGCCAAGGTAAAAGAGTACGGCATGGACTCAGTCGCCATCACCGACCACGGAAACATGTATGCAGCAGTAGAGTTCTATAAGGAAGCAAAGAAGCAAGGAATTAAACCAATTCTTGGGGTAGAGGCTTACATAGCCCCAGGTGACTGCCGAGAAAAAAGTGGTGGAAAAGATGAGCGCACCTACTACCACCTTATTTTGCTTGCAAAAAACAATACTGGGTGGGAAAACCTTCTCAAGCTTGTAACTGTTTCATATCTTGAGGGCTACTACTACAAGCCGCGCATGGACAAAGAGCTTCTCAAAAAACACAGCGAAGGAATTATCGCCCTCTCTGGATGTTTAGGAGGAGAGCTTTCTCAGCTGCTTTTGCGTGAGCAGTACGATCAAGCAAAGACCGTCGCAAAAGAGTACAAAGAGATTTTTAAAGATGGCTACTATATAGAAATTGGGCACCACCCAGAAATCGAAGACGCTGTTAAGGTGCTGCCAAAACTTATCGATCTTGGGAAAGAACTCGGCATTCCTCTTGTAGCGACAAAAGATAGCCACTACTTAAACGAAGACGATCGCCCAGTGCACGACATTCTTCTCGCAATTCAAACCGGGCAGACCATGAACGACGAAAAGCGCTTTTATCTCGAAGGCTACTACCACCTCGCTCCCCCAGAAGAAATGCAAAAGCTTTTTAAAGCTACTCCTGAAGCAATCGAAAATACCGTAAAAATAGCAGAGCAGTGCGACGTAGAGCTCAACCTTGGTCGCATCCTCCTTCCAAAGTTTGAAACCCCAGACGGAACTCCGGCAAAAGAATATTTGCGAGCGCAAGTAGAAGAAAAGAAAACAAATCGCTATCCAGAAGTAACCGAGAAAGTCCGCCACCGCATCGACCACGAGCTCAAAATTATTGAAGAGATGGGCTTCCCAGACTACTTCCTTATCGTGGCCGACTTTGTAAACTGGGCAAAAGATAGAGGGATAGCAATAGGGCCAGGGCGAGGAAGTGCTGCAGGAAGTATTGTGTCTTACATACTCGGCATCACCAACCTCGACCCGCTAAAGTACGACCTTCTTTTCGAGAGGTTCCTAAACCCACACCGAAATGAGATGCCTGATATCGATATCGACATTGCCGATATACGAAAAGATGAAGTCTACGGCTACCTCGAAGAAAAGTACGGAAAAGAACACGTAGCCCACATCATTACTTTTGGAACCATGGCGGCACGCGCTGCTATCCGCGACGTAGGACGAGCACTCGACATCGATTACAGCTTCTGCGACCAACTCGCCAAGCTTATCCCCTTCCAAAAAGATTTGAGTGAAGCCTTAGAAATAGTAAAAGAGCTAAAAGAGCTCTACGACTCAGACGAAAGAGCCAAGCGAATAATCGACGCGGCCCTCAAGCTCGAAGGAGTAGCCAGGCACGCAAGCATTCACGCCTGTGGTGTTGTGATTTCTGAGCAACCACTTGTGAAGTATCTCCCCCTTCAACTCTCACCACAAAAAGACAACGTAACAGTAACGCAGTTTGCCATGAAAGAAGTCGAAGCACTCGGGCTGCTAAAGATGGATCTTCTCGGGCTGTCCAACCTTACGACTATCGAAAACACCCTTCGTATTGAAAAAGATCTTTCAGGCGAAGATCTAGATATTGAAGGCCTCGAACTCACCGACAAGAAAACTTTTAGCCTTCTCCAAAAAGGAGATACAACCGGTGTGTTCCAGCTTGAAAGTGGTGGTATGCGCCGCTACCTCAAGGAGCTCAAACCATCAGAGTTTGAAGACATTATCGCTATGGTGGCACTCTACCGCCCAGGACCGATGGAGCTTATTCCAAGCTACATTGCTCGTAAGCACGGGAAAGAGCAGGTGAAGTTTATTCACCCATCGCTCAAACCAATACTCGGAAACACCTACGGTATCGGTATCTACCAGGAGCAAATGCTTCGTATCGCAGCTGACCTTGCTGGCTTCTCACTCGCAGAAGCTGACACGCTGCGAAAAGCTATAGGTAAAAAAATCCAAGAGCTCCTAGACGAGCAGCAAGAAAAGCTCATCAAAGGACTTGTCGCAAACGGTATAGAGCTCAAAACAGCAAAAGCTATTTGGGAACTCTTCCCTCCATTTGCCAGGTACGGGTTCAACCGATCGCACGCAGCAGCCTACGCCCTTATCGCCTACCAAACTGCCTACCTAAAAGCGAACTATCCGCTTTCATTTACGACAGCCCTTTTCAACGGAAGCGGCGGAGACACAGACCGTATTTCCTTCCTTATCGATGAGTCAAAAAAGACTGGTATCGAAGTTCTCCCGCCAGACATAAACAAAAGTAGCGCAAACTTCAGTCCAGACTTGAGCGACAAAACGAGCATGAAAATTCGCTTCGGGCTCGATGCGATAAAAGGACTCGGTACACCTATCGTGCAAGCGATAGTAGAGGAAAGAAACCGCCAAGGTGAATACAAAAACTTCCCTGACTTCATAAACCGCGTTACCCACAAAGACTTAAACAAAAAGTCGCTCGAAGCTCTTACAAAATCAGGAGCGCTCGACAGCTTTGGAATAAACCGCAACACCATCCTTTCCAACATGGAAGAGATAGTGAAGTTTTCTCAGCGCCTTAAAAAAGGGCAAAACGCAAAGCAGAGCGGGCTTTTTGGTGAGTCGTTCAACACTCCATCAGCAGAAAGCCTTCAGCTCAAAGAAGCTCCCCCACTCGACCCAAGTCAAAAGCTGAGCTGGGAAAAAGAATTGCTCGGACTGTACGTGAGCGACCACCCACTAAAAACAAAGAAAGAGATTATAGAAAAGGTAAAACCAACTCCAATTGGCCAAGTAGTAAAAGAGCGCTCAACTACGGGCGGCTACCGTATCGCCGGTCTGATTACCCGAACCAAAGCCATCATCACCAAGTCAAACAAGTCTATGGTCTTTGCCAAAATAGAAGACCTTACCGACTCTATCGAGCTCGTAGTCTTCCCTGACTTGTACGAAAAGACAAAAGAGCTTTGGGAAGAAGGAAAAATAATCGCACTTGTAGGAAAAGTAAGTCTACGAAACGGCGAAGTCTCAATGATTGTCGACAACGCAAAAGCGCTGTAACCATCTCTAGAGTTATCTCTAGAGATAACTCTAGAGCAGCCCGCAAGCCTTGTCTGTTAGGCCTTTCCTCTATATCCTTTAGCTATGGAATTTAAAAGCGGCTCTGTATCAGACCTCCAAAAATATATAGCTCACAAGCTAAAAGAGCGCGGGTTTGACGATGAATCGCTTCACGAACGCCTCATTCTTCTTACCGAAGAAGTTGGAGAGCTCATGCGTGCATGCAGAAAAGCATCCGGCATGAACGTAGATCAAAAGCGCGAGATTGAAAATAAGGTAGGAGAAGAGCTTGCCGATGTTCTAAACATGATTTTTGCCGTAGGTATCGAACTCGACATCGACATGGAAAAGGAATTTATAAGAAAAACAATATCATCGACGAAAGAATATATGGACGAAACAAATAACCTCTCATCTATTCGCCACACCCTTGCACACCTTACTGCCGCCGCTGTAAGAGATCTTTATCCTGGAGCAAAAAGCAATCGGCCCATCAATTGAGCACGGCTTCTATCAAGATTTTGATTTGATGGACCATCAACGATTTCGAGCCGATTCTACCAAAGATAGAAAAGAAGATGCGACAACCTTTTAACCTGGCAAACTGGGAAAGATGCTCTCTGGTTTGAAGAAAAAAGTAAGTTTCAAAAGAAGAAGCCAATAAAGCAATTTAGCTTGGCAACCAGTATAAAGTCTGAGCTTATCGAAGAGATAGATTCAGAGCAGGCGAAGAATCTAACCTTCCACAATACCGGTAGCTTTACCGACTGTAAGCCGCGGTGGTCATGTTGAAAACCCTGTAAAGAGATAAATCCAAAGACGCGTTTAAGCTCACCAGCGTAGCAGGAGCATACTGGCGTGGAGATGAAAACAATCCAATGCTTACCCGTATATACGGCGTTGCTTTTACTACCAAAGAAGAGCTCGACGCACACCTTACTATGGTAGAAGAAGCAAAAGCCAGGGACCACAAAAAACTCGGGAAAGAACTCGACCTATTCACCTTCTCTCCTCTTGTAGGGCAAGGGCTTCCACTGTGGACACCAAAGGGAACTTTGATGCGCCACCTGCTCGACAACTTTATCTGGAGCATGCGTGAAAGTGCTGGCTACCAAAGAGTAGAAATTCCACACATCGCAAAAAAGGATTTGTATGAAACAAGCGGACACTGGCAAAAATTTAGCGACGAACTGTTTAAAATAGTTTCTCGTGAAGGACACGAGTTTGCGCTCAAGCCGATGAACTGCCCACACCACACGCAAATTTTTGCTCGCCACGCATTTAGCTACAAAGACATGCCACAGCGTTATGCAAACACCACAATGGTGTATCGCGACGAGCAAAGTGGTGAGCTTGGAGGGCTTTCACGCGTACGCGCAATAAGCCAAGACGATGCGCACGTATTTTGCCGAGACACTCAGGTAAAAGAAGAGTTTATAAAAGTATGGGGCTTTATCGACACCCTCTACTCTACCCTCGGATTTAACGACCTAAAGGTACGCCTTTCATTCCACGACCCAGAAAAACCAGAAAATTATCTTGGCGATAAAGAGCTTTGGAAGCGCGCTGAAGCACAAATCGCAGAAATAGCAAAAGAGAAAGGAGTAAAAACAATCGAAGGAGTTGGAGGAAGCAGCATTCTACGGACCAAAGGTAGACTTTATGGCTAAAGACTCTATCGGCCGAGAAATTCAAGTTGCGACAATTCAGCTCGACATGAACCTTCCAGAACGCTTCGATCTTTACTGCACAAACGAGTCAGGAGAAAAGGAGCGCATCGTTATGATCCACGCTGCTATCGCCGGATCGCTCGAGCGCCTTATGGCTGTACTCATCGAACACTTCGCTGGTAAGTTCCCTACTTGGCTGCACCAGTACAAGCTCGCATCCTTGCCGTATCAGATAAATTCCAAGACTACGGACAGAAAGTGCAAGATATGCCCTCAAAGAAGCTGGTATTCGTGTAGAACTTGCAGATGCAAACGAAAGCCTCGGTAAAAGAATTCGCCAAGCGAAAAACGATCGCATCCCTTACATCCTTGTAGTTGGAGAGCAAGAAGAAAAAGACGGTAGCGTAAGCGCCGAGCACTTCAAAGAAGGAAAGCTTGATGCGATGAAGACAGAAGCGCTCGTAGAGCGAATAGAAGAAAAGTAAAAACAAAAAAGATCTAACAAAAACACCCCGCAAGGGGTGTTTTGAATTTAAAAAGTTAAAGGGCCCGGCCGCGCGTTGCGCGAGCCGAGCCCTCAATGTCTCCTCTGGCACACTGTCGGTGCCCTGACCTGCGATAGGTTAAGTCATGAACCGCTCGCAGCCCTCCTCTCCTTGCACCCCGTTGTGCAAGGCCATTCGTCCACTCAACCTTGCTGTAGGGAGACGCAGCTTGCCAGACTGCGTCTTTCCGCCATGGTCCTGCTCCTTTGCGCACAAGCGCAGTTTTATGACCTTTGGGACGGAAAAACTCTGGTGGTCGCCTCCTAGGGCGGACCGGTGGCCATCTGCATGGCTACCTCCTTCCCGGTTAGGTGTCCAATCTTCCGAAGCACTCGCCTCAGAATCTGGAGGGAGCATATCACATATTAAAAATTTGTCAACCCCTCACCTAAAAATAGCGTTTTAGTCAACCAAAAAAGAGGCTCAAAATACCTTGTTTTTACCCCCTATTTTTGCTAAAATGAGCCCAATACAAATACAGCCTTGAAAGGCTGTATTCTTGGTTTAACCCACGAAAAAACACTCGCATGACAATAAATTGGTACGGACAAGGTTGTTTCAAACTTCAGTCAGGGAAGCTCTCAATTATCGTAGACCCAGTCGAAAAAGACTCTGGTCTTAGCGCTCCCCGCTCAAAGCCAGACATTCTTATAAACACCAAGCTCAAAACTACAAAGGACGGGTACGACAGAGAATATTCAGACGAAACTACTCACGTTATCGCTGGCCCTGGTGAGTACGAAGTGAAAGAGGTTCAAATAGCAGGCTACCCTCTCAAAAACAGTAGCGACGAGAAAACTCTCCACTCTGTTTTCAAGGTAAAAGTGGAAGATCTATCGCTCGGATTTCTCGGCGACATCAAAAACTTTTCAGACCTAAGTATTATTGAAGAGCTCGGAGAGCTCGACATCCTCTTCATCCCAGCTGGCGGTGGAGACTACATTGATCAAAAGTCTGCAGCAAAGATCGTGCGCCAGATAAGTCCTCGCCTCCTTGTGCCAACTCACTTTAAAGTAAAAGGACTGAAGGCAAAGGTAGACGGCTACGAAGGACTTTTGAGCGAGCTCGGGCTAAAAGCAGAAGTAGTAGACAAACTCTCAATCAAGAGAAAAGATCTTTCAGAAAAAATGAAAGTTGTAGCACTTACGCTATAGATTATGGCAAACATCTTTACCGAAAAGCTCCACCGACTTCAGGCAGCGCCAGAAAACATCAAGAAGCGCTGGCTCATAGGGCTAAGCGCAGCAGCAGCACTTGTAGTGTTTGCTATCTTCCTCATTTCGGTAAACGATACAATTTCAGACGTCACCGGACGCTCAAGTCCGCTCAGTACAAAACGGAGTGCAGCGGTCGAGCAACAGACCAGCTTCTATAAAGTAAGAAAGCGCACTGCGCAGACTATCCTCTACTTCCAGAAAAAGTTCCAAGAAAAGAATTCAATAACAATAGACCTCTCAAGCTAACATGGCAGAAGAAAACAAAAACATAAACCGACGCGAAATTACCGAAGAGCTCCAAGAGAGCTATCTTGACTATGCGATGAGCGTTATCGTAAGCCGTGCTCTTCCAGACGTACGCGATGGGCTCAAGCCAGTACAGCGCAGAATTCTGTGGAGTATGTGGAACAGCGGCGTTACCTCAGACGCAAAATTTAGAAAGTCTGCCGACATCGTTGGAGAAGTTATGGGTAAGTACCACCCACACGGAGACCAGTCTATTTACCAAACAATTGTGCGTATGGCACAAGACTTTTCGTTCCGCTACCCACTCTGCATCGGACAAGGAAACTGGGGTTCTATCGACGGAGACGACGCAGCTGCTATGCGTTATACCGAAACAAAGCTTGCTCGCATCGCTGATGCATTTATGACCGACATTGAAAAAGAAACTGTCGACTGGCAAGCAAACTATTCAAACACTAAGCAAGAACCAAAATACCTCCCTACTAAAGTTCCTACCCTTCTTTTGAACGGAACTGCGGGAATCGCTGTTGGTATGGCTACTGCTATCCCTCCACACAACCTTGGAGAAGTTATTGAAGCTACTCTTCACCTTGCCGACAACAAAACAGCAACAAGCGAAGACTTGCTTGAGTTCGTTAAAGGACCAGACTTCCCTACCGGAGGAGTGATTTATAACAAGAAAGACATTCGCGAAGCCTACACAACTGGAAAAGGAGGAATTCTTATGCGTGCCGTTGCTGAAATAAAAGAAAAGAAATCAAGCGGCAAGCAAAAGCACATTATCGAAATCACCGAAATTCCATACCAGGTAAACAAGAGCGTTCTTATCGAGCGCATGGCTACCCTTGTACAAGAAAAGAAAATAGACGGAATCAAAGACATTCAAGACCACAGCGCAAAAGACATAAGCATCATCATCGAGCTTAAGTCAGACGCAAACCCACAAAAGATTCTTAACCAGCTCTATAAAAACACCGACCTTCAAAAGAAGTTCAACCTCAACATGGTCGCGCTTACCGAAAACGGACTTCAGCCAGAAATTCTTTCACTCAAAGATATTCTTTCTGAGTTCCTCGACCACCGAAAGCTCGTAGTAACTCGCCGCGCACAGTACGACCTCAAGAAGGCAAAGGAAAGGGAGCACGTTCTCGAAGGACTTTCAAAAGCGCTCAACACTATCGACAAGATAATCGACACCATCAAGAAGTCGAAAGACAAAGATGATGCACGAGCAAACCTTATAAAGAAGTTTAAGCTCACCGAAATTCAAGCAAACGCAATCCTTGAAATGCGTCTCTCAACTCTCGCTGCCCTCGAGCGAAAGAAAATAGAAGACGAGCTCGCTGAAAAGCGCAAGCTTATCAAGAGCCTTGAAGAACTTCTTAAGAGCCCTGCAAAGATACTTACCCTCATCAAAAACGAGCTCAAAGAAATAAAAGACAAATACGCAGATGAGCGAAAGACTCGTGTAGTGCAGGGAGGAGTAAGCGAGTTCGTACAAGAAGATCTTATTCAAAAGGAAGAAGCTATTATCACCCTAAGCCAAGGTGGCTACATTAAGCGCCTCAGCCCAAAAACTTTCAAAGCTCAAAACCGTGGAGGAAAAGGACTTATTGGCTCAAACGTAGCCGACGAAGACTTCCTAAAACAAATAATCTACACCAATACTCACGACAACATTCTTTTCTTCACCGACACTGGTCGTGTGTTTCAAACAAAAGTGTATGAAATCCCGGTTGCGAGTCGAACTGCAAAGGGAAAGCCTATTCACAACTTCCTTGAAATACCAACCGACGTTACCGTAAGTGCCGTTGTTACCTATCCAAACGAAACAAAGGAGCAGAAAGGTATAAATCTTGTTATGGCAACTCAGCAAGGAATCATTAAAAAGACTCCGCTCGAAGACTTTCAAAATATTCGCAAGAGCGGAATTATTGCTCTCAACCTAAAGGGCAACGATATGCTCAAGTGGGTACACCCATCAGCAGGAAAAGATGAAGTTATCATCACCACCACCCAAGGACAATCAATTCGATTTAAAGAATCGCAAGTACGCGCAATGGGCCGAACAGCCGCAGGAGTGCGCGCTATTAAGCTCAAGAAAAACAACGACGCAGTAAGCTCAATGTGCGTTATAAAAGAAGAGCAAGCTAAGGATGCTCGCCTACTCGTAGTTATGAGTAACGGGTACGGAAAGCAAACTCCCCTCTCGCAATACAAAGTACAATCACGAGGAGGAAGTGGAGTAAAAACTGCAAAGGTTACTGCAAAAACTGGAGAAGTTATGGACGCACGCATTATTACCGACGAGCAAGACGAGCTCATAGCACTTTCCGCAAAAGGACAAATTATCCGCACAATGCTAAGCACCGTGCGCAAGGCAGGGCGCGACACTCAAGGGGTGAAAATCATGAACCTCAAGAGTGCCGACAAGCTGGTCAGCATCATCTGCTTCTAATAAAAATCCCCACTATGGGGATTTTTAGATTTTCGATTTTCGACATAAGATTATAGAAGATGGAAAGAAAAATAAGATCTTTCACAGACGTTAAAGCTTGGCAAAGTGGACATAAGCTAGTCTTAGAGATCTATAAGATTGTCGCACTCTTTCCAAAGGACGAGCTTTTTGCACTCACGAGCCAGATGAAAAGAAGCTCGGCCTCCGTAACTGCAAACATTGCAGAAGGTTTCGGTCGACAAGGATACAAAGAGAAGATAAAATTCTACTATATATCCCAAGGATCTCTAACCGAGCTCAAAGATCAGCTACTTATTGCAAAAGCTCTCGGATATATTTCAAAGACTGAATTTGACTCGGTAGCAAAACTAGCAAACACAACACATAAGTTACTTATTGGGCTCATAAAGAAGTCTAAAGAATTCTTAAATCAAGAATCAAACATCTAAAATCTTTATTAATATGCGTAAAGGACAAATAGCGATTATTGCAGGAGTATGCGCCATCGCAGTTATAGGCGCTCTTATATTTTTCGGAATAATTCCAGGGCTCAGAAGTGCAGGTGAAAAAGACATACTAAGAGGAGAACTAACTATTTGGGGAGTAGACGACTCTCAAGACTTCGGGTCTACCCTTGTAGCAGGCTACCAAAGCCTCTTCCCAGAAGTAACAATAAAATACCAATCGTTTAGCGAAGCAAACTATGAGCGCCAGCTTATCAACGCACTTGCTGCAGGAACCGGGCCAGATATCTTTATGGCGCACAACAGCTGGCTCTCAAAGCACAAAGATAAAATGTCTCCACTCAGCGAGAGCCAATACCCTCGCCTAACTCTTCTCAACGACTTCCCTGAGGTAGTAGCAAAAGACTTTAACGATGGCCAAGCAACATACGCATTTCCTCTATACATCGATACGCTCAGCCTCTACGTAAACCGCGACCTGCTAAATAACGCTGGTATAGTAAGCGCCCCAACAACCTGGGAAGAGCTCAACAAGCTCATTCCTCAACTTACAACCGTAAGTGAAACCGGCCGCGTAGAACAAGCAGCCGTAGCACTCGGAACATCGAACCAAAACATTAGCCACGGAGCGGAGCTCCTTACCCTCTTTATGCTCCAAGACAGAGTGCCTATGTATTCAGCTGCGCAAAACCAGGCAACCTTTGCTCTCGAAGCAGAAGATTCTCTTAAGCGCTACATAGGCTACGCAAACCCAGCAAACGAAAACTACAGCTGGAACCAGTCGCAACCACTCGACATAGAAGCATTCGCAAGCGAAGACCTCGCGATGATGTTTGCCTACCTAAGCGAAGAAGAAAAAATAAAAGCAAAGAACCCATTCCTCAACTTGCAAGTGTACGCCATGCCGCAAAAAGCAGGAGCACAGAAAGCTGCAAACCTCGCAAACTACTGGGGGCTTGCGGTAGCAAACACTAGTCAAAACCAATCGCTTGCCTGGAACTTTATCGGCAACACAATGCTGAGCGAGCAAACAATGCAAAGCTACAGCCAAACTACCTCTCGCCCACCAGCTCTACTCACCCTTCTTGGCCAAGTTGCATCAAACCCAACTCAAAGCTTTATTACCAAACAAACCCTTACTGCAGACAGCTGGGTAAACCCTGGCAAGCAAGAAGTAGACACCGTGTTTTCGAGCATGATCCAGTCAGTCCTCAGTAGCCAAAGCACTATTCAAGACGCCCTCGCAAAGGCTCAGTCTCAAATAAGCCAGCTCTACTAATGAAAACTTTCCTTCTTACACTCGCCCTTCTTACCGCCGTAGCGCTTCCTTTTGCGACTCACGCACAAATATTTGATCCTGATTTTTGCGATCCAGCTGTCCTCCCAGGAGAGCCAAATGCCTGCGATCTTGGCAGAGCGACCGATTTTATCGACCGAATTATCCAATGGGTTATTCGCCTTGCTCTCCCCCTCTCAGCCGTGTTTATAGCCTACGGAGGCTTCCTTATACTGACCTCATCGGGGAATACTGGTAGAATAGAGTCAGGCAAAAAGGTTATAACCTCGGTGGTTATCGGCCTTATTATCATCCTGACGTCGTTTTTGATAGTAAAAGCAGTCTTCACAATACTGCCAGTAAACGAAAGCGATACACCACAAGACTTAAGAACATCATAATGAAAAAAATAATCGCAGCATCGCTACTCTCTATCGTAGCGCTTACAAATTCAAGCGTAGCCCTTGCAGACACACAGGGCGGAAACCCTCAAACACCACAAGAGGCACAGCAAATCCAGCTCCACAATCCTCTTGGCGACAGCAATAGAGACCTTGGGAGCTTACTAACAAACATTCTCAACAAAGCGGTAAACTTTATCATCACTCCGATCTTAGTTCTTATGATCATCGTAGGAGCTTGGCAAATGCTCGTATCAGCCGGAAACCCAGAAGGGTTTAAAAAGGGGCAGCGCACTATCGTATACGCTGTTATTGGGTTTGCCGTTATACTCCTCGCGAATGGTATTAGTGCCCTAATAAAATACGTTTTAGGACTTTAATAATATGAAAAAGATAATCCTAGCAACAATACTAACCCTTTCCCCTACTCTCGCGCTTGCCGCAGATACTACGGGCGACGAGCAGCAAGTATTTACTGCTCTCAACAATATTACCAACATCCTCTTCGTACTATTCTTGGGTGTTGCAGTAGTTATGATTCTCTTTGCAGCATTTAAGTTCCTTACCGCAGGATCAAATCCAAACAATGCGCAAACTGCAAAAATGATGGTGGTATACACCGCAATTGCAGTAGCCCTTGCAGTATCAGCCCGCGCTTTCCCAGATCTTGTGAGAAACGCTATTGGACAGCCATCTGCAGAAGTCTATGATCGAAATCAGTTTGACTTCGGCCAATAGCCTTTATACACAAGAAACGTAAAAGTCGTGCTAGTATAAAGAAAAGTTTAAAAACAAGAAATCAATGAAAAAATATTTATTAATAGCTCTAGCGACCGTTGCACCAAACCTCGCTATGGCACAAACCGTGTTTGACCCAAACCGCGAGCTACCAAAGGCTCAAGGCCTCCGCACTATAGACGGGCTGGTAACCATACTTAAAACATTCGCAAACTGGATGTTCGTGTTCCTACTCATCTTCGCGGTAATAATGGTGCTTGTAGCAGCATTTAAATACCTCTTCGCAGGTGGAAACGACGACAAGATAAAGTCTGCTCACCGCATGCTTATCTACGCAGCAGTAGCTGTAGCAGTAGGACTACTCGCACAGACTCTCGTATTCCTCGTCGACAGCATTCTCGGAACAAACTCACTTCGATAGAAATAAAAAAGAGCCCTTCGGGGCTCTTTTTGTTTGTAGAAATAAAGCAGCCCCGCGCCAGTATATTTCAACTGGCACGGGGCGCATGCTGCTAGCGAGTTGCGTAGACCGTGGCGGTACCATCCCCCTCTCCAAGCCAACGGATGCGGAAGATTGCGCGTCGGGCATTCCCAACGTCCTTCATCTCGCCACCTTTCGTGGTGACAGGAGTTCCATCAAGGAAAAGAAGTTCGTGGCCCTTGTCGCCAAGGTCGCTCACTCGCCAGTTTGAACCCGGCGGGGTTGCAACCCAGGCGCTCCACCGATCCGAGTGAATCGGAACAGTGACTGCCTTGTCGAACTCAAGCCTGATGGTGGGACCCTTATCCTTGGGGAGGCCCCTTGGATCCTGCTCGGGAGCAGTCGCTGGCGCCGGCTCTTTTGGGCCTGCGCCTACGATGGGCTTGCCATTCGCATAGAGGTCTATGCTGTCAGCGGTAAGGTTGACACTTGCTCGCCCAGTCGGGTCAACAAAGGCCTCCATCGTCGCTGGAGCGGAAGCCGAAGCGGCCTTCACCGGAAGCGGCGGCACGTTGGGAACGGCGACGTCATCGTGGTCTCGCAACCACGCAGAGAGGCCGCCCAACACAACGACGAAGATGAGCAGAGAGAGCAGGAGAAGCACAAACGGCCTCCGGTGCTCCACTACTTCGAGGAACACCCTCTCCTGACTCGAGTCGTGGGTCGTTGTGAAGCCTTCCATCAGGTTCTTGATCTCAGAGCTCACTTCCCACCACCCTTCTTGCTAATGTCTGCGGCAGCAACGAGCTTGTCTCCAAGGTCAGAGCCACCACTTCCATTCACGTCGATGCGGCTGTAGCTGCCGCGACCGCTCGAGAGGAGAAGCCTGTCAAGGTGAACGGGGTCAACCTTACCAAGCTCTACAGCTGCCAACTGATCTTGCTTGGCAATCTCCGAACGCAGGAAAGCATCAGCGAGCTCCTTGGGCTCCTTCACGTCTTCGATACCAACACCAGCCGCCGTGAACTCGATTCCGAATTCATCTTCGATGTGGCTGCGCGTCTTCCCCTCCGTTTCGAAGATGCTGTCCAACTCAACCTCGTAGGTCTTGTAGAACTGCATGATTTCGTCGAAGGACACGGGGCGCGTAGCGCCAAGAGAGGCAAGAATGCCAGCGTCCTGATGCGGGACGACGTTCGTCTCGACAACAAAGCGCAACATCTTACTGATGTAGGGCTCGTTGTGCTTGAAGGTCTGAACCGAATCGACGCTCGCTGCCGCAAAGCGGATGTACGGAAGGATCGCTTTCACAATACCTACCATAACCGCCATAGGACTAAGCATGAAATAGCGGTTCTCGCCCTCTGCGTTGAAATTCCGCGAGTCGGGTCGAAAGTTGGCAAAGAAGCGCAAGGCGCAGCCAGCCAAACCAGCGACATCGATCTCCATCGGAACGCTCTCGGTGTTGGTTTCCTCGTTGATAGGCTTAAGCCTATCAGCAGGGTTGACCAAGTACTTGTCGCCCTTCGGAGCGAGCCAGCCAGTGATATTGGAAAGCCGCTTATGGACGCCATAGTGCTTAGCGGGAACCTTCTGCCCCTGCACGTACAGCATGGCCCAGGTCAAGACCAGGTAGCCCATGCTGAAAAGCGACGGGAGAAGATGCACCTTCGGGATGAAGGTGAAAATTCCCGCCGCAAGCACAAGGAAGGTAGACCCGAGAAACGCCTCAGCAAGCAGAACGAAAGACCCAGCGCGACTAGGGCGCCAGCTGATGAAGTACAAGAAGACGATGCCAGCGACAACCAGCACGGACGATGAAAGCCCGCTGTCGAAGCCGGCAAAGATCTTGCGCAATCCAGGGCTGACAAGCGACGAGACGACGAGGGCGTGAGCCCAGATCGCCAAGAAACCGAAGAACAGAGAGGAGAGCAGGATCATCCACTCACGAGCACCCGCATCCGGGATCTCGTAGTAGAAGTGATCTGTCGTTCCCCTCCTTGCGCACCTGTGGTTTTGGTTAACAGACGGCATAAGAAGTCTCCTTTGGCCCATATAGGCCACGTAGTGGCCCCTACGGACCAATCCGTAGGCTTTTCTCGCAACGCACGAGAAGAGTATTCTATCCCCCAGAAGCTAAAGCTCTTTCTGAGCTCGACAAAACACCCTTCTCGTACAAATTCGCTATTTTATGCACAGAATTAGACCTGCGCATTTGTTAAAGATCACTCTATTATTATACACCTAATTAAGAGAATTGTCAACCCGGTGGTAATACTAGTTTTCCCACCGGGTCAAGGTATAAGAAAACCCCGTGCGCTACTAATTTCACGCACGGGGCTACGGCCTGATCCCAACTAGTCACCCGATGGATCATCCACCAAAGGCGGCTGAGGAGGGTCTCTTGAGGGCAACGGATCCGAGGATGGGTCTGAGACCAAATCCACGGGCTTTGGCGGCGGAAGGGAATTCGACGGATCGCTAGGAGTATCCAAGCGATCCCGCATCTCCTCCGCCCGCGCATCACAGGCATCCGGCCCCTTTTGCGCGTAGCCAATGAACAAGTACCGACCCTTGTAGTCCTCTCGAAACTCGATCGAGGGGCCAACTGGGTAGTCGGGTACCTGCTTCACCGGCACAGCAGCGGAGTGCTGCTCATCGGATGCCATGCATCCGCGGACAAGCGCCCCGATCACTCCGCCAGCAATAGCCAGCAAAGCCATGACCCAAATGTCGCTCTTCATGGAAGATCTCCTTCTAGGCCACGAGGCCTGAAAATGAACTCAGGCAGAGAATAAACTAAAAGACTGAATTTGTCAAATACTCAAACTCTTGCACCTCCAAAACATGATAAAATTAAATTGGTATACGCTATAAGTCTTAGATATGCGCCCAAAAGAGAAAGTTCAGATTAAGTGGTCGCCTACTCT
>JAWKSL010000004.1:0-48494 GCA_041389085.1 Minisyncoccota bacterium | reverse complement strand
GGCAAAAAAGCGCGTGGAGGTGAAGTGGAGAAAAAATACTTCGTAGTCCAGTTTGGAGATGTGGTGTTCTACCGATTTCTCATGTCGATAGGGCTCACACCAAACAAGTCAAAAACTTTGGCAAAAGTAGATATTCCAGACAAGTTCTTTATAGATTTCCTACGCGGATGCATCGATGGTGATGGGTCAATAACCATACATAAGCACCCACAAAGCAAGAATGACCAATTGCGCCTCCGATTAAGCTCAGCAAGTCAAAAATTCCTAGAATGGACAAAAGAAAGGGTTAGCTCCTTGTATAAGATAAGTGGTGGCTGGATAGACAAGGGGCCTTCGGTGCATCAACTATGTTACGGAAAGGCAGACAGTGTAAAAATACTAAACTTGCTATACTATCCAAAGGTAGAGTATTATTTAGAGCGCAAATTTGTTAAGGCAAAACCTTACCTAAAGGGCGAGTGGTGGAACTGGTAGACACGCAGCGCTTAGGACGCTGTGTCGTAAGACGTGGAGGTTCGAGTCCTCTCTCGCCCACATTCAAAAAGTACCGCTACAGGCGGTGCTTTTAAAATCTAGGTTAGAAAGAGGACGAGAAGTTTATCCCGAGCGCAGTCGAGGGAAGTCCTCCCTTGCCCCGCACCGAGTTCGAACTTGATTCGTTGACTCTGGTGCAGCATAGCAAAGCCACGCGAGGGGTCTCGCCCACAGATAAGAAACGGCTCACACGTACGTGTGAGCCGTTTCTGTTTAAAGATTTGCTACAATCAAAACATGCAAAGCAGCCTAGGATTAATTCCGAAGAAAAAGCCCGTTACCCTTATTACTGGCTTCCTTGGTGCAGGCAAAACAACGCTTCTCAAGCGCATACTTACTGAAAACCACGGACAGAAAATAGCCGTTATCGTAAATGAGTTTGGTGAAGTGGGCATAGACGATAAGCTAATCGTTGAAGAAAGCGCTGATATGGTAAAGCTTACAAACGGCTGTATTTGCTGCACTATGAAAAATGAAACAGCTACCACACTCATAAACATGCTTGATGGTAAAAACGATTTTGAACGCGTCGTTATAGAAACGACAGGATTAGCCAATCCCCTCCCAATACTCAAAAACTTCCTTTCAGAGCAGTTTATTAAAGAGCACTACACACTCGACGCTGTTATCGCTGTAGTCGATGCAAAAAACGTAAAGGAGCAGCTCGATACCAACATAGAAACAAAAGAGCAGATAGCCTACGCAGACCTTATTTTACTCAACAAGCTCGACCTTGTGAGCCAGGAAGAGGCTGAACAGATAAAGGTGTGGCTTAAAGCCATAAACCAAAGCGCAAAGATAATTGAAACAGAGCGCTCAAACGCACCGATCGAAGATATTTTCGACCTACAGAGAAAAGAAAAAGACTATTCAGCGCCAAGTAGCCACAGTCACATAGAAGACGCCCAAATAAACTCCTTTGTGCTAGAAACAGACAAACCAATATCGAAAGCTAAGCTTCAAAGCTGGCTGAGCGAGCTTGTACTGCTACACAGCGCAGACCTACTTCGATACAAGGGTATTTTCTACGTAAAAGACCACCCTGAACGTTTTGTACTCCAAGGAGTACACACCGTATTTGAACTCACAGAAGACCGCCTTTGGCGCGATGGCGAAGAACAAAAGACCCAAGTCGTCTTTATTGGCCGAAGCCTAGACAAAGAGCTTTTTGAAGCGGGCTTTAGAGAGCTTACATCCTAAAGAGCCAAGGTAATTCCTACAGGAGCATGGTCGCTTCCTTGCGTTTCCTGCTCGATAAAAGCTTTCTTCACGTTTGGGGTAAGTCTTTCATCGGTAAAGAAATAGTCTATCCTCCACCCTACGTTTCTTTCACGCGCCCTACTCCTCTGAGCCCACCAGCTATATTCATCCGCCTTGTCAGGGTGAAAAGCCCTAAACGTATCGGTAAATCCTTTTTCGATAACTTCGTCTATCCACTCTCGCTCCATCGGTAAAAATCCTGAAATCTTTTCGTTTTCTTTCGGCCGCGCAAGATCTATTGGTTTGTGCGCCGTGTTCACATCACCGCAGAAGACAACTTTCCTTCCCTGCTTTTGTACCTTTCGGATGTGCACAAGAAAAGCATCGTAAAATTCCATCTTATAATCCAAGCGTTCCTGTCGAGACTTTCCGTTTGGAAAATAAACGTTGTAAAGGCGCGTATCATCGAAGTCTGCCCATATAACGCGACCTTCAACATCAAACTTATCAACGCCAAAACCAGCGCCAACCTTATCGGGCTTCACTCTGGTAAAAAGGGCTGTACCGCTGTATCCAGGGCGCTGCGCTGGGTTAAAGAAGGCAAAGTAGCCATCGATAGCCTTAAATCGCTCTGGTATTTTATCGTGGTCAGCCTTTATCTCCTGAAGCCCAAGCACATCGGGCTTTCGCTCATCAAGCCAATCGAAAAACCCTTTTCGCTCAATAGCGCGTATTCCATTTACATTCCAACTCAAGATATCTAGTTTCTTTGCCATTTTGTATAACGTTAAATTCTATTCATCCTCTCTTTTCTTGCCATGAAACGACTTATGTATGTCTTTTAATCCCTTGTTGGTTACGTGAGTATAAATTTGCGTTGTAGAAATATTGCTGTGCCCAAGCATTTCCTGAACGCTACGGATATCGGCACCGTTTGAAAGTAAATCAGTAGCAAACAAGTGGCGAATTTTGTGCGGTGTTACTTTTTCAGCAATTCCTGCCTCTTTTGCATACTTATCTACCAGCCGCTGCACTGCACGCGTCGTTATCTTCCCCAAAACTTTCGGCTTCTTGTTTGATCCTTTGGGAACTTTTGAAAGTGATACAAAGAGGTGCTCCAAAGTATCAGGACGAGAGTCCAAATAAGTCTTTATCGCCTTCTTTGCGCTATCAGATATAAATACAACGCGAAGCTTCTCTCCTTTTCCGCGCACCGTTACCTCTCCTCTGTCGAAGTTGAGGTAGCGATCAAGGTTGCAAAGCTCTGAAAGACGAAGCCCAGTAGAAAAAAGAAGTTCAAGTATAGCCTTGTCGCGCAGACTGCGAAGGTCAGATCCTTTCGGGGCAGAAAGGAGACGCTCAAGTTCACGGTACTCGATTATGTCTATCTGTCGCTTCGATATTTTTGGAAGCTCTATCTTGTCAGGACTTAAAACATCAAAGTCTTCTTTGATTAAATACTTTAAAAAGTTTCTCAGCGCGATTATGTAGTAGTTTTGCGTTACCTTCTTCATTGGCTCACCCCTACTTCCCTTTTCGCGAGCCAGAAGTATACGAAACTGTCGCACTTTCTCAGCAGTTATGTCTTTTTCAGTGCGAATTTTTAAAAGCTCAATAAAGCGGCTCAAATATCGCTTGTAGTTGTCTACTGTTTTAAGAGAGCGATTCTTCTCTATCTCTAGATAATCAAGATATCGCTGCAGTAAGTCTTCAATCTTTGCCATCCCGGTGGTACTACTGCGAGTTTTTAACTTATATTTACCAAATCTATGAGTAAATTCATCTTATACTCTCAAATTCAGTATTTTCCAGCAGGAATCGCAGTTGTCCCACCGGGCATCCCGGTGGTAAAACTAGTATTCCCACCGGGCATGTCTCCATTATACCAAACTGTCGCAAAATGTACCCCTACCATTGACATTAAAAAGAAATGTATTATTATACGGTCTTCGTGCTTCCCTTAGGGATAGAGCAAGTCGCTCTAAGAGGGAGGTAGGGAGTTCATTCCAATGCGCTTCATGATCGCAATGCTCGTGCTGACCGGCCTGCTGGCCGGAATCGGCCTGAGTGCAACCGGCATCATCGACATCACCAGCGAAGCCACGGCGTCGCCGTCGCCCGGTGGTGGGCCCAACCCGATCTCGCCCATTCCGCCGCCCGACTTCGTGACGCCGGATGGTTCCGAGGGAAGCCACCCGGTCGATTTCGACGAGAGCATTCCTGGGTACATCATCCACTCGCCCGGTGGTCAAGGCGAGATGTTCTGGGACCCGGGTGGGAACCACCCATCTCCGTGCCCCGAAGACGGATTTCTTTCTGGCCACTGGCACGCAGAAGGCCCTGGAACGTCCTACAGGCTCTGTGTCACCTGGTTCGATGATGGAACCTACGTAATCGAGAAGGTGATCTTCCAGATGGTTCCCTTGCCGGCAACGCCGATCGCAACGGTCGTGGTCGAGACGGGAACCTACGGGAACAGTCCGTAGTAGCTCCGCGCGCAACGCAACAACCCCCGAGTGGCTTTCACAGCCACTCGGGGCTTCTTTTTTTACTAAACCTCTTTACCTATTCTTCAAGAGTAAGTGGGCGAGCAAGTTCTTCTACTTCAGCTCCCACACCGTCTCCCCCAAGCTTTAATACGTCCTTATCTATCTTTCTAAATTCCTTTTGGCTTGTGTTGTAGGCATTTACCACCGTAGAAAGGTGCGTACCTATTTTCTTATGCGCATCAGAGAAAGCACTCAAGTGGCGCTCAAGCTGCCCTACATTTTTCAAAATATCCTTTGTCTTTTCTTGTATTTGGTACGCGCGCATACCCTGAAGCATGCTTTGCAAGGTAGCATAGAAAGTAGTTGGACTTACAATGTGCACCTTCTTCTGGTTTATCGCGTAGTCGATAAGGTCGCGCGTATTTACTTTTAACGTACCTACTTTGTTTACCAATAGATCGTAGTAGATGCCTTCAGCAGGGATAAACATGAAGGCAAACTCCATAGTCCCCTCACTTGGACGTATATATTTTGAAGTTTCATCGATACGCTTCTTTAAATCGTTTTTAAACTCCTTTTCAAGACGCTCACGCACTTCAGGATCAGTCTCTTCGGCAATACGGTTGTAGTTTTCTAAGCTAAACTTGCTATCTATCGGTATAACCTTGTCGCCAAAGAAAAGCGCAGCATCTACTATCTCTCCGTCAGCAAACTTGTACTGCATTTGGTACTGGTTTGGAGAGAAAGCATTTTTCAAAAGACTTTCGAGATAATACTCACCAAACACCCCGCGCTGTTTTGGATTTTTCAAAATGTCCTGCAAGTTCTGTAGCTGGTCAGCAAAACGACTCACCTGCTTCTGCCCCTCGTCTACTCGAGTAAGTTGAGCAGTAAGCTCTTTTACGTTACGAAAAAGCTCCCTACTCTGCTCCTGTGCAGTGCGAGTACTTTCGCTTAGCTTGTTGTCTAAAGTGCCACGAAGCTCTTTAAGCTGCTCCTGAAGAAGAGTAAGCCCCGTAGAGTCCTCTTTTTTTTCAGTACGTGCCTTTACAAACCAGAATAGAAGCCCAAAACCTGCAAGGAGTAAGACGATAAGAAGAATGTCTGTATTCATATCTGAAGTATAGCGTACCTTGAAATTTGGGGTAAGAAAAAAGGCGCCCTCACTGCGCCTCGTTTCTTTATGCAAAGAAGTATAGCAGACTGCCTTAAAAATTAAACACAGGTTATCCCCAGGGCAAAATGGGCTATTTTAGCGTAAAAATCGCAATAAACTGCGCCCCGTCATAAGCGCTGGCTTCTCAATACCGAGTAGCTCAAGGATAGTCGGTGCTACGTCAGCAAGCATACCAATCGCCTGTGTTTGGCGCACCGGAACACTTGGAGTTCCTTTTTTAAAACCTGGGCTCGCCAATATAAACGGTACAGGGTTTGCATCAAGCCTCGTTTCTACTTCACCAGTTATAGGGTTTACTACGCGCTCAGCATTACTGTGCGAACTAGTTACGATAAGTGCTACCTTTTGTGCTTCACAAGCTCTTACGATAGAGCCAAGCGCTTCATCGACTGCCTTTATCGCAGCCACCGTGGCATTAAAGTCCCCGGCCTGGGCTACAATGTCGGCATTTACAAAGTTTGCCAAAATAAACTTATAGCTCTGCTCCTCTATCGCCTGCACTACTCTACTCGCAACTGCACTCGCCTTCATTTCCGGCTTTTGAGCCTGGCTCACAATGTCGTTTGAAGGGATGGAAACAATAAATTGATTTTCAAACGCTTCATCAGAAAGGCCGTTGAAATAATACGCGGTACTCGCATAGTTTATGCTCTCCCCTACACTCATCTGTGCCAATCCCTTTTCAGAAATGACTTGGGCTAAACAATCATCAATTTCCTGCTCAGGAAATGCAACGCGTATACTTTGAAACATTTCGGAATAGTTCGTAAGGCTTACAAGATGTATGTTTGGCGGAAGTGAACGCGAGAAGCCAGTAAAGTCAGTAAGACTAAACGCGCCCGCAAGTTGGCGGATGCCCTCTTCCTGAAAGTTCATAAACACAACCGAGTCTCCATTCTGGATCGGTGCAGCATTTTCAAAAACAAACGGTGAAAGAAAATCATCGTTGCGTCCTTGCGCATAAAGCTCATCGACAAATTGCGAAAAGCTTCCCGTCTGACCCCTTAGTTCGGTTAAGAGTTGAAAAACACGCTCAGTCTTTTTCCAATCACCATTGCTATTCATACCGTAATAGCGTCCGATGATCGTAGAGACAACGCCAACGCCGACACTATCCGCAATTCCTCGAACTCGCTCTACTAAAGAAACGACGCTGCGCGGAGCACTGTCTTTCCCATCGGAGAAAAAGTGCATATAAACCTTTTCAAGGCCTTGAGACTTAGCTAAAGCAAGCATGGCTTGAAAATGCTCAATGTTTGCGTGCACTACCCCCTCGCTCAATAAGCCGACAAGGTGCAGAGCTTTAGAGCTAGTATTAGCAGAGGAGATCACCGAAAGAAGCTCGGGATTTGAATTGAATGTGCCGTCTTTAACCGCCTGGCTTATACGCGCGCTGTTTTGGTAAACGATGCGCCCAGCTCCAATAGCAAGGTGGCCTACACGGCTGTCTCCCCCCTGCCCCCAAGGCATACCAACAGCCATTCCATTGGCCTGCAGAGCACCGTAAGCATAGTTTTCTTTCAAATATTGGAAGTTTTTCGGCTCCGCAACAAAAATAGGGTTAGACAAGTCCTCTCGACTCACCCCAAATCCATCAAGAACTACCAAGACGCACGCTTTTGCCTCCATTGAGCTTAATGATAGCAAAGAATTTACAGGATTAGTGAGCTCACATATAATGAACATGACTGGAAAATTAATCGAATTACACCGTCAGGAGATTAAATGATTATCTTGACTCTAAATCTAAATACATATGAACCTAGCAAATCCATTGATGTGGGTTTTCTTGGCCGTGGGACTAGCAGCAGGCTACTCGGTAAGAAACCTCATCGCACAGCGAAGAGCTCAATCGATAGAAGCAAAGCTCAAAACAAAAATTGAGGAAACGAAGACTCAGGCCCAGGAAATTATCCGCGAGGCAAAGCAGAAGTCGATCGACATCCTCGATGAAATAAAGAAGGAAGAACGCGAACGTAAAGAAAAGCTCGATAAAGACGAGTCTCGTTTGCGCACAAAGGAAGAAACGCTCGAAAAGCAATCACTCACCATTACTGAGCGCGAATCAAAGCTCGACGAAGAGCGCGTAAAAATTGAAACCGCAAAAGAAGAAGTAAAAGAAATAAAAGAAAAGAGCGTAAAGCAGTTTGAAGAAATCGCTGGTATGAACAAAGACCAGGCAAAAGAGCTTTTGCTTGAAGAGACTCGCCAAGCCTACCAAGACGACCTCGTGCAAAGCATCCAGAAGATGGAGCACGACCGCAAAGAAGAAATTGAAAAGAAGGCAGCAGACATCATCACCGGTGCACTTATGCGCTACGCGCGTACACACGTAAGCGACGTTACTACCAGCGTGTTTACCCTTCCAAGCGAGGACTTAAAAGGAAAAATTATCGGACGTGAAGGACGAAACATTAAAGCGCTTGAGCGCGCTACAGGCGTAGACATCATCGTAGACGAAACTCCAGAGACCGTTATCCTCTCCTCTTTCGACCCACTCCGAAGAGAAATAGCACGCATGAGTCTTGAAAAACTCATCAAAGACGGGCGCATCCAGCCAGCACGCATAGAAGAAGTAGTAGAAGAAGTAAAAGCAGACCTTATCCGCCGCATGCAAGAGATAGGAGAAGAGGCAGCGATGGAAGTAGGAGTAATAGGGCTACCAAAAGAAATACTTCAGCTCATCGGAAGACTGCACTTTAGAACAAGCTACGGGCAAAACGTACTCACCCACTCTGTTGAAATGGCACACATCGCCGGCATGATAGCTCGCGAGCTCGGAGCAAACGTAGACGTCGCCAAGAAAGGTGCACTCGTACACGACATTGGAAAAGCAATCAGCCATGAAGTAGAAGGAAAGCACGTAGACTTGGGAATGAAAATTCTTAAGAAATACGGCGTGAGCGACGACGTCATAAACGCTATGCGCTCTCACCACGAAGACTACCCATTTGCCACACCTGAATCATTTATCGTTACAACCGCAGACATCCTTTCAGCAGGGCGCCCAGGAGCGCGTGCTGATAGCGTAGAGCAATACATTAAGCGCCTACGCGACCTCGAAGCTTTGGCGACAAACTTCAAAGGAGTGAAGCAGGCCTACGCACTCTCAGCCGGAAGAGAAATAAGAGTGTTCGTAGTTCCGGAAAAGGTAGACGACTTTGGAGCGCTCCAAATGGCAAAAGATATGAGCGCTAAGATTCAGCAAGAGTTAAACTACCCAGGAGAAATAAAGGTAAACGTAATCCGCGAAATGCGCGCAGTAGAGTACGCAAGATAAAAACTAAAAACGATCTATTCACAGGCCCTGGTTGCAAATGCAGACAGGGCCTGTGCTATACTCGTTTTGAAATTCTTTATAAACAGGTCGGAATTATTAGAAAACAAAAATAACATGAATAAAGCAGAACTCGCTGAAGCTTTGATGAAAGGTGCAGACCTTCAGTCAAAGAAGCAAGCTGGAGAAGTTGTTGATTGCTTCGTTGAAACTATCACCAAATCACTCAAGAAAGGTGACGACGTAGTAATCCCAGGATTTGGATCATTCAAGGTTGGAAAGCGTGCAGCACGAACCGGAATCAACCCAAAGACAGGAGAGAAGATCAAAATCAAAGCAGCTAAGGTAGCTAAGTTCAAAGCTGGAAAGGCTTTGAAAGAAGCGGTAAACAAATAAATTCAAAAAAGCCCCATTCTCGGGGCTTTTTTGTTCCCCTGTTTTAGATTTCTTCTCACTTTAAACTTTATGAACTTTCAACTTTCAACTATTTTTACTACTAACTAACCATATGCTAATTAACCAATTACTAGTTTCTACCAATTAACCATATGCTAATTAACTATTAGCCGACATGCTCTTGCCTATTCGCAAAGCCTTGGGTAATCTATGTGAGATGAAGCAGGTATTGAAAGTTATAATCGTATCAATCGTTATCCTCGGGCTGGTAGCCACCTACGGGCTTTTAGGCATAACAACAAAAAAGAGCCAAGACCAATCTACCTTTCAAGGGCCAACTTCAGAGCCAAACATAGCGGGCCCAAGCGAAAACCCGCCGACAGAATAAAGAGCGAAGCGGGTGTGGTATAGTGGCATTACACCTCCTTGCCATGGAGGAGACGAGGGTTCGATTCCCTTCACTCGCTCAATAAATAACATTTAAAATGGAACAAAAAACAATAAAAGTCCTAACTGGACCAATTGGCCTACTGCAAAGTGCATGGAAAGCCTACAAAGAAAACTTTTCACTTTTCATTACCATTAGCGCGATCGGTGGAGCTGTAGGCATAATTGCCCTGTTCGCATCACCAGCATTACTTCGCGCAAACCACGGAGCAATAAACGTAGTTTCTGCAATCTTTGCCCTTGTGGTCATCGTTGCTCAAATATGGGCATCGAGCTCACTGTCATACGCAGTTACCCACGAAAAGCAAATAAAGGACTATAAGAAGGCGCTCCTAAAGGGATGGAAATTGTTTGTGCCTTATCTACTGGTTACTCTTCTTGTAGGACTCATCACAGCACTAGGTCTTGTACTTCTCATCATTCCAGGAGTTATATTTGCCGTGTGGCTTGCCTTCTCAGTCTTTATCCTCATGGATAATGAAGGCGGAATAGTTATTTCCATAAACAAAAGCAAGGCAATGGTTAAAGGATACTGGTGGCCAGTATTTGGAAGACTACTAGCCTTAATCGCGGCAACGATAGCAGTAATGGCGATAGTAGGAGCAATCCTCTCATCACTATTCGGTCAAGAAGTCTTTGAAATCCTCAATCAAATAATCAGCATCCTCATCACCCCGTTGGTAATGCTCTACGTAAAGAAAATTTACGACGAGCTCAAGGCATAGTCAACACAAATAAAAAACGCCCCTTGGGGCGTTTTTTATTTGTGAATCTATACAACTACGCTCGAATGTATTTTAGCAAGAATGTCTAACAACTCCCACGCACGAAGCACGTGGTGGCTTGAAACTGAATTGTACGCTCCCACCCCGCCGCTCGGACGACTCGACAGAAGGGTGTGGGAGGAATGTGCGGCTGTTTTCGGGTTTCGGACTTGACTTATACCCCCTAGGGGGTATACGATATATCATATGAAATACATGGACGATAAAAGTAAGGCAAAAGTAATTCGTCGCCTCAAGCTTTTAGAAGGTCAGCTTCGCGGACTTCAAAAGATGGTTGGAAACGACACCTATTGCATAGATGTGATAACTCAAACATCGGCAGTAAAACAAGGACTATCCAACGTCGAGGATATGCTTCTCGAAAACCACCTTGGCCATTGCGTTTTTCACCAGGTGCAATCCGGTCAGACAAAGAAAGCCAAGGAGGAAATTATTAAGGTGTATAAACTAAAGCGAAAATAATATGCACACACAAACTTACAAAGTGAAAGGAATGCATTGCGCCTCTTGTTCATCAGTAATTGAAAAGACTTTAAAGAAGATAGCAGGGGTAGAGTCGGCGGAAGTGAACTATGGAACTGAAAAAGCTAAAGTCTCGTTTGATCCAACAAAGACAAATCCACATAATCTCTCAAAGCATATCGAATCGCTCGGATACTCGCTGGATATTCCTGTAATGGCCGAACAAATGGGAATGTCAGCAGAAGAACATGCCGCTCACCTCGGGCTTAACCAATCAAAAAAAGAAAAGCTTGTAGAAGTTTCTGATATGCGAACAAAAGTGCTCGCAGCTATTCCGCTAGCCATCATTGCCGCCTTTATTATGGGTTGGGATATTCTTGCTCAATATGGGGCCGTGGCAGAAATGGGCGTAACGGCAAAAGATTTTTTTCATCACCTTCTTCCACTAATCGCAACCTATATTCTTTTTGTAGTCGGCAAGCCCTATTTACTCGGTTTTTATAGATTCCTCCGCTACGGTAAGGCAAATATGGACACGCTTATCGGCATCGGAACTGTTGCCGCTTTTCTATACAGCTTTGCTGTTACTGCCTTCGAGGAAGCATTGAGGCCTTTTATAAATGTTGACTATCAATACTACGATGTCACGATCGTGGTCATTACGTTTATCGCCCTCGGTAAATATTTGGAAGCTCGCTCAAAAATAAAGACTGGTGATGCGATTGAAAAACTGCTCACTCTCCAAGCCAAGACCGCCATTGTCTTCAGGGACGGTAAGGAAGTAGAGATTTCGGTAAATGACGTTAAACATGGTGATTTGGTCATTATCAAACCAGGTGCAAAGATTCCGGTGGACGGAGTTGTAACCGAAGGGTTATCTTTTATTGACGAATCCATGGTTACTGGCGAGCCAATGCCAGAGCAAAAAAAGATCGGTAATTCTGTCGTTGCCGGAACAATAAACACAAGCGGAGCATTTACTTTCAAAGCTACGAAAGTCGGGTCGGAAACCTTACTTGCCCAGATCATCAAAATGGTTGAGGATGCGCAAGGAAGCAAGGCCCCGATTCAGGCACTAGCAGACAAAATCTCTGCCGTCTTCGTGCCTATTGTTCTTGTCATTGCTTTCCTCACGCTAGGAACTTGGCTGATTGTTGGATCACAGTATCTTGGCTTCTCGCAAGCACTATCTTTCGGACTCGCCTCGTTTGTGGGAATTCTTGTTATTGCCTGTCCATGTGCTCTCGGACTGGCCACACCGACTGCTATTATCGTTGGTGTGGGTAAGGGTGCGAAAGAAGGCATTCTCATCAAAGATGCGGCAACTCTTGAGAAACTCCATAAAGTCAACACAGTGGTGGTTGATAAGACAGGTACGATCACTAAAGGCAAGCCGACGTTAGTGAATGTCAAAAATCTTTCTAATTTAGATGATAACGAATTGGTGTCGATAGTCGCTTCACTTGAGAAGAAATCCGAGCATCCGATTGCACATGCGATCATAAGCTATGCAGAAGAAAAAAATATCCCTCTGTTAGAGACTTCGGGATTTGAAAACATCCAAGGCAAGGGTTTAAGGGGATCAATAAAAAATGTTGAGTATTTTGTCGGCAATGCAAAGCTCGTGAGCGACCTCAAAATTTCTTTCGACATGACACAGCTCAACGAGTTTACTTCTCAAGGCAAGACGCCTGTCATTCTCACCACGAAAGATAAGGTACTCGGCTTTGTGATGGTGGCTGACGAAATAAAACAGGAGTCAAAGCAAGCCATCGCTGATCTGCATAAGCTTGGCATTAAAGTAGTCATGCTTACTGGTGACGACGAGAAAGCCGCAAAATACATCGCCTCTCTAGTGGGAATTGATGATGTCGTTGCTCATGTACTGCCACAGGACAAACTTGAAAAGATACAGACGATCCAGTCGCAAGGCCGAGTGGTAGCAATGGCCGGTGATGGAGTGAATGATGCACCGGCACTCGCCCAAGCGGATGTGGGTATCGCTATGGGAACCGGTACGGATGTAGCTATTGAGTCGTCCGGTATCACGCTTCTTGGCGGCGATATTTCAAAGCTTGTAAAAGCCATCAAGCTGTCAAAAATCACCATGAGAGGCATCAAGCAAAATCTGTTCTGGGCGTTTATTTATAACATTGTAGGCATACCGCTTGCGGCAGGAGTGTTTTATCCGATTTTTGGGTGGCTCTTAAATCCAGTTTTTGCCGGCTTCGCCATGGCGATGTCATCAGTGTCAGTGGTGTCGAACTCACTGCGAATTAAAGCCAAAAGAATATAACTATGAAAACATACACATTTTATGTTTCCGGCACTCACTGCGCTTCATGCAAAATCTTCATTGAAGATACTTTAAACGAGCAAATCGGCACTGAGCGAGTACATGTCGACCTTAAAAATGAGACTGTGTCGCTTGATACTACTCTCGACGAAAGCCAGCACAAACTTGCAGAGATACTAACGGAAAAAATAAAGCACAACGGATATGCTCTTTCAGTCGAGAAAAAGGCAAAAGAGAAAAATGATCAGGGAGTTATCTGGCAAGCACTGCCGATTGGACTTGGATTTCTGATTTTATTCTTCTTATTACAAAAGTCAGGAATTCTCAATCTCGGACTCAGCGGAGAGATTTCACCCGTCACAAGCTTTATCATCGGTCTCATTGCATCGGTATCATCATGTCTCGCCATAGTCGGCGGCCTGGTCTTGTCGCTTTCGGCGAAGATTTCCCAGGACAATGTAAGTGATACAAAAACATTCACACTATTTCATGTCGGAAGACTCGTTAGTTTTGCGGTATTGGGCGGTCTGCTTGGGGCAATCGGTAGCGCGATTGGTATGAATTTTACGTTTACGGCGATACTGGGCATATTAGCATCGGTAGTGATGCTGCTTTTGGGACTCAATTTGGTCGGAGTTTTTGAAAAAAATAAAATCGCACTACCTTCGGGACTTTTCAATTTTTTCCGCAGAATCGAGCATAAAACTTTCACCCCGCTTATTCTCGGCTTCGCCACCTTTTTCTTGCCATGCGGGTTTACTCAGTCGATGCAGATTCAAGCATTAAGCAGTGGCTCTTTCATGTCGGGACTTATTATCATGCTCGCATTTGCTTTAGGAACTCTACCGATACTTCTGCTTCTTTCATTCGGCTCTGCCTCATTTGCTCATGGAAAACACGCATCATTATTTTTCAAATCTGCCGGAATAGTCGTCATCGGCCTCGGACTATTCGCTCTTCTCGCCGGACTTGCCGGGCTGGGAATAATTAATCCGTTATTTAACATATAATTCATCTATGAATAAAATTGCTTTAACTATCATTACGGTCGCACTAGTCATAGGTATCGGTATTATGTTTCTCGGCCAATCAAAGAATAACTCCGGTACGGGAGGTACGGAGTCGGCACAAAATATTGAAATACGAGACGGTGTTCAGTATATCACCATAAACGCCCGTGGCGGATACTCGCCCAGAGTGTCTACCGCACAAGCGAATATTCCGACAAAATTGGTTGTGAAAACAAACGGCACTTATGATTGTTCGGCAGCATTGATTATCAGGTCAATCGGCTATGAGAAAATTTTGCCTAATACCGGAGAAGAAATTATCGATCTAGGCACTCCAAAAACCGGAACCTTTCAAGGGCTTTGTAGTATGGGAATGTATAATTTTGTGGTCAATTTTAATTAGTAGTATCAAATCCGAAACCCGAAAAAGCCGCATCCCCCGCACTCTCCTGCGCAACAGGCCGTCGCTTTGCAGCGGCTGATGGCAAGTTCGTCAGAGTCAGGCAGTGAACCTTTGCGCAAGATAAGAAGGCTCTACTGCAGCCGCCTCTGGCGGGCGGGGGTCCATTAAAATTCACTGTGCTCTCGGTAGGAATCGAACCTACATTACAACTTCCGCAAAGTTGCGTCCTATCCATTGAACGACGAGAGCTTTTACCAAAAGATACTACACCAAAGAGCCACTAGGCTCAAGCCTAGAAACGGATGATCTTCATTATGTGCTCTCTGAGAGATTCTTCGTACTCTATCTCCCCCAGGTAGCTTGAAAGCACATCGAAAAGATCGTCGACTATTTCAGTAGGCACTAACACTCTCAAGTGAGAGGAAAACTTCTTCTTTTGAGCAATAATAAGCTCAAAATACGGGTCGTGGGGGTGGTCTGTTACAAAGGCAAAGCCTTCTAGGCTTTTTATCGGGTAAAAATTGTCAGCGATTACGAGCCCTCGGTCACCAAATGCACACTCGATAAGTGGCGGCTCCTGCCTGGCCCAATAAAGCACAAGTATTTCAGCAATAACAGTGAATACAATAAAAAGTATGTTCCCTTGCAAAGCTGCGAAGAGGACTATCAAAAGCGCAACCACAATACTTGCGGTGTACCATACGCTACTCTTTTCAAAAAAAGTAAATTCCGGCGCCTTCCAATGCATAACTTTATTTTACACTAGGTATGAGACAAAAATTGGTTAAGAGCTACACGTGCAACTTTCCGTATAGCACCATCAGGATAATCAAAAGCAATAAGATCAGTAAGTCCCACGTGGTCTTTAGGAGAACTACCACTGAGAATGTGATATGCGTAGTATCTTTCAAGATCGGGATGCTCTGCCTTTAGTTGCTGTATACCCCCTGCTAGTTGACCAATAGCCTCAGTGCCAAGATCAGCAAAACTTTCCCGTATATTCCGATAAAATTGTTCAGTATCTTGGCTGTACCAACTTGGTTTCTGAGTTTCCGCTGACTCCTGATCGCTTAGTCTAAACTTCTCCATAGCCTAAGAATAGCATGGGCTACCAATCAATTTCCTTCTCCCCCCTTTCTTTTAAGTAGTCGTTAATCGTAGAGAATGGCTTGGAGCCGAAAAATCCATTGTGCGCAGAAAGTGGGCTCGGGTGAGCGCTCGAAATCATGTGGTGCTTCAGAAAATCAATCTTCTCTCCCTTCTTCTTTGCATAGTTACCCCAAAGTACAAAAATAACTCCTTCCCTTTCTTGAGAAAGGGCTTCAATAGCTACATCAGTAAACTGCTCCCAACCCTTTCGCTGGTGGCTCCCCGCCTTTCCACCTTCCACAGTAAGAGTGGCGTTTAAGAGCAAAACGCCTTGGCGCGCCCAACGCTCCAAATCTCCCGCCTTATTTACCTCACGCCCCAAGTCAGCCTCCATCTCCTTAAATATGTTTAGAAGGCTCGGAGGCAAAGGAACTCCCTCATTTACCGCAAAACACAGCCCATTGGCCTGATTTGGCCCGTGATAGGGGTCTTGGCCTAAAATAACGACTCGTACTGAATCAAAGGGGCAAAGCTCAAAAGCGCGGAAAATAGAGGCTGGTTTTGGGTATATGGCTTTGTTCGCATACTCCCCTTCACAAAGGCCACAAGCTCCTTAAAGTAAGGCTTTTCAAACTCAGCAGAAAGGTGTTTACCCCAACTTTTTTCTATTTTTGGCATTTTCCTTCGCAAGTAATCGAGCGCCCAGAAAAATGGGCACGCCTAGCATTGCGGTGGCGTCCGCAACGCGTTTCGGTGCTACATTAATGTTAATCCATTTCAGTCTACATTTAGCCATGCTATAAAGAAAGTACTATGGAACAAATAAAAGAAATGTCTGATCCCCGCTCTGTGATAGAAGAGATGCGCGGGCAAGCTATGGTTATGGGTTTTAACGATAGCGAAACACAAGCTTCGACAATATAATTAAAGAACTCGATGCAAAAAACATTAGCGTGAAAGAAGCATTTCAAAGAGCTCAGGCAATCATCGAAGGCAAGCAAGACTACCATTAGGTATTTTTGATATACCAAACAAATAGCCTATTATATAGACATGAATAAATCACATGTTGCAGTAGGCGCAGTTGCCATCATCGTTATCGCGACCGCAATTGCCTATCTACAAAATTTTGATGCAGGAAAATCGCCTGCGAAGACATACCAGAAGCTCGCGCAGAGCTTCAAGCTCAACACAAAGCTGGTGTTGATGCCAGTGTCGCTCTCTACAGCGAAGAGCGCCAAGTAGCTGAAGAGCGCCTAAGCCAGTGCTTGCGCGCAAAGCCAGTTGATCCTTGCGCAGCAGAACAAGCAGCGCGCGATCAAGCATACAAAGACTTCTTCGCCATCCCATCGCCCGCAGAGGACGCTCCGTATGAAGAATTTAAAGAGTACTACCACAAACGCGACGTCGCTTACGACGCTTACAAAGTAGCGAAGGCAGCGCTTGACCAGTGCTGGGCGGCAAACCCTCCAAAGCCTGAAGTGCCGTATGAAGAAAGCGACACAAAGACCTGCTTCGATGAATACGACGCAGCAGAGAAATCAAGGCAAGACACCTTACTAAAAACACTCAGACGATGCGCAACGCTCTCAACGCAGCCCTTGCAGCACTCGATGCAAGAGAGCAAGCGTGCAACCCACCGCAAGGCTCAGAAAAGTTCACCTCAGTTCCCGGAGTAGGACTTAACGATGAAGACTATTCCGACAATATTAAAAACTGCCGCCCTATCGACAGCGACTTTGATGCAGAGCTTATGCGACTGCGCCAACGCGTTACAGATATCGGCCAGGAAATTCAGTCTATCGATACCACACTTGAAACGCAGGAAAGAAACGCTCTTCACTACGCGTTGACCTAAGCAATGTAGATACCTACATCCCACCAGAAAGTTCGAAGACTCAATTCGAAGGAGCACTAAACGCGCTTCGTGGGCAACGCAAAGTATCATTAGAATTTGCACTCGACTACTACGAGAAACTCATCGAGAGAAAAGAAGCTGAAAAGGCAGACCTCCAAAATGAGCTAATCGACGTAGAGGCACAAATAGCTGCGCGCTTGAGCGAAATACAAGCTGAGAACGCAGATCGTGCACAGAAGTACCCTACTAACCTACACTTAGGCCAGCACGAAAAGTGCAACTACTACCACTGCCATGGAATGATCTGCGGCATCCCCGATCCAAACCCTGAAGAGTGCGGGCAAGGAACAACACACGAAGGCGACAAAGACTGTAAGGAATTCTTCGAGGCCTACCTAAAAGCAGCTGGTTCATAGATACAAATTTAAAGGCTCACACGTACGTGTGAGCCTTTAAATTTAGGGCGGAGAGGGAGGGATTTACCTCCCCGGGCGCTTCGCGTCCTCCCGGTACCTTGCTTCGAACCCCAACCCGTTTCTAAACCAGAGCCCATACCCCCACTTCGTGAGGATCTCGGCTCTGGCGGAGAGGGAGGGATTCGAACCCTCGGACCCCGTAAAGGGTCAACATCTTAGCAGGATGCTGCATTCGACCGCTCTGCCACCTCTCCATTCTTTTGAAAGCCACCCCTGGCTCGCCGAAGCGAAGCACAGGCGGCTCTCCTTTGGTCAATAGGAATAGAATACAGAAGCAAGAGTTAAGAAGCAAGAGCGTTTGAAAAAGAAACGTCAAAGTGCTAGAGTTGAGCTAAATAAAGCCCCTAACGGGCTTTTTGCACTCAATATGGCACAGGAGAAACGAGCACCAATTATAGCGGTAATGGGCCACGTGGATCACGGAAAGACCACGCTTCTTGACCATATCCGAAAAGCCAACGTAGCAGACCGTGAAGCCGGGGGTATTACCCAAAGCGTAGGTGCCTATGAGATAGAGCACAATGGCCAGAAAATGACCTTTATCGATACTCCAGGCCACGCAGCCTTTACCGGTATGCGCTCACGCGGAGCAAATATAGCTGACCTGGCAATTCTTGTAGTAGCAGCAGACGACGGAGTAAAGCCACAAACAAAAGAGGCCATCGACATACTTAAGAAGGCAGAAATTCCTTTTATCGTTGCCATAAACAAGATAGATAAGAACAATGCCGATGTAGATAAAACAAAGGCAGACCTAGCAGCAAACGAAATATTTCTTGAAGGCTTCGGTGGAAACATAAGCTTCCAACCAATTTCTGCAAAAGATGGCACAGGAGTGAGTGAACTGCTCGACCTCCTTCTCCTCGCAGCAGAGCTTGAAGATTTTAAAACAACAGTAGATGCTCCAGCTACCGGATTTGTTCTTGAGGCGAAGCGCGACAGCAAAATCGGGAACTCAGTCACCCTCATTATCAAAGACGGCTCACTCTCAAAAGGAGACCTCATAAATACCCCAAGCTCTACAGCGAAGATAAAGCAGTTAAATGACTTCCAGGGAAAACCTGCTCAAAAACTTTCAGCTTCAAGCCCAGCAGTAGTGCTCGGATTTGAATCACTACCAAAAGCAGGAGAAGAGTTTTCAGAGAGCACAGAAGTAAAAACCGAAACAAAGGTAAACGTAAAGCCACCAAAGAACGCTATTAACATTATTCTCAACGCAGACCTAGCAGGAACACTTGAAGCACTCTCCTACTCTGTAAAGCAAATAACTCCACCAGAAGGAAAGACTCTCCACATCGTGCAAGAAAACGTTGGAAACGTAACAGATGGCGACGTAAAGCTCGCTCAGTCTACTGGAGCGCTTATTCTCGCTTTTAATGTGAAGGTAGAAAAGGCTGCAGACTTTGCAGCAAAAGAGCGTGGTACAAAAATCATCAGCTCAAAAATAATCTACGAAATACTTGAAACACTAGAGGGATACTTTGCACACCAAGAAACCGGAGGTGCTGGAGCTGTCTTAGAAGTACTTGCCGTATTCAACACTTCAAAGCTTGAAAAGCAAATAGTTGGAGGAAAAGTAGTGGAAGGAGTGTTTAAAAACAAAGGCAAGCTTGAGCTTCGCCGGCAAGGAAACGTAGTAGCGCAAGGGAAGATAATAAATCTCCAGAAAGGAAAAGATGAAGTTGAAAGTGTTGAAGCAGGAAACGAGTGTGGAATGCTCGTAAGCTTCAGCGAAGAAGTAAAAGAAGGAGACAAGATTCTCCTACAGTAATGCAGCAGCAAAATCGCCCATATCTCAGACACCAAAGAGTTGAAAGCCTAATCCAAGAAGAGCTTTCAAAAATCATCCTCAAAGAAGTTGAGTTTGAACCAGGCATGCTCGTAAGCATTACCGAGGTAGTAGTAAACAAGCGTCTCGACTATGCAAAGGTGTACGTAAGCACTATCCCAGAAGAGAAAGCTGGGGGCGCTGTAGCGCTTCTAGCAGCGCGAACCCCCTACCTTGGGGCTATCCTTTTAAGAAAGCTCAACATCCATCCCCTGCCTCATTTAGAGTTCGTACACGACAAAGGAAGTGAGCACGCTTCAGTGATAGAAAAGGCCCTGCTAGACGAGAAGGATAAAAGTAGCTAAATTAAACACTACGGCGCCGTGGTGAAGTAGTCTAACACAGCGGTCTGCAAAACCGCGATTCGTGGGTGCGAATCCCACCGGCGCCTCATAAAAAAACCGCTTAAATGCGGTTTTTATGTTTGTACCCGGGGCGGGACTCGAACCCACACGTCATAAGACACGAAGGCTTAAACTTCGCGCGGCTACCAATTACGCCACCCGGGCTTAGTGAATTGCCTTAACTCCACCATAAGAATTTAACTTATTCTTAGAATTAATACAAAGCTTAGCCTTCTTAAGCTTTCGAGCCATAGCAACACATCCTGAATAATAACAAACTCTCAAAATTCTCTGTGCAGCAAACTTACCAAACTTCAAAACCCAAACATCCTTACCTTTTTGGACAACACTAATAACACCAGTTAGATCAAAGTGTTCCTGTATAGAAAATCGTAGCCATTCAATAAAATGAGGGGCAGCAGAATAAATACGTAAAGACCATTGAACGTTCCCGTTGCCTGGATGGACCCATGTATGAATATTCCCATCCCCATCAATAAGCCCGCGAAGAAAATCATGAAAGTGTTTTCTAGGAATCTTGAGTGAGCCAAGTTTTTTTGACTTTCTTTGCATAAGCCCAATGCGCAATAAAAACCTATAGAAATCAACACTCCCTATTTGTAAAACAAAATACTTCTTTTCAAGACTATATCCCCTCGCTTTCCTGCCTATCTTATTAGAAACCTTCAATATCCTTTTTATCTTATCAAGAACATCCCTGTCCTTTGAAGTTAGAGCGATATGCCTCCCACTGATACTCAAACTGCCATCGGCAGTAATAAAGCCGACTGAATACCAAAGGTCCTTCTTAGGAATTAATCTTAAGTCCACCATATTAAAATTCTAACACCACCACCAGAAACTAAAAACACCCCAGTGTGGGGTGTTTTTAGTTTGGTAGAACGATGATCTCGGCAGTTCGAACTCCGAACTGGCGTGCACGATCAAGGTCTTTAAACCAGAAGTCAACTCGGTTGGTATAGCGTGAGTTCATACGATCCACAACGGTAAATGTTTTATCACCGAAGATCGATGGAACCTTAATGCGTGTACCAAGTGGAACGAAGTTTGCAGCGACTACGTCTTCGCGGTTGTTTTCACAAAGATCGAATCCTCCTGCAGCGATACATGGAGTACTGTCAGTTTCCGCCTCACGTGAGGTGTACGCTGTCATGTCTACAAGCATCACTCTTCCTTCCTTTGGAGGGTCAGCTGAAGCGGCAAGTGCTATTTCGCTAGAAAAAGCCTCAGTCACGTTTGTCCCCTCTAGTGGCTCAGCAACTGCTACAGCTACTGGCAAGAAAAGGGTCAAAAGGCTGAATGCAGCAACGCGCTTAAATCCTTCCACCATCATATCCGAACTGATCAGATATGCGAATTTCATGTTGTTTAGGTCCTATTCTTAGAGCTCCCACGACTAATTATTTGATTAATATAGGGCTTGGGAGCCTATTAGCACTTCCGAAAAAGGGCTAACAAAAAACCCCTCCGAGGGGTCTTACAGACACCATTATAGCATATACTCCCTCTATTTGTCAATAGTAAGAAAACATATGCTATTTTTTGTCAAGTAAGCCTATTTTGGGCCCTTTTTCTATATAAAATACCCCCTTTTAGGGGTATTTTTACTCAGATTTGACCTTGAGGCGACGCTGGCGGACTTTCTTCAACTTGGGCATCCTGATGACCAAAACCCCGTTTTTTATGCTCGCTTCGCTCCCTTCAGCGTCTATTTCCTGGGGAAGGATGATGGAACGGGAAAAGCGCCCCCAATAGCACTCCTGGTAGAAGTAGTCTTCGCTACTTTGGCTGCTGCGACGCTCTCTTTTGCCCTTTATAGAAACTGACTCGCTGGTGATGTTTATCTCCAAATCGTCGCTTGCCACAGCCGCAATAGGGCTTTCGATCACAATAGACTCATCAGTCTGATAAACGTCTATAGCAAGCTTGCCCTCCTGCTCGTCTCCTATGTCTTCGCTGCTGGCAAAAGCAAGGTCTTCCTCTTCGTTAAAATCTTCTTCTAGTGCTCTAAGTTCTTGGCTCATATATTTTATGCATCGTGGGCTCGCAAATCTTCAAAGTCAGAGATGACGAAGAACCCCACAAAAACCAGAAAGCTTATTACCCAAGCTATTGGTCCTGTAATTAGTATAAGGTAGTTGAAAATTACGTGCAATAAAATTGCTATGAATAACCCAGTAAAAATTCCTTTCGATACCTCTCGCCACTTCTCGATAGCCTTGCCCCAGTGGGATCCGACAATAGCACCAGTAAGAGAGTGTAGAAGAGTTGCTCCAAAAAAGCGTAGAGCAAGTATCTCAAGCTTTGCAATTTGGTTGATGCCAGTTATAAGAGAGGTAGTTGTCTGCCCAAGGCTCGCAATGTTCTCAACTGCAGCAAACCCAAGCCCTACTACCACCATGTAGATCATGGCGTCGAGCGGCTCATCAAATTCTTTACGTGAAGAAATAAACCAATACACAGCACCAAACTTTATCAACTCCTCAACAACTGCAAAGAGGAAAAGTTCAAACGGGTGGTTTGCGCCAAGGGCTGACCCAAGCGCACCGCGGAAAACTATTTGCAAAACAAGGGCCAAGAAAGTCATCAGCCCTCCAACTACAAAAGCATAAAACACCATCCCGAGTGGCTCAGGGTGCTTATTGTCTTCCTGGAGGTAGAAAACCATCCAGGTAAGGCTTGGCAAAAGCCCAAGCCCAATAGTAGCTATTAGCTCAACGGCGCTCATTACGCTTTATTATACCGCGCAATCGAGAACTAAAGACTCTCAATCATCAAAAACTCCTTCTTATCCGCGAACGGAAGGTTCTGGTAAAGTTCTTCTGTTACAAACGGCATAAATGGGTGCAGTAAAATAAGCTGCTCTTTAAGCAAAGTTCCAAGAAGCTTAAGAGCAGAAGCTTTTTGAGCACTATCCTCCCCCATCATCGCAGCTTTTTGGCTTTCGATAACCTTGTCAGCAAATGTGTGCCAGAAGTAATGGTAAAGCTCCTCTCCTGCAAGGTGCAGCCTAAAGTTTTGAATGTGGTCTTCTATGCTTTTCTTCGCAGCACTAAACTCATCGAAAAGAGATTGCTGCTCTGCACTAAGCGACGCGTTCCAAACATCCAAGGATTCGTCCCAATTCATAGAAACAAAACGAGCAGCATTCCAAATCTTAGTAGTGAAGTTGCGGTACGCCTTTACCTTATCCTTTGAGAGCGCCATGTTAGCTCCTGCTGGATTTCCGATAACAAGACTCATGCGAAGAGCGTCGGCCCCAAACTCATCTACAAGTTCAATAGGACTCAAAACATTCCCCTTACTCTTGCTCATTTTCTGTCCTTTCGCGTCGTTGATCATTCCGTGGAAGTACACAGTCTTAAATGGCTCAGTACCAGTAAAGTAAGCACTCATAAAAACCATGCGAGGTACCCATTTAAAGATAAGGTCAGCCCCTGTCTCCATAACATCGGTCGGGTAATAAGTCTTAAAATCAGAACTATCTGGATATCCAAGAGCTAAGTAAGGCCACTGCCCACTACTAAACCACGTATCAAATACGTCAGTCTCCTCAGTAAGCCCCTCACCCTTTGGTGCAATCAAAACCTCCAACTCTTTGTAGGTAGCATTTTCAAACGTAAAGCGCCTGCGGTCTGCAGTGTAGTACTTCTCATTACGCCCAGCCCATACCGACATAAGCACTGATGTAAAACTTCGGTGCCCAACTACAAGCACGGTGCCCTCGGTATCAACCGCGCGCATCCTCTCTATCACCGCCTGAGCCCTCTTTGTGAGGTCAGCGAGCTTTTCTCCATCTTTCGATTCAAGTGCAGCCTCAAGCACGTTTTTGCCCTCAATTGGCTTTCCAGCAAACTCCCCTGCATTTACCTCAGCAATGTCGCTCCACTCCTCTATATCTGAAACCCCAAGCTCTGAAGCAATAATTTGGGCGCTCTCCTTTGAGCGAGATAGTGGCGAGTGAACAATTTTAGAAATACCAGCGCTCTTCAAAGACTTGGCGAGCTCAAGAGCCTGCTCCTTCCCAGTATCGGTAAGAGCAACATCGTTTTGAGCTCCCATAACCTTGTCTCTGTTTGCCTCGCTCTCACCGTGTCGGGCGAGCAAAAACTTCTGGCGCTTTGGTAAATGAATAGCGCCATCTTCTCCGTACCAAACAGGAATCTTTATTCCCCAAACAATCTGGCGAGAGATGTTCCAGTCGATAGTGTTTTCCATCCAGTAGCGGAATATCTTTTCCATATTTCCTGGAAGGAAATCTATTTTCTTTGAATCCAAAGCCTCAAGAGCTTTCTTTGCAAAGCTTTCCATTTTTACAAACCACTGATCCATGATGCGTGGCTCGATAACTCTCGAACACTTATAACAAAATGGCACTACGTGTTTGTAAGCCTCTTTTTTCTTGAGCAACCCCATACTCTCCAAGTCTGCAACTACCGCCTCACGTGCCTGGGCTATGTTCATCCCCGCGTATTTACCAGCGCGCTCAGTAAGCTTGCCGTATGCGTTGATAGTTTCAGGCATAGGCAAGTTGTGGCGCTTCCCTATTTCAAAATCATTTCCATCGTGAGCAGGAGTAATCTTTAAAGCTCCAGTACCAAACTCAGGGTCAACGTAGTCGTCGGCAATAACTTGAAGCTCCTGCTCTCCAATCGGCGTTTTTACCGTAACGGTTTTACCAACGTGTTCGCTGTAACGTGCATCGTTTGGGTGTACGGCGATTGCCACGTCGGCAAAAATTGTTTCTGGTCGAACAGTAGCAATAGTAAATGGGCCGTACTCTATGTAGTAGAGCATGTCTTCGCGCTCTTCACTTTCAGTTTCAACGTCAGAAAGAGACGTTTGGTGTTTTGTACACCAATTTACAATTCTATTTGCTCGATACACGAGCCCATCTTCATACAATTTTACAAAAGAAAGGCGAACCTTCTCGATAATGTCGTTGTCTAAAGTAAATTTTTCTCGAGACCAATCGCAAGAAGCTCCAAGCGCACGCACATCGTCTTCCATGTACTGCTTGTTCTCAAGAGTAAACTCATACATCCCCTTATACAAAGATTCTCTATCCATCTCCATGCGGCTCTTCCCCTCTTTCTCAAGCTGCTTCTCGTACACTACCTGAGTTTCAAAACCAGCATGGTCAGCTCCAGGCAAAAAAAGCGCTCTCTTACCCTTAAGGCGCCAGTAGCGAGTCAATATGTCTTTTAGGGTCATATCCAAAGCATGGCCAGCGTGAAGCCGCCCGTTCGCGTTTGGTGGAGGCATTATAGTAGAAAACTGCCCACTACCCTCTCCTGAAGTGCTGTTTTCAGGGCTAAAGTAGCCGCTTTCTTCCCAAGCCTTATAAACCCTGCTTTCTACGTCTTTCCAGTTGTACTGCTTTTCCATATCAGCCATAGCTATCTAGCTTATAGTAATTGAATAGAAGCCAATTGAAAAGAAAGGGTTAAAGGCTCTCTGTATTTATGAAGCATTTTTCTAGTACAGAATTTTTGCTAATTTTCGAGGCAAAATTCGCAGGTGATGCCAAAAGGGCATCAGCGAGAAGTTTTAACAAAGAAAATGAGCAAAAATAAAGAACTAGGAAAGAAGGTTTATGAATTCAGAGAGCCTATATTCAAATTTGGCTTCGCCTCAAACTCGTAAGTCACCCCTCGAAGCTTCGCTATGTATGCGGCTACCGCTATCATCGCTGCATTGTCAGTGTTGTAGACAAAATCTGAAGGAGTGAAGAAAGAAATACCAAACTCCTGAGCTAAAGAGGCCAAAGAAGCTTTACGCAGTGTTTGCAGCGACCCCTCCGCACACACAAAGAGCGACTGAGCCTCGCAAGACTCAAGCGCGCGAGTAGTCTTTTTGTCAAAACATCGATAGCAGCCTTTTGAAAGCTTGAAACTACTTTCTCGCGAGTATCTCCCGTTTCCTTTTCAAGATGGTAGAGTACTGCTGTCTTAAGCCCTGAAAAACTAAAATCAAACCCCGGCTTATCTAAAAGCGGGCGCGGGAAATCTACATACTCTCCAGTATACTCAGCAGCTACTTTATCTATCTCTGGCCCACCAGGGTATGGAGACCTACCATTTTCGCCACCTTATCGAAGGCTTCACCAACTGCATCGTCGCGCGTTTCACCAAGCTTCTCCCATGAGCTCAAAGAGTCCATACGTACAAGAATTGTGTGCCCTCCGCTCACGATGAGCCCGATAGAAGGAAACATGTCTTGAAAATTAAAACTCGCAGACTCCTCCTTCTTTGGCAAAAGAATGCTGTACATGTGCCCCTCAAGATGGTTTGCACCAAGAAGCTCTACACCAAGCTCGCTAGCAAGCTCAGAAGCAAAGGTTATCCCTGCCCAAAGCGCTGGAGATAGGCCAGGGCCAACCGTTACCGCTACAGCATCTATAAGCGTGCCCATGAGGCGAATTTGCTCTGCAAGCAATGGAAGGTTTTTAACGTGTTCTCGCTTTGCTAAGTGTGGCACTACTCCACCAAAAGGCCTGTGCACATTTACCTGGCTTGAGACGATGTTTTCAAGCACCTCAAAAGAGGGATTGTTCAAATCCCCTTCGCACCGCACTATCGAAAGCGCAGTATCATCGCAACTCGTCTCTATAGCTAGTATGTTCACAGATTTAGTCACTATAATTTATAGCCTTAAGAATATTCGCTCTGCAATGAATCTCGCCCTGAGCAGGGTCGAAGGGTCTCAATTGCAAGAATATTCATAGCAAAACTAGAGTATAGGACTCATCGCAAAGACGCAAGAAAAAGACCTCTCTCGGGGTCTTTCGTTTATCGCTTGCTCCATGTGGGCGGCGGCGAGCTTTCTTGAGTCCTGGCTTCTTTCGCTCTACTACACGAGCATCGCGAGTAAGAAATCCTTTCTGCTTAAGTTTCTTTCTAAGCTCTGAGTCAAAGTCTACAAGCGCTCGAGCTACTCCGTGTCGGATAGCTCCTGCCTGCCCGCTTGGACCACTGCCCTTTACCTGTACCGTTACTCCAAACTCACCCTTCTTTTCTACAGCCTCAAATGGTGAGCTCACCATTATTTGGTGACGCACGATTGGGAAGTATTCCTTTACATCAGCTCCGTTTATTTCAAAGCCTTTCTTTCCAGGGTAAATTCGCACACGTGCGGTTGCGCTCTTTCGCCCTCCAGTTCCTTGATAGTATTCTTTCTTAGCCATATTACGCTTCGATTTTTAGTCTCTTCATTCGCATGGTGCGAAGTTTGTTCTTTGGGAGCATGTTGTACACTGCCATTCTGATTATCTCAGTTGGGTTCTTTGCGCGAACTTCTTCAAGACGGCGCTCCTTAAGCCCTCCCATAAAACCAGTGTGGCGTTGGTATACTTTCCCCTTCTCCTTGTTTCCAGTAACTTTCACGTTTGCAGCGTTTGTTACCACCACTCTGTCAGTGCCTGGCATGTTTGGAGTGTAGTCAGCGCGGTGCTTGCCCATAAGGATAGTCGCTATCTCAGTAGCAAGGCGGCCCAACACAAACTCACCAGCGTCGAAGGTGTGAGTCATCTTTTCAGTTTTTGCTGCAGTCTTAGTAGTCATAGGTTTATACAAATTCAATTACTGAAAGCTCTGTTCCGTCTCTCTTGCGGCGCTTGTCGGTCTTAATGATGCGAAGGTATCCTCCCTTTCTGTCCTTGTAGCGTGGTGCTATTTCGTAGTACACCTTTTCAGCGCTCTTCTTAGGGAGCTGTGAAAGAAGGCGGCGAAGAGAAGCAAGGTCGTTCTTCTTTGCAGTGGTTACCATCTTCTCTACGATTGGACGAAGCTCTTTTGCGCGAGCGTTGGTAGTTTCAATACGCTCATTCAAAATGAGGTTGCTTGCAAGGCCCTTTTTAAAAGCCCTTCGCTGTCCTGTTTTTCGTCCAAATTTACGCATATGTTTATTCTTCCTTTGCTTTCTTCTTATCAGATTGGAATGCAGAAGCTACAACGTCTGCTTGCTTTGCAAGAATAGCAGCTGCCTTACCAAGAGCTTCTCCTGGCTTCATGCTTCCATCAGTTTCAATTTCGAAAACAATCTTGTTGAAGTCGGTTCGGTCACCAACACGCATGTTTTCAACTGAGTAGTTTACTTTGGTTACTGGTGAGAAGATTGCATCGATCTGAACAACTCCTACTGGAAGAGCATCTGAGTTAAATGACTCAACTGGAGCGTATCCGAGGCCTTTTTCAATAGTGAGCTCCATTTCAAGCTCTATCCCCTTCTTGGTGATAGTAGCAATCTTAAGATCCTTGTTTACCACTTTGCAGATGCTTGTTTCACTAATATCTGCTGCGGTTACCTCTCCCTCCCCTTTCTTCTTAAGGGTAAGTACTTCTGGTTTTTCAAAATCTTTATATGAAACGTTGAAGTCAAAGCGCACCTTCTTAAGGTTGATAAGCACTTCTACAACGTCTTCGAGCACTCCGTCGATAGTAGCAAACTCGTGAGAAGCCCCAACGAGCTTTACTTTAGTGATAGCCGCACCTTCCATAGAAGAAAGCATAATGCGGCGAAGAGCGTTTCCAAGAGTCATTCCATATCCAGAGTAAAGCCCTTGAACCTCAAAGACTCCAAAGTTCTTATCTTCAGATACGGTCTTAACGTTAATGTGTTCGCTCAAGTGAATGTGATCCATGTTTTTATTTAAAACAATAAGCCCTTGGGAAAGAGCCTATTTTACAGTTTTTGAATAGTAATCAACGACCAATGAAATGTCAAAGGGAACGTCAAACTTTGCAGTTTTACTTGCAATCGACCCAGTCATTTTTACCCCATCAAGCTTTAGCCAAGCTGGAGCATCGTATTTTGCAATACGCTCCTTTGCTTGAGCGAGCACTGGGTGTCCTTCGCTTCCTTTTCGAATTGAAATAACTTCTCCAGTCTTCATAAGACGACTTGGAGTAGTAACTTTGCGGCCATTTACTGCGATGTGTCCGTGGCTTACAAGCTGGCGAGCAACACTGCGGCTTGGTGCAAATCCGAGACGGAATACGAGGTTGTCCAAACGGCGCTCAAGGAGAGACATAAGAGCTTCACCAGTAGCAGTGTCGCTGTGGTCGGCTACCTTAAAGTAGCGGCGCATTTGCCCCTCGCGAAGACCGTAGGTAGCGCGGAACTTCTGCTTTTCAGTAAGCTGACGTCCGTACTCAGTTGAACGGCGGCGTCCCTTTCCGTGCTGTCCAGGACGAAATGGGCGCTTTGTAACTTCGCTTTTATCAGAATAAGAACGAGTCGGCTTAAGGTTAAGTCGCTCTCCAAGTGCTCTTTCTTTTTTTGCTCGTGTATCAAACATAAATGTGAAAACTATACTCTTCGTACTTTCTTTGGGCGTGGACCGTTGTGTGGAACTGGGGTTACATCGTGAATTGAGTGGATGGTAACTCCGTGGTTTGCCAAAGAGCGTACAGCGCTATCGCGCCCACCTCCTACACCACTCACGGTTACATCTACCTCATTCATTCCAGCCTTTTTCATTTTCTCGTAGAGAGCATCAACAATCTTTGATGCAGCAAACGGAGTAGCTTTCTTAGGACCGGTAAATCCAAGAGATCCGGCAGTTGCCCAGAACATTACGTTCCCCTTCTCATCAGTTACGGTTACAACAGTGTTGTTGTAAGTACTCTTAACATACACGTGTCCGCGGGTACGCTTTTTTGAAACCTGTTTTGAAGCAGCAGCATTAACTGCGTCTTCAACTTTCGCAGCCTCTGTAAGTACTGCTCCTTCAGCTTGTTCTCCGATTTTCTTCTTTCCCATAATAGTCTATGTATCTATACCCTTGTTCGGTAATTAAAGCTAATGAATTTTCTTAGATTTGAGAAGCGACGATTGAGTGTGTATACCATACCCGAATGAGGAGCGACAATAAAGCTAAGAAAATTCATAGCTCCTTTGGCAGGGCTGATGTGTCCTCCTTCTGTGTTGCTCGCCTGAAGCGGTGAATACACCTGCTTAAAGCTCGCGCCTTGAAGGGCGGCCACATCAGCTCCTGTTAATTGTGAAAAAGGGTATAGATACATAGACCTTACTTTAGTTCTACCTTGCGCTTTCCGCTTCCAGCAGTCTTTCTTGTGTTTCCACGCACGGTTCGACTGTTTCGTTTAGTACTCTGACCACGCACAGGAAGCGCACGTGAGTGACGCATTCCGCGGTAGCTTCCGAGCTCCTTAAGCATTGAAATATTGGTCTTTACGATTGAACGAAGCTCTCCTTCAATTTTAAAGTTCTTGTCGAGAGTCTCCTTTATCTTGTTTGCCTCTTCCTGAGTAAGCTCCTTTGCGCGTTTGTTTCCGTCAATACCGGTCATTTCAAGAATTTGCTCTGAAATAAAAGGCCCAACACCATAAATGTAGGTGAGAGCTACTACAAGACGCTTTTCATCTGGAATGTTTATACCTGCTACTCGCATATTATTGACGTGCTTTGTGACGAGGGTTTTTCTTGTTTATACGATAAAGACGCCCCTTGCGGCGCACGATCTTGTCATCCTTACTTCGTTTTCGAATTGATGATTGTACCTTCATCGTAATTGTTTTTACTTTATAGACGGCGATTGATACGGCCAAGATCTTCGTCGTAAGGAGTAAACTCCATACTTACCCGATCTCCCGGAACTATCTTAATGCGAAACTTACGCATTTTCCCGGAAAGCTGACCGCGAACAATTCGATCCTCGTCTACAAGGCGAACTTTAAAAGCTCCCCCTGGCAGCGATTCCTCGACTGTCCCCTCGCGTATCGTCAAGTCTTTATTTTTTGACATTCAGTTCTTAAAGAGAAAAACACACAAACCATTGCTGGTTTGTGATTGCTTCATATATTAGGGAAGCCCCGTTAAAATGTCAACCCCTCACCTAACAAAGATACGTATGGGAATCTAGTTGAAAAATTACTTAAAATATAATGGAAGTAGATAGTTGCAATTTAGTGTTAGGTGAGGGGTCAACCCTCCAAACAGCACTTTGAGCCTGAAGTCTAGTCAACGGTCAATTCAATCTTACTCTCGTTTGATGGCACCCGACGCACCCAGAAAGGCCAAAGGTCTATATCAGCCTCCCCATCAAGGCCAGAAACTGATGAAAGTACCCTTTCTAAGCTATCTCTTTTCACCCCAGAAAGACGGCGCTTTAGAGAAACAACGTCGATTGCCTGCTCTACCTGAGCTACATAATCAATATCGAGTATAAGCTCTCCGTTCTCAAAATCAGCGGTAAGAGAGTCGTATGAAACAGTGCTGTTGTCTATTTGATAGTCAGGGCCAACCTCCATCTCAGCGAAAGCAAAGCTTGAGAGCAATTCATTAAGGTCGTCTTCGCTAAAAGCAAACTGCCGAAGCTCAGCCTCAAGCGTTATGCGGAAGTTTCCATTCTCCCCCGCTCTATCGTCAACAAACTCTTTAGTGATAGCAAACTCTTCAGCGTCTTCAAGTACAAGAAATCCATCAGGAATCTTCGAGCTTACAGAAAAGTCTGCGCCGTCTTTCATAGCAGTGCGAGCCTTAGCAAGGCCTTCTTCAATATCGGCCTTTGTCGCAACCTTCGAGTTCCCTTTAAATCCGCCAGTTGCTCCATCCTTAAGCTCACCGTAGAAACCTTCATATTTATCGCTCCCTTTAAATCCAGGAACGGTAAGCTTCTTTACTGGCCCGGTGTTTAACTCCTCACCCGCCACATCAGCGACAACGTCTACCTCTACAGAGGCTGCTGCAATTTTCCCTGCCTCGATCTTTGCCCCAGGAACAACAACGTTTTCAACAAGGCGATACACCATTCCGTCAGGAGTCTGAAATCGAGTAGTAGCTACGAGTGACTGACTGTCTGCACTATAAGCGTTGTATATAGTAAGCACACCACGCGCCTTGCGCTCAATGTACTCTTCCCCACTCGCCTTGTATTCGTACGTATCAGTAAACTTTTCAGAAAACACCTGGCCTGGAATGCTTCTTTCCGAAGCAGATACAGATCCCATAGCAGTGTTTGCAATTATCTCTCCAGAAAATTCAAAATCAGTCTTCTTTGTAGTAAGCGTTATTTCAGCCTTTGGCAAAACCGCAAGCGCGAGGTATGGGAGCAGGCCAAAAATAATAAGAGCGAGAACAATATAGGTAAAAATACGCTTTGCGCTGCGGCGAGGGTGCTTTGTATACCGTTGTACACGATGAAGTTTCTCTTCATACTCAGCCTCCTCATCGTCGTGATATTTCTTAAAGCCCTTGTCGGAACGCATAGCGCTACCAAGACGCCCAACAAAACCATCTGTTCCCGTTACCGGCAAGTCATCCATCTCATCGCCCTCTTCCTCCACTTCTTCAACCTCCTGCTTATGGCGGTGAAGCATAACTGGCTCTCCATCAGAAACAACATCGCTTGATGGATCCTCAAACTCCTCCATGTCTTCAAACTCATCGCTCTCTTCTTCCCCCTCTTCCTCTACCACTTTTCTGCGAGTAGCGCGACGTGGAGCGACAATGTCGTTCATAGGGGTTGAGCGCATACGGCCAAAAAACGGGTTACTCCCCTCAAGGCCAGCCTCAAGCGCAAGATCAAGGGCTTCATCATCCACGCTTTCAATACGCACATCCTTACCCAAAAGCTCTGCCTGCTTCTTCAAAAGGCGAAAATTACTTACCGAGTTAGAAAACTTAGCACTTTTCGGTATTGAAAAAATAAGAGAGTCGTTTTCAGTATCAAGAAGCTGTTCGATAACGAAGCTTGGTTCGTCGTGTTTTTGAACAGCAATTTTCTTTGCGCGTTTTGCACTCATAACTGCTAACAATTGTAGTGCATTTTTTCTGTATTGAGAATTAACAGAAAGATGACGGAAGAGCTGCTTTGTGGATATAATTGAAACTATGTTGAAACAAATAGCCAAAGTGTTAGTAGCGATGAGCCTTGCAACACCACTCGTGTTTACAAGAAATCTCTACTTCCCATTTATCAGCGGAAAGGCTCTCGTATTCCGCACATTAATAATTTTAGCGCTCGCCTGCTACGCACTTCATATATATAGAAGTGAAAATCGCAAAGCAGAGCTTGCACACATTAAGAAAACTTTTAAAAATCCGCTCGTTATTGCCCTTACTGCCTTTGCTGCAATCTTTGTAGTCGCAGCACTTGCTGGAGCAAACCCAATCCAGTCTTTCTGGTCAAACTTCGAGCGCTCTGAAGGAGGACTGCAGATCCTGCACTACTACACCTACTTCCTACTGCTCGCAACGCTCTTTACGAAAAAGAAAGATGCCGAGCTCCTTATGGGTATTACCATAGCAGCTGCAGCAATTTCAGGAGTATACGGAATGTTGCAGTGGCTCGTTGTCTCAGGGGGAGGATCGTTCTCTTCTCTTGCAGTATTTTTCAGAGAGCTCATCGTCGGAAACGACCTTCGTATATCAGGAACTCTTGGAAACGCCAGCTACCTTGCTGCCTACTCCCTCTTCAGCTTGAGCTTTATCGGCTACTTCTTTAGTAAGGCAAAAAGCATGAAGGGGAAAATTCTCCTAACCATGCTCGGCCTCTTCCAGCTTCTCACCCTCGTACGCACTGGTACAAAGGGAGCGATGCTCGGACTTCTTGCCGGCCTCATTCTCTGGTTTGCCCTCAACGCATTTAGAAAAGGAGCAAACAAAAACGTTCGCCTTATCGCAAGCATTCTCCTTGTGGTAAGCGTCGGATCTATCGTTGTCTTCTTTCAGACAAGCCAAAGCAGCTTCTGGCAAAACATCCCGCTTGCAGGGCGCTTCTTCCAGCTCGAAAAAGCAGTAGCCGACTTCCAACCACGTGTTTGGTCATGGGAAAGCGCTATTGCAGGAACTCTTGAAAAACCAACGCTTGGATGGGGTGCAGAAAACTACCCATTTGTCTTCGACAAGTACTACAATCCTAAACACCTTGGCCGTGAATCGTTCTTCGATCGAACCCACAACCTCTATCTTGAGCAAGCGGTTTCAGGAGGAGTACTACTCCTTGCAGCTTTACTCGCCGTCCTCTTCTTCGCGTTTAGAGAAGCGGCAAAGAAAAAGAATTCACAGTGGAAGTTTATAAGTCTCGCCCTCATCCTTGGCTATATGGTGCAAGCTTTCTTCCTCTTCGACGTACTCGTTATATACCTGAGCTTCTACCTACTACTCGCACTCCTACTCAACAAAGAGCTTGATACTGAAGGTATAGAGCTAAGCTTTAGCTCTGGCCAGAAAAAAACGCTCTACGCCCTCTTCGCTGCACTCGCGCTCAACTTCCTTGTTCTCCAGCCAGCGGTAGCAAAGAGCCAGATTGCTAAAACAGGAACACACAGCGAGTTCATAAGCTTCATCCTTATCTTCCTTGCGACATTCGTAGCAACAAGAAGCCTTACAAAAGAAAGTTCAGCGTATACCAAAGGGTCAAAGCAACAGATAGTAGGCGCGGTCACACTCATTCTCGCGCTCGCGCTTATCTACAAAACAATATTCCTTCCGCTTCAAAAAAACCGCTACATGGTACAAGCGGTGGCTCGACCAGCTATCACCGATAAGATAGAGGCGATAGAAAACGCCCTCGCAGTACACTCAAATGTTGGAAAAGAAGAAACGGTAATAATCTACAGCAACATCGCCTCTCAGGTAATGGGTGAAATCCGCAACCGAGACGAGGCAGTACCGCTTGGCACCTACGCTGAAGTAGTAGACAGAGCAAATGAAGTCTTCAACACAGAGAAAGACAACCTTTCAGGCCTTCGCTCTTACTATGTAAACGGCGCACTCAACTTTAAGGCAGGAGTTGTTCTACAAAACACCGACTATTTCGAAAGAGGGAAAAATCTCTTTAACCACGCGCTTGAAGTTTCACCAACCCGCATCGAATTCGTAACGCTTCTTATGGAAGCAGCACGAGCAGAGCGCGACGAAGAAGCCTACAACAAGCTCGACGCACTCTTTAGTCAGCTACGCCCAGACCTTGACCGAACAGCGTTTGTTCTGGACTATAACAATTAGCACCCCAAACGAAAGGAGGCTCCGTGTCGTTCCAAGAAACACTGCACGACCTCCTACTGGGAGGAAACGCGCGTCAGTTCAACGAGCTCATGCACGCGTGGCGAAAGGAGCACCCAGGCAAGCATCTTGATCTTCCGATCATTGTGCCAGGCCGAACCCTGAAGGACTTTGACCTCAGCTGGCTCAACGTAGCAGGAAGCAACCTAGAAGGTGCAGTGCTCGAAAGCTGCCAGCTCGAAGAGATGCAGGGCATCGAAAAGTGTGGCTGTCTGGGAGCATTCTTCCAAGAGTGCGTGCTTGATCAGAAGGCAAAAGCAGCCTTCTTCGACAAGCTCTTCCCCCCGCCCCAAACGAAAGAGGCGCCCGACCGTTAGTCGTGCGCCTCTTCCCATTTTTATGCGCTAATGTTTACCTGCGCCTTCTTTCCCTTGAATCCTATACTTACCTTACTCCCCTCTTTTATCTCTCCTCCGATGATCTTGTCCGCAAGCGCATCGAGAATCGATTTTTGTATCATGCGTCGAATTGGTCGCGCTCCATAGTTTGGATCAAAGCCGTTTTCAACAATATGTTTTCGAGTACTTGCGTCGATAACCAAATCGATATTCTTTTTCGCAAGTCGCTTCTTCACCTCATCAAGCTGAAGGTCAACGATGCGTTCGATTTCATGCTTACGAAGTGCATTGAACACGATTATTTCATCAATACGGTTAAGAAACTCTGGCTTAAAGTGCTCCTTAAGCGTTTCTTTTACCTTGTCTTTAAACTCTTCTTCTTTTGCCTCAATCTTGCTCTTCGCCTCACCGCTAAATCCAAGCGCGTTCATCTGTTGGAAGTAGTGACTTCCTACGTTGCTTGTCATGATAACGATAGTGTTTTTAAAGTTCACCTTCTTACCACGAGAGTCGGTAAGGTGTCCGTTATCAAGAATCTGAAGCAAAATGTTAAACACTTCTGGGTGAGCTTTCTCTATTTCATCAAACAGTATCAAGCTGTATGGGCGGTGGCGAACTATTTCAGTAAGCTGCCCTCCTTCTTCGTGCCCCACATATCCAGGAGGTGATCCGATAAGTCGGCTTACGGCATGCTTTTCCATGTATTCACTCATGTCTACGCGCACAATACTCTTTTCATCGTTGAACATAAATTCAGCAAGCGTACGAGCAAGCTCAGTCTTCCCTACTCCAGTAGGACCAAGGAACATAAAGCTTCCAAGTGGGCGCTCCTCAGATGAAAGTCCAGCGCGTGCACGGCGAAGTGCGCTTGCAACAGCGCTTACCGCATCGTCTTGTCCGATAACTCTATCGTGAAGTACGTCTTCAAGACGCAAAAGTTTTTCCGTTTCACTCTCAAGCATTCGAGTTACCGGAATTCCTGTCCATCGAGCTACAACAGATGCTACGTCCTCCTCATTTACAGCTTCTTTGAGAAAAGCTCCTTCTTTTGAGCGGTGTCCGTGTGCAAAGTATTTCTTTTCAAAAGCACTGTACTCTTTTTCTGCGGCAGGAAGCTCTCCGTAAAGGATTTGAGCTACACGCTCCAAATCTTGTACGCGCTCAGCCTGCTCAGCTTCAATCTTAAGCTCTTCAATTCTCTTGCGAAGGTTTTGGAAGTTCTCAAAAGTCATTATCTCTCCGTGCCACTTTCCTGAAAGCGCATCGTTTTCCTTCTTGAGCTTAGTAAGCTGCTTGTTTATTTCCTTTATACGCTTTGTTATTTTTTCAGCCTTAACGCTGCGGGTAGTTTTCTTCTTAGTCTTTGTTTTCTTAGTGTCTACCTCTGGAGCTTCAGCCTGAAGAGCCTTCTTCTCTATCTCAAGGCGAGTAATTTCGCGGCGTACGCGATCGATTTCTTCTGGAGTGCTTTCAGTTTCAATTTTTACTGCACTCGCAGCCTCGTCGATAAGGTCTACAGCTTTGTCTGGCAAGAAACGGTCGGTTATATATCGCGCAGAAAGGTTTACAGCAGCAATAATAGCGTCGTCGCTTATACGCATTCCGTGGTGCACTTCGTATTTTTCTTTAAGTCCGCGCAAAATAGCAACACTGTCTTCAAGGCTTGGCTCCTCAACCATTACTGGTTGGAAGCGGCGCTCAAGCGCAGCATCTTTTTCAATGTGCTTCTGGTATTCCTTCAGGGTAGTAGCTCCGATTGCGTGAAGTTCTCCGCGAGCGAGTGCTGGCTTGAGCAAATTGCTAGCATCTACAGCACCTTCAGCCGCTCCCGCGCCAACAATCATGTGAATTTCATCGATAAAAAGCAGTATGCGTCCCTGCGAATTCTGCACTTCCTTCATAAAAGCCTTCAAGCGGTCTTCAAATTCTCCGCGAAACTTTGTTCCAGCTATCAAGCTTCCAATGTCGAGGCTTACAACTTCCTTTCCTTTCAAAGTTTCTGGCACATCGCCTGAAATAATTTTTTGAGCCAACCCTTCTACGATTGCAGTCTTTCCTACTCCTGGCTCACCAATAAGCACTGGGTTGTTTTTTGTACGACGAGAAAGTATTTGAATAACACGGCGAAGCTCCTCTTCCCTACCAATCACAGGGTCGAGCTTTCCTTCTTTAGCCTTATCAGTAAGGTTGATAGAATATTTTTCCAAAACTTGAAACTTAGTTTCTGGAGTTTCGTCAGTTACGCGAGAACTTCCGCGAAGTGCAGCAAGCACCTTAAAGGCGTTTTCTCGGCGAAATCCAGCACGCTCTAAAATAGTGCGGCTTGGGCTTGTAGCCTCAAGTAGTCCCAGTATTAAGTGTTCGCAAGAGATAAACTCATCTTTTTGAGCAAGGGCAATTTTTGCTGCCTTTTCAAGCACTGCCATAAGCTCGCTTGAAAGATACATTTGGGAAACGTTTGAGCTGCTAATGTTTTTCGGCATCTGCTCGATAGCGTCTTCAACGACAATCTCGAGCTCATCTACATCTACCCCACTCTTAGACAAAAGAGGACGTACCAAAGTACTCTCGTCTTCCAAAAGAGAAGAGAGAAGGTGGAGTGACTTAAACTCTCCGTGCCCACTGCGCGCTGCAAGCTCCTGAGCGTTTTGCAAGGCTTCCTGTGCCTTGATAGTAAATTTGTTGAAATTCTTGTTGTTCATTTTCTATAGTAGAGAACGATTGGGGGCCTTAGTACTTACAGTATAGCACCCAAAAATGTGCCTATAAAATACAATTTTTCACCAAAAAAAGCAAACTAACCGTGCAACCCAACTTGCAGTTCGTATAAGTGGCGATACTCACCGCCTTTTTTCTCAACAAGCTCCTCGTGCTTCCCTCTTTCGACAATCTTCCCGTCTTTAATAACCAAAATTATATCGGCATGGCGCACTGTAGAAAGACGGTGCGCAATTACAAAAGTCGTACGCCCGCGCATAAGTTCATTGAGTGAGTCTTGGATAAACTTCTCGCTCTTCGCATCAAGTGCACTAGTAGGCTCGTCGAGAATAAGAATCTTAGGATCGCGCAATATCGCGCGAGCGATAGCAACACGCTGCTTTTGCCCAACAGAAAGCTTTATGCCCCTTTCACCAACAACCTGCTTGTATCCATCTGGAAACTTTTCAATAAACTCGTGTGCATGTGCCATTTTTGCTGCACGCTTCACAGCATCGTTTGAAATAGAGCCAAGCCCATACTTTAAATTTTTCAAGATTGAATCATTAAAAAGTACAACCTCCTGTGGAACAACACCGATTTGAGAGCGCAAAAGAGAAAGGTCGTAGCTCCTCACATCAACCCCGTCAATCAACACCTCGCCTTTCTGAGCAAAGTAGTACCCACTGATAAGATCGATGAGTGTGCTTTTCCCTGCTCCACTATCACCGACCAAGGCAACGACTTCACCTTCCTTCGTAGAAAAATTTATATCAGATAAAACCTGCTGCTTCTTATCTTTGTAGCCAAAGCCAACACCTTTAAACTCAATCTCACCACGAAGGCTAGAAACTGTTACAGCATTTTTAGGCTGATAGACCTCCGGAGGATGATTAAGAATTTCCTCTGCCTGAGAAATTGAATTCAATCCATTTTGAACTCTTTGCCAGCTACGACCAAGGCGCACAAACGGACCGAAAAACATCGCCGAATATCCGTTAAACATCACGAGCTCTCCCACAGTGATAACACCCTGGCGAATAAATAAGATTGAGACGAAAAATATTGCGAACTGAGTAAGGAGAACTATCACGCGCTGACAGTAGCTCAACAATTGCCAAATCCGATCTAAAGAATTTTGATAACCACCAGCCTTAGCCACAAAGTCGCTATAAATTCTCTTCTCCTCTTGCCTCTCAGCACTAATCTGCTTGATCGGTTTAATGTTTCCAGCAGCCTCGTACACATTTCCAAATGCCTTGTTGTAAGACTTATGCATTTTAAGAGAAAGCTGCGCGGTAGGAGCACTTAAAACAACAAGAAGGTAAAGGTAAATAAGAAGCCCCAAAATCATAATGAGCGAAAGCGTTGAGTTCACGAAGAAGGAAATGGTAAGCGCTGCGATGATTCCCAAAAACTCTGGCGCGAGGAAAATCAAAGTATCCCCAGCGATACTCGCAACGCCATTTGAGGCGCGCTGAATTTTATCCATAACTGCCCCAGAGCGTTCATTCGCAAAAAACGATATCGGAAGTCGCACAATACGGGAAAACCCGTTTGCCATATACTCGTTATAAATCCTGCTGTTCAGGAGAGCGCCTCGCAAGCCACTCCTCCAGCTAATAAGGCCATCGACTGCCGCCACAAGAAACCAAAGAGAAAGAAAGTAGATAACAGCAGGCATTGCGAACTGAGAAGCAAGAGAAACCTCTCGAGGAGAAACAAGCGCGTCGATAACCCGACCACCGAAAAAAGGAACGGCAGCATTAGCAAAGGCAGAAACTATTCCCAAAATTGAAAGAAGCGCAATCTCCTTCTTATATGGAGAGATTACGCGCCCAAAAGCCTTAATCTGTTCTTTATTGATAGATTTACCCATAAATTTAACGCCTTGCCCTTCCGTATCCGTCAGATGGCGGATACGGAAGGGCAAGCACATCACCGTCCTCCCTGAAATAAACGGCTCACACGGCTCCGTGTGAGCCGTTTATGAACCTAAAAACTCGTATTTTACACCCCTACCCTCACTGCCCACTTGCTTCAGTTTCCCTCTCTTCTCAAGCTCGTCTAAGTATCGAGTTGCTGTAGCATCGCTTACGCCAAGCAGCATTTCGATATGATTGTTCGTAATAAAATCTTTTCGTGAAGCAAAATCGAGAACACGAGAGAGGTTTTCTTCTACTGCCTCATGCCTTTCTTTGTTGTGGAAGCGAAGCCCCGCAACAGAGTGCGTAGCGTGGTGCTTATGGTGCAAATGCTTGTGGTGGCGCAAAAGCGCGACGTAGCGCCCAAGCAAAATAGCGAAAATGGCTATGCCAAAGATGACAATAAGATTCAACATTATCTGTAGTGTAACACCAAACTAAAAACTCTTTCGCATCTTTCTAAAAATCGCGAGCGCCCTTTTAAGCTCCTCGGCATTATTGCCTCGCCCCAATGAAATACGAATACTACGCTTCGCCTGCTCGTCTGAAAGGCCAATCGCTTTCAGAGTTGGGCTCACCTGCAAGTTATGCGCACTACAAGCGCTCCCAGCCGATACTGCCACACTGTGCAAGTCTAAAAACACCAGCGCCTCTTCTGCTAAGAGATCTTTAAACTGAATGTTTATATTGTTTGGAAGTCTCCAACGCTTTTGTGCATTGAGCTTAGACTGCGGAAATATTTTTAAAAGTTCTTTAAGAAACCGGTCGCGCAGTACACACACTCTCTTCGTTTCCTTTATACGCATCGCATCAGCAAGTTCAAGCGCCTTTGCAAAACCAACAATGAACGCTACGTTTTCCGTACCGCTTCGAAGCCCTCGCTCCTGCCCTCCTCCAAAAATGATTGGCTCGATGTGAGCAACGTCGCCACTATTCCCTCGTCCCTTTTGCAAAGAAGATCGAACATAAAGAAGGCCGATGCCTTTTGGCCCATACACTTTGTGACTCGACAAAGTCATAAGGTCTACACCAAGCTCATCTACCTGGCATGATAAATATTGAAATGCTTGTACCGCATCGGTATGCAAAAGCGGGTAAACTCCTGAGCCACGCTTCTTTTTTATAACAGTAGAAAGTTTTTTTATGTCTTGAAAGCTCCCTATCTCGTTGTTCGCATACATTATAGAAACAAGCACAGTGTTCTTATCGATAAGCTTCTCAAGCTTTGCCAAGTCAACAACACCTGCGCTACTTACCTCAGCTACGCGCACCTCTACATCAAGAGCGCTCGCAGCCTCAAACACACTCTCGTGCTCAACCGCACTCACTACTATATTTATATCTTTAACCCCTTCTCTCTTTGCCCGCTCTACTACACCGCGCAGTGCTAAGTTGTTTGCCTCAGTAGCACTTCCAGTAAAAACAATTTCCTTGTATGAAGCTCCGAGCACATCAGCAATTTTTTTACGCGCATCAAACACAGCTCTGCTCGCCGCCTGCCCAAAGCTATGCAAAGACCCCGCGTTTCCAAACACTTTTGAAAAATAAGGCTGCATTTCCTTAAGCACTCGTGCATCAACAGGAGTGGTCGCAGCGCAGTCAAGATAAATGTTTCGTTTCTTCATTAACTCAATTCTACAAGCAAACAAGCGAAGAGCAACTTGTGCAAGCGCAAACATGTAGCTATCCTGACAACAATGCTCAACACTATAGTTTTCGACATAGAAACAAAAAATACCTTTGCCGACGTGGGCGGCAAGTTCAACATACTTCAACTTGAAGTATCGGTAGTCTGCGCATATTCATACGCAACAAACTCTTATGTCTGCTTCGACGAAAATCAGAAAGAGGAAATGAAAAAGTTTTTTAGCGAACGAAGCATCCTCGTAGGCTTTTCTTCAAACAAGTTCGACGTGCCAATACTCGCCCACTACCTTGACCTCGATTTACAAAGCTACCCACGCCTAGACATAAGCGACGAAATAGAAGTGCGCACCGGAAGACTCGTAAGTCTAAACAATCTTGCTCACTACAATCTCGGAACAGAAAAGACTGGTACCGGCATGCAAGCCCCGGTGCTCTACGCAGAAGGAAGAATGGAAGAGCTCAAAGAGTACTGCCAAAAAGACGTAGAGATAACAAAAAACCTTTTTGAAAAGATAAAAAAAGAAAGCGAGATTATAATCCCCCCTCGAAAAACCGACGCTATCGGCGAACCTCAGCTTATAGAAGTAGATATTTCCCAAAGACTAAACACTCTCGGGTAAGGAAAAGCGCCCGCCGACTTACGTCGCACAGGCGCCCTACGCCACCCTCAGAAATCGGGGTGATAGCTGTCTTTCCTGTTCGCGCAGATGAACGCGAGAACAGAAATAGACAGAACTTCCCACATCCCACAAACGAACTCATAGAGCGCGCTTGCGACCCATCGCACAGCCTTGGCCTTCATCGCCCCACTCCAACCATCACACATTCGAAAAGATGTGCGAAGAAGATATAGGCGAGAAAGCTAGCTACTGAGCTAGTAAAGCCTCCGAGCGCTCTCATCGAAGTACCTCCTCTCAGACCATCTGAGAACTAATGTAGATAGTAGTAATAAAACACTCATTTTGGCAAGTAAAAAAGAAAGGGGCGCTGCAGTAAAACCACAGCGCCCCACTATTCGTCCTCCTGAGAGGACAGGATGGAGAACTCGCCGAGCTCCCCCTTCACCATCACCGCCACGGCAGCGAAGGCTACCACGATCGCGACGACGAGAAGCCACCTGTTGAGCTCCCTCTTCATCACGGAACTCGTGTCACGATGAAGCAGAGGAAGCCAGCGACAACCATCGCGATGACAGCCAACTCGATGCGGCTGACACGCAGGTACTTCTGGATGGAGACGGTCTCATCACGGCAATCCCGACGCGTTCCCATAACTCTCTCCCACATCCCTCAGACTCTTCGCGGATTGCGAAGCTGATCTAAGGGTTCTAAGACTAATTATACCCCTATTTTCCATATTTGTCAATCCTTAAGAAATTTACGCTTTTTACCTCCTCTTACGTTATAATGTAACTACGCACTAACGTAATTCTGTTCATTTCTTAGTTTTTCTAGCTCATTTTTCGAGCTAATCGCGAAGCGACACCGCAGTCGATGCCAATGAGTGCATCGTCGAGGATGAGCGACAAAGAGAAGCTCGGGAAGTGTTAGAAAAACTGATATTAAGAGGATTTCGTTGGTGCAAAACAACCAATGAGTAAAAAGAAAAAACGCGGACCAGGCAGACCACGCAAGGAGGAAGTTGAAGAGAAAGAAAGCAAACTCAGCAGAGACACAAAGCGCAGCATTCTTGGACTCGTACTTCTCGCTATAAGCCTTATTTTGATACTTGCTGCATTTAACGGTGCAGGCCCTGTAGGCGATCTACTTTTTAAAGGCCTCTACGCCCTTCTTGGTATTGGCTACTTCTTAGTGCCGCTCATCAGCCTTATCGTCGGCATTCTTTTCCTCGCCACACACGAGCAAAAGTTTTTCAGCGTCGTATTTTTCGGCATGACCCTTTTTGTCCTCTCCGGGCTTGGACTCATCGACGTATTAGCCGAAGAGAAAGCCGGCCTTCTTGGAAAGGCACTCGGATCGCTCGCTATTCCTTTTGGAAACGCAGGAGCACTTATTCTTCTGCTCGCCCTCGTGCTCACAAGCTCCCTTATCACCCTCAACGCTTCAATAAAACTTCCATGGCCACGAAAGAACGATGAAGAAGACGAAGAGTTTGACGACGCAGACATTGAGGCGGGCGTAGAAAAACTTAAAGCCGAAGAGCGCGCACTCGCAGAAGAAAGCGCCGAAGACGAAGAAGAAGATGAGGACGAAGAAAGGGAAGAAGAGCTGCAAGTAGTAGAGAGAAAGGAGGGCAAGAAAGCAGAAAGCGACGACGACTTCAGCGCTTCGCTCAAAAAGAATGCAAGCAAATCAAGCTATGTAGCTCCTCCACTCAGCCTTCTTAAGGCAAGCTCGGAAAAACCAACCCCAGGAGACCTCCGTGCAAACGCAAACATCATCAAGCGCACACTTGAATCGTTTGGCGTACCGGTAGAAATGGGGGAAATAAACATCGGACCAAAAGTTACTCGCTACACGCTTAAGCCAGCGCAAGGAGTAAAGATAAACCGCATCACTGCGCTCGCCGGAGATTTAGCACTCGCACTTGCCGCACACCCTATTCGTATCGAAGCTCCAATTCCTGGAAAATCTCTCGTAGGAATCGAAGTGCCAAACAAGAGCGCTTCAATTGTGCGCCTTGGAAGCCTTCTTTCATACCCAGAGTTTACCAACGGCAAACAGCTTATCTGGCCTATGGGTCGCGACGTGAGTGGAGAACCTATCTTTTCAGACATTGCAAAGCTCCCTCACCTCCTTATCGCAGGAGCTACTGGAAGCGGAAAAAGTATTTTGGTGCACTCTATCCTCATCCCAATGCTGTTTAAAAACAGCCCAGACATGCTCCAGCTCATTCTTATCGATCCAAAGCGTGTAGAACTTTCTATCTACGACGGCATCCCACACCTTATCTCCCCTGTTATCACTCAAGGTAAAAAATCAGTCGCAGTATTTCGCTGGGCGATAAACGAGATGGACCGCCGCTACGAACTCCTTATGAAGGCAGGCGCGCGCGACATCGAAAGCTACAATAAGAACAACAAAGACGACAAACTTCCATACATCGTTATGGTTATCGATGAGCTTGCTGACCTTATGGCTGCATTTGGAAAAGAAATCGAAGGCTACATTGTTCGCCTTGCTCAAATGGCTCGTGCTACCGGAATTCACCTTATCCTCGCAACCCAGCGCCCTTCAGTAGAAGTTGTTACCGGTCTTATTAAGGCAAACATGCCAGGCCGTGTAGCGCTTCAAGTAGCGAGCCAAATCGACAGCCGAACTATTCTTGACTCACAAGGAGCTGAAAAGCTTCTTGGAGCTGGAGACATGCTCTTCCTTTCAAAGGAATATTCAAAACCAAAGCGTATCCAAGGAGCGTTTATAACTGAAAAGGAAATAAAAGACGTTATCGACTTCATCGTTGAAAACAACGACCAGCTCGGCCCTACAGAAGTAAGCGAAGACGATGGAACACTTTCAAAAGCAGTAGCAGGAGAGGGCCCAAGCGAATCTGTATCGGTAGAAGGAAAAGGATCAGACATGTTTGATGAGTTTATGGTAGACGACAGCGAAGACGACAAGCTCTCAGAGGCCGTAGAGATAGTAAAGAGCGCCGGCAAGGCAAGCGCTTCCCTCCTCCAGAGAAGACTACAAGTCGGATATGCGCGTGCAGCACGCATACTCGACATAATGGAAGAAAAAGGAATGATAGGGCCAGCAAACGGAGCAAAGCCTCGAGAAATTTATCTCGACTCAGGTGAAGATAGCAACGACGACTCCTTCTAATATGGAAAACTTTCCTGGAAGCAAAGAGGAGCTCGCAGAAAAAGTTAGTCGCATCTTTTCTCGTGCGATTGCAATAAACCAACAACTCCCTATTTCAAAAGAAACAGCTCCATTTACCGCATCAGCCACCGACCTTAAGCTGGAAACAGGTAAGCTCTACTTAATAAAGGCCCGCCCTCTTGCAAGCGACGACAGCATCCTAGAAATGGAGCAAATATCAATACAGCGAGGAAGAAACAATCAGATTTTTTGGGGAAAAGAGTATGGGCAAGAAAATAAAATGGACAATGCAATTCGGTCTGCAATAAGAAGGCACTCTTCAGATGAAGAGGAAGAGCCCGATGCTGCTGATTTCGAACAAAGGCTGCTCGCAGAAATGGATGGAAGCATTCTTGAAGAAGTTGAGGAAGAAATGACCTTAGAAGAAAAAGAGCAAGCCTTAAGAGACCTAGAAAACCTACTATTTTAAAAAGTTAACCCCTGTGCGACCGAAATCGCACAGGGGTGTTGTTGTATTGAGCCGCGAGAGCCGCGCTAGCTCAGCTTCAGAAAAGCAGCTTCGGGATAGCTGTCGATGTACTCAGTAAGCCAACCCTCATCGCCGTCTCTGTCATCCGCGTCCTTGATCGCCTGCGCCTCCTGCTTTTCAAGCTCTGCAAGAAGATCGCAAACGGAGTCGCCATCACACATAAAAATAAAATACCACAATGTGCGGAAAAGTCAATATTCCCCTGCCTAGGGTTGACTTTTTTATAAAAATGTTTGATTTTAAAAAAGGAGGAACTCATGCCCACAGAAAAGCTGGGGCTGGCCGCTTCCCTACTCACACTACTGATTTTGGCGGAAGGATTCGCCATCATGGTGCGAGCGGCAAGTCGCAAGCCTCTTCGCCCCGTTGTGACCATCTGGCTCATCAACGGAGCAAGAACCCTCATCGCAAACGTGCTCCGCGGCTTCGCGGATGCAATTCGCCCGCCTCGCAGAAGACAGCAAGGACAGGGCGATAACACGCGCTAACGCGCCCGCTGGGCGGCTCAACACGAGCCGCCCTTAGTCTTTCCAAAAAAATATCGATACGCTAGTATTTCCTAAAAGGAGGTGTGCGATGCAAGAAAACACGCCCTGCGCATGCAAGGGACACTGCTGCCACACGAACAGAACAAGCACCAAGATGACAGACCCCGACAGTCAGCGGTCGATATATAAAAGAGCTTAGAGAAATTACCTTGCCCGTGGGTTGCTTTAAGATTTATCTATTTCTTTGTCGCTCCTCACTCACAGGCTCTTCGAGCCTAGCCTCGCTCGTCGCTCCGTGAACTAGAAAAAATCTTAAGAAGCAACGCGAAGAGAAGTTATTTCTTCTTGCGGGAGCTAGCTTTTCGAATTCCTTTGAGGATTTTGTCGAAGGCTCCATTCATGACTCCCTCAATATCGTGTATCTTAGCTCCGAAGCGGTGATCAGTAATTCTGTCTTGCGGATAGTTGTAAGTGCGAATCTTTTCGCTCCTATCTCCACTTCCTACCATTGCACGACGCTGAGCATCGATGTCCCCCACCTTCTTAGCCTGCTCAAGCTCGTAGAGTTGAGCTCTAAGCATACTCATAGCAGTTTCGCGGTTTGCAAGCTGACTGCGCTCTGCGCGAGAACTAATAACGATACCAGTTGGCTTATGGGTAAGGCGCACTGCTGTTTCCACCTTGTTTACGTTTTGCCCACCTGGGCCTCCAGCGCGAGAAAATGAAACCTCAAGATCGCTATCAGGAATGTTAATTTCAGTAGCCTCTATCTCCGGAAGCACTGCTACGGTAGCAGTAGAAGTGTGTACACGCCCTTGCTTCTCAGTTTCTGGTATACGTTGCACACGGTGAACTCCTCCTTCGAGCTTAAAAGCATCGTACGCTCCATCGCCTTCAACACGGGCCTTAAAAGTCTTTGTGCCCACCGCTTCTTCAAGCATGGCAAACTTCCACCCCTTTGCTTCACAAAAGCGTTGGTACATACGTGCTAAGTCTGAAGCAAAAATTGCTGCCTCATCCCCTCCCGCACCTGGGCGAATTTCTAAAATAAGTTTTTTGATCGATGCCTCTGACATATATAAAGGAAATCCTAAATCAAACACGGCAAAATTGCCAGAGGTAAAATAATCAGGGGTTGATATGCTAATATATAGATACATGAAAAAAGTACCAAAAGTACTTATCGTAGACGATGACAAAGATCTCATCGAGATCACAACGCTAAAACTCAAAAAGTACAACTTCCAAGTAAGTAGTACTCAAGATCCAGACGCAGTGCTCGATATCCTCAAAAAGGAAGATCCCGATGTGATATTGCTCGATGTAAAAATGCCGACGACAAGCGGCTTCGATGTTGCTCACCAAATAGAAGAGCATGCTGACAAAAACCACGGCAAAGTTATCTTTTTTACGAGCTTGGGAGACGAAAATCCTGACGTTATGGAAAACAATCGCCGTTTTAGCCGTGAGTGTGGAGCTGTCGACTACCTTAAAAAGAATATAGACCTCGACAAGCTCGCAAACATAATTGAAGAAATTGCCGAGAAAAGAGACAATGCATAACCCACCACTAGTACTTGTAGCCGACGACGACGAAGACTTCAAAGAAATCCTTTCAACCAAACTACTAGGAGAGAATTTTGAAGTAGCAGAAGCAAAAGACGGAAGAGAGGCCATTATAAAGGCAAAAAGCCTCCTCCCTGACCTAATTGTTATGGATATTCAGATGCCAGAAGTAAATGGTACTGAAGCTGTTCTTGAGCTTGCCCGAAATCAAGCGACAAAAGGAATAAAAATAGTTTTCTTTTCAAACCTTATGTATCCGTGGCCAGGAGTAAAGAAAGACAAGGGTGAATTTTCAAAAGAACTTGGCGCGATCACCTTCCTTTCCAAGGAAGATGACCTCACCAAAATCATCACTACCATCAAAGAGCTTTTAGCTCAGAGTTAAAAACAGGCAAAT
>JAWKSL010000003.1:0-59473 GCA_041389085.1 Minisyncoccota bacterium | reverse complement strand
ACGACGCGCTCTTTGACCGCCAAGCACAGCTCGCAAGCCTCGACTACACCGCACTTGCCGGAGAGATTGGACTCAACACCGAAAGCTTTAAAGCTTGTGTAGACGCACGTACTCACAAGGCAGAGGTAGAAGCAGACTTCCAAGCAGGAGTAGCTGCAGGAGTAGAGGGGACACCAGGAGTGTTCATTAACGGAGTGCTCGTAGCAGGTGCCTACCCATACGAAACTTTCCAGCAGTTGATAGACCAGACTCTCGCCGAACTAGAAAACTAGTTTATAATTGAGTAAAGAAACATATGAAAGTTCAAATCTACTCAACCCCAACCTGCCCTTACTGCAAAATGGCGAAGCAATATCTTTCAGAGCGAAAGATAGAGTACCAAGACTTCGACGTAAGTAGCGACGATAAAGCTCGCGAAGAAATGGTAAAGAAGTCAGGCCAGCTCGGAGTACCGGTTATCGATATAAATGGAGAAATATTTGTCGGCTTCAATAAAGAAGAGATAGAAAAAGCGCTGCAATAGAAGATCTCTTCTATAATAAACAAGAGATCAAATGGCAAATTCCAAAGAAAAACACAAGTTTGATTTGGAAGAAAGAACATTTAAGTTCGCCAGAGCCTGTGCGAACCACACAAGGAGTTTTAAGAAGGATTTTGCAGCGCTAGAGCAAGCCAGGCAGTTAGTGCGCTCGTCAGGGTCTGTTGCCGCTAACTATATCGAAGCGAATGAGTCACTAAGCAAAAAAGACTTTCGTATGAGGATAAAGATATGCAGGAAGGAAGCAAAGGAGTCAATGCTTTGGCTAAAACTCCTCGATCAATCACCAGAGGGGCAACCTCAGAATAATCTTCTAAGAGAGGCAGGAGAATTAGTGAAAATATTTTCTAGTATAGCTAAAAAGTTCGAATAGTTAATTCTAAGTCAGTTTTTTGCTTAGTGATATTTGATTATTGATTAATTCCAACTATTATTAGTTCATATGTATGAACTAATAATAGTTGGTGCAGGGCCAGCAGGAGTTTCTGCTGCCGTCTACGCCGCACGTAAAAAGATAAAAGCCGCCATCATCACCTACGACTTTGGAGGGCAGTCGAAAGTAAGCAACGACATTCATAACTGGATAGGAACTCCTTCGATTTCTGGTACCGACTTAGCAAAAAACTTTGAAGCTCACGTAAAGGCCTACAAAGACGACCTCGACATAATCGAAGGCAAAAAAGTAAGCGTAGTAGAAAAAACAGACCAAGGTTTTAAAGTAAAAACAGAGATTGGAGATGAGTATGAAACCCACACCGTTCTTTTAGCACTCGGATCACACCGCAGGCGTCTTGGCGTACCAGGAGAAGATGAGTACGACGGAAAGGGAGTGGTATTTTGCTCTACCTGCGACGCTCCACTTTTCCAAGGCCAAGACGTAGCTATCGTCGGTGGAGGAAACAGCGGGCTTGAAGCAGTAGTAGACTCTATTCCATACGCTAAGAAAATTTACCTACTCGTGCGCTCAGGCGAACTCAAAGGAGACGCCACAACCCAAGAGAAGGTAAAAACCCACGAAAAAGTAGAAATACTTTTCAACACTGAAATAAAAGAAATAAAAGGAGAAACCTTTGTTACCAGTGCGGTAATAAAAAATAATCAAACAAACGAAGAGAAAGAGCTTCCAGTTGGCGGAGTCTTTGTAGAAATAGGCTCTATCCCAAGCTCAAACATCGTAAAAGGTTTGGTAGACATAAACCAAATTGGTGAAGTAGTAGTAGACCACAAAACCCAAGCAACCTCTTGCGAAGGTATTTGGGCGGCAGGCGACGTAAGCGACGTGCTATAACAAATATAAGTTCAGGTTGAGCGTAAAGACCACTAACATATACGAGTACCTCCACAGCACACCAGCGCCCACGAGTAATTTAAAGCCTTCACAGTTCGTCTTGAGGCCCCGAAGTGCTGAAAGACAGCCAAAGACTGGGGATGCCTAGCCAGCTAACGGCTCACACGGCTCCGTGTGAGCCAAGTAGCTTCGCGACTCGGTACTTCCTGGCGTTCAAGGCATAAATAGGCCATTCTAGGCCACTTTAACGGCCTACACGTACGTGTGATGTTAAAGTTAGTCTTGAAAAGCACTCTAAATCGACTAAAATACGCCCTACTCACCTAATAGGTACCAAACAATATGAAACTACAACCACTTTCAAATAGAGTATTATCAAGTGCTAGGGAGGCTCAGAGTCGAACAGCAAGCGGACAAGAGTTCAAGATAAAGATGGAGAAAAGCCTCAAGGGCAAAGTCGCTACCGGACCAGAAAAGTAGACCAAAACGGCAGTAGTAAAAATGAAGAAGCCAGGCGACACAGTGCTTTTTAGAAAAATACGGACCAGACGAAATAGAGATAGAAGGAAAACCTACCTCGTAGCAAGCGAAGACGACATACTCGCAGTACTCTACAAATAGCGTAAGAGTTAAGAGATAAGAATTAAGAATAGCTAGTACAACCCCACTAACCACTAACCAATATACATCGCTATGAGTAAACAGTTGAAATTCAACCAAGATGCACGCGCATCAATAAAGAAAGGAATAGACCAAATAGCACAAGCGGTAAATGGACTTCGGCCACGCGGTATTTAAAGCCATTATGCCACTGAAAAGTGGGGTATGAGCTCCGTTGCCATTGACGAGTTAATAGTAGCAAAGGAAGTAGAGTTTGAAGACAAGTTTGAAAACCTTGGAGCGGACCTACCAAGCAAGCAGCAGGATTAAAAACAAACGACAAAGTAGGAGACGGTACTACTACTTCTGTAGTGCTCGCACACACTTTGATAGAGCAGGGAGAAAACACAATCAACTCTCAGGGCTTCAACGTTATTCAGCTTGCAAAAGAGCTTGGAAAGTGCAGGAATATTATAAAGGCACTTGAGCTTCAAAAGAAGAAGTTGAAGACACAAAGAAGGTGCAAGAAGTAGCAACCTCAGCAAAAAAGACAAACAATAGGGGAGCTCATTGCTAAGGTTACTGCTAAGGTTGGAAAAGACGGCGTTATCACCATCTCAGACTCAAACACTATCGACAGTTGAGTTTGGAAGTAGTAGAGGGAATGCAGTTCGATGTCAAAAGTTATTGCTGGCGCATCTATACAGGTAACCAACGGCGAGAAGATGACCGCAGAGCTTACCGATCCGTACATAATCGTTACCACAAGAAAATTTCAAACATAAAAGCTTTTGCCATCACTGGAAAAAGTCCTCGAAACAGGAAAGCGCGACATTGTCATAATCGCGGAAGACATAGAAGGAGAGGCGCTTACTACACTCGTAGTAAACAAGCTCAAAGGAACCTTTAACGTGCTTGCAATAAAAGCTCCAGGCTTTGGCGACAGAAAAAAAGACATGCTCGCCGACATAGCCACCATCACCGGAGCTTCGCTCATAAGTGAAGAGCTTGGTAAAAAGCTTGAAACAGTGGAGCTTTCAGACCTTGGCCGTGCAAAGCGCGTAGTTTCAGATAAAGACACGACAACAATAGTAGGCGGAGCTGGAAACAAAGAATCTATAAAGGAGCGCGTAATGCAGATAAAAGCCCAGCTCGAAAAAACTGAAAGCAGTTTCGAAAAAGAAAAACTTCAAGAGCGCCTTGGAAAACTTTCAGGCGGAGTGGCTGTTATTAAAGTAGGAGCTGCTACCGAAAGCGCGCAAAAAGAGCTTAAGCAAAGAGTAGAAGACGCGGTAGCTGCTACCAGAGCTGCTATGGAAGAGGGAATTGTACCAGGAGGAGGTATGGCTCTTTTCAACGTGCCAGCGTTTAAAGAAGAACAAGACCCAGTAAAGTCAGCGGCACACAAAATACTTCGCCAGGCGATGGAGTCTCCAATTCACGAAATAATCAAAAACAGTGGCGAGCAAGCAGACGCAATAGTGTCTAAGCTTCGCGAGCGCTCTGAGGGCGATATCTGGACTGGGTTTAATGCAAACACCAACAAAATAGAAAACCTTAAAGAAGTGGGAATTCTTGACCCGCTCAAAGTTACGAAGACCGCACTTACAAACGCTATCTCAGTAGCAAGCACCTACCTTATGATGGGAGTGGCAATGACCGAGCTTCCAAAAAAGGAAGAGCCGCAAATGCCGATGGGTGGCGGCATGATGGGCATGTAGTGCTAAGATAAAGATATGAAAAAACTACTACTACTTATAGTGATCGTTGCCGTAGGCTTCCTTATAGCAACAATGTTTATGGGCGAGAAAAAGGAAGAAATTGTTTTCGAAGAAGAAAATGTAATTGTTCCTGAATACACGCTTACTCTACCAGAGGGATTTACCCTCGATAAAAAAAGCGAGACAAACCTTGTAATAGACGGGTTTGCCCTTAGCGAAAGCGGAGAGGTTACTGATACTGAGTTTCAGTACACTCTCGGCATTATTAACAAACAAGACTACACCATAACGGAGTGGATAAACGAAAACGCAGAAAAGATCGGCTTTAAAGAAGCACCACTTCTTTCAACCGAAGAGGCTGAGGCGGCAATGCAAAGCTGTGCGCCAGAAAGCGACTGCGCAGTTTCAATGTGTAAGTCAGTACTTCTTAGCGACACAAGCCAAATTTATAACTGCGGAGAAAAAGAAACTCGCTACTTTATGGTTGCGCGTCTCGGAGAAAACGCTGTAATAGTGTTTAACAGCTTTGGCACTAAGCCGCCAATGACAGCAGAGCAGCTTATGGAAATGATTTCATTTTCGCAGGCAGAAGCTCCAAGTGAAGCTGATTTTTAGAGGCGAAAGTGTTACTCTAAAAGCATAAAACAAACATATGAACCCACTATTTATAATCCTGTTGGTCGTAGTAGTAGTGCTTGCACTATGGCTCATAGGTACATTTAACAGCCTGGTTCGCATGCGAAACCGCATGAAGGAGGCAGCAAGCGACATAGAGGTGCAAAGCAAGCGCCGCTTCGACCTTATTCCTAACCTTGTAGAAACGGTAAAGGGGTATGCAAAGCACGAAGAAGGAGTATTTACAAAAGTTACTGAAGCGCGAGCTGCAGTAGCAAGTGCATCTGGCTCAGTAACTCAAAAGGCAGGCGCTGAAAACATGCTCTCAGACACGCTTAAGAGTCTGTTTGCAGTTTCTGAAAGCTACCCAGAGCTTAAAGCAAACGCAAACTTCCTCGAGCTTCAACGCGAGCTCAGCGACACTGAAAACAAAATGATGGCTTCTCGCCGCTTCTACAACAACACCGTAAACGACCTCAACACTAAAATTGAAACCTTCCCAACAAACCTCATCGCAGGAATGTTTGGCTTCAAGCAAGGCACTCTTTTTGCTACTACCAAACAGGAAGAAAACGAACCTGTATCTGTAAAGTTCTAGCAAGAATTTCACGTGGGAAAATTCTTACATCGATAATCTAAAATCGAAAATCATCCCCATGCCCTCCGTTTACGCATACAAAGATAAGAACATTAGTCGCACCTGGGCTATGTTTCTTATCTTTTTTGGCGTAGTTGTAGGAGGAGGCTGGATATTTTCGCAAATATACCAAGACCCGGGCATCCTCGTTATCGCTGTAATTTTCGCGCTCTTTATGAACGTGCTCTCGTTTTGGTTTTCAGACAAAATAGTGCTGGCAATGCACAAGGCAAAGCCAGTTACCCGTGAAAACGGCCGCGAACTTTACAACATAGTAGAAAACCTCGCGATAACCGCGGGCCTTCCAACTCCAAAAATCTACATAGTAGAGGAGCGCCAGCTCAACGCCTTTGCTACGGGCCGCGATCCAAAACACGCAGTAGTAGCCGTAACCACAGGGCTTCTTGAAAAGCTCGATCGAACAGAGCTTGAGGGCGTAATAGCACACGAGCTAAGCCACATTGGAAATAGAGACATGCTTGTTGGCACGGTAGCGGTAGTACTCGTTGGCTTTATCGCCATCCTTTCAGACATTTTCCTTCGCTCACTTTGGTACGGAGGAGGAAAGCGTGACAACGATAGAAACGGGGGAGGAGGAATAATAATTCTTATCGGCATCGCGTTTGCTATTTTGGCACCAATCTTCCTTCGCCTTATGCGCCTTGCTATCAGTAGAAAGAGAGAAAGCCTTGCCGACATAAGTGGCGCACTTCTCACACGCTACCCAGAAGGGCTTGCGAGCGCACTGGAAAAGATAGCAACAGACACCACGCCGATGAAGATAGCCAACAATACAACGGCTCACCTATGGATAGACGATCCGTTTAACAAGCTTGGCGACGAAAAAACTCCATGGCTCCACCGCATATTCATGACTCACCCTCCAGTTCGCGATAGAATAAAGGCACTAAGAGACATGAGTTAATGAAAAAATTTCATTTTTCATTTGAAGAAGCCCGCTACGTCGACCTATGGACCATAGTGCATTTTGGTAGCGGTGCATCGATTGGCTTTATATTTTCACTTTTAAAAATTCCGCGCGGTATCGCCCACGCACTTGCGCTTGTCCTTTTGGTGCTCTGGGAGGTGTTTGAAATAGTAATGAAAATCAAGGAGTCTAAGCCAAACATAATCAGCGACATAATCGTTGGCTACGCTGGCTTCCTTCTCAGCTTCGAGGTAGCAGAGTTTTCTGGAAGCAGACTAAAAACATCTACAGTGCTCACGACGCTTACGACACTGAGCCTGGCAATTGCCGGCTGGGTCCACTGGCTTAAGAAATAGTTGAAGAGCGATCAATTTTTAGATAATCTAAGCAAGAAAGGAGAGGTTTATGCCTCTGAAGCAAGCAGTTGAGCTCCTTGAAAAATCAGGGGGCGAAATGACAATAGCTCAGTTCGTTGAGTTTGCTGCTCGTCAGACAGGTATGAGCGAGTGCCAGGTAAGGGAAGAGGTTTTACACCCCCTTCTCGCAGAAAACCTTGCGAGCGTACAGCCAGACTGGCGAATTAAGCTGCTCCCGCCGGCGACTCAGCAATGAGTCGCCTCGTCCTTTTAAAATGATATGTAGCGCGGAAGGGTGGCAGAGTGGTCGAATGCGCATCCTTGGAAAGGATGTGTGCGAGCAATCGTACCGCGGGTTCGAATCCCGCCCCTTCCGCCCTGTATAACATGCAGAAAATCGGCATTTCACAGCTATAAACAGGCTAATTTGCCAGCACGCCCAATCTTTGATAAAAAGAATCCTACGAGCTCAAGAGAACGAATGAGCTTTTATTATTAAATAACAAACCACAATGAAGAAACTTTTAATTGTATTAATCATTGTAGTGCTCATCATTCTTGGATTTAGCCTTTTTGGCGGATCTGACAACGATGGAGAAGACGCAATGGTAGAGGAAGATGGTGCTGCAATGGAAGACGACAGCGCAACCTCAACTAACGAAGTAGCGACAATGGAAGACGACAGCGCAACTTCAACCGAAGATGGTGCTGCAATGGAAGACGACAGCGCGACTTCAACTGACGAAGGAGCGACCACAGAAGACGCATCTTCAACCGAAGAAGCAGCTCAATAAAGCTCATTTTTCTTAAAAAACCCGCTTCGGCGGGTTTTTTGTTTTCTAAAGAGGAAAAGGTATAATAAACCCGAATAATCAGAATATTAAGCAATTTTAAGGAAATGAAAAAACTATTTATCGTACTTGCGCTAGTAGTAATCGCCCTGCTCCTTGGAGCATTTTTAAAGCAGGGAGGAGAAGTAAGTGCCCCAGAAAGTGAAATTCAGACCAAGGCTATGGAGGAAAAAGCTCAAGCGCAAGAGGTGTCTATAGAACAAACCCACACCATTAGCCAAGCAACTGCAAGTTACACTGTAGATAAAATGTGGTTTAGTAAGCCAGTAGAAAAGGTTATAGGCAGCACCTCAAACGTAAAAGGCTCGCTAAGCTTCGATGCTAAAACAAACACCCTCACTGCGCTCAATGTTGAGATAAACGACCAAACTTTTAAAAGCGGAAACGATAATCGCGATGAAGATGTGCAAGCTCTCTTTGCAAGCCAAGGAAATATTCTAGTAACCCTTGCAAAGCCTGTACAAATATTAAACATAGCAGAGATGGAACCTGCTAGAGGCTCAGGGTTTCATGATATTGAGCTAATGCTTAAAATAAACGGAGTGGAAAAGAAAGTTCCATTCAAAGTAACAACAAGTCATGAGCTACAGGGAATTGGTGCTAAGGGTGAGGCGCAAATCAATATGATCGACTTTGGAATAGAGCCACCAAGCAAATTTGAAGTATTCTCAGTTGGAGAGGAGGCTATTTTAAGCTTTGAGATGACAGCCCAGCAAGTTCAGTAAACCATGCCGAAAAAGAACAATTTCTACGGATATTTACTCAGCACAGGGGAGTTTGGGGTCTGCCAATCATGGAGCGAGTGCGAGGCCCTCGTAAAGGGCAAAAATGCCCGTTTTAAGGGCTTTCCAACCAAAAGTGAAGCTACTGAGTGGCTCAAAAAAGGAGCCCAATATGAGCCCAAAAAAGCCCCAAAACTCAAGAAGGGTATTTACTTCGATGCTGGCACCGGCAGGGGCCACGGCGTAGAGCTAAAAGTAACTAACGAAAAAGGGGAAAACCTACTCCCAAAAAAGCTAGTAAATACCAAACACGAAACCCATAAACCAGATGGGAAGGAGCTAACCAACAACTTTGGAGAGCTTTTAGCAGCAAAATTTGCCCTCGAAATTGCTCTAAAGAAAAAAGAAAGGAGTGTATTTGGAGATTCTCAGCTAATCCTAAAATTTTGGTCAAAGGGGTACATTAAAAAAGAAAAGGTAGCGGAAGAAACAGTGCAGCTTTCAGAAAAAGTAACTGAGCTCAGAAAAAGTTTGAAAAAGCAGGTGGTAAAATGGAGTTTGTTAGCGGCGACCACAACCCAGCAGACCTCGGCTTCCACCGATAACCCCACCCACTACCCACTAACTACTAACCAATAACTAATAACCATTAACCAACCCATGAATATATTAGCAATTATTGCAGCAGCTATAGTGCCAATGATCCTTGGATCAATTTGGTACTCAATGAAAGTATTTGGAAAAGTGTGGCTCAGAGGTATCGGCAAAGATCCGAGTAACCCAGCGCACATGGAGCAGCTCAAAAAGGGCGCTCCCCGAGCGATGACAATAAGCCTACTTATGTCGCTCTTGAGCGCAATAGTACTTAGCAGTATTTTTGATCAGTTTGGAATCGTAACAGTAAAAGACGCGTTTTGCACCACACTTACTATTTGGGCCGGATTTACCTTTGCAGTAATGCTTACGCACGCAGCCTACGAAATGAAAGACAAAAAGTACTTTCTCGTGCAAGCCAGCTACCAACTCCTTTCAGCCATCGGCATGGCCCTCGCTCTCATCCTTCTCTAAAAATCGCCTGTGCTAAAATATAAACATGACCCCTTTTCAAGAGGCAGTGTTTAGCGCAACAAAAAGCATTCCAAAAGGAAGCACGCTCACGTACAAAGAGCTTGCTCATAAAATTGGTAAGCCAAAGGCGTACAGGGCAGTGGCAAACGCTCTTGGAAAAAATAAAAGTAAGGAAGTTCCCTGCCACCGCGTTATTCGCTCAGACGGAAACGTAGGAGGCTACAGCTTAGCGGGAGGAAGCACGCAAAAGAAACGATTACTAATTCAAGAAAAAGCCATATGAAAGAAGAAAAAGAATACCCGATGGTATGCCCGATAACTCCAGGAGCAGATTTTACAAAAATCGTTGATAAAGATGGCAAGGTTCGCATTTGTGAGCCAGACCACAAACTAAAAAGAGAGCCTCACACCCTTGAGGAAATTAGTGAAGAAATAAAACGCACAGGCTCACGCGTACAAAAAGAATTTGAAGCCGGCCTTGAAGCTGCTCACGCATACCCAAAATCAGTTACATTTTTTGGAAGTGCGCGCTTTACCCAAAACCACCCCTACTACAAAAAAGCTCGCCACCTTGCGACCGAACTATGCCGCCACGGCTACGCCGTTATTACCGGAGGAGGCCCAGGAATCATGGAAGCGGGAAACAGGGGAACAAACGAAAGCTGCGGAAGCGCAGTCGGGTTCAACATCGAGCTTCCATACGAGCAAGTTATCAATAAGTACGTAACTCACGGAGTAGACTTTCACTATTTCTTTACACGAAAAGTAGCACTTACGTTTTCAGCAGAAGTGTATGTGTACTTCCCAGGTGGGTACGGAACACTCGACGAGCTTTTCGAAATTCTTACTCTCGTACAAACGAGAAAAATCGAGCAAATACCAATAGTTTTGATAGGCAAAGACTTCTGGGAACCTCTCGATAAGTTTATAAAGGAGCAGCTTCGCGACGAGTTTGAAACAATTTCAAAAGAAGACGTAGACCTCTACACAATCACCGACGACCTCGACGAAGTATTAGAAATTATTAAAGACGCACCAATGCGTCACCACCACCAACTCTAAAAAGCATGGCAAAAGCAAAAGTAAAATACGTAGACGGATTTGTTTTCACAGTAAAAAAGACAAAGCTTGCTGATTATAAGAAAATGGCAGCAATTGGGAAAAAAGTTTGGATGAAGCACGGAGCGCTTGGCTACAAAGAGTGCGTCATCAACGACAGAAGTCCAAAGTGGATAACGCTCACTTTCCCAAAACTCACAAAAGCAAAGCCAAACGAAGTAGTATGCTTTTCCTACATCGAGTATAAATCAAAGAAGCATCGCGATCAGGTAAATGCGAAAGTTATGAAAGACGAAGAAATGCAGCCGCCAAAAGACCACAAAGAAAGCGGCATGCCTTTCGATATGAAAAAGATGGCATTTGGAGGGTTTGAAGTAATAGTGGGCGACTAGCGGCGAATTGAAAGACTCTGCTCTTGCTTTAAAGCAAGACAGTTTTCGCAACAAAGTATGTGGCGGCTGCGCCCGGCAGTATCGTCGTTTGCGTAAAGCTCGGTAGGAGCAGCGCAGAACTCGCAGCGCCCGATAACTTCTCCATCCTTATCGAAACGCACGGTTACGCGCCCATCAAATACATAGAGCGATCCTTTAAAGTGCCCCTTCGGGTATTTTTCAAGGTAGGTGTGCATACCATTTTTAAGCTGGTACACGTCTTTATAACCCTTTTGTTTTAAAAACGCAGATGCCTTCTCGCAGCGAACTCCACCAGTACAAACAGTAACTACTTTTTTATCTTTCGGGATTTCAAGTGAATCTACTTTCTCAGCTAAATCACGAAAATCACGAAATTGCGGGTTGATTGATTTTTCAAAATGCCCGCTTACGTATTCGTAGTCGTTTCGCATGTCGACTATCACAAAGTCTTCACCTTCCTCATACCATTTGTGCAAAAGGTCTACATCCAGGTGATTTCCAGTATCTACCGCAGGGTTTACGCTTTCGTGTAGCTTTGAAGAAACAATTTCATCGCGCACATTTATTTTTAGTTTCGGAAAGGCATTTCCAGTGCCTTCGCTGCGTTTTACATCTATGTCAGAAAATCCAGGAAGCTCTAAAAGCTTTGCGACATACGCCTCAACGTTTTCAGCTGAGCCTTCCAGCGTTCCGTTTATACCTTCCTTGGCGATGATAATGCGCCCCTTTAAATTCAAAGACTCGCAAAGCTCGCGCTGAGAGTACGAAAGAGCAACTGGGTCGGCAATGTCGGTGTATTTATAGAAAAGAATTACTTGGTGCATAAGTGCTCCATAGTTATACCAAAAGCAAAGCCCCGCGCCAACCTCAGAGGGTATAGCGCGGGGCCAGGCAACTAGTCGTTGAAGAGGACGGTGAGTCCCTTCTCTCGCTGCGCCCGTTCTTGTCGAGCGCGGATGGAGAAGATGAGTAGCATGATCGAACTGTTCAAGAGGAAGCTTAGAGGAGCTGTTGCATCTCCAAACGTCCACTGTGGAATCGCGAGGACTGCGAACACAGACGAAGTCCATGTAAGGGTCCAAGCAAATCGGCTCTCACGCGACGGATCCTCCCACGCAGACAGATAGGTCGGGATGCACCCAAGCTGCGCAGTAAACTGCGAAGCCACAACGGCAAGCACCGGATCGTCGAAATACTGCCAGAGCAGCACACCGATGGCAGCGCCGAGCAGGCACAGCTTGTCTACCCGAGTCCAGCCTGGCCTGCCGCGCCACAGCGAAAGGATGAAAATCACCCAAACGCCAAAGACGGCAGTAGAAACTTGAGGGGTAAGCGTACCAGCAGCGTACATGCCAGAGAAGGTGATTGTGTCGAGCGTAGCCCAGATGAGCCAGCTCGCACGCACAGGCTTACCCTGGCCACGAATGATCGCCCACCAGTAGGGCAGGTTCGCAAGTCCGAGGAAGACCGCCGAAGCGATCGCAAACGCATCTTTCACGACGGCCTCCTTCTGTTAGTGTCCAGACTTAATTATGACACAAAAATATACTTTGTCAAACTTTAAAGGATGCACGCGAAGTCTCGCCTAACTTTAACGGCTCACACGTACGTGTAGGCCGTATATTCGCGGCTCAGTACTTCCTTGGTGTTCGTGAGCCGTTTTTCTTGGTGGACCTTACCGGACTCGAACCGGTCACCTCCTCATTGCAAATGAGGCGCTCTACCAGATGAGCTAAAGGCCCGTATGAATGGAATTGGTAGAACAAAGCGATTATATCAAAGACGCTAGATACTGCAAGAGTTTGCTACACTCATAAATATGAGTAAAAAAGCGAAAGCTCCAAGCTTTGAATTAAAGGACCAAAAAGGTAAAAAGCACACACTGAAAGACTACAAAGGGAAGTGGCTTCTTCTCTATTTCTACCCGAAAGATGACACACCGGGGTGTACAAAAGAAGCCTGTACACTAAGCGAAAACTTTTCAGAGCTAAAAAAGTACAATGCCCGAGTGCTCGGAGTTAGTGCCGACAGCGTAGAGAGCCACAAAAAATTCTCAAGTAAGTATGAGCTCACCTTCCCACTACTATCAGACGAAGAAAAGAAGATTATAAAAGCCTACAGGGCGTGGGGCAAGAAAAAGTTTATGGGGAGAGAGTATATGGGAATAAGGCGCATTTCCTACCTTATAAGCCCAACTGGCTACATAGAAAAGAAGTACGACCCGGTAAAGCCAGCATTCCACGCAGGCGAAGTACTCGAAGACCTAAAAAGCTTAAAAAGTAAGTGTGATATACTCTCTTAAAAAATGAGTTCAAGCGACATAGAAAAAAGGTTCGAGCGGTTAAAAAAGTCATCGACATTTCTCAGGATAAAAAACGCATTCACGCTAAATGAGAAAAAAGTTCTTGATTTAGGTTGCGCATACGGAGAGCATCTTGTGCATTTTGGTCCTGGTAGCGCAGGAGTTACAACCTCAGAAAAGGAGGTGTAGTATGGAAAAGAGAATAATATAGCAATCTCATTTGGAAACGTAGAAAACATTGACGAGCTAGAATTGCCGAAAGATTTCAATGCAGTTTGGGCAAACAATTTATTCGAGCACCTTTTGGCACCACATGCGTTTCTCATGAAGCTTAAAACAGCGGTAAATGACAACGCTTTGCTAATACTCGGAGTACCAGTTATTCCGAAAATAAGTACACTCCTAAAAGTTAAAAAGTTCAGAGGATCCTTATCGTCAGCACACATTAATTTTTTCACGCGCGAAAGCTTAAGGCTTACTGCTGAGCGCGCAGGATGGAAGATAGTAGCGGTGCGACCATTTATATTCACAAGCAAGCTTCTAGACTTTTTCGCAAGCTTCATAGCCCCACACCTCTATGTAGTAGCTAAAAATGATTCAAAGTTTATCTACCCACCAAAAAAAGTAAACGAATGGGAGGGCGACGAACATTACGCTAAGCTTCTGAAAATCGGCGGTGTTAAAAAATAATGAAATATTTCGTGAGTGTAAAGGCAGGCTCGTCTCAAGAAAAAGTTGAACAGATAGATCAGTACCACCTCAAGGTGTGGGTTAGGGAAGTAGCGGAAAAGGGAAAAGCAAACCGCGCAGTAGAAAAAGTGATAGCCGAGCATTTTCAAAAACCAAAAAGTCAGGTAATAATAGTGGCTGGACAAAGTTCAAAAGAAAAAATAATCGAAGTTATATAAAATGTTTAAAAACATCAAAGCAGCGAGGGAAATGATGAAGGGTATGAGCCCTGAAGATATGAAAGATTTGCTTAAGCAAGCTCAGAGCCAACAATCACAAATAGAAGACGGGCTAAAGCGCATCGTGCAAGAAGAGATACAGCGCCAAGGACTTGTATCAAAAGAAGAAGTGCTAAAGCTCATACAGGAAAACAAGTAAGAAAAGAGCCGCGAACCAGTCAAGGAACGCGGCTTTTTAGTGCGCGTGGTTGTGGCCACCCTTTGCACCGGCCATGACAAGCATGATGCCAAGGGCAAAACCAGCAAGCGCGTCGATCGGAAGCCCTGTGCGCTTGTTGAGTTCGAGATGAAGCTCGATTACAACGACAACGCTCGAGATCGAATCGATGAGTAGGTGGGAGCGCGCCAGGCGATGGACGCGGCACGTTATACACCAACGGAGCAGAAGAAACTGGGCAGCGTTTGCCCCAAGCCCAAACAGCGCAGGGGTTTTCCCACCCTCCGCATGGAGTTCAACCACATGGAAGAAGTGACCGAAGGAAAGAATCACAGCGATCGTTCCGCACGCGATCATGAGGTTGGCCATCCAATCAGTGATTCGACGCTCCAGGTTCGGGTAGCGAGCCTTGCCAAAGCCAGAATAGCGGAAGAAAGCGACCATGAGTGCAGGTACCAGCACAAGGGCATCGCTAAACGCGTGAATGACCTCGCTCAGAAGCGCCGAGCTCAATAAGCTTTACTCCATACATCTGGTAGATGCTAGCCGAAAAGCCAACGATGATGGCCAAGCTGAAGCTGACAAGCTGAAGAAGGGCAGGGTAGCGGCACACACCGCTATCCGCAGTGTGTACGTTTTCGCTCATATGAGTCCTCCAAAGAGCTAAACCGAGCCTAACAAATTAGTTGACAGGGGTAAAGAAGATTGCCACCCTTAAATTATGAAGTTTATTTACATCGCCCTCATTTTGCTCGCACTCTACCTAATAGTTCGACTTTTAACCGCGACGCTCGCAAACATGGGCCTTTAGTATGTATCCAAAGTTTTCCAAAATAGCGACACACACGCTCAGTAAAGAGCAGGTACTCGTAGCTCTGCAGTCAGACCAAATGGGCCTTGAAGAGCAGGAGCGCAAAAACAGACTTGCACAATTTGGCTACAACGAAATAGCCGACAAAGAAAAGCTTAGTAGGCTAAAAATTTTCCTCAGGCAATTCCAAAGCCCGATTATTTACATACTTCTTGTAGCCACCGCCATTACGCTTTTCTTGCAAGACTACAAAGACGCCCTCTTTATTTTCGCCGCAGCGCTGGTAAACGCAGTACTTGGCTACTACCAAGAGCAGCGCGCAGAGTCGGCACTCGAAGGGCTGAAAAAGTACATTCAAGAAAAAGCTATAGTCCTTATCGACGGTAAAGAAACTGAAGTCGATGCGAAAAACCTTGTGCCAGGCGACATAGTGCGCCTTCGCGCCGGGTCAAAGGTGCCAGCAGATGCGCGCATTATTTTGAAAACGATGTCTATGCAAACGAAGCAGTCCTCACAGGGAGTCCTTGCCGCAAAAGAAAACAACGTTGCAGACCAGCCAGACGCAGCACTTGCAGACCGAAGCTCTATGGTGTTTGCCGGAAGTGTTATCACCCAAGGCTACGCAAACGTAGCAGTAGTCGCTACCGGGGCTGAAACCGAAATAGGTAAAATCGCCCACCTCGTGAAAAATCAGAAAGATGAAAAGACCCCGCTGCAAAACGCACTCTACAAGTTTTCTCTCAAGGCCAGCGTCGGAATTTTTGCGCTCTCAGTCGGTATATTCCTTGTAGCAATAAACTCAGGCGAGCCGCTTCTACAAGCTTTCCTTATCTCTGTAGCCGTACTAGTAGCAGCCGTGCCAGAAGGGCTGCCGATCGTTATGACAATAATTCTTGCTACTGGAGTACAGCGACTTGCGAAAAAAAACGGTATTGTGCGCCAACTCAGTGCCGCAGAAACTCTTGGGTCAACAACTGTTATTCTTACCGACAAAACGGGTACGCTTACGCAAGCAAAAATGCGCCTTGCCAATATACGTTCATTCTCAAAAATAAAATCAGAACTTACCGACGAGCAGTTCATTCTAAGCCTCGCCCTATTGAGCGCCGACATAACTATCCAAAATCCAAACGACGACGCCAGCATGTGGCAGATAGCGGGGAAAAGTCTTGAAGTATCACTAGCGAAAGAGGCGGCAATAGCGCACAAAAGTTTTTTACCCAGAAGTAGTAAGCCAAAAGGAAGAAGTAGATTTCCTTCCTTTTAATTCAAAAAACAAATACTCTTCACTAAAATACAAAACGAAAGACCAAAAAATTACGAGCGCTTTCTCAGGAAAAGCTACAACAACACTTGTCACCGCCCTCGGGGCGCCAGAAATACTTATCCAGCTTTGCGACTATAGCCAAGAAGAAAAAGAAGATCTACTTACAAAAGTAGATGCTATGGCCTACAACGGGGAGCGGGTAGTGGCACTCGTTGCAGCTGAGGTCGGCCCTACAAGTAAGAAAACGGCGAAAGACTTAGCGGCGCTAAAGGGATTAAAGTTGATCGGAACAATTTCGTTTAAAGACCCGATAAAAGAAACAGTTAAGGATTCGCTCGAAGAGGTGACAAAAGCAGGAGTAAAGACAGTGATTGTTACCGGAGACCATACGGGAACTGCAGTCTCGATAGCAAAAGAGCTCGGCATGCTTATTGGTGAAGACAGTGTACTTTCAGGAGAAATTTTAGAAACCCTTTCAGACGAGGAGCTTTCAGTGCGTACAAAAAATCTAAAAATAGTAAGTAGGGTAAGCCCAGAAGGAAAAATGCGCCTCGTGCAAGCCTTCCAAGCAAATGGAGAAATTGTGGCCATGAATGGCGACGGAGTAAACGATGCGCCAGCAATCAAGCAAGCAGACATCGGTATTGCTATGGGCACTGGTACAGACGTGGCCAAGCAGGCCGCCGACCTTGTGCTATTAGACGACAACTTTGAAACAATTGTTGAGGCTATAAAAGAAGGGCACCGCATCGTACAAAACATGCGCAAAGCGCTCATTTATCTTATGTCTTCGATTCTGGATGAGGTGCTTCTTATTGGAGCCGCAATTCTCGTTGGTATTCCGATGCCGCTAAGCCCACTACAAATTCTTTGGAAAAACTTCTTCGCAGATTCCTTCCCAGGCCTTGCCCTCGCCTTTGAGCACAAGATAGACAAGATAGAGAGTCAGCCAACCAAAATAAAACAGGGAATTTTCACCAACAAAATGAAAATCCTTCTCTTTATGAATGGAACGATTAGCTCTGCGCTCCTCATTATTCTCTACATTCTTCTACTCCAGTTTGGTGTAGAAGAGGTTCTTGCACGCACCGTTACATTTGCAGCGTTTAGTAGCTACACGCTGTTCCTCGTTTTCTCTATGCGCTCACTCAAAAAAGAAATTTATAAATACAATCCATTTTCAAACCAGGCAGTCAATCTGAGCTTCCTTATCGGAATGGCGTTAATCGCAATTTCCATCTACGTACCATTCTTCCAAAAACTATTCAACACCGTACCACTTTCAGGGGTGTGGATTATCGCAGTAATTGCATTTGGTTTGCTCAATATCGCTTCAGTTGAGGCAACAAAAAAGCTTGTACACGAACGTTTCTAAGCCTTAGCCGCTGCGAGAGCAACGACTGTTGTAGCGCCAGCGTGCTTGAGCGTGCGGCACGCTTGAGAGAGCGTAGCGCCGCTGGTACAAACGTCGTCAACAATAAGAAATTTCTTTCCTTTGAGAAATACGGGATCCAAAGCAGTAAAAGCACCACTCACATTTTTAATGCGCTCGCTTCTCTCTGAAAGCGAGGATTGCACCTTTGTGTTGACGGTGCGCTTGAGTGTTGAATGAAGAGGAAGAGTTGAATGTTTTGAAACAATCCGGGCAATAACTTCACTTTGATTAAAGCCGCGAGTGCGCTCGCGCGAAGGATGGAGTGGAATGTAAGTAACAATAAATTCTGAAAAATCAAACTCAGAAAGTTCTATAGCTTTTGCGCTGAGGTGTCCGAGGGGTTTTGCAAAGGCAAGGAGCTTAGAAAACTTCAGACGCAAGATTAGTTGTTTCACGCGATCATCGTGGTAGGAAAGTGGCGATATAAGAAGAAAAGACCCAGTAGGGTATTCAAGGCGTTTGAGATAGGGAAGTCTCTGCTTACTAATTCCATCAAAAAGAGAGGATTCAATAGGGAGGTCAGATTCGCAATCAGGGCAAATAAAAAATTCGTTATCAATATCGACTCCTTTTTTACACACAAGACAGACGGGCGGGAAAAGGAGTTTAGAAAAAAGAGATAAAATCCTCATCTATGATAAAATACTAGCAACTATTGAATCCACAGTCATGGGAATTTTTTCGAAAGTAAAAATAGGAAAGGGAGATCTTTTTGGGGTAGACATCGGAACGACCGCGATAAAAGCAGTTGAGCTGACAGGATCAAAACAAAAGGGCTTTGCGCTATCAAACTACGCCATTATGGAGGCGGTAGGGGCTATGAGCCGCACCAACGGGGCAATTCAGTCCAGCACGCTCAAGCTTCTAGACACCGATATTATTTCTTATCTACAGCTTTTAAAATCAAAAGCAGGCTTTCGCTCTACGACGGCTGTAGCGAGCCTTCCTTCATTTGTGGGCTTCTCAACGCTTCTTGAGCTTCCGGTAAAATCAGACCACGAGGTTGCGCAGGCAGTACAGTTTCAAGCAAAGAACTATATTCCACTCCCAATTTCAACCGTTACCATCGACTGGCTCAAAGTGGGAGAAAAAGTAGCTGCAGACGGATCAAAAACTCAGCAGGTGCTTCTTATTTCAATTCCAAACGAAACAATCCAAAAGTATGCTGAAATATTTCAGCGCGCCGGATTGCGACTCGATGCGTTAGAACTCGAGCAGGTAAGTAGTGCGCGAGTGCTCAGCCTTGCAAGTAAAACACCAAAACTCATCATCGATATCGGTGGTAGGTCAACCGCGCTTTCAGTAGCAAAAGAAGGTGAGCTTAAATATGCAGCTCAAGCTGACTTTTCTGGTGGCTCGATAACACAAGCGCTCAGTCAGGCACTCAACATTAGTCCAAGCAGAGCGGAAGATTTAAAACGATCGACGCCACTGCAAGGACAAGGTGGACAACTCGAATTATCCACAATAATGCTGCCAATCATCGATGCTATACTGAGCGAAGCAAGACGAGTTAAGGAAAATTTTGAAAAAAGTTACAACGAACAAGTAGATGGAATAATCCTCTCCGGAAGCACTGCTCTTATCGAGGGGCTTCCAGAGTACGTTTCACAGAGTTTCGGGATAGAGGTTTCTCGTGCAAACCCGCTTGCAAACATAACGTTTCCGCCTGAAGTACAGGCGATATCACAAAACCTTGGACCAACGCTATCAGTAGCAATCGGTCTTGCGCTTAAAAACGCATAACATACATGGAACCACACATCCAAAACTCTCCAATGGGTCAGCAAAGGCAAGACCCATATCAAATGATAGGAAGAGACTCATCATCAACTCCAGGGTGGTCCTGGAGGCTTTTCTCTTTTAGCACCTTCCTTCTTATAGTAGCCGCAGTGGCATATCTTGGCCTTGAATTTGGCTACTCACCGTTTTTGAAATCACAAATTAAGAAAGTAGATGCAAGCCTTGAGCAAATAGAGCAAGAAGTACCAGTAGCAGACCAGGAAAGCTTTATAAACTTCTACTCTCAAGTGCTACACATAGAAGACATACTGAGCGACCATACGTTTTTCTCACCACTTTTCAGCCTTATAGAGCAAAACATTCAAAGCAACACGTTTTTAACCGCCCTTGAGTACGAGGCGCAAGAAAACAGAGTTTCACTTGAAGGTATTTCATCAAGTTTTAAGGACCTTGGAGAGCAACTTCAACGCATCGATGCCCTTGATCAGGTAGAGAGAGCTCTGGTGAGCGAGTCACGCGCTGCAGACGGCGGCGGTGTTTACTTCAGAATTGTTATTTACCCAGACAAAGATATTTTCCGTGCTGAAAACACCCCAACAACAGCAACAATTGAGCAAGGTCAGACCGAAGAAGTAGAGCCAGAGGCAGTAGAGCAAATAGAGGAATAAAAATATGACCCAATCAAGCAAACGAGCAATCAGTATCATCCTCTCACTCGCATTTTTTGTGATGGCGATATTCATTTACGCAAGCTTTGTAGTTCCAGCGTATGCAGATGCAAACCTCCTGCGTGGAGAGCTTTCAACAAAACAAGATGCACTCAGCGAGCAAAGACAGATTGTAGAGAAAATCCGCGAACTTCTCGCGCGTTTTGAAAGCATTCCAGGGCTTGAAAGCACTCTCAGCAACGTAGTACCAAACGATGAAGCCGTTTCAGCACTTTTCAACGAAGTTTACTCTATAGCATCACGTTCAGGGCTGAGAGTAGACGACTTTAGCTCAAACACCGCACTTGCGCTCGCACCAAACAGAGACAGTAACTCAGGCGCACTACGAAACCTCGGCACAATGCAGGTAGAAACCACTCTTATCGGTAGCTACGAGTCAATTAGAGCCTTTATCGAAGCGCTCGAGCGCGATGTGCGCATTATGGACATCAACGAAGTTTCTATTGAGTCAGCTGCAGATCCAGGATCAAACCTATTTACCGTACGGTTACAATTAAAGGCGTACTACCAAACAAAGTAATATGGCTATAAAAGTATCAGCACCAAAACGCAGTACGCGAGGACTATCACGACTCGTTACAATGGTTGTCTTTATTCTATTTCTTCTCGGAGCAGCCTACGCGCTTTTCTTTGCACCAAAGCCCGCATTTGACTACATTGCAAGCCCAAGCCTTGAAAGAAACAGAAGGCTCGCAAATTTCGAAGTTGACCCACAGCAAGTACTTAGCTCAGAAGCATTTCAACGGCTAAGACTTTTTGGAACCCTTCAAGTAACCGGATCATTCGGCAGGTCAAATCCATTCACACGATAGAAGCCTGCAGGTTTGCCGCAAGATCAATGAGCACGCGCTAATCGTTATGGATAATCAGCAATTTATACAAGAACTCATAGCCCAAAAGGCACTATCGAAAGCCGATGGAGAGCTCGCCCTAAAAGAAGCGAGCGAATTTGGTAAGCCAATTGAAGACGTGCTGGAGGGGAGAAACCTCGCAAGTGAAGTTGCTGTTGCAAAAGCAAAAAGCAAAGTGCTCGGTGTGCCAACAAAAGCGGTAAGTTCGGCAGAAATAAGCGACGAACTGCTCAAAATAATCCCTGAAGACACTGCGCGTACTTACAAAGTCATTCCGCTCGCGCTAAACGACCAAATGCTTACCGTAGGAATGGTTAATCCTGAAAGCGAAAAAGCTCAGGAAGTTTTGCGTTTTATAGCCAAGCAAAAGCAGCTAAGCCTTGGTGCATACGTTATAACTCCATCAGATTTAAAAAAAGTCCTCCACCGCTACTCACCGTTTGAAAGTGTGTATCAAGAAGCACTTCGTTCACTCGACTTGAAAGATACCAACAGAAAGTCGGGCATGAAAACCGTTGGGCTGGAAGATGGCGCAAACGCGCGCACCGAAGACGCTCCAATAATAAAAATAGTAGCCTCGCTCCTAAAAGAAGCGATAAACCAAAAAGCTTCAGACATCCACATCGAGCCGCAAAGAAAGCGTCTAAGGATTCGTTTCCGTACCGATGGAGAGCTCAAAGAGCAAGCATCGATGCCAGTGGAACTTCACCAACCGATAGTTTCCCGCGTCAAAATCATGTCTGACTTAAAGATAGACGAAACCCGCATTCCTCAAGACGGACGCTTTAGAACGCAAATTTTTGGCCGCGATATAGACTTCCGTGTGGCTACATTTCCAACCCCAACAGGGGAGAAGGTAGCACTTCGTGTACTCGACCCAGAAACAGGACTCAAGAGCCTCGACGACCTCGGGCTCGTTGGAAAGAACAAAGAAGTGCTGCTCAGCGCCGTTAAGCGACCATATGGAATGGTGCTCGTTACCGGTCCAACTGGAAGCGGAAAAAGCACGACAATTTACGCAATCATGCAGCAGCTCAACCAGGTGGGAGAAAACATTGTAAGCCTTGAAGACCCAGTTGAGTACACGATCGACGGTATAAACCAAAGCCAAGTACGCCAGAGATAAAATACACCTTTGCCAGCGGGCTAAGACAAATCCTTCGCCAAGACCCAGACATAATCATGGTTGGAGAAATTCGAGACACAGAAACGGCAGAGCTTGCCGTACACGCTGCACTCACCGGTCACATCGTGCTTTCCACCCTACACACCAACAATGCAGTCGGAGTTATTCCGCGCCTTATCGATATGGGAATTGAAAGTTTCTTATTGCCAAGCTCACTCAACCTTATGGTGGCTCAGCGCCTTGTATCGAAGCTCTGTCAGGAGTGTAAGAAAGAAGAAGAAGCAACACCAGAAATAACAAAAGAAATTGAGTCAGCACTCGCAACACTGCAAGCAAAGTTACCGAAGCCATACAAGGTTTACAAACCAGGAGGATGCAAAAACTGCAGCAATGGAATCGCAGGGCGCGTGGCACTCTTCGAAGTGCTCCCAATGACGAAAGAAATTGGCCAAGCAATTAGTAAAGGCGTTGACGAAGCAAAAATTGTAGAAGTAGCACGCAAGTCAGGCATGGTAACACTCAGGCAAGACGGAGTTCTAAAGGCATTAAAAGGTTTAGTAAGTATTGAAGAAATATTAAGAGAAACAGAAAGCTACTAATCGTGATAAAATTAAAACAAACATGCCAGAACTAAACTACAAGGCAAAAATTGACGACCTTCTTACAACAACCGCCAGACAAGGCGCGTCTGATTTACATATCGGTGTAGGGAAAAAGCCAGCACTACGTATTGATGGAAAGCTCGTTCCTCTCGAGCAAGAAGAAATTGTGTCTCCTGAGAGCGCAAAAGGGCTCGTAACGGCACTTTTGAGCGAAGAACAGCAAAAAGCCTTTGCAGAAAAGCGCGAGATAGACTTCTCATTTTCACACAAAGATGCAGCCCGCTTCCGAACAAACGTGTTTATGCAAAAGGGGCATATGGCTGCGGCACTACGGCTTATTGCTTCAGAAATCAAAACGATAGAAGACTTAAACCTTCCACCTATTCTTCACGACTTCTCAAAGCTTTCACAAGGATTTGTACTTTTCGTAGGACCAGCAGGGCACGGAAAAAGCACCAGTCTCGCAGCAATTTTAGATGAGATAAACCACAATCGCCGCGAGCACATAATTACTGTTGAAGACCCAATCGAGTACCTTTTCACTCAAGACCGATGCATCATTTCTCAGCGCGAAGTTGGATCAGACACAAACAGCTTCGACCAGGCGCTTAAATCAATTCTTCGCCAAGACCCAGACGTTATCATGGTTGGGGAGATGCGCGACCCAAACTCTATTTCTACTGCCATGACAGCAGCAGAAACAGGGCACCTTGTATTTTCAACGCTCCACACAAACTCAGCGAGCCAAACCATCGACCGTATTATCGACTCTTTCCCAGAGGGGCAGCAAGGGCAGGTAACAAGCCAACTCGCAGCAACCTTAGTTGCCATTGTTTCTCAGCGCCTTGTTCCTCGCATCGACGGAGGACTCGTGCCAGCTACAGAAATCATGATCGTAAACTCAGCAATTCGAAACCTTATCCGCGAGAAAAAGGCTTACCAGATAGACTTAGTAATAGAAACAAACCTTCAAGAGGGCATGATCACACTCAACCGCAGCCTTGCACAACTGGTAAAGAACAAAGAAATTTCTATCGAAACAGCAGAGGTTCACTCAATCAACCCAGCTGAGCTTCGAATACTTCTAGAGCGACTCTAAACAGCTATGGCAAAGTTTCACTACAGCGCACGAACAAAATCAGGAGAAATGCAGGTAGGCTACGTAGACGCGCCAAACAGGCAGTCTGCGCTGAAAATTCTTACCAGCCACGACCTCTTTATTCTTAGCATTGAAGAAATTCGCAACATCCGCTTTTTCAGCGGAGTTTTAGCGTTATTCAACCGGGTAAAGCGTGCAGACGTTATGGTCTTCACTCGCCAGTTTGCGACTATGCTTGAGGCAAAGATCTCCATCAACGATGCGCTGAAAAATCTTCACGCCCAAACGAAAAACGAAAGACTCAAAGAAACTATCTATCAGATAGCGCAGGATATCGACGCAGGACTTTCACTTTCGCAGTCGCTTGAGCGCCACGACGCTATTTTTTCCGAGTTTTATATAAACCTTGTACGAAGCGCCGAGGTTACCGGACGAGTAGAGGAGGCTATGGGCTTCCTTGCTGACTACCTAGAAAAGGAGCTTACCCTGCTTGGGCGCGTGCGAAACGCGCTGATTTATCCAGCCTTTGTTATCGCACTCTTTATCGCAGTTGCTGGTATTCTTATCGCCTTCGTATTTCCGCAGCTTTCTCCAATCTTTGAAGAAAGTAGTGTCAAGTGCCAACGATTACCAGAGTTCTGCTTAACACAGGCAACTTTGTAGCTCACTGGTGGGTAGCAATTCTGATCGCTATCGCGGTAGCTTTGTTCTTCCTTTACGAATACTTCCGATCAGACGAAGGAAAAATAATGTGGAACACCGTAAGCCTTAAAATCCCAGTTATCGGAAAGCTTTTCCAAAAACTGTATGTTACGCGCTTCTCAGAATCGCTTGCAGTACTCGTAAAAGGAGGTATTCCTATTACCCAAGCTATTGAAATAAGCGCCCACGCAATTGGAAGTACGGTCTATGCAGACAGTTTGTTGCGTGTAGCAGAGTCAGTACGCGCCGGAGAGCTTCTTTCCGTAGCGCTAAGCCGCGAAAACAGGTATTTCCCTCCAATAGTGGGGCAAATGGTTGCAATCGGAGAGAAGACAGGAAAGATAGAAGCAATGTTCGATCGTATAGCAAAGTTCTACAACCGAGAAATAGATGGCTTAGTATCAAACCTTGTTGAGCTTATTCAGCCAACACTGATGGTGGTGCTCGGTGTGCTCGTAGGACTTCTTTTTGCGGCTATACTTATCCCAATCTACAATCTTGTCCAAGTATTTTAAGGTACAATTAAACTAATCATATGAAACAACTACAATCTAAAAAGGGATTTACCCTCATCGAAGTTCTTATCGTAGTAGGAATTATCGGTATTCTTTCATCAGTTATTTTGGTGGGTCTTAACAGCTCACGTTCACGAGCACGAGATACTGCCGCGTTACCGACCTTCGCCAAACTCAACAAGCACTCGAGCTTTACTACACAAAAACAGGCTGCTATCAAACGTTGGAAGCTGGGATGCGCTTGAAACAGACCTAGTAAGAGAAGATATTCAGGCGCCAAATAGCGCGCGACCCAGGAGAGCTTTTCATACGAATATGGAGCAAGCGGTAGTTGCCCACAAGACTACATTCTTAAAGCTGAGCTTGAAAACGAAAACGCCTCAATCCAAGCAGATTCGATCGTAGACAACATCGGTGGAGTCGGCTGTGGTGCAAACTTGAACAGGCCTTCTGTGTAGCTCCGTAAGCGGATGCAACTCTACGCACTGATTTTCTTTTTCGGACTATTTGTCGGAAGCTTTATTAACGTTTTAGCTCTTCGCTACAAACCAGGAGAGAAGATATTTAAGTCCGACAGAGTTACAGGGAGATCGCACTGCCCATACTGCAAAAAAACACTCAGCTGGTATGAGCTCATTCCGCTTATAAGCTTTTTGTTGCAGCGCGGCAAATGCCGATCATGTAAAAAGGCGTTGTCTCTTCGCTATCCAGTAGTTGAAGTTGTAGCCGGCATTGTTGGCGCAGCAACAATCTGCGCCCTCACAAAAAACGCATGGCTGAGCCTTACAGCGCCAAGTGCGGAGCAGCTTATTCTTGCGGGACTCTGGCTTACCTTCATCTACGCACTGCTCTTAATGAGTCTTATAGACCTTAAGTACAGCATTATCCCTGACAGGCTCAATGTATTTCTCTTTATAAACGCGCTTGCTATAGCGATTGTCCGTCTCGCACTTCTCAAGCCAGAGTTCAACGGTTCATTTTTCAAAAGCTACGCCAGCATCTTCGGCTTTAGCAGCACACCAATCGTTTCGCTTCTCGTTGCAGTGCTTTTTGCAGCCGGATTTTTTGCGCTTATCATTGCCGTTACAAAAGGAAGGGGAATGGGCATGGGAGACTTAAAGCTCGCACCCGCTCTCGCACTCGCCGTTGGCTGGCCAGACATTATTCTGCTTATTTCATCGTCATTTATTATTGGCTCGCTCATTTCGCTCCCACTACTAATCCAGAAAAAGAAAAAACTAAAACAAGCAGTACCGTTTGGCCCATTTTTAGCCCTCGCACTCTTTGCTACAATTACTTATGGAGGCGAGTTTATTCGCTGGTACTTCTCATTAATCTAAATGCATAATCAAAAGCCAAAAAGCCACAAACTAAATCATCGACGAGCACGTGCCTCGAGCTTGTCGAGAGGTTTTACTCTTATAGAAGTTATGGTGGCCATAGGGATTATGGTTTCACTTCTTTCTATTTCTCTTGGATATTCGCGCAGAGGAGGAGAGCAAATCATTCTCTTTAAAGAACGCGCTCGCGTCATGCAAGAAATTGCACGCGCTCGCTCTCTTACAGCAACTTTGTTTAAAGAAGAGGGAGAGAAAGTCTGCGGCTACGGTATTTATATCGTAGATCAGCGCACATTCACTGTTTTTAAAGACTTACCAACAACAAACGACGAGTGCAATGGAAACAACAAGCTTTTTGGGCCAGTTGAAGCAAGTGAAGAGCTTGATACCTTTACCCTCGACCCACAAGTAGAGATCCGCCAAGAAAGCACTGACACAACAATTCTTTTCCTACCGCCAAAGCCAGACCTCTATTTTGATGGAAACATTGCAGCGGCAGGAAATAGCGAAAGAGAAATTACCCTCGAGCTGATCAGTACCGGCGACACACTTTCAGTGTCGGTAAACCAACTCGGACAAATAAGTAGCCTAAGCCATGAACAATAAAGGACAATTACTAATAGAGTCTCTCGTCGCTATAACCGTTATTGTTATATCGATTTTAGGCATTTTCACGCTCGTATCACGCTCCCTTTCACTGAATAGAGTAGTAAACGACCAGTATGTTGGCACCTACCTGGCTGCCGAAGGCATAGAAGTAATCAAAAACATTGTCGATACAAACGTGCTCACTCACTGCGAACCGTGGAATCAAGGAGTAAATACCGCAGGTGAGTACCAAGTAAACTACGACACGCAGCTTTTCGGCTCTCAAACCCTTACGCAAACCAACGGCCCAGCTCAGCTCAATTTTGACGGCACTATGTACTCTCACTATTCGGGCGGTCAGCCAACAAAGTTCTATAGATCAGTTACACTCGATCCAATAACAGCAAACCACCTAAAAGTTGTAAGCCTAGTTCAGTGGGAGACGCGCGGAAATGCAAATTTCGAAACAGTGCTCGAAGACCATTTTTATAACTGGCGCCCAACGGGAATAAACTGCCAATAGTATGAAAAAGATACAGAATCAAAAAGGGTTTACGGTAGCAGAGCTGCTCGTCGCAATGGCTATATTTGCGGTAGTTATCTCAATTGCCTCAACTATTTTCATCCGTTCACTCAGAGCGCAGCGAGCAGTAGTGAAGCTTATTGAGGTAAACGAAAACACCAGCATTACACTTGAGCGTCTTGCGAGGGAAATTCGTACCGGTACAGACTTCCCATCAAGCGGTACATATCAAGACCTTACCTTTACCAATGCTCGAGGCGAAGACGTACGTTATTTTCTTTCAGAAAACAGAATACAAGAAACAATTTACGGCCAAACATTGCCCCTTACAGCTGAAGGAGTCTATGTAGATAACCTTGAGTTTGTTATAGGCGCTACAAACCAAGTTCCACGAGTCACAATTCTCTTGCAGGTTGGTCTTCCAGAAAACACTCAAGACATAAGCGAAGTAAAAAGCCAAATACAAACAACGGTGAGCGTACGCCCACTAAACAATTAGTATGAAAGCCAAAGAAAACGGACAAGTTATGCTTCTTACAACGCTCGTTCTGTCAGGAACGCTCCTTGCTGCAACAACGCTTGCCGGGCTTTTGATGGTTTATCAAATTCGCCAGTCGAGCAACGCAAACCAAAGTGCCGAAGCTATTTTTGCAGCAGACGCGGGCATTGAGTACGAACTCTACCGCTTCTATGTCGGGCAAGAAAATTCATCTGCCTGCAACGAAGCAGCCCCAGGAACGCTCGAAAATGATGCAGAAATCACTACGGAAGTAGAGCGAGTAAACAATGAAGACGGAGAACCAGAAGTGGTAGTAAGGGCTACAGGAGTATCAGGCCGTAGCGCCCGCGCATTTACCTAAATTTGGGCTATTTAGACCAGCAGACCTGCAGCGAACAAGGACTCTAAAACCCTCCCAAAAGGCCTAATTTAGGCTAAAATAGGCCTAAATGGACATATCAGAAGCCAAGCAAAGAGTAGACAAGCTTAAAGAGGTTATCAGCAAGCACCGCTACGACTACCACGTCCTCGACAAGCAGGAAATATCAGACGAGGCGCTCGACTCCCTTAAAAAGGAGCTTTTTGACTTAGAGCAAAAATTTCCGAAGTTAGTAACCAGCGATTCGCCAACTCAAAGAGTCGGCGGAGCACCTCTCGATAAGTTTAAAAAAGTTCAGCACACTGACAATCAGGGGCGCCCCTACAAAATGAATTCTTTAAACGACGTATTTAACGACGTCGATATTGAGGAATGGCTTGAGAGAGTTGAGAAGTATCTTAACAAAAAAGTAGAAGGTTTTTACTGCGACTTAAAAATGGACGGGCTTGCAGTAGAGCTCGTGTACGAGAACGGTCTATTTATACAAGGCTCAACTCGTGGAGATGGCCAAATTGGTGAAGATATAACGCAAAACCTAAAGACGATTGAAGCTATTCCACTCAAACTACACGGGAAGAGTGTTCCAGAACGCTTTGTTGTGCGCGGAGAAGCTTTCCTACATCTCAAAGAATTTGAGCGAATCAACAAAGAGCAAAAGAAAATCGGTGAAAAAGAATATGCAAACCCTCGCAATATTGCGGCAGGATCACTGCGCCAGCTCGACCCTAAAATAGCCGCCAGCCGAAAGCTCGATTTTTTTGCGTATGCTATAAACGACGATTCAGTACCATCGAAAAAAGAAGAATACCAAATGCTGAAAGAAGCTGGCTTTAAAGTAAATCCGCTCGGCAAGGTAGAAAAGACGCTTACTGACGTAGAAAAGTTTTATGCAAGCATTGAAAAGAAAAGAGATTCACTTCCGTATCAAATCGACGGCCTTGTAGTAACAATAAACGACCTATCGGTCTACAACGCAGCTGGTGTTGTAGGAAAAGCCCCGCGTGGTGCAGTGGCTTACAAGTTTAAAGCGCAAGAAAAAACCACAAAAGTAAACAACGTCATTGTTCAACTCGGTCGCACCGGCGTACTTACGCCAGTAGCAGAGTTAGAGCCAGTAGAAGTTGGTGGAGTCCTCGTAAAAAGGGCAACGCTACACAACTACGACGAAATCGACCGTCTCGATCTGCGCATCGGAGATACCGTTATTGTGCAAAGAGCCGGCGACGTTATTCCAAAAATAACCGAAGTGCTTAAAGATCTGCGCACCGGCGAAGAAAAGAAAATTCATAGACCAACAACCTTTGAAGGCCACGAGCTTGTGCAAGAAGACACTCTTATTAGAGTTAAAGACAAAACACTCGGAAAGATAAAGGCCCAGCAGCTTGAACACTTTGTTTCAAGAAAGGCCTTCAACCTAGAAGGACTTGGGCCAAAGATTATAAACCGCTTTCTAGAGGAAGGAATGATAGTCGATGCTTCAGATATCTTTAACCTAAAAGCAAAGGAAATAGAGGCGCTTGAGCGCTTTGGAGAAAAGTCTGCTCAAAAGCTCATCAGCGAAATAGAAAATTCAAAACACATAACGCTCGAAAGATTCATCTACTCGCTCGGGATTCTTCACGTTGGTGAAGAAACAGCGATTTGCTTGCCGATAAGCTTGGCGCATCATCGATCTCGAAGTCTTGTAGAAAAAATGAATCAGCTTACAGAAGAGCAGCTCCAAGAAATTCAAGATATCGGTCCAAAAGTAGCGAAAAGTATTTATGAATACTTCAACTCAAAAGCAAACCAAGAGCTACTACTACGCCTAGAAAAAGCAGGAGTGCAAATTAAGAAAGCAGCAGCTGGTAAAAGCACCAAACTTGAAGGTAAGACGTTTGTTCTTACCGGTACACTTACCGAGTTTACCCGCGACCAGGCTAAAGAGCTTATTCGTAAAAATGGAGGCCAGCTCAGCTCAGCAATATCAAAAAGTACCGATTTCCTCGTAGCAGGAGAAAAAGCCGGTTCAAAGCTTTCAAAAGCAGAAAGTCTTGGAGTAAAAGTCCTCTCCGAAGCTGAGTTCAAAACTCTCTTAAAATAAAAGAGCGCCGAGCCACCACAAAGGGCAGCCCGGCGCGAGTGCCTGCAGGTGTAGCGGGCTTTTCAAAGAACAACGCACGTGAGTGCGACAAGCGAGTGTTACGACAGGCAGGCAAGTTCGCAACAAAGTTACACTAGCGCATTTATTCAAAAACTCAAATCTTGTCTCTTACCCCTTTTATCTATATCCTTAGCTCATATGGAAATAACCAAAGAGCAGCTCGAAAACCTTGCAAACCTATCAAAGCTTGAAATAGAGCCAGAAAAGGAAGCTGCACTCACAGAAGACTTCAACAAAATCCTTAGCCACTTCGAAGAGCTTAAAGAGCTTGAAGATAGAAGCCAAAGCCAACTCTCAGCTGAAAGACAGGAGCTTCGAAAAGACAGCGATATTATTCACCCTGAGTTTGTAGGGCAGGAAGCAGTAAAGGAGCAGTTTCCAGAAAAACAAGGTACAAGCCTTGTAGTTCCACACGTATTTAAAAAGGAAGAGTAAGTATGAGCTATACCCTAAAATCTATTGAAAAAGGGCTCAAAGAAAAGCAGTTTAGTGCAAAAGAGCTTACCGAGCAGTACCTAGAGAGGGCAAATCAAAAAAACGCAGAGCTTAATGTGTATCTTGAGATTTTTGCTGACGATGCAAGAGCAAATGCACAAGCCCTCGACGAAAGCATAGCGGCAGGCAAAGAGGTGAGTCCGCTTATGGCGGCGCCAATTGCTATGAAAGACAACCTTCTTATAGAAGGGCACATTGCAAGCTCTGCATCAAAAATTCTCAAAGACTATAAGGCAGTCTACGATGCTACAGTAACCCGAAAGCTTAAAAAGGCTGGTTCGATTTTTATCGGCCAAGCAAACATGGATGAGTTTGCTATGGGAGCTTCAACCGAAAACAGCGCCTATGGACCAACGCTCAATCCACACGATGTAACACGTGTATCAGGAGGCTCATCAGGAGGAAGCGCAGCAGCGGTAGCCGCAGATATGGCCGTAGTGGCCCTTGGAAGCGACACAGGGGGCTCTATACGCCAGCCAGCACACTTTTGTGGCGTGGTTGGGCTAAAGCCAACCTACGGCGCAGTAAGCCGTTATGGGCTTATGGCTATGGCAAGCAGCCTCGACCAAATAGGGCCAATTACTAAAACAGTTGAAGACGCAAAAATAGTTTTCAATGCAATTAAAGGCAAAGACGCTTACGATAACACAAGCCGCACAGCTGATTTTAAAGGAGCAAAGAAAAACCCTGTTATTGGTATTCCAAAAGAGTATTTCACCGAGGGTCTAGACCCAGAAGTAGCAAAAGAAGTTCAGTCAGTTATCGACTTCTATAAAAATAAAAGCTTTGAAATCAAAGAAATTTCGCTCCCACACACTAAGTACGCGCTTTCAGCCTACTACATAATCAATCCAGCCGAAGTGAGCTCAAACCTTGCTCGCTACGATGCAGTTCGCTACTCACGCGACGCGCAAGTTTCAACCGATACGCTCGAAAAAATATATAAGCAAAGCAAAACGCTCGGATTTGGAGAAGAAACCAAGCGTCGTATTATGCTCGGTACCTTTGTGCTTAGTTCAGGCTACTACGACGCCTACTACAAAAAGGCACTTCAAGCGAAAGACTATATAGCAGACGACTTTACCGCAGCGTTTAAAGGCGTAGACGTTATTCTTACTCCAGTTGCACCAACAAAAGCATTCAAGCTTGGGGAAAGAGCTAAAGACCCACTCGCGATGTATCTAGCCGACGTGCTTACTATTCCAGCAAGCCTTGCAGGCCTTCCAGCTATTTCAGTTCCCGTAAAAACAAACGCAGCGCTTCCAGGAAACTTCCAGCTTATCGCTCCACACTGGCACGAAGAAGATCTCTTCAGCCTGGCAACTATTTATCAGAATCAATAATATTTTCCAAAGCTCCCTTGAGAGTAGGGAATTGGAAGTGAAATTTAAGCTCGTTGGTAAGTCGAGAGCCTACTTTTGCGCTGAGCAGTATTTCGTCAGCAAGCTCACCGTATAAAAGTCTAAGAGAAAACTGAGGAATACGTAAAAAGTGTGGGCGGTGCAGTGCTTGAGCAAAAGCCTGAGAAAAGTCACGATTGCGTACAAGCTCTGGTGCACACACGTTTACCTTCCCGGAAAAGTCAGTATGGGTAAGAGCCCAAACGTAAGCGAGCGCACAGTCGTGTATGTGTACCCACGGAAACCATTGCTCACCGCTGCCAAGCGGCCCTCCCAAACCAGCCTTATAAAACGGCGCGAGCTTAGAAAGCATTCCCGCCTTACCTAAAATGGTTGCATTCCGCATTATACAGGTGCGAATGCCAAACTCTTGAGCCTTGAGCGCCTCAGCCTCCCAGTCACGACACACCTTTGCTAAAAATGTCTGGCCCACCTCACTACTTTCTTTGAAAAGTCTTTCGCCGCCATCACCGAAAAAACCGACAGCACTCGCACTTAAAAATACTTTAGGCCGAAACTCTTCAAGCTTAAAAAGTGAAACAAGGTTTTTTGTAGTAGAAATACGGCTTGAGTATATCTGATCCTTCACCGTCTCGTTCCAGCGAGCAAAGATTGGTCGCCCAGTGAGGTTTATAACTGCAAAAGGGTGCTTAAGCTTTTCGTGGTGAGAAATTTTTACCGCAGTATTTGATTCCACAAAAGCAACCTCTTTTAGTCGAGGAGGAAAAAGATCAAGACTGACAACTTCGTATCCACGCGCCAAAAGTTCAGAGGAAATATTTGTTCCTAAAAAACCAGAACCCCCAGCTATAACAACGCGCTTCTTCATTAACGAAGTTTTTTAACGTAGTAGTAGTGAATAAAGAAGACTGCAGCGATAGCACCAACAGTGTTTGATACGAGGTCTAAGCTTGTGTTTACATATCCACCAACGCCAGTTTCAGGGAAAGAAAGTACAGCGATAAACTCCACTATTTCGTTTAAAACCCCAAACCCAGCACCAATCAATATCAGTAAGAAATAAATAGCCTTTCTACTAAAAGTTTTAAGAAGGTGAGGGGAGAGCAGTTGCCAGCCAACCACAGTCGCTACACCAAACCCAAACATGTGCACAAACTGGTCGTACTTTAAAATAGTCATCTCTCCATCGGTAACGAAAGGAATAAGGGTAAACGCATACAAAACATTCCCACCAATGACAATTCCGCCACCCGCCATGTGGAGTAAGCCCCAGAGCGAAAGCCCCCAAAGCGCCACTCGGTCAAACTTTGAGCGGTTTAAGGTAAATAGTATTAGTAAAAAGAGCCCAACCAGCACAGCAACATACCAAAGAAACTCGAAGTCACCCTGATAAATGTAGTAGGTGGCAAACGCCACAGTATAAATTGCAGAAAAAACTAATACGCCCAAATTTTTCCGCACAGCCTGTAAAAAGTTCATATCTTAAGTATAAACCGAAAGAGCGTTTAACGGCTTCACAGTCTTCGTCTTGAGCCCGCAAGGGCGAAAGACAGCCAAGACTAGGGATGCCTAGCTAGTTTAACGGCTCACACGTACGTGTGAGCCGTTAAAGAAGTGGCCAGAGATGCAGTATTCATGAGCCTTTGGCCGCGTGAGCCGTTAAAGTGTAGAAAGATAGAAAAATAGGTGTTACGATGTAAAAATATGGAACAAAACAATCAAGCTCCTATGCAAATGCCTGTGGAGCCGAAAAAATCAGCACCGATAGCACTAATCATAGCGCTATCCGTAATATGTTTAGGGCTAGGATTTATCGGTGGAAAACTACTAACCAGTCCTGAGCCAGCAGTGGAGGAAATAGAAACAATTCCTCTAACCGAGCAAGCTCCAGAACAAAAAGAATCCACGGCATGGAGTACAATGAAGGATCAAAATCTTCTTTTTGATTATCCAGTCGGGTGGCACATTTACTATGTTTATCCGGGCGAATCTGGATTCAGATCGGAGGGGTTTATGAACTCAGGCCCAGTATATAACAGACCAATAGGCGGAAGTATTACACCTATCACATGGGAGAATTATTCAAATCTGATCAAGGTAAACGAACTAAAAACCCGCTCCAAATATGAAGAAACTCTAGTGAAGCAAGGAGATGGGGTTGAGGTCTACGCCTATCAATATGAGTATCCAGGGTTCGACGACATCCCGGCCATAAGCAAAGGCTACTACGCTCTCTACGACAAGCCAGAGCTATCCGGGGATGGCTCATATACAAACGCTATAATTTTTACGGCTCATTATGACGCTGAAATTCTTTCAGAGATAGCTCAAACTCTACGAGCTGAATAGTAAAACGAGTTGAATGGTAAAATTAGTAATATAAAAAACCGCCATTTGGCGGTTTTTTTTGTTACTACCCAAAGGTGAAGGCGAAAAGGTCTATGTTGCTATCCACATCGAGGATGAGTTCGTGCTCACCATACTCCTCAAGCTCGATAAGCTGATAGAGCTCTTCCTCCTGAACGTTTACAGTCTTTATAAGCTCACCATCGAGGAAAACACGAATGCTGCCGCCAGCTTTACTGCGAGCCACTACGTACACATTTTTAGCTTCAAACTTGTAGTAGACAGAAGGCTCAGAGGCAGCGTGCGCATACTCCTCAAAAATTTCCCAACCACCGCCAAGGTAGAGCGCATTCGTTTCTGTGTCATCCGGGATCACGAAGTTAGAAGGCCCAGCAGTGTGTGGAGTACCATTTGCAAGATATTCATTTCGGCCTGCGCCAAAGTACGTTTCAGGGCTTTTAACCTTAGAAAAGTCTACAGAAACTGCCTCTACATCAGTCTTTTTACTAGATACTGAACCGTTAAGGGCCTTGAGAGCTTTCTGAATTTCCTTTTCAGTCTCGTCGTATGCACCTTCGCCAATGTGGTCGTAAACAATCTGACCAAATTCATTGATAAGGTACTTGCGCGGCCAATAGCGGTTTCCGAAAGCTCTCCAGGTAGCGTAGTCGTTATCAAGCACTACCGGATACTCAATCTCAAACTTTTCGATAGCAGAAGCTACGTTTTCCGGAAGTTTTTCAAAGGCAAACTCTGGAGTGTGTACCCCAATTATCTCAAGCCCCTGGTCGTGGTACTTGTCGTACCAATCGTTGAGGTAGGGAATAGTGCGCTGGCAGTTTATGCAGCTGTAAGTCCAGAAGTCGAGAAGCACTACGGTGTTCCCTCGATAGTTCTCAAGGAGCACCTCTGAATCAGAGTTAAAGGTATCTGCAATTCCAGTTAGCTCAGGAGCCATAGGAAGGTCAGCACGCGGTTTTGATTCAGAGTCTGAATTAAGAAGCGATTGCTCGATTTTAGTTATGTCGAAAAACCCAGCCTCCAAAATCTTTGCTTCAATTTTCTTATCGAACCCAGAGATGATAGCGATACCAAGCAGAAGAAAAAGTAGGCCAAGGAAGCGCTTAAACCATCCATGTGGATTTGAAAGAACTCCGAGCTTGTGAGCAAGCTTCTGCCCAAGCACTGCAATAAGCGCTAAAGAAAGTGAAAGACCAATAGTGTAAGCAAGTAGGTAAACCATTCCAAGAGCAAAGCTTTCAGGGAGTACACTTGCAAGAACAAGGAAGTAAGTAGGGCTGCAGGTAGTAAAGATAGGGCCAAGAGAAGCACCCATAATAACTTCGCCCATAAACCCTCCTTTCTGAAAGCCCTTACCCATAAGCTTGTTTGAGCCAGCACTCGCACGCTGCACAAACGGCATTTTCTCCCACAAAGTAGGGAAAAGGGTTATGAGTCCAAAGATGAGAACTATCCCTCCAGAAAGTGTCTTCCAAAAGCTCTCTGGTATGTCGATAAGGGCAGTGCTCGCCTTAAGAAGTAATGTGAAGGCAATAACAGAAACTGCCAAAGAGGTAATAATTACAAAGGCCTTTTTACCACTTGGCTTGTCGCCCGTGAGCGACCCACCGATAACTACCGGCAAAAGCGGCAGTATGCAGGGTGCAAGCACGGTAAGCACTCCAGCAAGAAGTGAGATAAGAAATAAAGTCATTTTATTGAACCTTAGCAAGAAGCGCCTCGAGGGTAGGGCTTCCAAGCCACTTATTGATTAAATTTCCCTCATTATCAACTTGTACAAGTGTGTGTTGTGTTGTTACTCCGTACTTTTTCTTCAGATCAGTGTAAGAGTCGTAGTCTACTTTGAGTATGGTCACGTCAGACGGTATATCGGAAAGGTTTGCCATTATGTCGTTATCAAGCGATTTGCAGGTTGGGCACCAAACAGCGTGAAAAAATAATACAGGGCCCTCAACACTTGCAAGAGCCTCTTCGCTGTATTCTTGGTAGCCCTCAGAGCCCATTTCGTCCATCGCATCACCATCGTTCATTTCCATCATTTCGCCAGATGAGTCCATCTGCTCCATCTCATCGTTCATATTGAAGAAAAATACGAAACCAAGAGCGATAAGGATAAGAATTACTAAAAATCCACTCGTTTTCTTTTGCATAAGTTAAAGGTTAATTGCTAATTAACCGCATTATAAAAGCACATCAAAACAATGTAAAGCATACTTTACATTAAAAATGGGGAAAACTATCGAAAAGTAGAGGTAAAAATGACTGCTATGAGCTTAGAGATAACTACCAGCGCCAAAAGCGATGCAGTTATAACCGCCGGAAGCCCCATAAAAACCTGGTACACAAAGACGAAGAACAGTGAGCTTATAGCTACAAGGTAAGCAAGCCGGTCGGAAAAGTAGCTATTTAAAAGCTCGCGTTCATCGCGCGCCTTCTGCTTCCAGGAAAAAACAATAAGAAGAAAAAGAAAAGCAACGATAGCAAACCCGATAGCTTTTGAAGAGGAGCTACTCATCCAAAGATCAAACGGATCGATAAACACAAACAGCCCCGCAAGGAGAAGTGCGGTAAGGGTTATTTCGCTTTTAAGTGGAGAGGCTTTCATATGATTTATTGTAGTTTAAAAATGTCTTCGACTGAAACCTTAAAATGCTTCGCAAGTTTAAGCGCAAGGGAAATAGAGGGCATATAGCGCCCCTTTTCGATAGAAATTATAGTTTGCCGCGTAACGCCCACAGAAAGAGCAAGTTCTTCTTGAGTCTCTTGCCGCCCCTGCCTGAGCCGCGCCACACAATTTGAAACTTCCATAGCTCAAATGTAGCTCAAAATATAAAGATAAGCGAACAAAAACCGCCTACCAGCGGCCTTTTATTTCTCTGCGCGAGCGACCGGATTTGAATTAAAAAACCGCTCAAAGGCGGAATTTTCTTTCGTGGGCGCGAGCGACCGGATTTGAACCGGCGACCTCTCCCGTGACAGGGGAGCGCTCTAACCCCAGCCAGAGGCTGGTCCGCCTTTGGCGGAAACTGATTTAATTTATTGGCGCGAGCGACCGGATTTGAACCGGCGACCTCTCCCGTGACAGGGGAGCGCTCTAACCAACTGAGCTACGCCCGCGCCAATAAATTAAACTAGGCCCTTAACAAATTGAACAGAAACATTATGCACTAAGGCTTAGTATAGCGCAAGCCATTTATTTGACAATAAAGTATATAATACGTATTTTAAAAAAGCCCAGCAGGGCATAGGAGGACCCGAAAATGCTAATCCGATCAGCCCTGCTCGGAAGGAGCCAGGGAGACTTCAAGCCGGCGCATTTCGCGTCGCCTCAGGAGTTTGCGCAAGCGCTTCGGGCTAAGTCGCCCACACGAAGCGACCTCTACTCGATTCGCTGCGCCTTTGTCCGCGACACATTATGGCCGAGCCAGGAGGAAGCGTTTTCCTCCATCGACTCCAACGTCTGGCGCAGCTGCCAGCAGGCAGACGCTGTCAGTGTCGGTCGCGGGCAGGCCGCAGTCATCAGCAATGCCGACTGCCCCATTCTTGCGCTTGCCAGCCAAACACAGCTGGTAGTCGCGCACTGTGGGCTCGGAAGCCTTGTAGATCTCACCGGTCAGGGCCGTCCCAGTCTAATCGACTGCATTGCGCAGCGATTCGGCAAGCATTTCACCGAAGCCTTCATCGGCTACGGAATCGGACCGTGCTGCTACACAGCTCCCCATGCGATGAGTTTGCTCGAAAAAGAAGGGAGTCAAGCCGCCGGGCCAAAGGCAACGGTCAACCTGATCAAGCTCATTCGTGAGCAGATGCTCAGAAGCGGCATCCGGGTGAACTACACCAACATCGAGGCAAGATGCACCGCGTGTGCGAAGGTGGAAGGTGAATACACCTACCACTCTCACCGGCGAGGAGACCAAAGCAGGAATGCAGCAGTCTTCTGGCTCGGATGAGTGCAAAGGGTCTGTGCGAAACTCGCACGGGCCCTACATTTTTTTTACAAACTCTTGAAATAGGTCGCCTCGCTGATACGCATTTTCAAACATATCGAAGCTCGCGCTTGCTGGTGAAAAAAGGAGTGCAACTTCAGAATGAAGCTCAGCTGAAAGCTTCAGAGAAAGATCGAGCGCAGTTCTAACGATCTTTGAAAAGTCCTTACCGCCCGCTTCAACAACCTGAATGTGTCGAGGTATAAATTTGCGCGCCTTCTTACCATCTCGGCCGAAAAGAACTACAGCAGACGCGTTAGTCTTTTTGAGCTCACGCAGTGGCGCATAGGAAACCTTTCCAACTCCACCAATCATTACAATAGAAGGAATAGAAAATGCTCGGGCAGCAGCTACAGAGGTAATGGGGTTTGTTCCAGCGCTGTCGTCAAAGACGGATACGCGCGCGCTAGAATGAGAAACCTTCCGCACAAATTCCAATCGGTGTGAAAGCCCTTTAAACACCTTTGCCGCAGAAGCAATAGCAGCCTTATCAATGCCAAGGTCAGAAACGACCGTCGCAGCAAGTACGGCATTCTCAAAGTTGTGCATACCCGGTACAGAAAGATCAGAGGAGTCAAAGAGCTTGAATGATTCTGGCTTCACAAAAACCTTTTTACCGGCAGAGAAAGAAACAATTTTCTCCGAAAGCTTGTTTCCAGCTACGCAGTATGCACGGCAGCCCTTAACCTGGGTTTTGGTAAGCTGCGCCTTTGCGTTTACGTATTCAGCCATTGTCTTGTGGTGGTCGAGATGGTCTGGCGAAACTGGTACAAGCACGGCTACATCAGCGCTGTGTTTTAAATCCTGAAGTTGAAAACTTGAAAGCTCTAGAACAATAAACTCACTCTTTTTTGCCTTCGAAAGCACATCGAGCATCGGCACTCCAATGTTTCCAGCAAGCACCGCCTTCTTTCCAGCTTTCTTAAGCATGTTGTAGATGAGCGTCGAGGTAGTTCCTTTGCCCTTAGTGCCAGTTACCGCAATAATTTTCGGGTAGTCTGAGTTTTTCTTCTGGCGCAGCGTATGTATTTCCTGGAAAAAAATGTTTGTCACGCTTGAAATGGCGACACCGCTCTTTTTCGCGGCTTGTATTTCCTTAGTAAGGAACGGAACGCCAGGGGAGCGGAAAACAATATCGAAAGAGTTAAGAGTAGAAAGGTAGCTTTTCCCAGTTTTGTAGTGAAAGCGTGAGTCGCGATCGCTAGATTTAATTGTGCGCTGGTCTAAGAAAGTAATTTCGCAATACCCCTTTAGGCGAGTAAGTAAAAATTCCGCCAAACTTTTTCCTTCACGGGCAAAACCAATTATTCCAATACGCACATTTTCTGTTTTCATAAATTGACAAATTCGATATTTATTCTACAATACAGCAATCAATAACACTACCGCGGGGTGGAGAAATGGTATCTCGGGTGGCTCATAACCACCAGACCGTGGGTTCGATTCCCACCCCCGCAACATTTATTCAGTAAAGCAGCCTTTTGAGGCTGCTTTGTTGTTATAATAAAGCTATATAAGACAGCACAAAACACACTAAAACAAAAAGGCCGAATTATTACAAACCAATAAAGCAAAACTATGAAAACAGTGAAATTGCTCGGATGGGTATTCATCCTCATCGGAATTCTTGGCTTCGTGCCAGGAATAACCTCAAATGGAATGCTTCTTGGCATCTTTGAAGTTGATACTGTGCACAACATCATCCACCTTCTCTCCGGTATTGTAGCTCTTATGTTCGCGGCAAAAGGAGAAAGGGGAGCACGACAATTTGCTCAGATCTTTGGAATTATCTACGGACTCGTAGCGGTTCTTGGGTTTATAGCAAGCGACTTTTTGAACGGAATTCTTGCGGCAAACATGGCTGACAACCTCCTCCACGTTCTCCTCGCGGTTATATTCCTTGCTATCGGTTTCGGCAAAGGAAGACGAATGGGTTAACACCAAAGAAAACTCATTTTCAAAAAAGGCCGAATCGGGCCTTTTTTGATACAATAAAACTTGAAGAAACAAGGAATTTTCAGTATTATTTCCCAGTATTTAAAGATACATGTCAGAGTAGCTCAGCTTCCGCCAAAGGCGGACCAGCCTCTGGCTGGGGTTAGAGATTACCGCTATGTTCACAGTTTATGTTCTAAAAAGCCTAAAAAATGGTAAAAGATACGTAGGCTACACAAGCAAGCAGGCAAGCGTTCGATTACAGGAACACAATAGTGGATCAAATAAGTTTACAAGGGAAAACAAGCCATTTAAACTTATTCTCGAAGAAAAATACGGCGACAAAAAGGAGGCAATGAAGCGAGAAAAGTTCTTAAAGTCGGGGCAGGGAAGGAAGTTCTTGGATATAAAAATAAGTCAGAGTAGCTCAGCTGGTTAGAGCGCGGCATTCATAACGCCGAGGTCGGGAGTTCAAGTCTCCCCTCTGACACACATTTATTCTTCTTTTGGCTGCGGAGCCTCAGCAGGCTTTTCTTTCTTTGGAGCAACCGCTCCACTTGCAGCAAGTACGAGTATAATCGCAAAAATTACACCAAAAACGACAAACTGGTTAAATCGGGGAAATGACTGGCCAATCAAGGTGAGCGCGCTAAAACTTAATGAAGTATTGATAAGCCAAAAAAGAAGAGCCTGTCGCCCTGAAATGCGCATAGACAGAAGAGAAACGAGAATAGAAAGAACCAAAAGCCCGATGCCCCACAAAAATGTATATTCAATAAAAATCGGGGCTTGTGCAGCAGTAGAAGAAGCGATACTATCCTCAAACATATATTACTAGTGTACCATTAGCAGTATTCTCAACAATATGCCTGAATATATAAAAATAGATCTCACAAAAGAAGAGGAGCTAAAGAAGGAGCTACAAACACGAACAGACGCTGAGAGCCAGCGCCAGATTCGATTTTTAGACATGCCCGACCTTTCTCGTACGGAAGGTAGCCCAATTTACGAACTTGCGCAGAAGATAACCAACCTTGAACAATTTAAAGACTTTTCAGTTGTTCAGGTTCCAGAAATAGTGCCAGTAGCTCAAAGCTTCGACCTTTTCGACTTTCCCGCTGACCACCCAGCACGAAGCAAGTCAGATACCTACTACGTTACAGACGAATACATTCTTCGCCCACACACAACAGTATCGTGGTACTACTACCTCAACAGTGAAGAAGCAAAAAAGAAAATAGCCAACAACGAAACGCTGGGAGTTTTAACCTACGGGAAAGTATATCGAAAAGATGAGCTCGATAAGCGCCACATGAACGTCTTTCACCAAATCGACGGCTACTACCTCGTACCAAAAGACAAAGGCACTATTGGCGTAGAAGACTTAAAAGAAGTTCTCGCAAACATCGCAAAAACTGTATTCGGAGACGATATCGAGTATCGCTTCAACAAAGACACTTTCCCATACACCGATCCAAGTCTCGAAATGGAAATCAATATCGACGGACACTGGGTAGAAGTACTTGGTTCTGGCGTTGTAAAAGGCAGTGTGCTTGAAAAGCTTGGCGTAGATTCAAGCAACTACACCGGTTGGGCGTTCGGATTCGGTCTTGAGAGGCTCGCCATTATTAGCATGAAGCTCCCAGACATTCGCCTCCTATGGTCAAAAGACGACCGCGTCGTAAAGCAACTCAAGCTCGGAAACGTATATAAAGAAGTAAGTAAGTACCCTCCAGTAGTACGCGACATTTCTTTCATCGTGGATAAAAGCTTCGTTCCAAACAACTATTTTGATCTTATCCGCGACATCGGCGGCAACCTTGTAGAAGAGGTAGCTCTGCTCGATAAATACGAAGACGCAGCAAAGTTCGGCGAAAACAAGGTAAGTTACACCTACCGCATTCACTACCGCAGCATCGACAAAACTCTTACCGCAGAAGAAGTAGAGCCAATTCAGAAAGAAGTAGAAAATCAGACGGTAGAGCAGTTTCAGGCCACAATTCGGTAGACAAGCCACATAGAATGAAGTAAATTGAAAAAGCCTTGGGAGTAGTCCGGGCGGACGTGCGTAACGTCAGCTAGGTTCCAGGGGGGACGCTCCCGAGGCACCCATTCAATGGGGCTACTCGACTTCACGGTCGAGTGGCCCCACTTCATTTTCTGATACACTCAAAATATGAACCAAACACCAAAAGCGATATTTCTGTACGGACCTCCAGGATCAGGGAAGGGCACACAAGCAAACCTTCTTGAAGAACACGCAGGCTTCTACCACTTCGACATTGGGCGCTATCTAGAGCAGATTTTAAACGCAGAAGAAAATAAAAACGACCCAGAGTATCAAATACAGGCAAAAAAGTTTTCTGCTGGTGAGCTCCTTGATAGTAATTGGGTTCTTAAACAAACGCGCGCGAAAATTGAGCAACTGTATAAAGAGAAAAGAAATGTAGTGCTTTCAGGCTCAGGGCGCACGGTTGGCGAGGTAAATGGAGACGAAAAAGGCGAAGGGCTTGTTCCAATTCTTGAGCGCTTATTTGGTTTTGAAAATCTCCTTTTCGTGCACGTGTTTGTAGACGCGGCAACGTCAGTAGAGAGAAACTCAAAGCGTCTTATTTGCAAAGCAACCAGAAAAGTCATTCTCGATCCAAGTGAATGCGACGGTGAGGTAACGCAGCGCGACTTAGACAAACCTGAAGTTATAAAGTTGCGCTACGCACGCTATCAAACAGAAACAATTCCTGCAATTCAAGCAGTAAAAGATCGCGGACACGAAGTGTTTGAAGTTGATGGAAAACAAAGCCCAGAGGAAGTTCACAAACAAATTGTTAAACTTTTAGAAATAAAAAATGACACTCATTAAAAGCCCTGAAGAGCAGGAAAAGATGCGCCGTGCTGGCAAAATTTGGGCTGAAGTTATGCAGCAGCTCGAGCCGATGTGCAAACCAGGCACTACTACCAAACAAATCGATACAAAAGCACAGGAGCTAATCGAGTCTCTTGGTGGTACACCAGGCTTTCTTAACTACAAGCCCGCCTGGGCACACCATGCCTACCCAGCAACCATTTGCGCAAGCGTAAACGACTCAATCGTACACGGCATACCAAACGACTATGCTCTGAAAGATGGAGATCTTCTTACTATAGACATGGGCGTAAAAATCGAAGGTTACAACGTAGACGCAGCGAGAACATTTATAATCGGGAATGGGTCTAAAGAGGCGCACCAGCTCGTACAAGCTACAAAAGAGGCGCTCGACGAAGCACTTAAAGTTGTGCGCGAAGGAGCAACGCTAGGCGACGTAGGGGCGGCAATAGAAAAAGTGGCCCATAACTACAACCTCAGCGTTGTAGAGGGGCTCACCGGGCACGGAGTTGGCAAAGATTTACACGAGGAGCCAACCGTATTTAATACCGGCGTTGAGGGCGAAGGAATAACTTTAAAAGAGGGCATGTGTCTTGCAATTGAGCCAATGTTTAGTACGGGTAGTGAACAAATTATTCAAAAACCCTCAGACGAAAGCTACGCCACAAAAGATGGGAGCCTTTCTGCACACTTCGAACACACGGTGCTCGTAAAAAAAGACGGCGTTGAGGTGCTAACAGGGTTATAATAGAACAATGACGCTTTCAGTTATTATTCAAGCCAAAGATCCCGTTGGAAATCTTGCGCTGACCGTTTTTGATATTCACACATTTTTAGAAAGTAAAAAGATCGGCCACGAAATCATCCTCCTAGAAACAAGCGACCAAAGCATAGCACTCCAAGAGCTCAACCAGCGCCTTATAAAATCAGCTCCTGAGCTACAAATTTATAAAGTAAAAGAGGAGGCAAATGCCTCACCACTCAGCCAAGCAGTTTCAATCGCAAAAAATGAATGGATACTCTGCGCATCGCAAACTGGTTTTATAGAAGTTGTTGAATTAGAAAAAATCCTCGAATCCCTCGATAAGAAAACTGCCTACGTAAGCAACTGTGAACATAATAAAGAAAAGACAAGCTTTCTGGGCATAAACAATAAGGTTCCTGAACACCAACTTATTCTCGCTACACGTGAAGCTCTCGCCACGCTTCCAAGCGACATTACAAAGGAAGAATTAGTCAAAAACTTAGCCCAAAAAGAGGAGTTTCAGGTTAATTGCACAGGGTAAACTAGACGCGATTTCCATGGCATGCTACCATTCGGCAAGAATTTTTATTCCAAAAACATGGAACATTTAGTTACGAAAGAAAAGCTTGAGCAGCTCAAACAAGAGCTACAAACACTCAAGAGTGAAAACCGAAAAGACATTGCAAAGCGCTTGAAGCGCGCAAAAGAGCTTGGAGATCTCAGCGAAAATTCAGAATATTTCGAAGCGAGAGAAGCACAAGAGCAACTCGAAAAGCGCATCTTCCAGCTCGAGCAGATGGTCAGCAATGCAAAGATTATCAAAATGACCAAAGGAAAAAGCACGGTAGATGTTGGCGCCACAATTGAAGTGAGCTCAAAAGGAAAGAAAATGAACTTCACGATAGTAGGCGCAAGCGAAACCGATCCATCAAAAGGATACATTTCAAATGAAAGTCCGCTTGGAAGTAGCTTTATCGGCAAAAAAGCAGGGGATAGCGTAGTAGTACAAACCCCAGCCGGGAAAACAACCTACAAAATAGAGAAAATCAACTAAAAAAGAGCCCGCATTGCGGGCTCTTTCATTCCACTTTTATCTTTTAGCGTTTAACATTATACTCTCTGTATGTCAGCTCTAGAAGAAATTCGCAAAGAACGAATCAAAAAACTCGAAGCACTCAGAGAAGAGTCAATCGACCCATATCCCGCAAAAGCAGCCCGAGAAAACATCGCAGCCCTCATTGATCGCTTTTCAAAAGCTCAAAAAGAAAAATCAGTCTCTGTCGCAGGCAGAATTTATGCTATCCGAGGCCAAGGGAAAATACGCTTTTTCGACCTTAAGGACGAATCAGGCTCTATACAGATAATCGCTCGAGCAAACAACACCCACCACTTTACTCGCGACACACAGCATCTCGATATAGGAGACTTTATTCAAGTGCGCGGTAAGGCAGCGCTCTCAAAAACAAAAGAAAAGAGTGTAGACGCGATAAAAATAACCCTACTCACAAAAAGCTTGCGCCCGATGCCGGCAGAGCGTTTTGCGATCAAAGACGACGAAACACGCCTTCGCCAGCGTTATCTTGAGCTACTCAGCAAACCAGAGCTTAGAGAGCAATTTCGTGCAAAATCTCGCTTCTGGGCAAGCATTAGAAACTTTCTTATAGAAGAAGGTTTTCTTGAAGTAGAAACACCAGTGCTTGAGCACACAACAGGAGGAGCAGAAGCAAATCCGTTTAAAACACATCACGATGCACTCGACATAGACATGTATATGCGCATCAGTCTTGAGCTTCCGCTCAAAAGACTGCTTGTTGGTGGCTACGAAAAAGTTTTTGAGATAGGCCGCGTATTTCGAAATGAAGGTATCGACGCCGAGCACCTTCAAGACTACACCGCGATGGAGTGCTACTTAGCCTACGCCGACTATAAAGACCTCATGAAGCTTATAGAAAAAATGTATAAGAAAGCGGTAAAAGACACTGTTGGCACCCTTACCACTGCCTATCAAGGGAACAAAGTAAATTGGGGTAAGAAATGGGCAGTGCTCGATTACTGTGACGAGTTTAAGAAGAAAACAAAACTCGATATTAAAACAGCAACACTGAAAGATCTTCAGGCAAAAGCAAAGGAACTTGGCCTTGATTTTGACAAAACAGATGGAAAAGGCCGCCTTATCGACATCATCTACAAAAAGACAATTCGTAAGAACATTATTCAGCCAACCTTCCTTATAAACCACCCAGTAGAAATCTCACCGCTCGCAAAGCGAATACCTGAGCAACCATGGAAAACTCAACGCTTCCAACCAATTGCGGCAGGCTGCGAGCTTGGGAACGGCTTCTCAGAGCTAAACGACCCGATTGATCAGCGCGAACGCTTTGAGCAGCAGCAAGCCCTACGCGACGCGGGAGACGAAGAAGCCCAAATGATGGACGAAGATTTTGTAGTAGCTCTTGAGCACGGTATGCCACCAGCAGCAGGCTTTGGACTTTCTGAGCGCCTATTCGCCGTACTAATGGATAAGCCAGTAAGAGAAACTGTTTTCTTCCCAACACTAAGACCAAAGAAATAATATGCTCGATATAAATTTCATTCGCGAAAATAAAGACGCAGTTATAGAAGGTGCAAAAAAGAAAGGTGTAGTAGTCGACATTCAAGCATTGCTCGATTTAGACGATCAGCGAAAAAAAATTCAGCACGCCCTCGACCAAAAGCGCGAAGAGCAGAACAAAGCAGCGAAAAAAATAGCTAGTGCGCCAGCCCAAAAGCGCGAGGAGCTTATTAAAGCATCAACAACTCTCAAAGAAGAGGTTAAAAAGCTTGAAGCAGATTTGCAGCCTGTAAAAGAACAGTGGCAAAAGCTTATGTGGCAAGTGCCGCAAGTACCACACGAGTCAGTTCCAGAAGGAAAAAGCGACGCAGATAACAAAGAAGTTAAAGCTTGGGGGAAAAAGCCAGAGTTTAAGTTTGAGCCAAAAGACCATGTCGAGCTTATGACAAGCCTGAATATGGTTGATTTTGAGCGCGGGGCAGCAGTACACGGTTTTCGTGGGTATTTTCTTAAAAACGATGGAGCTCTCCTTTCTTGGGCTATTTGGAACTACGCTCAAGACTTCTTCCTGAAAAAAGGATTTAACCCAATGCTTGTGCCAGCTATCGTAAAAGAGCAAAATCTCTACGGCACCGGCCACCTTCCAAACGATGTTGAAGACATTTATAAAACGCAAGACGACGATTTCCTCTCAGGTACAGCAGAGGTAGCGACAATGGGCTACTTTGCAGACCAGGTGCTCGATCTTAAGACTGAACAAAAAGTGCTCGCCTTTAGCCCATGCTATCGCCGCGAAGCAGGAAGCCACGGCAAAGATACAAAAGGACTTATTCGCGTACACGAATTTTACAAACTCGAGCAAGTAGTGATTTCAAAGGCAGATGAAGCTGAAAGTCAGCGTCTGCACGATTGGCTCAACAGAAATACTGAAGAATTCATTGAAAGCCTCGGTATTCCTTACCACACCGTACTCAACTGCGCAGGAGACTTAGGGCTTGGTCAAAGAAAAAAATACGACATCGAACTCTGGGTGCCGCAGGAAAATAAATACAGAGAAATAAGCTCAGCAAGCTACTTCAACGATTTTCAAACACGCCGCTTCAACATTAAGTACAAAAACGATGCCGGCAAGCTTGAGTTTGCACACTCACTTAACTGCACAGCCATCCCAACTCCGCGCATTCTCGTCTCTCTCGTAGAGAATTTTCAAACCGCAAAAGGCACAATCATGGTGCCAAAGCCCCTCCGTAAATACCTCGGCAAAAAAGAAATCAAATAATCCACTTTTACAAATCTAAAAAAAGTGGTACTTTAAATTCCTGAGCCAACTCGTGGGGAGTTAGCACAGAAGGAGGCAACATGCCCCAGCCCGCAAACAACGTTCGCACGACACCCTGGGAGCTCATCGAGAAGCAGCGCCGGCGCAACGAGGCGGCGCAACGCGAAGGAAGGGATCCGAGCGCTCCGCGCACGCACGCCCACGTCCAGACGCCGCAGCCGCGCGTGATCAACGGCCTGAGGGGGCCCAGGCGCGACCTGCCGAGCAGCACGCACGTCCAGGGCGTTCCGCACCGCAGCTTCGACCTCGACTAGCACTGCTGGTCACTCACAACTCAACCCGCCTGTATCTTGGGGTACAGGCGGGTTTCTCTTTACAGGAAAATTAAATTCTTGCTAGTCTAAATATCTGAGCTAACTCACGGGGAGTTGCCAGTAGGAAAGCCCATGCCGAAAAAATGGAAAGGGAAGAAGAAAAAGCCGGAAGCGCCCGAAAGGCTGACGCTTTCCAATGTGCTACGCATCATGAACGGGTACTGCGAGGGTAGAGAAGCCCTGTGTGCCGATGCGGTAGCCGGAAGGCTCGCGTGGGACGAAGCTACGAACCTGCGCCTTGTGCTCGACTGGAAGAGGCACATGAAAACGTTCACAGACATTGTTGGAGAGAGAGTTGCAAAACGCTTCATCCGACGATGATCCAGCGACCCGCCAAAGTCAAAAGACGAGGCGGGTTTCTCTTTACAAAAAAGTAAAAACCTTGTTAATCTAACAGTCTGAGCAACTCGTGGGGAGTTCGCTTCAGTGGAGGTTCTCATGCCCGCACAAAAGGACGTCAAAGTCCCGTTTCCCAGCACACCGAAAGGAATGATTCAGCTTCTGGACGACGGCCAGCGCAACCTGCGCCACGACCTTCTGACAGCAGTAGCTGCGGGAGAGATCACCCCTCAGCAGAAGGGGGCTTTGCAAGCAGCCCTTTGCGCTCCGATGCGCAAGAAGCGCTTCTTGGAAGATTGTGAGGTGTACCTCACAGCCAAGGAGAAGCGAAGCGCCGAAGAGCTCCTGGGCCTGACAAGCGACCTCTAGGCCGCCACAACAACTTCGCCCGCTCGTGTCAGGGGACACAAGCGGGCTCTCTTTTTAGAAAAAGCCGCAAATGATATAATCAGCCCATCATGCTGAAAAAAGCTATTCAAGCAGTGGGGTCAAAAATTCCTCGAAAATCTGCAACCCCAAAGGCTCAGACCTACCTCTGCAACTATTCGGTACAGATAAAAAACGTATCAGAAACTGATAAAAAGCTAGAGATCTACATCCCGGTAGCTTCAGATTTTAGTGGCCAAAAACTCATCGCTCCGGCGCAATTTCGACCAGAGCCGGCAAAAGTGTATCCGCAGCTAAAAGGCGCGGGCTACGCTCATTACCGCATAGACCTTAAGTCTCACCACTCAATAACGCTTAATCAGTATTTTACCGCAGCAGTTCAGCGTCCACAGGAGGAACAAGCAACTCCCGAAATAGAAAAAGCAGTAAAGAATGAAAAAATTCAAAAGATCGCAGCAGATCTTGAGAAAACAAATCCTACCGAGCAAGAATTTCTTAAAGCCGCAAATGCGCACGTAAAAGATTTCCTACAGTTCGATAAAGAGCTAAGAGACTACTGTTCGGCAAAAGCTGCCCTTGAAAATGAAAAAACAAACGCAAGCGGATTCGCAAATGTTTTAATAGAAATTCTTAAGCAAAAAAACATTGCTTGTTATCCAGTAACCGGCTTTATCCTAAGACCAGACCAAGAAGTTCTCGAAAATCAACACGTATGGGTAGAAGCTCTTATTGAAGGAAAAATTATAACGCTTGACCCACTCACCGAAAAACTAGAAAAAGCAAACTCACTTTTAAAGCGATTCGCAAGCCCTTCCGAAAGGCGACGAATTATTTTAACAAAAGGAGCAGGACACACTCTAAAAGTAGATGGAAAGGCAGTAAAAATTGATTTGTTTAACGAACCAATTGTGCTCGATAAAGCTGGCGACCAATCAAATCTCAAAATTCGAACCGAGTTTATAAACAAAAGAGATACGCGCCGTCCATGAAGAAAAAAGTCTTAATACTGTATGGTGGCCAGTCAGCTGAGCACGAAATTTCAATCCTTTCTACACAAAACATCATCGCTGCGCTCGATACAAAAAAATATGCACCGACAGCAGTGTATATTTCAAAGCAAGGAGATTTTCTAAAGACAGATCAAAAGACTCTAAAGCCAACAAAAGAAAAGCTAGCTTTCACCTCAGGCGGAAGGCTTATTTTTGAAAAGACTGGGAAGCAGTATTTAAAGATAGACGTGGCCCTGCCAGTTCTCCACGGCCCAAACGGAGAAGACGGAAAGCTTCAGGGAATGCTTGATATGGTGCAGATTCCATACGTAGGAGCCAAAGTGCTTGCCAGCGCAGTTGGGATGGACAAAGAAGTTATGAAAAGACTACTAGAAGATTCAAATATTCCAGTAGCGCCGTACTTAGTTAGTAGAAAAAACTCACCAGTAGCCTATAAAGAGGCAGCGAAAAAGCTCGGTAAAACGCTGTACGTAAAGCCAGCAAATATGGGTAGTTCAGTCGGCGTAAGTCGTGTAGAAAATCAAAAAGCCTACAGTAAGGCACTGCAAGAGGCATTTAAATACGACACAAAGGTACTTATTGAAAAGGAAATGAAAGGAAGAGAGCTTGAAGTGGCAATACTCGCAGACAAAGCTAAACCAGTAGTCTCAGTGCCAGGCGAAGTTATAACTCCAGGAAAATTCTATTCGTATAAAGAAAAATATTCAGCAAAAAGTAAAACGACTACACAAATACCAGCAAAACTAACAGCGAAGCAAACAAAAGTCGCGAAAGAAGTTGCACTCAAAACATTTTATGCTCTTGAAAGTCGCGTCATGGCGCGCATCGACCTCTTCTTAGTTGGAGAAAAAATATATGTAAATGAGGTAAACACAATTCCTGGGTTTACCAATATCAGCATGTATCCGAAGCTTCTTCAGCACGAAGGAATTTCGTACACAGACCTAATAAGCCGCCTCATCGAATCAGCCACGCTATAATAAAACAAATGAAAGGGAGTATACGACCAAAAACTTGGATTGAGCTTTCAAAGTCAGCCGTAAGAAGCAATGTTGCATTAGTGCGTTCATTGATCGGCAAAGACGCAAAGCTTTTTTCGGTTGTAAAATCAAATGCCTATGGTCACGGACTTACAAATTTTGCAGCTCTCGCACACGCAGCAGGGGTAGATGGCTTTTGCGTAGATTCAGTAATTGAGGGAGTAAAGTTGCGAAAACAAGAAATCCAAAGCCCAATTCTTATATTAGGCCCAACAAGTAAAGATCTTCTCGAGGTAGCGGCTCAAAACGACCTCATGGTCACTATTTCAACACAAGAAGGCCTCGAAGAGCTTAATCAAGTATCCGAACCTCAGCTACAGCCAAGTTTTCACCTCAAAATCGAAACAGGCATGCACCGCCAGGGCTTCGAAGTTGCTGACCTAAAAAAAGCACTCCGCTATATTAAGAAAAATACCTTGCCGCTAAAAGGAATGTACTCTCACTTTTGTGCTGCAAAAGACATCGTGTATCAAACGTATACAAAGCAGCAGTTCGACACCTTTATGCTTGCTACTACGCTCGCCGAAAGCGAAGAATTTCGCACGCTTACAAAACACATTGCAGCGAGTGCTGGTATTTTTCAATCAAAAAAGTACACGCTAGACCAAGTGCGAGCAGGCTTCATTCTCTACGGATATTTCCCAACAAAAGAGCTCGCCACTCACTTCTCAAATCTTGAACCAAAACCAGTACTCAGCTGGCACGCACAGATCAGTGAAATAAAAAAAGTGAAAAAAGGAGAGTATGTTGGCTATGATTTAAGTGAAAAGCTTCATAGAGATACCACGCTCGCAGTTGTTCCGGTTGGGTATTGGCACGGAGTCGATAGGCGCCTTTCCAAAGTGGGAGAATTCCTTGTAAATGGGAAGCGAGCCCGTATAGTTGGCAAAGTTTCGATGGACGTTACGGTTGTAGATGTTACTGATATTTCCTGCAAAAGAGGCGATGTAGTAACCTTAATTGGGAAGCAGGGAAAAGAAAAAATAACACCAGAAGAATGGGAGCTTAATATGGAAAACAGCTCTCGCTACGAAATCCTTACGCGCATCAATCCGCTTATTAAAAAGGAATTTGTTCAATAGTACATGCACTTCAAAAGTAAGCGACACAAAGAAGTTGCTCTTTTAAGCAAGGTAAAGCAGTGGGCGTATATCCTCGTCGGAATCGGGGCATTTTTTGGTCTGTGCTATCTAGTTATTTTCTCTCCACTGTTCCAAGTTTCACGCTTTCAAATTTATGGGCTAAATGAAAGTACAAGCCCAAAAGAATTTCTGAGAGATTTAAACTCCCAAGTACTTAGTTCATCAGGGAAAGTGTTGCTTGGCGAAAACAGTCTTTTTGTTTGGGAAAGAGGCGAACACTATAGCGACCAACGGTTTATGTCGATAGAAGTTAAAAAAAGTTTTAAAACCCGGGAGGTCCAAATTTATACAAAACCAAAAATACAGTATTTAAGCTGGTGTAAATCAAAAATTGTAGAAGAAGCGGAATATCTCGCATGCCAATGGGTAGACGAAACGGGGCAAGCATTTGAAAGTGCGCCCAACACAAGCGGTCAGCTTATCTTAAGTATTCATGAACCAGTAAGTACGATTGGATTTGAGCGTGGGGAAAAGGTAGTGCTTTCGACACAGTTTGAATATTTAAAATCAATCATTGCCGCAATGAAAGCAAAAAAAGTCAGTGTTGAAAAAATACTTTTGCACCGCGACTTACAAGAGTTTCAGTTTAAGACAAAAAATGGCACAACAATCCGTTTTAGCTACCGCTTTGATCCAGGAATTAGTGCTATCCCAGCCTTGGCCAAACTCGCAGACGATGAGAATCTAAGCGCATTCAGCGAAGTAAATTTGTCAGTAAAAAACAGAGTCTTTTTCACCGAAAAAGGAAGTGTGCCACAACCTAAGGAAATAGAAGAAAGTACAGAAGAAAAGATAGTGGACCCACAAGCTGAGTAGCATGTTTACACTGCCAAAAAACAATGAGCGCTTTAGTTGGACGATGCATATTAAAAACAAAATGCTCTACTACCACATTTCTCAAGCTCAGATAAATCGCATTTTTAGAAACCCAGAACGCGTAGAGGAGGGTATAGCGCCAAACACAATTGCGGCTATGCGCACGAAAAAGAAAAACAAAAGCGCTACTTCAAAGCAGACTGGCCCAGACCAAGAAGAGCTTTGGATTATGTATGTTATAAACCAGGGGCAAAAAAAGAAAAGTATTTTAGATAAAGAGAGTAGTAAAAAATCCCGCATCACTATGATATCCACCTGGCGCTACCCAGGGAAAACAAAAGAAGGCGAGAGGCCAGAAATTCCAGACGACGTATTTATCGAGCTCAAGTCTGAAGGCTTGATATAAAAGCTAAGCTAAAGTAGGCTAACCAAACGTCGCACCAAGACCACGCTTGTTCATAGCCCAAAAACGTCCTAGGGAAAACTTACCTAGAAAGAGCAAGTGTTCTCATCCAGGCCAAAAGGTACGGACTAGTGCCCTATGGAGCCCTGCACCCACACCTCAAGGTGCCGTATGTGTGGTGCCACACACCCTGAACATGGGAGCGGGGAACACGAATTCCTTGTCGTGGCGAAAGCTTCCAGTGGATGAGAAGGGCGAGAGGCTGAACTAATCAGGTCTCACGCACGCGATAGACAAACCTCAGCGAACCGACCGGAGAGCGAGCTCGACGCTAGCAAGGATTCCCTTTCTCCTGATCAATCGAGTAGTGCACCGGTCGGTTCCCCCTTCAGTCCCGCGCGTACGCTATAAGTAGCTACGCGCGGGAATTCATATATAATTGATAAATCATGAAACTTTCAATCGGAATAGTAGGACTACCAAACGTTGGAAAATCAACGCTTTTTAACCACCTCACAAGTAAAGGCATTCTTGCCGCAAACTACCCATTTGCGACAATCGACCCAAACGTAGGAATAGTTGAAGTACCTGACCAGCGTCTTGAAAAGCTCAACGAAATTTCCAAATCAGAAAAGCTTATCCCAGCTATCGTAGAGTTCTACGACATCGCCGGGCTCGTAAAGGGAGCTTCACAAGGAGAGGGGCTTGGAAACAAGTTTTTGCAACACATAAAAGAGGTAAATGCTATCGTGCACGTACTACGCTGCTTTGGTGGCTCAGACATTATCCACGTGAACAACGAGGTAAACCCACTTTCAGACATGGAAACAATAAATGCTGAGCTTGCACTCAAAGATCTTGAGCAAGTTGAAACACGTCTCGACAAAGCTCAGAGAGAATCGCGAAGTGGAGACAAAAAAGCTCAAAAGGAAGTAGAGATACTTTCAAAAGTGAAGGCATTGCTCGCCGAGGGCAAATCAATCATGGAGTTTGCAAACGACGATTTAATCAAAGAACTCAGACTACTCTCAGCAAAAAAGAAACTCTACCTACTTAACGGACAAAATTCAGACGTAAGCGAAGAGCTCAAAGCAGCCATAGCAGAAGAAGGAAGTGAATACGTAATAAGCGACCTTGGCAAAGAACCAGACCTATCAGCTCTCATTAAAGGAACTTACCACCTCCTTGGCCTCATCAGCTTTTTCACAACAGGAGAGAAGGAAACACGAGCATGGACGATAAAAAATGGATCGTCAGCACCAGAAGCAGCAGGAGCAATACACAGCGACTTTGAAGAAAAGTTTATTAGGGCCGAAGTTGTTGGGTATAACGACCTTGTAGAAGCGGGAAGCTGGAACGGTGCAAAGCAGAAAGGAAAAATGCGCGTAGAAGGCAAAGACTACATCGTTCAAGACGGCGATGTGATGGTGATTAGGCACGGGTAGTAAGTCTAGACCACCTCGCCCAAGCATTGCGGTGGGTCATCCGCCACGGCTAAAGCAAAATCCTTGCTATACTCAAGAAAGAAATATGGAAGTGTTAATTTTTAGCTACGCATTTGCGCTGTTGCTCATCGCACTTTTTGTACAAGAAAAAATGCAGCGCCAAAAAATTCAAGGCGGCTACCAGTTTTTCGAACTCATCTCAAAACACGAAAAGCGCGAAAAAAACATTCAGTGCAGCCAAGCACTTTTTGAGCGCCTCGCTGAACTTTCAATAGATTTCAGTCTCGAGCTTTTTGTGCACAGCGCCAGCGAAGAAATCCACCTCCTTATCGGAGTGCCAAAAAAGCATGTAACGAAACTAAATCTTTTAACTACCAGTATCTGGCACGAGAAGTTTGTAGAGTTAAAAGCCTTTTCAGAGAGAAGCCTTTTTCTCGACACAAATCAAGAAGTTTCGACCTATTCCATAGTGCAGGCAAAGGAGGCCGCCCTACCTATAAAAACAGCCCTAAAGGGCGATTTTGGCCTATTTGAGGCCCTTTTACGGGTGAGTTCAGACCTTTTTAGCTTCAATGAAGGAATAGCCCTTCAGGTAAACGTTCGCCCCGAAAATGCAGCCAAGCTTGAAGAGATAAACGAGCTGCTTATAAAGCTAAACGAGGGCAACTACGAGGAGGGGAGGCTACTACTTAACAAAGACTTTGTTCTCACCTCAGACAGCATTCAAATTCTCGAAAGCAAAGTGGCAAAACCGCTTATGCAAGTAAGTGTAAAAGTAGTTCTTACAACCCAGACAAAAGAGCGCCAAGAAGAACTCAAAGGAAGGCTTGAAGACGCCCTCCTGCAAACAAACCAAGGACCAAACTACAATTTTTTTGAGCTCAAGCGCGTTATCAATCAAGCAAACTTTCTCGAAAGCTTCTATGCCCACCATCTTGGTAAAAGTACAATGCAGCTCAATAGCGAAGAGCTTACGACATTGTTCCACTTCGCCAGCCGGCAAAGCCACTTCATGGCAAAACTCAAGCACTAAAAAAGCGCCCGAAGGCGCTTTTTTATTTAGTAGTTTGCTTGAGTGAACTGTAGTCGCTCACCAGTTGCGATGTATTCAACCACGAAACTATCACGATTTACGGTGATAAGTTTGTAGCTGTAGTTGCGTCCGGTAAATACTACGTTCAAGCTTTCGTCGCTTGCAGTCCAGCTTCCAGTGTTGGTAAGTGTCTTTGCGTAGTATTCGCGAGCTACTCCGTCAGCTGAAAGCTCAAGGATGTAACGAGGTAGTGCGGTGCTCTTCCAAACTCCAGCAAGTGAAGTGTTGATGTTTACTCCCGCTACCACACCAGTGCTGTCAGCGCTTGCCTGAGAGTCGTCGCCCTCCATCATAGCGTCATCAGCCTGCATTTCTTCCCCAGTCATTTCATCGTCACTAGTATCATCCATCTTACTGTTCTGCACAGCAACGATACCGATGATGATAAGCAAGATAACGATTAAGATTACTAAAACTTTATTTTGCATAAATGGTATTATTTGGATTAATTAGCACTCTAAAATACAACATACCATAATGGACGAAAAAACAGCAAAAGACCTCAAGGCAAAGATAGGGAACCAGGCCTTCGACGTAACGCAAAACAAGGGTACTGAAGCCCCTTTCTCGGGCGAATATGTAGATTTGCAAGATGACGGCCTCTACCACTGTAAAGTCTGCAATAACGCCCTCTTTTCGTCGAAAACAAAGGCAAATTCCCGTACCGGGCCGATAGGACTACAAGGTTGGCCACACTTTAGAAACGCAATAGAAGGCGCAGTAAAGACCCAGCTCGATACCTCGCATGGTATGGAGCGTGTAGAAGTAGTCTGTGCACAGTGTGGGTCGCACTTAGGCCACGTTTTCGAAGACTACAAAGGCGACGGAAAACACTACTGTATAAACTCAGTCAGTCTCGATTTCAAAAAAGGGGATAACTCCTAGTTTCATTTTGATAAAATATTAGAGCCGGCAACCAGGGAGATACGCATGCCAGGGAAACACCACCGAAGAGGACGCCCGAGTCTGCCACCTCCGCCACCAATGGAGGAAAGCGGCAAGGTCACCTTCAAGTGCTCCGACGGCAAAATGCGCACCTATCGTAGTAGAGAGCGTGAAATCCGCCGCGAAAACGCGACGGTAAGCTCGCCCTCTGCGGACAAGCGCTGAGCCGTCCGGCCCACCAAGCCTCGTGCGACACACCAGTCGCGCGAGGCTTCCTTTTTAAAATTTGAAAAGAAAGTAGCCTTTTGCTAACCTCAGCTATACCCTTCGCTAGTGAAGGGAGAGAAGCCCCAAACATGGGAGCACCCAACGGAAGCCGGAGGCGCAACAAGAAGGGGCCGCAGCGCCCGGGAGATGGGCAAGTACAAGGGCCCGAAGAAGCAGAAGGCAGCCTGATCTGAAGCCGCGTGAGGGTTGTGAGCCAAGAGCTCGCAACCCCTTTTCAATTTTAAAGTAAACTCTGTTGATTATTTCCGTATCCCAGCTATCGAGCCAGTCTGCAAATTCCCATTTCCCAAAGTTTTTTAGCACCAAGAAAAGCCTCAAAATCAGCGCGCCAGTTTAGCGGAAGCTCTTTGAGCTCTATTTCACCAAGAGGTTCCATCCAATCGTGTTCATTGTTTTTGCAATGGTTGATTATGTCGTAGTGCCCGTTAAACCCAAAACTCTTTCTTCCCCAAAAGCCCGCTTTATGTTTTCACGCCCGCCCTTCATTCGTCGCTTTGCTCCGCAACGCCTGCAAGTCTGCTGCTGGTCTATACGTAGTATCCAGCGATGGTTAAGGTTTGGAAACTTTTTCTGCAGCGCATCTACGTAAGCACTCGTTTGCAAGTTGTAATCGCGATAAATTCCAGAAGAAGTCTTTATATCGAGCACCCCAAACTTTCCATCCATCTCCACTAAAGCGTCGAGAGTACCAGCATATCGGTGCTCATCGTTTTTTACGAGAAGCTCTATGTGCTCACCATCTGCCTTTATTTCTTTCTTCTGCAAAAAGTCCCAGAAAGCACTAATGCTTGGGCGTATAGATTCATCAACTACAGACGGTATGTCGCCAAGAAGCATCTTTTCAGCCACATCGTGCACTGCAGTTCCTTCGCAGCACTTCGCTCAGCGATTCTTTTAGCCGCATCAAAACCAACATCGGCATAAAACTTTAAAAGCGCTGGCTTCGCCTTCATTTCTACTATTCGAGTTACGCGCGGGTACCAGCCATCGTCAAAATCGTAGCCGTTCTCAGCTTTAAATTGCTCAATTGAGCCAAATTTCTTCATAACGTATGCTCACTATTTTAGCAGACAACCAAACCCTTAACTATTGAAAAATATTCAAATTTGGGGTGAAATATAGAAGTTCTCAAAACAAAGGGGGTTGCGTGAAAAAGCTCATCGCACTTTTCCTTCTGTTCGCCTGGGCAACGCCCGCACGAGCAGAAGACAAGCGAGTTCCCGTTCCGGGAGCTCAAGTTCAGGAAACTGTGCCCATTCCGCTACCGCAAGCGCCCCAGATGTATATCTGGGAACGCACCGTGGTGCTGCGCTGGGTGCCCGACAAGCGCGAAGCGGCAGGAGGCTACTACTTGCGCCAGATGGTCTGGACGCGAAAACCCTGCCCAACCTGAGGCTAGCCAAAACTGCACCGTTGGTGCAGAGGAGGAATGCATGCGCATCAAAAAGCTATCCGAAAACCAGCAGATGATCCTCTTGCTCATCGCTGGTTGCGTCGTCGCCTACTTCTTCAGCCGAAACTCTGAAGAGGTCTACCAGGAGGAACAGCTCAAGCGAGCCGAAGTGCACGCAGGAGCAGGGAGGTGAAGATCATCGGACGAATCTTCTGTGTGATCTTCCTCCTCTTTCTGTTCGTAGCCGTTCTCGACACCGCCTCTTTCTGGCTGACACCAGAGAGCGTGCGCGCCAAGAGCGTGCCAGAGTGGAGCCTTTGGTATCCGCTCGTACACAAGCAAGGCCCGTAGCCGCAAGGCAACGGGCCGCTTTCTTTTAAAAGAGCAAACCACTATCATAAGGAGTATGAAAAAAGTACTTATACCAATCCTTATACTCATTGCGCTTATCGCAATTGGAGTTTTTATAAACAATTCAAAGCCAACAGAAGAAGAGCTCGCTCTTCAGGGCCTTCCAGTCGTAAGCCCTATAGAGCACGCAAGTTTTGTGATGCAGTGGGGAGATCTTACTATTTACAACGACCCAGTCGGCGCACCTGAACTTTATTCAGAGTATGAATCGCCAGACCTAGTGCTTATTTCCGACATCCACGGCGACCACCTAAGCACCACTACGCTTACCGCACTTGTTGCAGACGACAC
>JAWKSL010000002.1:0-88330 GCA_041389085.1 Minisyncoccota bacterium | reverse complement strand
ACCTCCTTCATATCTCTATTATACAAAAAACTAGAGCGACAAAGAAAATAACAAAAAGACCCTTAACTAATTCTAGGGTGAGGGCATAAATGCAAGAATATGTGCGCAGGAGAGGACTTGAACCTCCAAGCCTTTCGGCGCTACCACCTCAAGGTAGTGCGTCTACCAATTTCGCCACCTGCGCTTATACAAACTTTCGCCCCTGCCTGCCGAGAGGCACGGCCTGCCTGCCGTTAGGCAGGACCTGCGCGTACACAGATAATACAAAAGCCCCAAAATATTTGCAACAAAAAATCCCGCTTTCGCGGGATCTCCTTATTCAGCTGTTTTTTCAGAAGCAGGGGCTGCAGTTGCCACCTCTTCCTTAATAGCAGTCTTTCGGCGCATAGCCTTTCGTGAGAGTACGCGAGTAAAGTACATCTTTGCTCGGCGAACTTTCTTTGGTGAGCTAAGAACTTCAACACGGTCTATCATCGGTGAGTGAAGTGGGAAAATTTTCTCTACCCCAACTCCAGCTACAGTAGAGCGTACGGTAAAGGTAGCTCCTGGCTCGCTACCATGTTTGCGAGCAAGAACGAGTCCTTCAAAACGGCGGATTTGCTGCTTGTCTCCTTCAGAAACAATTTCAAATACGCGAACGCTCGCTCCTGGCTTTATCTTGTCGAATATTGCTTGATTGATCATACGCTAATTTATTAAGACTGAAGTATACGTTTTTTATCAAATTTATGCAAGGGCCTACAGAATGGTATTATAGATCAATGGAAACAAGAGACCCACAGAACCCCAAAGCCCCAAAACACCTTGCAGATTTGCGCAAAGGCCAGTACCAAGACCCGCTCAAACCCCAGACACCAAACTTCCTTGGCCAACGCTCCACACAAGAGATAAAGAAGCCCGAAAAATCAAAGTTTCAGCCGAACAATGCAATAGAGATCTTTTCCCTCTCCCTTATTGTGCTATGCCTCACTTTGGCCTGGGTCTTCCTTAAGTAAACTAAGAGCATCTTCGAGGTCAGAACTAAGCGGTGCAGTAAACTCATGCTTTTTTCCCTCCTTGTCAGCAAACGAAAGTGAGTGTGCATGCAAAAAGTGCCGATCCAAACTTCCAATTCCCGCTTTCTTACCATACAGCTTGTCCCCAACAAGTGAGTGCCCAATAGAAGAAAAGTGTACTCGAATTTGGTGAGTGCGCCCCGTCTTCGGGCTTGCCTCAACAAGAGAAAATTTCTCCCCCTTCTCGTCTACAAAATATTTCAATACGGAATACTCCGTTACAGCTTCGCGCGGCATCCTTCCTTTAAACACAGTCCTCTTCACTGTGCCATTGCGAATAGAAATTGGCTTATCAATCACTCCGCTATCATCTTTCGGCCAACCCCAAACAAGTGCCCAATATTTTTTCTCTACTTTTCGCTCTTGGAAAAGTGATTTTAAATAAGAAAAATACTCATCGTTAAGAGCAACAACCATAGCTCCGCTTGTTTCCCTATCAAGCCGGTGAACAATTCCCGGGCGGAACGGAAACTCTCCAGCACTACTATCGTGCACTGGCATATCGCCCACAGTGTGAACCTGGTGGTAGTTCTTCAAAAGCCAATCGACCAAAGTTTCTTCATTGTGCTTTGGCCCATGCTTATCAAAAATTCCGTGCACCAAAACTCCTGCCGGCTTATTTACCACAACAAAGTTTTCATTTTCAAAAATTGTATCTATTTCCATGTGCACCTTATAGGAATTGAACCTATGGCCTTCTCAATGTCAATGAGACGCTCTACCACTGAGCTAAAGGTGCATCCTGATCTCCTCTACCTTTAGTCCGCCAACTGGCGAATAAAAGTGCGTACAAAATAAGAATATTGAAAAGCAGCTCAAATTTCAATCAGGCCCGAACCTCCAGCGGTCGTTTATCTCTAGAGTTATCTCTAGAGATAACTCTAGAGAGGGTTAGTTAGCCCCCTCTGCCTGTATAAGCTCAATAAGCTGTAGGTAAAGGCTGATAAGGTTTTCCAAAATGGTTCGTATCACCTCTGTTTGACTTTGTCCTGAGCCACCTGAACTACTGCTAGTGGTAGGAGGAGAGTAAGAGCCCCCACTAATACCCGGCTCTTCGATAGTTTGCTCCCAAATAGCGTAGAGAATGGTATAGCTACTACCCATGGTGTAAGTTGCACCCGCAGCATAACTCGTGCCTCCTCCATTTGCCTGAGTGTTCCAGTTTAGAAACGTATAGCCTTCTCTAACTGCAGCGCCAGGAAGAGTAGTGGTAGCTCCCTGGACAAGATCGTTGATGTCGGCAAGGTTGTCTCCTCCTTGCTCGTCGAAAGAAAGCGTGTAGTAGTTCTCGGTGTACCAGACATCGTTGACGCGAGCACCACCGCTATATCCTCCAAGAACCCATATTTTATCGTCAAAAACAGTGCTCGCATGAGAGTATCTTCCGTCCCAATCAGCTGAGGCTGTTGCTTGTGTCCACGTTACCCCATCAGCACTGTACCAAACGTCGTTATGGTAATCAGTAGAGTAGCCTCCATATAGCCACATCTTGCCGTCAAAAACTACGCTAGTACCATAGTCCCTACCAACCCAAGCTGCAGAATCAGTCGCCTCCGTCCACGTTACCCCATCAGTACTGTACCAAACGTCATTTAGAAAGCTTCCATTATATCCTCCAATAACCCACATCTTGCCATCAAAAACTACACTGGTTTGGTCATATCGTCCGGCCCATTCCGCAGAACTCGTAGCTTCAGTCCACGTTACCCCATCAGTACTGTACCAAACGTCGTTATCATAAGCCCCATTCCAGCCACCAATAACTCATAGTTTGTTATCAAATACAACACTAGAGTGCCCGTATCGCTCAGTCCACTCCGCTGAACTCGTAGCTTCAGTCCAACTCACACCGTCTTCACTATGCCAAACATCGTTAACACGGCCACCGCTATGTCCTCCAATAACCCACATCTTGTCGTCAAAAACTGCAGTAGTGAAGTAACTTCTTGTACTCCAATCAGCCGAGGCTGTCGCTTGTGTCCAACTCGCACCATCTTCGCTGTACCAGACGTCGTTAAGGTAGCCCGTAGAATATCCTCCAAGCACCCATATTTTATCGTCAAAAGAAACGCTGTAAGTTTCTCGCCCACTCCAGTTTGCAGAGCTTGTCGCTTGCGTCCAATCAGCGCCAAGCGCAGCGGCATGAGCTGTAGACCCAGATAGCAAAAGAATTACTAATGAAAATAAAGATGTAAACGCAGCGTAGAAAGTTTTCATAAAATTATTTTCATAAAGTGATTATTCAAGCTAAGAATACCACAAAAAAGAACTCCTGAGCCTAAGCAATCTTATTGTATCAAACCGAAAACCGCCCGAAAAAACTAGATACGCCTAGGCACTACCCAAGTCTTCCTATAAACGAAACTTTAGTTTCTTTCCTTGTGCTAGGCGCCCCCTCCATCAACTTTGCGTAGAGCGATGTCTGGCTCGGAGGACCGCAAGAAATTTGATTGGTTCACTCTTGGTGAAAATTTTCTGAGGACTAGGCGTAGCCGCTCGCTGGAAGCGGCAAGCCGGCCTCAGAGATAGACATTCTCTAAGCACTACCCAAGTATCCTCTCCCTCTTTCCACTCTACCGGGCAAAGCTCCCCTGTTTGCAACGCCTTAAGAGCGCGGACTACTTCCTGCACACTTCTCCCAACAGAGTTGTCAGAAACAATCATCCAGCGCAAAACTCCTTCCGGATCGATAATAAATGTTCCGCGCAAGCTTGCACCATCAGCTCCGAGCACATTGTAAGCTCTCGAAATACTCTGGGTAGTATCAGCCAAAACTGGATATTTCACTTCCGGTAAGTCCTTTTCAAACCACGCCTTGTGAGAAAATTCGCTGTCGGTAGACGCGGCAAGTATAGCGCAACCACATTTTTCAAACTGTTCCTGAAGCTTTGCAAACTCACGAATTTCAGTTGGGCAGATAAAAGTAAAGTCGCGAGGGTAGAAAAATAGCGTTACCCACTTCCCTTTATAGTCGCTCAAACCTACCTTGGTAAATTTCCCTGCCTCATAAGCCACAACTGAAGAAAAGTCTGGCGCCTTCTCTCCTACTTTTACAATTTTTGTTTCATCCATATTATTTAACTCATTTTAATGATAAACCCCCAACAAGGAAAAGCACAAACCCACTAGCAATTCTCGTGCTCAAATCTGGGTTGTAGTACGCAAAGAACCAGCCAGCCAAAAGTATAAGAATAATAAGCACAGCACGCGCTCCAGGAGTTGCAAAACGCATAACGCGCCATGGGTAGTACAAAATACCAAGAAAAATCATCCAAGAAATTACCCCAACGAAAAGTGCTAGAAGAAAGACAAGAAGATCAAACCGGTAAAGAGCAGTAATCGGAAGGACAAGCCCATACACACCACCCATAGCAAGGAGAACACCAAGCGCGAAAGTAACCAATATTGAAGCTGTGATGTTTAAATTTCTAAGCATTCACTTGATTTAATTCTAAAAAGTTTTTCATCAGCATCGCTACTACGATCGGACCTGTACCTCCAGGCACTGGAGTAAGAAAGCCTGTCTTTTTAAGTACGCTGGCAGCATGTGCATCGCCTCCAAGCTTACCGTCCTTGCGCCCGTATCCAAAGTCTACTACTACAGCTCCTTTTGCGATGTCAGATCCTTTAACCAGATCGACAACGCCAGTTCCCGTGACAATAAGATCTGCTTTCTTTAGTGTTTTCTTATCAATTCCACCCTTATTAAACACGGTTAGCTTCTTTGTTTTATGCATAAGCCACTTTATACAAGGCTCACCAATCAAAAGCCCACTTCCAATTACCACTGCGTTCTTACCTTCTGGGTTAAACTCAATGTTCTCCAAAATAGCAGCAAGTGCACCAGCAGCCGGAGCGAGTATGCGACTTGTTTCGCCGTTGAGAACGTCCACATCCTTTTCAATGCCGATAGCATTGAGTACACCGACGCGATCAAAGTGAGCAGGAAGTGGAAGCTGTACAATAACTCCTCCAACGTCTTCCCTTTCAGAAATTTTCGCACCTCAGATTCAAGCTCAGACTGAGCCAACTCACTCGAAAGCTCTATAAGCTCAAAGTTAATTCCGAGCTCACTGGCAACAGTGTTTTTTTGCTGCAAAAAGCTCAAAGACGCCTTATCGTTACCAACAAGAATTGCAGCAAGCTTCCTTTTGGAACTGCCATATTTTTCAGAGAAGCTAAAATTCCTTTTTCAATCGAAGCACAATCGATCATATTTATATCCAGGTTGGTTTGTAACTAAGCGGAAACTTCTTCGCGAGAGCGCGAGCACGAGTAGCAACTTTTGCGGGAGCGACATTGTGAATAAGCACATCAGCAACCATCGCCGCCACTTCCTTCATCTGGCTCACTTTCATACCACGACTGGTAAGCGCGGGCGTTCCCATACGAATGCCGCATGGATGGAAAGGTTTTATGTCGCCAGGAATAGAATTTCTGTTTGCAATTATTCCTGCCTTTTCAAGTCGCTTCTCGGCTTCGCTCGCACTAATGTGAAAGCCCTTTAAGTTCAAGAGTAAAAGGTGGTTATCGGTACCGTCAGAAATTAGAGAAAAGCCTGCTTTTATAAGCGCGTCAGCAAGCGCCTTACTGTTTTTCACGATTTGGGCCTGGTAACGTTTAAAGCTAGCTGTCTGCATCTGCTCAAACATGTATGCAATAGCAGCTGTCTGATTGTTGTGTGGCCCTCCTTGAAGCCCCGGCATTACAGCCTTGTTCACCTTCTCTATAAGTTCATTGTTTCGAGCAAAAATAACAGCACCGCGAGGACCACGCATTGTCTTGTGAGTTGTCGCCATTACGACATCAGCATAAGGAAACGGACTCATGTGCTCCCCTGCAGCTACAAGACCAGCAATGTGGCTAATGTCGGCTACGTGGTAAGCACCAATCTTTTTTGCAATCTGAGAAATTTTCTTAAAGTTTATTTCTCGCGAGTATGAAGTAGCACCTGAATAAATAATCTTTGGCACCTTTTCAAAAGCAAGGCGCTCAAGCTCTTTGTAGTCTATAAGCCCGGTTTTGATGTCTACTCCGTACTGCACTGAGTTGTAGTACGTACCAGAAAAGTTCACTTTGTGCCCATGGGTAAGGTGTCCTCCGTGGCTAAGCTGCATCCCCATGATCGTGTCGCCTGGATTACAAAGGGCAAAGTAAATAGCCAAGTTTGCAGGACTACCAGAATAAGGCTGTACGTTTACCCCCCAGCTTTTTGAAAGACCAAAAGCCTTTCGCCCCTGTTCTTGAGCATAAAGCTCGATCTCGTCGTAAATTTCATTTCCTGGATAGTAGCGTCGTCCCGGATACCCTTCTGAATATTTGTTTGCAAGTGGAGATCCTAAAATTTTAAGTAACGTTTCATCAACAATGTTTTCTGAAGGAATAAGGTCAAGCGTCTCTTGCTGGCGCTTTATCTCTCGTTTGAGAAAGTCTTTAAGTTTAGTCTTCATATATTGTACTTATCTTAACAGATTATTATTTATCGAGCCCGCCTTTCTTCCAAGGCGCATTTTTAAAGAATGGAGAGTAAATATCTTCATCAAACGGCACCGAAAATGAAGAAAATTCACCATCCTTCTGATCATGAGGATTAAACTCTACAAAGTCTAAGTTTTCAACAACGGCTAAAGGAGTGCTCTCGCTACCCTCGCCCATCACTACCGTCGCAGCACACGCGAGTCCGTCCGCAACATTCTTTTGAGTTATAGAAAGGGTCCTGCCAAACAAGTCTCCTTCTCCGCGATAGTCTTGTAGTGCAGAAAATCCAGCATGTGCAAGGCTGATGCCAATAGTACCTCTGCGAAACGGTATTGAGTGAGAGTCGATAACGATAACGCCAAGTTCCTTAAGCCCAAACTTCTTTTTTAAGAAAGTAAGTATTTCAAAGGCATCCGCAAACGGGTCCTTAGGCCAAAGAATAAAGTGGTCATCAGCGTTGCTCGCATCAATTCCAGCAGAAGGAATAATAAGGCCGTCCTTTTTTGTATGCATCACAAAGCCGCCGGGAACAAAGTCTCGCTCAAGATATTCATCAGCTTCCCTCTTTATGAGAGCATCTTTATCAGAAACTTCAGAAGCTTTAATACACAAGCCCCTCCAAATACTTACGACTTTCGAACTAATACAAACAACCGAACGCTCAGACAAACTTTCAATTGCGGTATCAATCACTTCCAAAAGATCGTCAGCAGGCGGATTAAGGCGTCGCGTCTTTATAGCGCGTACATTCATAGCAGATTTATTGTAAAGAATAATTAATCAAACACACAAAGTCCTCTCTACTAAAGAGCTGGGAAAGAGGACCATGTTGAAATCGTGTTTGTTATGAGCATATGTGGGTGTAGAAGGAATTGAACCTTCGCGGCCTCCCTGCCTGCCGGCAGGCAGGTGTCTTACGCGCCCCGATAGTAAAAACTTGGTGGGTGTAGAAGGAATTGAACCTTCGGCCTCTGTCTTATCAGGACAGCGTTCTACCACTGAACTATACACCCATAATGCTTTACTATCGGGGGCAGGCTTGCTCGCCTTCGGCGAGACAGCGTTCTACCACTGAACTATACACCCCTATAGAAAAACTATTTTAAACACGAAAGCGCCTGTAGTCAACAAAGCTATTCCCCTGCCTCAATAGAATTACTAGCTTCCTCAACGCTTTCGCTTGTGCTCGCCACCTCAATAACAGGAGCCTCCTCTTCCTCAGCAGGCGCCAAGCTCGCACGCACGCCAGGGAAAACGGCGTCAAAAGTCTCAAAGTCGTAGCGCGCAGTAATGTTTACCGGGCGAAACGAAGAACCTACAAGGGTATTAGTTTGGGTAACAAGACGCACAATCGTAACCGCAGAGTGAATAAGAAGGAGCGTAGCGATAAAGAACCCCGCCGCTATAAGTGCGCGTGAGCGTGAGGCCTCTTTTGAAGTATGTGATCCTTTCTTAAAAAGCTTCATAGTCGAGTAAATATTTTTCCGCTCGTCGTAAACTGAAACTCCCCATTGTCCTGCTCAACATAATTGATCGATGGCATGGTTATAAAGTACGGATGGTTCTCAAAATCATAAATAAATCCAAGTACTTGTTCTGGTAGACCTCGAATACTCAAGTTGTACCCGATAAACCCAGGAGTTCCATCAGTCGGTATTGTTTCGTTACCAAATGCAAATCCGTACCCAACAAGTCCGTGCTTCACGGAAAGTTGCTGCATTTCACGACGGAATGACACAAGGTCGTCACGCAGTGGAAGTGAATCAGAAAGGAGCGGGCGCAGCAAAGCCGCTTCGGCGCTATCTATTTCAAGAGAAGAAAGCGTTGCAATTTTAGATTCTGTAGCAACTTGCTCAGCTCTACCAGCTTCAATCTGCTTTGCGCGTCTGTTAATATCAAAACTAAGACCGAAGGTGAGCCCAACGGCAATGATCGCAAATATAGAAAGAACTGCTACATAGCTTAAGATCTTTTTCGAAAGTGCACGCATACCAATTTCTAAAAAAAGTATACCACGCCATATGTTAAATGAAGCCGCGTATTACAACGCACTTGCACTCGCCAGCAAGGGTATATACTCCACGATTAAAAAATTTAAAGATCAGCACGAAACGTTCGAACAAGCTTTTACAAATCATCCACGCGCACGCGAAATAGATGCGCAAAAAGAGTGGCAAAAACTACAAGACTCCCACATATCGCTCTGCCTCGCATCAGAAGAAAATTTCCCCGCTCAGCTCAAAGAGATCCCTTGGCAACCACATGCCCTCTACTATAAAGGAAGCTTAGAAAAGCTCGAAAAGAGTCTTGCCATCGTCGGAACGCGCAAAGCCTCAAGGGTTGGACTCCATTTTGCAACACTCGCAGCAAAGGAACTATCCCCTGCGCTCACAATAGTAAGCGGACTAGCCCTTGGCCTCGACACGGCTGCGCATGAAGGTGCACTAAAAGGAGGCGGCAAAACAGTAGCAGTGCTGGCCGGAGGCCTCGACAAAGTCTACCCAGCTCAAAATAGCCGACTCGCAGAGCAAATGCTAAAAAACGGCGGAGCACTCATTAGCGAGTACCCCATCGGCGTACGGCCCCGCAAAAACTTCTTTATAGAAAGAAATAGAATAGTCTCAGGCCTCTCAAAAGCCACTCTTGTAATTGAGTGTCCAGCGAAGTCAGGGGCAAAGGCGACGGCCCGATTTGCCCTCGAGCAAAACCGCGATGTGCTTGTGGTTCCTGGCAGCATCGCCGACAAAAATTATGAAGGCTCAAACCTGCTTATAAAGGAAGGTGCTACGCTTATAGCAAGCGTGAGCGACCTAAAAGAAGAGCTCGGTGTAGAAGCAGTAAAACAAATGCAATTATTTGACAAAGTAGAGGGTGAAAAGGCACTCTTGCTCAAAGCGCTACAAGAATATCCACAGGGAGCGCAAGTGCAAACCCTTTGCGAAAGCACGGGTTTAAGCGCTCAAACAGTGCAAAGCGAGCTCACCGAGCTTTTACTTGAAGAGGTAGTCACTGAAAAGTCAGGAAAATATCTGCTAATAATATAGAAGATGAAAGAAAAGACACTCATTATTGTTGAGTCACCAACGAGGGCAAAAACGATTTCCAAGTTTTTACCCAGCAACTATAAAGTTGAGTCTTCGTTTGGACACATTCGCGACCTTCCAAAAGGCGCTCTTGGCGTAGACGTAGAAAACGACTTTACCCCGCAATACGTCACCCCACGAAAATCAATCAAACGAGTAAACGAAATTAAGAAGCTCGCAAGCAAAAGCACCAACATTATTCTTGCAAGCGATGAAGACCGCGAAGGAGAAGCAATTGCCTGGCACCTTGAGCAAATAGTAAAAGGAAAGGTACATGGTAAGCGCCCAATGAAAGTTGACTTAGAGCTCCAAGAAAAGAGCCTCCAATCAAACGTATTGTTTTTCATGAAATCACCAAGTCGGCTATTCACCACGCGCTCGAAAACCCACGCGACATCATCGATGAGCTTGTAGATGCCCAGCAAGCACGCCGCGTACTCGACCGCATCGTAGGATACGAGCTTTCACCGTTTCTCTGGGAAAAAGTAGCAAAGGGCCTATCAGCTGGTCGCGTGCAATCAGTAGCACTGCGCCTTATTGTCGATCGCGAAAACGAAATCAAAGCTTTCAAGCCAGAAGAGTACTGGAGTATTCAAGCTGAGGTGAAAAACAAAAAGGCAGAGCCCTTCCTTATCGATCTAAAAAAGAAAGACGACAAAACACTCGATAAGTTCGCGATTCCAAACAAAACAACTGCAGATGAAATTGAGCAAGATTTGAAAAATGCAGAGTACACCGTCGCCTCACTCACCGAAGGAGAAAAGAAGCGCTCTCCCCTCCCTCCATTTACGACAAGCACCCTCCAGCAAACAGCAAGTGCGCGCCTTGGCTATTCAGCAAAGCGCACCATGATGTTTGCGCAAATGCTGTACGAAAACGGACTCATCACCTACATGAGAACCGACTCAGTAAACCTTTCTAAAGAGTCTCTCGTGTTTGCAAAAGAATATCTTAGCCAAACCTTCGGAAACGAGTACGCACTTGAAACCCCACGAACCTTTAAGGGTAAATCAAAGCTTGCGCAAGAAGCTCACGAAGCTATCCGCCCAACAAGCACAGCAACAGCAGAAGACATAACCGTAAAAGAAGAAGGTGCGCGAAAGCTCTACCGCCTTATCTGGCAGCGCTTTATGGCCTCACAGATGCCAGAGGCACGTTTTAAAACGCGCAAGCTCGAAGTAGATGCAAAAGGAAACTCAACCTACCAGCTCACCACTAGTGGAAGCCAGCTCGTGTTCGACGGGTTCCTGAAAGTATTTTCACAAAAGTTTGAAGAGCGCGAAATCCCAGAAGTTACCGAAGGTGAAAAACTCACCCTCGCACAAGTAATCCCAACACAGCACTTTACCGAACCACCACCACGCTACAGTGAAGCACGCCTTATCAAAACCCTCGAAGAGTTTGGTATCGGCCGCCCATCAACCTACGTGCCAACTATTTCAACCATCCAAGCCCGCAACTATGTAGAAAAAGATGCTGGCAAATTTAAGCCAACCGAAATCGGAGAAATGGTAAACAAACTCCTTGTAGAACACTTCCCTCAAATAGTAGACCTCGAGTTTACCGCAAACATGGAAGAAGAGTTCGACAAAATAGCAAGCGGAAAAGCCGACTGGCGAAAGATAATGAAAGAGTTCTACGGGCCATTCCACAAAAACCTCGAAGAGAAAATGGCTGAGGTAAACAAAGAGCACAATGAAGAAGTTGTCGATGAAAAGTGTGAAAAGTGTGGAGCACAAATGGCGATAAAGTTTGGCCGCTTCGGAAAGTTCCTTGCCTGCACCGCCTTCCCTGACTGTAAAAATGCCAAGCCGCTCAAAGAAAACGAGCCGCAAAAAACAGGAGTTAAGTGCCCTGAATGTGGAGACGAGCTCGTAGCAAAGCGTACCCGAGGACGTGGCCGCCGCCTCTTTTATGGCTGCAACAATTACCCAGACTGCGACTTTGCCACCTGGGAAGACCCAACCAAAGTTCCACCAGTAGCACGCACCGCAGAAGAGAAGCAAGCGGCTCTTGAAAAGCGAAAGAAGAAAGAGGCCGCGAAAGCTGCGAAAGGAAAGAAGTAGAAATCCAGAAGAAGCAAGCGTAGCCCCGTAGTAAGCCCCAGCCTGACTGTTGGGCTTTACTACAGCGCGTGAAGCACGCGGGGGCAAGAGGCTCTTGAAAAGCGAAAGAAGAAAGAAGCCGCCAAAGCTGCAAAGGGGAAAAAGTAGCTTGACGCTACAAAAGGAAAGCGATATAAGACATAAGTCACAACCCTGGAGGGAATCATGCAAAAGCAGCTTCGTTTGCGCATCTGCTGCGGCGACAAGATCGTCGACTTCCCACTCAACAGCGAGCCAATCAAGATCGTCGCCGGCCTCATCGCCGACGACAAGATCTGTGCTGAAGAAGCCAAGGCTCAGTGGGGAGCCTTCTTCACCGAAGTGTGCAAGGGAGTCACCGGGCAAGACCTGAGCGACTGCGCTCTCAGCGTGCACTCCGTCGCATCAAGCACCGAGCAACTCCAAACACAGACGCCTCAACCCTACGGTTGCTAGGCGCAGCTTGCACCCTATGCGTTCACGCGCATGGGGTGTTTATTTTTAAAAAGAGTTGCTTTGCGTATCCTCTCCTCCAAATCCGTAGCTAGCAAGTATGTCGTGCTCAGGCTGCTCCATCGGCAAAGAATCTTCATGCGCTTGCTCAGTAGTGTGGAAAGTATCTTCTATTTCTGACTGTACAGCTGGTGGCGCAACAACGTCGCTCATATCAAAACTATTTTCTACTTGAACAGGCTCTTCGCGCACAGGCTCCTTGTCCGCCATAGCTCCTTGCCCTTCCGTAGCTTCGTGCGAAGGAGGGTTAGCGAAGGAGGATGGTTCTGAAAGTGAGGTATCAAGTCCCATCATGCCGCTTACATCGGTCTGCTGAGTGCGCTCATACATATTGCTTACAGTCTGGTGCGTATCAACACTCTCGTGTGAGGTCATCTTTTCTACAATAGCCTGAAGCTCTTCCTTAGATTGAAAACGAATTGTTATCTTTCCGCTCTCTCCGCTCGAATCAAGGCGCACATCAGCACCCAAAAACTCTTCAAGAGCTCTCTGCAGGTTTAGAGCCACAGGGTCTCTGCTAAACATAGATTGCTTTTGTGGTACACGAGCATCGCGACGATACTTCTCTATTTCATTCTTAAGTTCACGAACACTTAAGTTCTTAAACAATATTTCTTTAAAAATTCTGCTCTGACTCGCCGCATCGTCGATAGTCATCAAAAGGCGCGCTTGGCTTTCGCTTACCCTCCCAGAGCCAACTGCCTCTTGCACTTCGCTTGGCAAACTCAAAAGGCGCATTGTGTTTGCAATCGAAGCTCTACTCTTTCCTACCCTGCTCGCTATCTCACGTTGCGTGAGATTAAACTCATCCTGCAAACGATTGTAAGCCTTTGCAGCTTCAATAGCGTTAAGGTCTGCGCGCTGCACGTTTTCAACAATCGCCATTTCAAGGCGGTGCTGATCGAGTTTCACGTTCTTCACAATAGCTGGCACACGAGCAAGCCCAAGCATGCGAGATGCACGGAAGTCGTCGCTCTCCGGCGATAAGCTCGTAGCGAATAGCAAGCCCCTGCGGACTGTCTTCTTCTACTTTAGTTACTACTAGTGGCTGCAAAATTCCCAGCTCACGAATAGAGTTCGCCAAGTCCTTAAGCTTTTCTTCATCAAAATGTCGTCGCGGCTGATAAGGGTTTGCGACAATCTTATCTGTTTCAACAAGAAAAACAGGCTCTGCTTGTGGAAGTGGCTGCTGATTCATACCTTGATTTTAGCAGACATCTGACCTTAAATGTATAAGTAAACATGCCGGACTGCCAGAGGCGAGTAAAGTGGCGGAAACTGGTAGATTTAGTCGCCTATGGCGACCACGAGATCCAAGGCATATGCCGGAGTGGCGGAACTGGTAGACGCGCGGGATTCAAAACCCCGTACCGCAAGGTGTGTGGGTTCAAGTCCCACCTCCGGCACCAAAGTTAGGATTTTTACCCCGTTGGAATTTTTAAATTCCCATCGGGGCAAAATCCTGTGCCTAACGGCGTGAGAGTTCAAGCATGCCCCGCTCGAAGCATCGGGGTCCCACCTCCGGCACAACTACAAATGCGCGAGAAACGAGTGCAAACTCCCGCTCGTTTTCACGTCTGAAACTCCCAAGTTAAAGGCGTCTTCAAGCTTCTCTCGCTTCAAACTGAGCGAGCTCGCCTTAAGTCGACGGCTTGGCTCAAGAATAAAAACGTTTACTCCCTCAAGAGCAAGGATGTCTCTATCATTTTGTCGCACGTAGCGGCGTATAGATTTCCCGAGTCGCTTGTTTACGAGCCATGAGTAAATCCAAAACATCACTTTGTTGGTAAACGGTATACCGTACTCATTTTTGATCACTAAAACGTTCTTTGCCCCCTTCTCTTCAAGAAAACGCACACTGTCTACAAGCGGTGCGCCAATAGCCCCGTCTACATAGCGCCGCCCAGCAAGCATGACCTTGCGCCGAAACGCTACTGGTATAGCTTTCGAGGCACGAAGTATCTCATACACCGCGTGCTTTTTCTCTTTTCGTACGTCAAAAAAGTCTACACGCCCATTGTCCGCACCGGTAGCAGCGAGAAAAAGATTGGTCCTGCTCTCACGCAAAATTTTGTCGTGAGCTGGCCGCTCGTAAGGCTTAATGATTTCATCTACCAAATAGTCCACATCAAATATTTTTAAAAGTCGCCAGCGTGCAATAAGTCTGCGGTGCTCTTCTAGAGAAAGGTCTTTTATCCACACTCTCTTCAAAAGCTCATATTCCTTGAGCGCATACATTAAAGCCGTAGCTGCAGTACCGCTACTTCCAACCAGGTATTTTGGCGCCTTAAGCTCAAGCTCCTTTGCTAAGGCGTAAAGCACACCCGCACTATAAGCGCAGCGCATTCCGCCACCTCCAGCGACAATTCCTAAGGATTTTTCAGAAATTTTCACGAAACTATTTCCTTCCGCGAAGCTCCATCGCTCGCATTATTCTGCTCATTCCCAAAACAAATGCACCCATTCGAAGTGAGCTTGCGTGTTTCTTTGCTAAGTCAACAACGTCCTGAGCGCTCTTCTCCATCATCTTCTGCAAACGGTTGTTTACGTAGTCTTCTTCCCACTGGTCGCCACTGCGGTTTTGCACCCACTCAAAGTAAGACACACTTACTCCCCCAGCGTTTGCCAATATGTCAGGCACAACCACAATCCCCTTCTTCTGAAGAATGTCGTCAGCTTCCACAGTTACCGGACCATTCGCAAGTTCAAGTATCATTTTCGCGCGTACCGCACCTGCATTGTCAGCGTGTACCACACCATCTAAAGCAGCGAGTACAAGCACGTCAACTTCAAGTGCAAGGAGTTCCTCGTTTGTAATAATACTAATTCCTGCACTCTCTACTGCTACTGAGCCCTTTTCACGCTTCGTGTTTTCAAGCGCAGAAATGTCGCACATGTTTTCACAGTGCGCTCCACCACGAGAGTCAGATACAGCGACTACGCGGTAGCCGTGGCTGTGAAGCACACGAGCAAACTCTGCTCCTGCGTTTCCAAATCCTTGTATAGCAACAGTTATGTCCGCAGGCACTTTCCCGGCGAAGTATTCCTTGGCTAAGTATTCAAATACATAAAATCCTCCCTGGCTGGTAGAGTAGCTGCGTCCGCGACTTCCACCAATTTCAAGCGGCTTTCCCGTTATTACCCCTGGCTCTTTCTTACCAATGACTTTTTCATACTCATCGAGCATGTACCCCATTATCTGCGGCGTCGTGTTTACGTCTGGAGCTGGAATGTCTCTGTCTACGCCAAATATTCCCGCCTCTGCACCTGCTCTAAAGTACGCGCGTGAAAGTCGCTCTATTTCAGAAGCACTCAATCCTTTCGGGTCAATTTCTACACCACCCTTTCCACCTCCAAGTGTAATGTCTACAACATCGCACTTCAAACTCATAAGACTTGCAAGGCTTTTTACTTCATCCAAATTCGCATCTTGGTGAAAACGAATTCCACCTTTGTACGGACCACGTGCACTATTGTGTTGTACGCGGTATGCATTCACTTTTTTCTTCTCACCACTGTCGAGCTCAAACTCAATTTCTTTTTCAAAAATGTTTTCGCTCTCCTGAAACGCCTTAAACTGCCCATCTGTCAGAGAAAGAAGCGCTCCTGCTTTTTTTAAGTTTTTAAGATAGTTCTCAAACGGTGTATTTTTTGCCATATAGGTGAGATAATAATAGCAAATCCAAAAACAAAAACTATATGCGCAAAAAGTTCCTTACACTCCTCTCTATTTTTACGGCATTTTTACCCCTCAAGGCCTTTGCCCACATCCGCTACCTCGTAGAAGAAAACGATTTTACCGGCCAGCTCGGAGGCGACAAGCAGTTTCTCATGGAAGTGTTCAACTCGCCGCACAACATGGTGCTTATCCTCTCTACGGTAGCAGTCGCAGCGCTCCTGTTCATCATCGCGCAAGTTATCCCCTTCTGTAAGCAAGAAATTTCCACTATCCGTGAGAAAGCAGACAACTACGTAGAGTTTATTCCCTGGATTTTGCGCCTCTCTCTTGGTATCGCCCTTATCGGCGCAGGCACCGGAGGCTGGCTTATTTCTCCTGCCTTTCCTGGCTACACGTACTTAGGTCTTATCCAAATTCTTCTTGGCTTCTTTATGCTTGCCGGACTACTTATAGCACCAGTCATTTTAATCACGATCTTGCTCTACGTATTTGCCCTCACCAAAGACTTCTACGCAATTGGAAATTTTGAGGTTCTCGCAGCGGCAGTTGCACTACTTTTCCTCAACCACAAGCGACCAGGCGTAGATGACTTGCTCAACATTCCAAACATCACTACCGCCCTCCAGCGCTTCCGCTCAATCATCCCACTTATTCTTCGTGTCGGCATTGGAGGAGCAATGGTCTTTCTTGGTATCTATGAAAAGATGCTCAACCCACACGTTACCGAAATGGTAATCAAAAACTTCGGCCTTATGAATGTAGTTCCAGTAGACGTACACATGTGGGTCTTCGCTACCGGCATTATCGAAGTAGTTCTTGGCACAGCACTTATCCTTGGGCTTCGCACCCGGCTTGTCACCGCTGTTACCTTTATAGTTCTTACCCTCTCATTCTTCTACTTTGGGGAAGAAGTCAGCAGCCACGTTACCCTCTTTGGCGTGCTCTCAGCCCTATTTATCACCCGTGGCGGCCGATTTAGCCTCGACAATAGGTTTGAGATGGTAAATCCACACTTTGCTCAAAATTAGGCCCTTTTCTTGCCAAAAGAGGGCATATCTGTTATTATCGGGGCCAATACAAATTAGTACTAATTTTATAAAAATGTTTAAGAAAGTATCAGTGTTTGCAGCGATGGTAGTGGCAGCTCTTTCTATTGCTCTTCCAGCAGGGAAAGCTCAAGCCCTTTCAATAGTTGCATACCCACCTACCTACAACACCTACTCAAACGAGCAGGAGCAGATCCAACAGCTTCAAGCGTTGATCAACCAGCTTTTGGCGCAAATTCAAGCGCTTCAAAGCCAAAACTATTATCCAACCTATCCTACCTACCCTACTTACTACCCACCAGTAGTAACTCCAGTAGGGCCAGGATACAACAACTCAAGCAACGCAGTTGCTGAAGATGCAATCGAAGATGCAGAAGACGCTATCGACGACCTTGAAGACGCGATAGACGATGCAGACGATGAGAACACCTTCAACGACGCGATCAACCTTGCAGAAGACCAAATGGACTTCGCGCAGGACTGGGTAGATGAAGCAGACGACGCTCGCAGAGACGCTGACTACTACCAAGCAGAAGTTGTAGCAACCTTTGCTCGCGATGCAGCTGAGCTAACTCAAGACTACATCGAAGACACAGAGGGACGCACCAGCAAAAACGAAGCAGCTGTTGAAGACGCTATCGACTTTGCAGAAGAAATGCTCGACTTCGTAGACGATGCGATAAATGATGCAGACAACTACGGACTAGACGTACGCGATGCAGAAGACTCACTTGAAGATGCAGAAGATGCACTCGACGATGCTGAGGACGAGCTCGACGACAACGACTACTCACAAGCTTTCAACGAAGTAGAAGACGTAATCGACTACCTCAATGAAGCAATAGAAGAACTCATCAACGAGTACCTCTAAGAATCTAAGAAAACTAAAAAGGCCCGCAAGGGCCTTTTTTGATATTAAAAAACGAAAGGCCTGGCGTTCCGTAGAACGCCAGGCCTCACAAGGTGGGTCACCGCTTGCCAGTGCCACCGCATGTGGGGCAAGTTTCTCCAGACTCCGAAAGTGCAGGACTGGCTGTACTAGAGCCAGGAGGAGCATCGTCCGAAGAAGAACGACGTTGAGGATGAATTCGTCCAGTGCCTTTGCAGGTAGGACAACTATCCCCGCTCGCTTCTTGACCTGGGTCGGGACTACCAAAGACCGTCTCAGCATCTAACTCGAAGCCGCAGCTACGAGCAAAACTAGAAACAAATGAAAGCCTATCAGGAATTTTACCTTCGCGCGCACGGAGATCGAAAAGCTTCTCCTCATCGTCATCTTCAATCTGTTCAAACTCCCAGCGCCGCTCAAGAGCGCGATCACGCTTTTCAATTGCGAGATCTAAATCCTGCTTCAAAGCATCAATCCTTTCAGGATCGCGCTCCGAGCGCAGCCTGCGCCTAAGGCGCTCAATCTTCGCAACCGCAACATCATGCTCACGTGAGTAGAGGCCGGCGAGCTTTTTGTTTTCACGCATTGCCCACCGGACAGTCTCAATCTCCTTTTGGATGATCGCCTCCTCTCCTTGGATAGAACGAGCCCAAGAACGCATCCGCGCAGTACCCTCACGGTCGAGTCCAATAAAGAACGGCTCAAAGCCATTCGAGCTCGTAAGCTCAAACGGCAAGCTGAGAGATGGGGACAGCATTTGTTGCTCAATTTTCTGCACCTTTGCCATTCCATCAACCAAGGCGCGCCCATACTCCATGAAAGACCGCCCGGGAGCAGACTTGAACTGTTCGTAGTAAGTTCGCACGCCAGTTGAAAAATTTACAATTCTTGAACGAACATCGGCCCGGGCATTGCTAAAGACCTTGAATGGAAAATTTCCCTCACCATCTCCACCCAATTTACCCAAGATCTTAGTATCACTACTAAAAACCGAGCAATACATAGGAGAGGGGTTGTTATAGTGTTCTTGTGAAGAAGACTTCGCAAGAGCGTCTATCAAACTAACAAACGCGCGAGATGCTGCCGCCCTCTTTTCAACCCTAGCCTTGTCAGAGTCAGACTCGCTACCCCAAACTGTTCCATCATCTCGACGGAAGTCGACAGTCCAGAGAACACAGCTTGAGACCGGGAGGTCTCGCGTCACGTATGAGTAGGAGCCATCGTTGCTCTTCACACGCACCGTCACCGGATCGGCAACAGCCGCTGCGGCAGCCCAAAGGCTACACAGAACTACAAGGAAAGCTGCAAGTGCAGTACGCATAGTGCCCTCACTTTCGTGGTTTGACCCGAAACTAATTTCGGGGTGAAATGAACTAAAAAGATCCTACCACAGCTATTAAAACTGACAATAAAATCAAAGTCCCATCAACGAGTACCTCTAAGAAAACTAAAAAGGCCCGCAAGGGCCTTTTTTGATATTAAAAAACGAAAGGCCTGGCGTTCCGTAGAACGCCAGGCCTCACAAGGTGGGTCACCGCTTGCCAGTGCCACCGCACTCAGGGCAGGTAATCCGCCGCGCCGGAGGTCGCGCGGAGATTGGGATTCGCTTGATGTAGTCTCGCCAAAGCTCACCGTTCTCCATGACATCAACCTTACCGCTACCGCCACATACAGAGCAACGATCGCTAAGTCGCTCCACACCATCCCCCTCCCTATCGCCATCTTCAAACACCTCGCTCACTTCCAGTGCGCAACCACAGCTGTAGGAAAATTGAAGAATGAACGAAAGCTTCTCGGGAACCTCGAGCTCACGCTCACGCAGATTGCGGATTCGCTCTTCATTTGCCTCCCTCTGCTCATCAAAACTCCATTGCCTTTCCATGGCGTAGTCACGCTTCTCTTCGGCTCGCGCCAAATCCCTCTCAAGGATGTCGATCATACGAGGATCACGGGCGTTGCGGATGTCGCGCCGAAGACGCTCAATCCTAGCAACTGCAGCGTCATACTCACGAGAGTTCTCGCGTGCATCTTTTTGATTATCGCGCATCACTTGCTGAATAGTCCGAATCCCTTGCTGAATTCTCGGCTCCTCAGCTCGCACTGCGCGAGCCCAAGAGCGCATCCAAGTGACACCCTCCTCGTCGATGCCAGTTAGGAAAGGAGCAAAACCATCGGGATTCATCACCTCAAATGGCAACCTCAGAGCGGGCGTGAGCAGCTCCTGCTCAATCTTCTGCGTCTTAGCCATTCCGTCAGCCAAGACTCGCCCGTACTCCATGAAAGACCGCCCGGGAGCAGCTTTGAACTGCTCGTAGTAGGTCCTTGCCCCTGCCACATAGTTTCGGATCCTTTCCAAGACCTCATTCTGAGCTTTTGCCAACGTCTTGAATGGAAAATTCACCTCCCCGTCTCCACGCAACTTGTCCAGCATTGCAGTATCACTACTGAAAACCGAACAGTACGCAGGAGAGGGGTTGTTGTAGTGCTCCTTCGACTTCGACTTCCCGAGATTGTCCGATCCAACTCAGGAAGTTGTTGTACTTCGCTGCCCGATCTTCGACGCCAGCGCGATCGGGCCGGGCAGATTCACTGCCCCAAATCGTTCCGTCATCGCGCCGAAAATCGATGGTCCAAACCTCACAGCTCGAAGCTGGAAGGTCTCGCGTCACGTATGAGTAGGAGCCATCGTTGCTCTTCACACGCACCGTCACCGGATCGGCAACAGCCGCTGCGGCAGCCCAAAGGCTACACAGAACTACAAGGAAAGCTGCAAGTGCAGTACGCATAGTGCCTCACTTTCGTGGTTTGACCCGAAACTAATTTCGGGGTGAAATGAACTAAAAAGATCCTACCACAGCTATTAAAACTGACAATAAAATCAAAGTCCCATCAACGAGTACCTCTAAGAAAACTAAAAAGGCCCGCAAGGGCCTTTTTTGTATTGATTAAGCCGACTCCATGTACCTCTTATGACGCAATAAAGCTTTGCGACGAAGCTTAACCAGCATACCACCTTCACCACGCTCCCACTTCTGTGTCACATCAATTAATTTTGCTTTTGTCTTTTTCCCAATCGTTAAGGAATTTCTTTTCATTTGCGCCCCTAAGTGCTCATAGCCCCACTCACTAGTTATTAATACACCATTTCCGTCAAAAGTTTTCCCAGTATGCTCTATTATTCTTGTTTTCTCTGCATTAAGTGGCAGGCCCTGATTTCTATCCTCCTGGAGTAATTTTTCGATTTTTTTGTAAAGAAGAGCCATTTGCTCAACTGAAACTCTGCTTGCAGTCACGCCTATATCATCAACATAAATTGCAATTCTCGGATCCTTACCACGCAATTCAGTGCGAATAAGACGGTCAAGTTTAATAAAAGTGTCTAAATTGCACCAGATTGCGAGACGAGGAGACGTAGCAAAGCCACGAGCAATAGTCCTGATATGTGACGTAGGAAAGTTTTTAGGACCAATGGGAACGGTACACAAACTAGCTAAAAGCTTGGCCCCTCTCACCCCACATTCACACTTATGCTTAAAAAAATCGAAAACCCTCTCATCTTTAATCTGTTCAAAAAACCTAGAGATATCCACCTTCAAAAGAACTCGCTTTCTTTTTTGCCCAAGGAGATAAGCCACTGCCGCTTTATGGTTTAATCCCTGAACGCCTCCAAAGATAAATCCTGGCAATAGCTTGTCGTAAGGAGCAAGAATTCTAGAGTTAATTTTAGTAAGTAATTTTCCTAGTGGGCTATACTTTGCACTGCGCACATATTTCTTTTTTTGAGGATTTGACTCCTTTTTATTGTCATGCCAATAAAAATCGAAATTAGAAATAACGTCATTCACAAGGGCAAGAGAATTTTTTGTAGAAAAATTTTTGTGACTTAAGCGCTTTGCGAGCTCATTTTTGCTTCTTATCCCCAGCTTAGGGTACCGTCTAATTCGCATACTGGCGCAAAAGATGTGCTCGATCTCGTATTAAATAATCCTGCATTCTCTCACCCCACACAACAAATTTTCTTTCTATAGTAGAAAGTTGGTCAATAGAAGCACCTTCTTCAGTAAAAAGAAAAGGGGTAATAGACGACGGATGAACATTTAAACTCTCAGCAAGTCGAAGAAGAAATTTCTTTGAAACCTCCTTTTGGCCAGTCTCGACCATTGAAACAAGGATAGTTGAGACATTTAGAGCCTTCGCAAATTCAACCTGTGTAAGGTTGGCCTCATTTCTAATTCTCTTAATCAACTCTGGGAAAGAATACATAATATAAAAAACAACTACGAGGCGGCTAGCAAAGCAAATCTCGCAGGATACGTACTACTTGAAGTAGTATTCACAAAGCCCTGAAAAATTTCATGCTTTAATTCAGCCGCCCCGTCATACGGAAGGTACAGTTGTGCAGTTCTTTTAATCAGGTGTTTCATGATAGTTCTATATTAAGGTGAACGGTTATATTTATAATAATATTTGGACACACCCATTCGCGCGGTTATTAGTTCGATCAACCTTCCGGTAGTACCAATAACCGCAGTTATGGGTAGTCCCGACAAACAATCATTTTTTTTAAATGCTTCTGTTGCCTAAAATCGCCCCTCTTCGACATCTCTTACTACTCTAGAGAGACTCTAGTAAGGATGCCAGGAGCGAAATCCCCTCCCAAATCTAGGAGGCGTCAAATAGCTTAAAGCTAAGCTATCTATATCTCCGAAGCAATAACCACTTCTACACAATTGATTTCAAAGAACATACCGTTCATATATATTATACAAAAAGTAAAAGCTAATACAAGATGAGTTATCCACAGAAAACAGATCCCAAGGGGCGCTCGGATCTCGACTTTGGCGGAGAGGGTGGGATTCGAACCCACGGGAGGCTATGAACCCCCAACTGTTTTCAAGACAGCCGCCTTCGACCACTCAGCCACCTCTCCAATAGGACTAGAATATAGAATTAAGAGATAAGAATCAAGTTAAACGGCTCACACGGACAGAATAGGCATAAATACTGCATTCTAGGCAATCCTTTTAACGGCTTCTCAGTCTTCGTCTTGAGCCCGCAAGGGCGAAAGACAGCCAAGACTGGGGATGCCTAGCCAGTTTAACGGCTCACACGTACGTGTGAGCCGTTAAACTTCGCGATTCGGTACTTCCTTGGAGTTTGTGAGCCGTTAAATTTAGGCAGGGTAAAACCTGCCCTATAATGAAGCTATATGAACCACCATACAAAGCGTGCAGTATCAAAAATGCACTACTTCCTTGCCGATATAAACCCCGTAGTGCGCTTCCTTATTATGTCCGACACCATCCTCATCGGTGCCTCAGGACTCCTAAGGCCCTATCTTCGCACTCTTTGTTGAAGACTTTATCGTTGGCGGAAGCGCGGAAGTAGCCGGAATTTCCGCTGCCATCTTCCTATTCACCAAAAGCATTTTACAAATTCCGATAGCTCACATCATCGACAAAATTCGTGGCGAGAAAGACGACTTCTGGCTCATGATAGTTTTTACCTTCCTTATTTCCCTTATGCCACTCACCTACCTCATCGTCGACACCCCAGGAGAGCTTTACCTCGTGCAGTTTATCTACGGAATTTTCACTGCCTTCACCTTCCCTACCTACATGGCTATGTTTACCCGCCATATCGACAGAGCAAAAGAAGGAGTTGAGTGGGGCGTTTACTTTACTCTTACCGACATCACCAGCGCAGCCTTTGCAGCAGTCGGAGGGTATATAGCGACAAACCAAGGCTTCCCAATCCTGATCGGTGCAGTAGTCGCTATCTCCCTTATAGGGTCTTGTTTCCTCATACCAGTCAAGCCTTACATTCGAAAACGCTAACGTGCTAATCTAGAGGGGTAAGGAATTCCCCTTGCACCACTGGCCAAAGGCCGAAAGAGAGGTCAGTAAATGACTACGGCGACAAACGCTGCTCGGCCCAAGGTCGACTGGCTCAGCCCTACCACCATCGGGTTCCTCCTCGTGAAGACTCTCGGTGTTCTGGGCATCGTCCTTCACGCTACTGGCGTCATCGACGCAAGCTGGCGCGACTACCTGCTTGGCTTCATCCTCTGGCGCGTACGCGCGCTTGCGGTAGCCGGCGGTCTTCATCGCTACTTCTCACACCGAACCTACGAGTTGCGCTTCCAGCGCTTCTCTCAATTCGTTCTGGGAGCGATCTGTTGCACCGCGATGCAAAAGGGCCCGCTTTGGTGGGCAGCTGAACATCGCGACCACCACAGGAACAGCGACGAGCCCATCGACAAGCACTCCCCGACTCAGCACGGCTTTGCCTACGCTCAGTGGGGCTGGTTCTTGAGCAGGTGGCCCAAGCTCGACTACAAGAAGAAGATCCCCGACTTCGCCAAGTTCCCCGAGCTCATGTGGCTCGAGAGGCTACAGATAGTACCCTTCGCCCTTCTGGGCCTAGCGTGCTACCTCTACGGAGGGTGGAGTTGCTTGCTGATTTCTTTCTTCCTGAGCACCGCAGTGCTCGGAGAGGCTACCAGCACCATCAACACTCTGGCACACCTCTGGGGCAAGCGTCCCTACCAGACGAAAGACACCAGTCGCAACAGCTTCCTCCTCGCGCTCCTTGTGGGTGGCGAGGGCTGGCACAACAACCATCACCATGAGAAGTGGTGGATGTTCCAAGGCGAAAAATGGTGGCAGGTAGACACAACAGGCTACCTCATCTGGACCCTCCAGTGGTTCGGCATCACCAAAAACATCAAGATGCGCAGCAAGCGCATGCAGATTCGGCTCACCGCCGCGCCTGTACGAGAGCTCGCCTGAACGCAAAGAGCCGCCATCCCGTTAGGGTTGGCGGCTCTCAGCATTTTTATACTAGTAGTAAACTGGCTTTGGAGCTGCGTGCTTCTCAGGGTCTATCGTTCTCTCGAAGCAAGTTCTTCCTTCTCCGTGTTGCCAGAAGCGAGAATCTTCATACCCACCATAGTAGGCACCAGAATCGATAGCTGCGCGCTCGTCGTAGCTATCGGTGGCTTCAGGATCGAAGTCTCGGCTCTCGCTTGCAAAGGTAGCGCAGAGCTCGAAGCTAAGGTCAGAAGTCTTAGTGTATTCGTAGTCTTCGCGAGTCTCTGGATCGCGTGGAGTTTCAAATCCAATTATAGGATCGTTAAGCTCATCGAGAGTTTCTGGAAGTACGTCAGACTGGCGCCAGTGGTCGAGCACCTGCCACTGTATTTGGCTCAAGTGGGCTACACGCTCGCTATCAAGCTGCTTGTCTTGGCTTGTCGCAGGGCTACCTACGATGAAGAATGCACCAACGATCAAAGCAAGAAGCACTGTTGAAGACACCCAAGCAATTGTCTTTCGAGTAGAAAGTCCTTTCCCACTCTCACGCTTCAAGTTGAAGGTGTAGTAAGAAAACACCGCAGCCGCTACAACAAGCACTGCAAGCGCCTTCAATACAAAGCGAGCGGCAAAGTCTCCGCCAAGGAAAGTGTTAAGTACAACAACCAAGTCTACAATCATGGTCATCGCTGCTACAAAAAGCGTTATGTAGATAAGCCACTTGCGCACCCAGAAGTCTTTCTTTTCAGGGTGCCTATCGATGTCTTTTCCAAGACTCCACATCACCCACACGTAGAGTGGGAAGATGATGATTAAGCTTGAGATGGAAAATCTCATAGCTCCACTCACCCCGTCGTAATAGTAGCTAAACGGAGCTGGGAAGAAATAATTTATGTATTGCCAGAGCAATACGATAATGTTTACGGCGCTAAAGATAGCAGCCACAGTCGCAAAAAGATACAAAAAGAAATCTCTTGCGGTATTGATATTTTTCATATGCCCTCAGTATATCAGAGCGGCTATTCGTAGCGCAAAGCCGTTATAGGCTCAAGTTTCGCAGCTTTTTTAGCAGGGGCGAGTCCGAAGATAATGCCAACGGCCATAGAAAACCCAAGGGCTACAAATATAGATCCAAATCCAACGATAAACTGCCAGTCAAAGCCTGCTTTCTGAGCAAAGACTGAAGCCAAGTAAGAAACCCCTATTCCAAGCGCTATGCCAATTATTCCGCCCAAAAGAGTCAAAACACTCGCCTCGATAAGAAACTGCAAAAGCACGTCTTTATACCGAGCTCCAATAGCCTTTCTAAGCCCTATTTCAAACGTACGCTCCGAAACACTGACGTACATAATGTTCATAATTCCCACCCCTCCTACTACAAGCGATATACTCGCCAAGGCGAGAAGCAAAATTTGCAAACCAAACAAAATAGTTCCGGTGAGCTCCCTGGCTTCCTGAATAGTAAACACTGCAAAGTCGTCTCTATCAGGTGAAGATATCTTGTGGCGCACACGCATCAGCTCCTCTATGTCAGCTTTTGCCCGAAGTGCCTTATCAGCATCGTTCAAGTTCGCCACGATGAACGATACGTAGTCCACTCCAGCTATTTGGCTCTGCAAAGTCTGCACTGGCATAACTACTATATTGTCGCGATCAAAAAAACCAGCAGCCCCACGTGGCTCAAACACACCAATAATTCGATAGTTGCTTCCGTCTATTTTAATCGAGTTTGAAACCGCGTTTCCGGAAGGGAAAAATGTTTCCGCTATCTCGCTACCCAAAACAACAACGCGCGATAGCGAACGGTCTTCATCTTCAGAGAAAAATCGCCCCTGAGCTATAGGCGCATCGTCTATTCTCACGTACGCCTCGCTCACACCAAAAAGATTTGCCTTCTTTATACGCCCATCTACCGATACAGCAGCTTGGCTTAAGTAGCCAGCATATGTTTCGTCCACATCGGGAAGCTTAGCGATAGCCGTAGCATCCGCTATCTTCATCGTAGTGACGACTATCCCCACGCCAGCGTTTCCAAGCCCGGGAGCGCGCACCTCTACAGATATAACGTCGCTTCCAAAGCTTTCTACCTGGCCAATAATAAAGGCTTCTACAGCTGCACCAACGCTCATAACAATAGTCACCAGCATAATGCCGATAACTATCCCAAGCATCGTCAAAACGCTTCGACTCATTTGCGAGCGAATGGCACTCATAGCTATAGAAAACATTCTTAGAAAGGGCTTCATATTAGTTTGACCTCAATGCTTCGATCGGCGTCATATCGGCCGCTTTCTTGGCGGGATACACGCCAAAGAAAAGCCCTACAGCGCTGGAAATTACAAATGAAAGTACGACCGAGCTTACAGGAACTACAAACTCCCAGGTAAACCCAAGGAGCGTAACAACCGTAGCGATCAAAAAGCTTAAAAGTACGCCAAGCAGTATACCAACAATTCCTCCGATCAAAGTCACAATGATCGCCTCAGTTAAAAACTGCGAAAGTATGCGCATGTATGGAGCGCCAACTGCCTTTCGAAGGCCTACTTCGTAGCTTCTCTCAGACACGCTGACATACATAATGTTCATAATCCCAACCCCTCCTACAATCAAACTCATAGCAGCAATACCAACAAGGAAGAATTTCAAGGCGTTAGTTACTGTAGTAAGCAAGCTCAAGATTTCTGCCGTAGAGCTTACGCGAAAGTCATCAGCCTCAGGGTTTGAAATTTTATGTCGCTCACGCAGTATTTCTCTCGCCTGCTCCATAGCCGCAGGAAGGGCACTTTCATCTGAGATTTTTAAGTGAGCAAGGTTTAAGTAGCGAATACCAAGCATCTGGTTTTGCGCTGTTGTAAGCGGCACGAAAAATACCGTATCAAAGTTTTGAAAAGCAGTCGCCCCACGCTCTTTAAGCACACCAATCACGCGAAAGCTCCCTGTTTGAAGCTTCACGCGCTTCCCAATCGGGTCTACGTTTGGAAACATTTCCTCAGCCACTTCGCTTCCAAGCACCACTACGCGCGCACCGCTTCGCTCTTCTTCTTCAGAAAAAAACCTCCCCTTCTCAACGCTACTGTTTTGCACCAATGGATAGGTAGCCATAGTTCCAAAGTAGCTATACGCACGGCTTTCGTTTTCAAACGTCATTATCTCCGCCCCTTGTACATAGCCGGTGCTCGCTTCAACAGCAGGAATATTCTTTGCCAACACTTCTATATCTTCGCGCTTAAGTGTAGTTATCTGAATTCCAAACACTCCAGCAGGAGGGCCGTTTTCCTCACTAGCTCCCGGAAGTACAGCAACAAGGTTAGAACCAATGCGACGGACCTGATCAAGAATAAGACTCTGAGCACCAGCTCCCAAAGAGTTCACCAAAATAAAGGATGAAATCCCGATGATTATGCCAAGCATAGTCAAAAAACTTCGTCCTTTATTAACGCGCAATGCTCGAAGCGCTGTGTTAAAATTCTCAATAAAGTCCATAAATACCTACTTAAGAAACTCTCCCTTCTTTGCGATGCGGCGCTTCTTCACAACACTATCGTTGAGGATGGAGCCGTCTTTGATGTGCACAATGCGCTTAGCTGCCTCTGCGGCAAAACTTTCGTGAGTTACAAGAATAATGGTGCGCCCCTCTTCGTTTAAATCTTGAAGGATTTCCATAATCTGGCTTCCGCTCTTACTATCCAAGTTTCCTGTTGGCTCGTCAGCAAAGATAACTTTCGGATCGTTGATAAGCGAGCGAGCGATAGCAACGCGCTGCTTCTCTCCTCCAGAAAGCTGATTTGAGAAGTGCCCAACTCGGTGGCTCATACCAACAGCATCAAGCACAGCAAGCCCACGCTCACGCATATGTTCCTTTGAGTGCTCGCCAGCATAAAGCAATGGCAAAATCACGTTATCAAGCACAGTTGTTCGCGGAAGCAGGTTGAAAGCCTGGAAGATAAAGCCGGTAGTCTTGTTGCGTAGAGCAGCAAGGTAGTCGTCGTCAGAAAAGTGAATAAGCTTTCCACTGAAGTGGTAGCTCCCCTTTGAAGGCTTATCTAAGAAACCAAGGATGTGCATGAGCGTGCTTTTTCCGCTACCGCTTGGCCCCATAATCGATACAAACTCCCCTTCCTGTATTTCAAGGTCTATACCAGCAAGTGCACGAGTTACTGTTTCTCCATTCCCATACACTTTCTCAATACCTTTAAGCTCAACAAGTGGTTTATTCACGCTCCGATAAAATTATGTTTTCTCCCTCTGAGAGGCCAGACAAAACTTCAACCAAGAAGTCTCCTCTAAGCCCAAGCTTTACTTCACGCTCCTCTACTTCGTTGTTTTCAGTAAGCACACGCACCGTTGCAGTACCATTTTGGCCAGCAACAACTCGGCGCGGTATAGAAAGCACATTTTCCTTACTATCTACCACGACAGTTACGTCAGCGCTCATTCCTGGCTTAAAGCGCTCATCTAAGTCGTTGATGGTAAAAATACTGCGGTAGTAAACAACTCCGTCTATGTTTGTCTGGTCTGGATCGATGCGCTCAAGGCTAAGTCCAAACTCTTCATCGAAGCTCAGCGCGTCGAAGATAGCAAAGATAGACTGAGCACTTGATAGGTCGCCAATGTCTACTTCTGGCACGTTTGCACGAATCTCAAGATTATCAGCATCGATAATGTAATAAACCTCAGAGCCAGCACTTACACGCTCTCCTATCTCAAAGCTCTTTCGAGCGATAATTCCACTGATTGGCGCTCTAAGCACCGTATCGCTCAAGTCTCCCTGTGCACGAGAAAGAGCAGCCTCTTTTACGTTTACTGTCGCAAGCTGACTGTTGTAGTTTGCTTGAGTGTCGTTGAAGTTAAACGAGTTTGTCTCTCCCTGGTTGGCAATGTCGTTTCCAAGCTCGAACTCGGCACTAAGTGCTGCGTTTATGTCGGATATTGCGTCAGTCACATCGCTTCGGTAGGCTGAAAGCGTAGCAGCTGCAATATCGTCTTCATCTACCTGGTAGAGAGCTGATTGCAGAGCTACGAGCCCGGTTCGAATCGTTAGAAGCTCTGGACGCACCTGCGCCAAAGTTTCATCTACGGTTTCATCGCTAGCCCCGATTGGGAAGTTTGCAAGAAGCGTAGTGAGCTTTTTGAGTGCCTTTCTGTTTGGCCACACGCTGTTATTTATCCCATCGATCCACTTATCTCCCTGAATTGAGTCATCAAGATCGTCCTGCACTCTATCTCCATCTGAATCGATAAAGCTCTCAAAGGTGTTTTGAGCCTGCTGTGCGTACACATAAATATCAGAAAATACTGAAGGCGCGCTCGCATAAGTATCGCGAAGGTCTTGGTTGTTTTCGCTCACGCGGTCATCGCGCTGAAGCGACTCGTTGCTTAGTGCAGTAAGAGCAGCGTTGTACTCTGCTTGAGCCTGAGTAAGTGAGCGCACTATGTCGCTTGCACGAAGGCGAGCGAGCACCTGCCCCTCCTCTACATATTCACCTACTTCAAAATTGAGCTCTGAAAGCGTACCAGTTACCGGGAAGCTCACCACCGCAGTCTGCTTTGAGTGAATCTGCCCCGTCACACTGATAGTTTTTTCAAGATCAGCACGACTTACCATTTCAGTTTCGTATTCAACGGGAGCTAAGGCCGCACGAACAATTGAAAATACGATAAAGCCCAAAAGCGCCTAGTGCTACCCAGCGCCACTAATCTTTCGCTTTTTCACCTTCGGAAGGTGAATCATTGAGGCATCATGGTGAGCTGCCTCGCTTGTGTGTTTTTTGTGCTTTTTCATATCTAACTGTTCGTGTTTGTTATTTTCTTACCAATCGCCTTTCCAAGATCGGTTACGTGCTGCCCCACACTCTTATCCATAGCCGGATGTACGTGCCAACTTTTCGGCAAAAACCAATGTATCGGCTTATCCCCAAAGAATATAAAAATGAGAAGTATCGCAGAGACTATAGCCACAGCGTCAAACCGACTCGGAAAAAAGTATCTACAACTAATGTCGATCCTTTCCCCCGTACAGCTTAGTAGCAGTCCAAGCTCATCAATAATCAGCCCTATTCCGATACCAACCACATAACTAAAGAAATGACGAACTTTGTCGTTAATAGTTACGATACCAACGATAGCGGAGATCGCGAGTAAGACCATACCGTGGTAGAAGTGGTGTATGTGGTATCCAGCAATAAAGACGTACCAAGGCACAAGAAGCGAATATACGTGGGCCAAAACGAAGGTCACAATAAAAGCTGCGAGTACATTAAACAGCAGCCGCGAGGCCTCCTCGTGCATGTGAAAATTTACATCGTCAAACAGCTTCATATAGAAAAGCTCGTGATATAATTCAGCTAATACTACATATAGATTTTACCATGAACGAAAGCGATATTTTCCAAAAAGAAATAGAAAGTCTAGAACAAAAACTGCAAGAGAAGAAAAAGGAAGCGGCAGAAAAAGGCATGGCGTTTGAAGAGAAGCCTGCCTTCTCTGAAGTACTCAAGGATCACATTCAAGAAGAGGCTCAAAGCACCAGCGAGTTTGTAGCACACGACCAAACCCAGCAAGTGCAAGCTACCGCGCCAAACACACAGCTTACCGACCAAGCGCAGCAGGCGCTCAACCACCTCCTCGAAGAGTCACTTACTAAAGGAATAGCAAAAGCAGTAGCAGATGCACGAAAAACTGGAGACGCCTACATAGTAGACTCGCTCCACGACAAACTCGTAGACGAATATTACGAAAAACTTCTTCAAGCAAGAAAAATAGATAACTAAAAGCTCAATAATGAAGCTTGTTGTTTCAATACTTATAATCCTAGTCGTACTCGCCGTTCTCATATTTTGGCTTCTTCAGCGTCTCCAGAAGAAAAACGCTATCAAGCGTTCCCTTCAACTCAAACTTCTAAAAATCCAACTCCCGCGCGAGCTCAACAAAGAAGATAGACCTCAAGGCAGCCAAAACCTTAAAGAAAAAATAGCGATGATGGAGCAGCTTTTTAGCCAGCTCTCAAACATCCGCGTTGGCAAGCTCACTACCCTACTAAAGGGCCCGGTTTTCTTCAGCTTCGAAATTGCCATGCCAAGCACCAGCAAAGAACTAGCAATGTATCTTGCAGTGCCGAAGAATTATGCAGCAAGTACCCAAAAAGCTATCGAAGGAGTCTATCCTCAAGCACATATCGAGGAAAGTTCAGACTACACAATCTTCCACCCACAAAGCGCGGTCAGTGCCAGCAGCCTAAAGGTGAAAGATAAATACCTCCCGCTCAAAACATACCAGTCTATAGAGTCAGATCCACTGGGAAGCATTTTAAGCGCCTTCTCTCGAGCCGCAGAGCAAAACGAAGGGCTCGTTCTTCAGCTCGTACTCGAGAAAGCTCCATCATCAGCCCACCAACACCTCTTTGGCCTTTCAAAACACCTTAGGCAAGGAAAGACTGTTTCTCAGGCTCGCCAAGAAATGAAAAAGTCTAGCACTGCACAAAAGAAAGAAGACACTCCTCAAATCCAGCCAGTACTCAACCAAAGCCTTATCGACCTTATCGAACGCAAAAGCCAAAAAGTGCTTTTCACGACAAACCTTCGGCTCGTAGCCAGCGCACAAACGCAAGAAAGAGCAGACGCCCTCCTTTCAGAAATAGAAAACCCGCTTCAACAATTCACCCAACCAGAAGTAAACGAGTGGAAAGGAGCAAGGCAAAAGGGGCGAAACTTGCAGCGCCTTATCTACAACTTTTCTTTCCGCCTTCCCGACAAGGCTTTTGTTTCCTACCTTTCAACTGAAGAGCTCGCAAGCATAGTCCACTTACCAAACACTGAGCTTGGCATTTCAAACCTCGCTAGCACCAAAGCAAAGTACGCTCCAGTGCCAAACAACATTCCGCGCGAAGGCCTTCTTCTTGGAAACAACATTTACCGCTCAGAAACAATTCCAGTGCGCAGCTCAGACAAAGACCGCGAGCGCCACTTCTACGTAATTGGTCAAACAGGAACTGGTAAATCTGTATTTCTTGAAAACATGGCTATCCAAGACATTCAAAACGGAAAGGGTGTTTGTTTTATCGATCCACACGGAGATGCCTGTGAAACGCTCCTCACCCACATTCCGAAAGAACGCATAAAAGACGTTATCTACTTCAACCCAGGCGACGTATCTCGCCCACTCGGACTAAACCTGCTTGAGTACGATCCAGCCTTCCCAGAACAAAAAACCTTCATTATCAACGAACTGCTTGAGATATTTAACAAGCTCTACGACATGAAGACTGCTGGTGGCCCTATGTTTGAGCAGTACTTTAGAAACGCGACTGCGCTGGTGATGGACGACCCAGAAAGTGGCAACACCCTGCTTGAGATAAACCGCGTCTTTGTCGATAAGGAGTTTAGAAACTACAAGCTCTCAAAAACAACCAACCCACTCGTAAAAACCTTCTGGAAAGAAGTAGCTGAAAAAGCCGGAGGAGAAGCAAGCCTGCAAAACATAGTTCCGTATGTGTCTTCAAAGTTCGACACCTTCCTTTCAAACGAAATAATGCGTCCGATAGTTACCCAAGAGAAAAGCTCGATCAACATGCGCCAGGTTATGGACGAAGGAAAGATACTGCTCATAAACCTTTCAAAGGGCCGCCTCGGAGCTCTAAACTCAAACCTCATCGGTCTGCTCATAGTAGGAAAAATTCTTATGGCTTCCTTCTCTCGCACCGACACAGCAGAGAAAGATCGAAAGCCTTTTTACCTCTACATCGACGAGTTTCAAAACGTTACCACCGACTCAATTCAAACTATTCTTTCTGAAGCGCGAAAGTATAAGCTCAACCTTACTATCGCCCACCAGTTTATCGGACAGCTCAGCGACGAGATTAAAAAGTCTGTGTTTGGAAACGTTGGCTCGATAGCAAGCTTTAGAGTTGGAGCAGAAGATGGAGAGTTTTTAGAAAAACAATTCGGCCCAACCTTCACTCAAAAAGATCTTATCAACATCGACAACTACCACTGCTACCTCAAGCTCCTTATCAACGGACAAACCTCTCAGCCATTTAGTATCGCTACACTCCCACCAACCCCAGGAGACCAAGCAGTAAAAGACCAAGCAGTAGAATTTTCTCGCCTCACCTACGGACGCGACAAAGAAGTAGTGGTAGCGGAAATTATGAAAAAGTTTGAAGTCGTTGAAAAGAAACCAGAACCAAAAGTCCCCTTCCCTGAGATCTAAAATTTCCTACTATCGTAAGCCCAATGAAGCAGCGCTTGTCGCTGCTTTTTTCTACAAGAAAAATCTCCCGGTCTGCAGTGTTTAGTTAGTTGAGAAATGTGTCGAGTAAAAGCTTTCCATCTGCGAATTTGCCGAGCATCTTCTTTTGGAATTCTTCGTCCCATGTAGTAGCGCGCGTACCACTGAAACCAACCGCGCGGATCATCTTTATAAATCCATCCTTTCTCTCGCCAGTACGAAAGTGGCTTCGATGCATTTACTTTAAAAAAGTTTATCCTCGGGTCTCTATCTAAAGAAAGCTTTGCTTTCGTAAACCAACTCTTTGGAAACTCTCCTGGCTTATCGTTAAAATACACGCCGTCAAAAACTCCAAGCTCAAGCATTTCAGCTGGAGTAAGCTGCGGCTTAAAATCTGGATCAAAATTCTTCCCTACCGGCTCAGTAGGTGTATAGCAATAATCACTCTGCCATTTATCGTTCACGCAAACCTTCTTCATATCGTTATTCTAACGCAATTGGTGGACCTAGGGAGAGTCTTCCCTGTTTGTATAAATCTTTGATTTATCTACAAACAGCAATCTGGCTTTTGCGTAGTAAGCACTAACTCCCGAAAACCTATTTGTGTGGACCGTACCGGACTTATGAACCCCTGCCTGCCGGCAGGCAGGGGTCGCTAGGGTGGACTTACGGGGAGTCGAACCCCGAACTCATCCATGCCATGGATGCGTGATACCGCTTCACTATAAGCCCTAAAAAGATATTCACAATTCTAGCGTGCCGCCAGATGAAAGCAAGTAAAATTTCTGCTAAACTATATTCAGATCCTTGAAGTGTGAGTTGAAAGACGCAGTCATCGTACAGAGTCGAAAGGGCTAACCCCCAGCTTCGATATCCTCGATTCCTGAGCGATCCCCGCACGTCCTAAGCTTCACACACCGCGCGAAAAAAGTGACGAGCAAGTAGCGAAACGAACCAACTCTCCTCTCGGTTCAAACCTCGCGAACACTCGCTCCTAAGTCTCGGCGAAAATAGCGAGACACCTTCGCGAATGCGAAACACTCATCACTGAGATCGCGCCGCACAAGGCCCTCGACCGCAGGCTCCAATCTGCACGGGGGCCTTTAAAATTTTCTAAAAACTTTTCCAAACTTTTATAAACGACAAACCCGCCTCGGTAAAAAGGCGGGTTCGCGATTGGCGGCTGAGTCATTGACCCAACCGCGCATAGGGAGCATCGAGGCGCCAGGTGAGAGCTTCGCTCACTTCCTTGTCCATGAGGAACAAGGTGAAGCTCGTCTCGCACATGTCGCACGGAATGTCGCAACCTTCCTCGTAGTAGCGCGCTTCCAGGCGAAGCATTGCCAAACTGTCGAGGTGCTCGCGAATGATCGTAATCGTTCGCGAGCTCTGAGGAGCGACAACTCCCTGAAGCTCCCCCTCCCAGCTCACCTTCGCAGCGTGAGACTGACTGGGGTTGTAGACTCGCACCACGGCCCGGTGGTCAAGAGTCTTGGTGCTCTGAAGAAGCACTTCCTGTCCAGCTGCGGGGCCTCCCACCATGAGAGACAACACGCAGAGCAGGAGAAACAGCATCGTCTTCATGATGGGCCTCCTTTCACTATCTATAAGTATATATCAAAAAGGCATATTTGTCAATATGCCTTTTTGAAGCCTTTTTACAATTTAGAAATTATTGAGCGCACTCCACAAACACTATCTCATACTCAGCATCAGTGAGCTCATCGATACTAATGTTACGAATCTCGACGAGCCTCTCATCAGATATGCGGCCACCCACACATTCACGAAGGGCTGCCTCGAACTCCTCACTTACAGCACTGACCTCCAGATCATCTGCAGCTGGTGCAGCATTTTGTAGATAGGTAAATCCAAAATAGCCCGCTGCTCCAAGAACTATTGCTATCAAAGAAATGATTATAGCTTTTTTCATATTCTTATCGTGCTACAGAGTTAAACTTTGATAATCGCCCAGCATCTCCATACCATCCAGTACCTCTGCCTGAAGTTCGAATAGCAGCACTCACGCGAGAAGTAAGGCTCGATGGAGAAGATCCACTCGCAGGCCCATCGGCAAAAACTTGGTACCGATCATAAACGCCATCGCAGTCAGTGTCTGCCAGAAGAACAACTACTGGAATCTGGCGTGGGTTTGCCACTGAAACTGCTTCAGCGTAACCAACCGCCCCCTTACCAAGGCTAAGGTTGTAACTAATGCGCCCCTCGGATGAAGCACCGAGATTCGAAAGCTCTCCCTGCACAGCATTTGCGAATGTGTGACAGCGAGTACAGTCACCATACTTCAAAACAGCATATCGAACTTTGCATTGCCTCTTCTCAGGAGAAACTTCTGGTTGCCTATCCTTGGTTTCATTCGGAGTAGGAACTGGAGGAACTACAGAGTTCGCAGGTACTTCACCTGTCGGGGCTGGGGTTTCTTCTTTCTTCGGAACGCCAGAGCAGCTACATGCCTTGGCTTGAATGGTAAAGCTGTGGCACTCTCCACCCTCCTCATGAGAGCCACCTGCCAATCCGCCTCCCAAAAGATCGTTCGCTCCGCTAAGCCTATCTACTTCCGCATCCCACTGCTCCTTAGTCATTCCACTTGCCGCTTCCCCTGGAAATTGATCTTTTGGATCTACAGCATCACAGCTACTAAATGGACCAAACTGCGCAGCACCACAAGTACCACCTCCTTCTTCAGCAGTACATGCACCACCACACTGTGGCGCTTCTTTTGCCACACATGATACAGGGCCAGTTTGCTCTTCCTCTTTTACGTCCTCCTTTTTCTCTTCAGTCTTTAGAGTCTCTACGGTGTTAGTTCCGACAGATGGGCCGCCAGCACCACAAACACATTGAATTTCAGGGAAATCAGGGTGTGGAGCTCCTTTCTTGCTTCCATCGAGCACTACTTCAACACCACACCAGCTATTTGCAGAACATTGAATCGGCTGACAACTTGCAATACTTGCCACTTCATTCAATAAAGCAGCCTTTTGGGTTGCATCGCCTTGAGCTGTCATAGCAGAGAGTAGAATTCCCACCTTCTCTTTCAATGCTGCAGGGCTAACTACGTCGCTAGCCTCAAGTGTATTGTAGCTATACCCACTCTTTAGCGAATTACCAAGCATTGGCGGCGTACATTGTCCGTAAACAGGAGGCTTTTCCTCCTTTTGATCACCGATTACCGGAGGAGGGGTGTCATAACGACCAAGATCCCAAATTGGCGGGTGCTCTTTCTCGATATTCTCAGCTATTGGCTCATCTTCCTCTATAGGCTCAGCATCTTCTACTGGAACTTCAACAGTATCGGTGCCGTCGTCAAACAAATCACGTACTACATCATCAATACCTGGGTGGCCACTGTCGCGCTCAGGAACGTTGTCGCCAGCCTCATCGCCCTCGTCAGTATCAGTAGGTTCTTCTACTACTACGTCTTCTTCTTCTTCTTCTTCAGGAGTTGGAGCTACAGAGTTTCCAGGCACAACAGCAGTTGGGTTTTCAGTAGGGCCACTAAGGTCTTCTACGTCTACGTTGTCAGTATTGTCAGAGTCATTCTCTGGTAAGCTCGTATCATCTTCGCCGCCATCTTCAATAGCAACGTCTTCATCTTCGTCTTCAAAAGTAGGAGTTGGTGCTACGGAGTTTCCATCTTCAAATGCTATATCATCCTCATTTCCAGTAAGGCCATCGCGCAAGTCTTCCTCGTTACCACCAAAAAGTCCGTCAAGAAATTCTCCCAAATTGCCAGCGAGACGCTCCAAAAATCCTGGCTCACTATCTTGTGTATCGTCATCTTTTTGAGTCGTATCTTCCTCTGTAGTCGTTTCTTTTTGGGCAGGAGTTTCTGCACTATTTGAACCGCCTCCAAAAATACCACCAAGCAGCTTTGCAATCTCATCAAGAAGAGAGTCTTCAGAATCGCCAGCTTGACCACCGCCTCCACCACCACCATCACTATCACCGCCACCATCGTCTCCCCCTCCATCATCAGTAGAAGCTCCTCCTGCACTTTTTACATTAACGGTAGAGCCAGACTCTAGGCTACATACCTGTAAGCGATCCCATGTAGCAGAAAGATCAACCTCAATAGTTCCTCCTCCAGAAACATGAACATTTGAAGCAGACTTTGTACTTCCCTGTTTTGCCGAACCACCACTACTTGCAGAGTCGACGGTGCCGCTTTGCTCTGAGTTGCTCTCCTGTGTCTTATACGTAGCAGCAAGTGCCTTTACACTTTCTGTATCTACAGTACAGGTAAATTCTATATCGACAGTAACACTGCAATCACAATTTTCTGCATCTGGATCACAAGTGAATCCTTGTGCCCCACAAACAGCAAGGCTTTTTACTTCGTTACTTTCAGCAACCTGCGCACCAGCCTGTGCCTCACAAGCAAGCTGAGCAGTAAGCTCAAGCTTAGCTATTATGTCTGACTCAAAACTATCTCCACTCTGCCGCCCTGTCGTTTCACAGACATTTTGCACTTTCTCGTTTACACACTCAGTCCAGCAAACTTCAACTTCTCGGCCATTCTGAGTTATAGTGTCGCATTGCTTTGCCTCGCCAACACATACGAGCTTTTCTTCACAAGTAGTCCCACCTGCATCGGCAGAAAAATCAAATCCTTCTTCTGGAATAGTGTAGCTAAACCCAGGCTCGATACTTGGTATCGAGCCGCTATCAGCAAGCTCCCCGGCACACATTGGCCCGTCTTCCTTTGGTAAAGGAAGTGGCAAATCCTCTGCTTCTTCGCACGAACAAACAGACTCAGTGCCAGTCAAAAATGCGGCGCTCTCACCAGGCTTTGCTGGAATAATTTTCCCAGAAGAATCGATTCCACTTCCCCATCCAGAGACCTCGCGTGCGCTACTTACACAAATCCCCGCTTGACCAGAAGCAACGGTACAGCTTCCAGTACATTGGTTTTTTAACTCACATCCAGACTCAAAAGTGCTTGAACTATCTTCCACGAGCGCCACTGTTTCAATGTCATCATCGGCAGATACAAAGAGTGAGCCAATAGCATCAAAAATTGAATCAAATGCATTTGTCACAGCGCTACCAAGTCCAGCAAAAAAATCACCAACAGTCGCTCGCCGCTCAAGAACTTCAGCCACACTATCAGCGTCGCTCATAAGTAGAACGTCTCCGTTTGCATCTACACCCACCTCGCTTCGAGTAATAGCCGCAAGGAGTGAGCCAGCGGTAGGCACGTTTTCAAACGAAACAAAATCTACGCTTGAAACTACAGGAATGTCTTTTCGAACAGCAACCTCGATGAAATCCTTCTGCGGCGTAAGACTAACCTGCGTGTTTGTATCGATGTATGTTCGAACAGTACGAACTTTCTGGGAAGTTTCCGGTACGGTAGTTATCTCTTCGGTAACTTTTATCGGAGTATCTTTAGGGATATAAACTCTACCAGCAGAGCTTGAGCCACCTCCAGATGAGCCTCCGCTACTTACTGGAGAGCTCCCTCCTCCAAAACTAGCCGAAAGTGCATTGCAGGAAGCATTGCAGCTTGCTTGAGAATTTTGATTGTTCCGAACACAGCTGTTGCGCTCAGTATCATTTGAATAACTTGAACACGCGCGAATTATTGGCGTATAAATTGCGTCACAGCATTCACGACAATCAGCACTCGAATCTTTCTCTGTGCAAATACGAACAATATTTTCATCTCTTTCTTTAGCGCTCTGTTCTCCGTCGCCACCAAGATCAACAACTCCGCCATTGAAAGTTTCATCAATATCTACCGGGTCTACAAAAACTTCGTCTCTAGTTTCAGGCTCAGGGGTTACATCAACAGGGTCTACAAAAGTTCCGCCAGTGGTAGGAGTCTCATCCACCGGAGTCGTCGGTGCTATTGGTGCGGTAGGAGTAGTTGGCACTGTCGGCACAAAAGTTCCACCAGTCGGCGTTGTTGGACTTGTTGGGCTGCTTGGCGTTGGACTTACCGGGGTTGGATTTATGTCGATCGGTATGTAAACAGTGTCTACTGGAGTTGTAGTGCGAGTTGGACTTGTTGGGCTGCTTGGCGTTGGACTTACCGGGGTTGGAGAAATTCCACCAGTCGTTGGAGCTGTCGGAACTATGCTCTGAATCGGACCAATAACAGGGTCTAGTACGCCTCCAGTACCTCCACTATCAAAACTTCCAGCACTTGGAGTTTGAATGCCCCCTGTAGTGCGGGGGTCTACAAACCCACTACCTGATGGAAGAAGCGACTGCCCCGAAGCCGTATAAGAAACAGCAAAAACGCTAACAAGCGCTATCGCTAAAATTGAGTACGTTAATCGTTTCACAGATACTTAAATTATACCGCAAAAATTACTGATAACCACAAGTCTTTTAGCTAAGACTTTCTTTAAGATAAATCGCTGTGAAGGACTAAGCTCTTTGTCCTTCCTATGCACACATCCATACCAGCAGCACGGGCGGCGCTTTCCCTCTTTAAGCTCTGAAACAACCCTACCGATATGTTCTTTGCGCTTTTCGATACTTTTCACGGAAATCGCCCAGCATATCCACTCGTTGCGCGCTAAAGGAGTAATATCTTCCCATGCTTTTAAAGCGCGCTTGTCGAAAGCAAGAGCCCTTTTAAAATCAGCGGGAACTTTGTGTGCAATTCCAGAAGAAATTTTTTAGACATAGAAATGTGAAGCCCCGGAAATCCTTCCGGGGCAGTAGCTAAGACGAATACATTTGGTCGCGCAAACCCTCAAGCTTAGCTATCTCTACCTCATCGGTAATGAGTTCGAAGCGTGGCATAACCTTTCCATCTTTCTCAACAGTTTCCATCCACATTGAAAGCGGACGCACGTCAGCGCAAAGAAGACCAAATCGCTGAGAGGCTTGATAAACCTGAGCCTCCTTATAAAGAGGACGGTAGACAATGAAATGCACACCATCCTCCTCAGTGTGGTAGCCAAGAGCTACAAGCTCATAGGTAAAATTTCCAAAAGATCCGTTTGGGTCATGCTTATAGTGGCGGTAAAAACCTTTTGCAGGCACCTTTGTTGGTTCGGTACGAGACATAAGTATTTAGAGATTAATTGTATATAAAAAGATTAACACACTACGAACCCCTAAACTTAGAAGCCTTGCCCGCCGTAGTTCGCCATAGCAAGCGGAGAGGGAGGGATTTGAACCCTCGGTACGGTATAAGCCGCACAACGCTTTTCGAGAGCGCCGCCTTCAACCACTCAGCCACCTCTCCGTAGATAAATATAGTCAATTCAAGGGTAAAACAAAAACCCCTGAGGGGCTTTTGTTTTTTCACTAGTGAAAGTGACTTCTACTTGTTCGCTTCCGCGAAATCCTTTGATACTACGCGCCAGCATTCGTGTGGACCTGCTTGGCTCTTGGTCACTGCAAAGTTTCGTCCCCCCTTTACCTCGATGCGGTATTCAGCGGTAGTAAACTTTGACTTACTCTTAACGTCGTAAAATTCTAGTGGCTCTTTTGCCATATCGATATGTTTAAACGTTTAATTTGTAATCTTTAACGCCTGGGGAGCAGCTAAAGAGATTCGACCAAATCAAATCTAAGCTAATTATAGGCAAATTTACGCATAAAACACAAATCGTGCCTGTGTAAGAGCACTTTCCCTATCTCTGAGTAGTAGCTGCTGCTCTTAATTAAAAATCCCCGTGTTTACACTTTTATTTAGAGTTTAACGAGGGTATTTTCTTTATTTTCAAGAAGCAAGCTTTTAATAGGCTAGGTAACCGTTAAAAGTGAGCGACAAAGAAAATAAGGAAAATATCCTGTGTTAATTCTAGAGTAAAGGTGTAAATACGAGGATATGGTGCCCTCACCAGGAATCGAACCCAGATTTCCTCCTTAGGACGGAGTTGTTCTATCCATTGAACTATGAGGGCGTCAGGCAAGTCGGGCGCGGTAGGACGGATTGTTCTACTGTGCCCCGCAGTGAGCCTTTGCGTAAGACAAGAAGGCTCTACTGCAGCATGGCAAAGCCACGCGGGGGTCCATTGCATAGTCCTCCGAATCCGCCAGTTGGAGGAGTAGGAGGAAGCTACAAAGGCAAATAACCCCTGAATAGTAGCAGGTTCACCTATGCGGATAAAGAGCTACTGATTGTTTTGTAACCAAGCTCGTGTGGCAGGACCAACAATTCCAGTTGGAGCAGAAAGTCCAGCCGGAGTAAGAATTTCCGCAATATGAGCCGCCTGCAACTTCACCACAGCGTCGTGTGTAAGTTGTCCAAAGAGGCTTGTTTCATTTCCAGTCGATCCAGGGCCGCTACTTGCAACTGGGAAACCTAGCTTATTCAAAAGCGTCTGCAAGTAACGCACATCCTCACCCTGCATACCACGCAAGAGCGTACGGTATAGAGCAAAATCACTAGCGCCCTCACCCTGAAGCTCATGAAGTTGTCGCCGCAATTCCGCTATTCTATCCTGAATTTGTTGAATTATATTCGATGGACTAGAGTTGCTGCTTTGGCGTGATTTTGATGATGAGCTTAATCCACCACCTCCCGCACTCCCAGAAGGACCCGCTTCAGTAACTTGATCATATCTCCAACCTCGATTATTCCCTGAATCCAAGCTATCGTCATCGTAGAGAATCTCCTTCGTAATTTACGTTGTACGAATCCTTAAAATCTACGTAGTCAATAACCCTACGCCCTTGAGGATTAATTTGCCACTGTGTTCCACTGGCATCAGAACGAAGCTCAAGACGCTCATTTGCATCCACCCCTTAAGCGTTAAAGTGCCTTGAATAGTTTGTTGAGAGTTCGAGCCAAAGGTAAGCGTGGTAAGAGTATCGCGATTTCCATATCCTTCATTAGCATACGGAGTAGTTGAGGCCAAAGCTTCTACGGTGAAGTTATAGAAGGTGTTTGACCCTCGATAAGTGGAGTAGTGCCGTTCAGTATCAGCGTTGACGTTTCTGGATTCACCTCAACAAATCCAGTCGTGGTAAGAAAAGCTGGAACATTCCATGTCCCCTCACCCATTAGTATAGTACGGCTATCATTTTCAAGCGCACCAAGAGAAATAAGTCCAGCATTTGATTGAAAGGCTCCTGAATAGTCAGGACCCCACTGTGTTTCATCAATAGTTATATCGTTTCCATTCGCATCAAATGTTCCTGCCACAAAGCCCATATACAGCCAGCCTGAGCTATAAATATCGTCTTGGAGCACAAACACTCGATCACTTTCCCCCGGCTGACCAATTTGGAAGTATGAGTGCATATCTACCCCATTGGTAGTAATGGTAGTAGTAGCACCACTACCAAATACACATACACAGTTCGTTCCCCAAAACATTGACATGTTTGGAGAAAGGGTAAGGTCACCATAAATGTGCGCACCAGCCGAAGAAGTAAAAGCAAAAGCACCTGCAAACTCAGGATCGAAATACAGGTCGCCCACCGTCGAACCACCATTAATGCGAATATTGCCAGCACCATCCATAACGCTTAGTGCTGGAGAGTCTTCCTCTAAAGTCACAAGCCAATAGCGGTTTTGTCCTGAAGCTGAGTCTCCAGTAAAAAGAATCGGGTTTGCCCCAGCAGTAAATGTAAGGTTTGTATCAGTGCTAAGGTTTAAAAGATTTCCATCAACTGCACTCAAACTCCAAACACCATCGCCCATTGTAACAGTGCGCGTATTTGAGTTTGAGGAGTTAAAAAAGCCAGCAGTAAAGTTTTGATCGTTAGCATCGAAAGTACCATTTGTGAGCGTCACTGTGCGCGTACTACCAGTTTCAAATGCATCTGCAAGAGCAAAAACTCCGCTCACTCCGTTAAACGTAACGTTACTATCCAAGGCAACACCATCAGAGGTTATTGTTTCACTTCCAGTAGAAGAAAAAGTTAAAGCACCGGTGTAACTATTGGTCATAGTGTCATCAAGAGTAAGACTTCCAGCGATAGTTAAACTCGCTGAGCCAGCAAGCGTACCGGTAAATCCTGTAAAATCTATGTCGCCGCAACCCGTGTTTCCAGCAGCAACAGTAACGACCCCACTCGAACTCGCATCAAAATAGCAAGTATCACTAGTAGTAGGTATAGCCTGCCCACCACCCCCACCTGAGGTTGCAGCCCACTTTGTGCCGGCGGTGCCATCCCAACTTGCAGTACCACCAACCCAGTAGCGGTCGGCTGCATGAGCGCTGAAAGAGAAGCTAAACAATAGAGCCACAAAAACGAAAAAGAAGAGTTTTTTAAACATAAAATAGCCTATTAACTTTTCCACTATTGTACCACAGACTACGAAGCGAGCACTACAGCGCTATTGTCCTTGCGAATTTCAAGCACTCCCCCTCCAATTTCAAAAGTTTTCTCTTCTTTATTCTCAGTTATGTGTACCGTACCAGCAACAAGCTCAGATATGAGCGGAATGTGGTGCGGAAGTACTGTAATGACGCCAGAGCTTGTAGAAATGCTAAATTTCTCTACATCTCCCGTAAACTGAACTCCTTGAACGCTTACGATAGTTAGTTTCATGAGCCTACTGTACCTCGTCGATAGAACCCTTCATGTAGAAAGCACTCTCAGGCTTGTCATCGTGCTTTCCTTCAAGAATTTCTTTAAATCCACGCACGGTTTCAGAAACAGGTACGTACTTTCCTTGCGCTCCGGTAAATTGCTCAGCTACGAAGAATGGCTGTGAAAGGAACTTCTGTATTTTACGCGCACGCTCAACAGTCTTTTTGTCTTCATCAGAAAGCTCATCCATTCCAAGAATGGCGATAATGTCTTGCAAATCTTTGTAGCGTTGAAGCACACGTTGTACAGCAAGCGCTGTTTCATAGTGCTCTTTCCCTACGATAGTTGGGTCAAGAACGGTAGAGCTTGAGTCGAGCGGGTCTACTGCTGGGTAAATACCAAGCTCAGCAAGGCTACGTGAAAGCACAACAGTAGAGTCCAAGTGTCCGAAGGTAGTAGCTGGAGCTGGGTCGGTAAGGTCGTCTGCTGGCACATACACAGCTTGCACAGAAGTAATTGATCCAGTCTTAGTAGAAGTAATGCGCTCTTGCAAGGCTCCCATCTCAGTAGCAAGGGTTGGCTGGTATCCTACCGCGCTTGGCATACGCCCAAGAAGCGCAGAAAGCTCACTTCCTGCCTGGGTAAAGCGGAAAATGTTGTCTACGAAGAAGAGTACGTCTTTGTTCATTTCGTCGCGGAAGTATTCGGCCATCGAAAGTGCAGAAAGTGCTACTCGTGCACGCGCTCCTGGTGGCTCGTTCATCTGTCCAAACACAAGCGCAGTCTTATCCAAAACTCCGCTCTCTTCCATTTCTTTGTAAAGGTCGTTTCCTTCGCGGGTACGCTCTCCTACTCCAGCAAAGAGTGAATATCCGCTGTGCTCACTAGCAATGTTGCGGATAAGCTCCTGGATGATAACGGTCTTTCCTACTCCCGCTCCTCCAAATAGCCCTACCTTTCCTCCCTTGAGGAACGGACACATAAGGTCGATAACCTTAATTCCTGTTTCAAATGTTTCACTCTTAGTGCTCTGCTCTTCCATAGAAGGTGCAGCTTTGTGGATAGCGTAGCGCTTCTCTACAATTGGGTCTGGCTTCTCATCGATAGCCTTTCCTGTTACGTCAAACATACGCCCAAGCACCGCCTCTCCTACTGGCACGCTGATAGCAGCCCCTGTATTGCGAACTTCTTGTCCGCGCACAAGCCCGTCGGTGCTGTCCATGGCAACAGCACGAACCTGGCCCATTCCAAGGTGTTTTCCAACCTCAAGCACAAGCACGCCCGAATCAGTGTCTACCTCAAGGGCGTGATAAATTTCAGGAAGCTCACCCTCAAATGCTACGTCTACAACCGGCCCAATAATTTGAGTGATTTTCCCTACCTTAGTCTTAGTTTCTGTTTTTGTTTTTGTGCTCATGGTTTTAATTGTTAATGTCTTACTTTAGTGCCTCAGCTCCTCCCGCGATCTCAGCAATTTCTTGAGTAATTCCCTGCTGTCTCGCTCGGTTATAGCTCAAGGTGAGGTCTCTTTGCAGCTTATTAGCGTTTTCTGTCGCGTTTTTCATCGCAAACATTCTCATGCTTTCTTCGCTTGCCCTACTCTCTAAGAGAGAGTGAAGCACCGAAGAATTGATGAGTGTCGGCACGATACTCTCAAGTATTGCCTTCGCACTCGGCTCAAGAGTATACAGAGCTAAGCTCTGAGCTTCGAGCTTCTCCCCTTTTTCCTCCTGAAAGGCACTCGCCTCAACCAAGTCTTCAAGAAGCTCTTTACTAATTGGAAGCAGTGGTCGGACTTTTACTTTCTGAGAAAAACTTGAAACGTAGTCGGTATAAATTATTTCTACTGATGAATATTCGCCAGAGGTGAAAAGTTTTTCGATCGGTACTCCCACCTTTTCAGCGTCGGCCAAAGTGAGTTGGTCTGGTAAATCTACAAACTCAAGACGTACAGGAAGCTTAAGCTTTTTTGCTTCAGAACGAGCACGCTTCCCAATGCAAACAACCTCAAGGTTAGAGCGCTCAGCAACATAGCTTCGCAGAAGTCGGCTAATGTTTGAGTTATAGCCACCACAAAGCCCTTTGTCAGAAGCGATGATTACAGCAAGGGTTTTATTCCCCGCACCAGCAGAAAGATATGGACTTTCAATTCCCTCTTCTCTACTAAGAGAAAGGAGAAGCTGTTGTGCATACAAAGCATATGGGCGAATAGAAAGAACAGAAGAAATACGTCGCTGCATTTTTGTGCGCGCGATCATTTCCATAGCACGGGTAATTTTTTTAATGTTACCCACGCTGCGAATTTTTGCTTGTATTGCCTTCTGGTCTGCCATACCCCTGTTTAAACACGCATACTCTTAAATTCTTCAATAGCCTTCGCAAGCTTTCCTTCTACCTCTTCATCCCATCCAGTAGCGATAGCTGCAAGAAGGTCTTTCTTAGAAGCATCAAGGTATTCATAAAACGCCTGCTCAGTTGCAACGATATCAGCAACATCAAGTGCATCAGTGTGTCCTTTTGTTACATAGTAAATCCAAGCAACCTGCTCAGATACGTTGATCGGCTTGTTCTGGTCTTGCTTAAGGGCTTCAGTCATACGAACTCCACGATCAAGCTTTGCCTTAGTGTCAGCATCAAGATCGCTGGCAAACTGAGAAAAGCTTTCAAGCTCGCGGAATTGCGCAAGTCCAAGCTTTACCGGACCAGCAACTTTTTTCATAGACTTAATTTGTGCGCTTCCTCCCACACGAGAAACTGAGTTTCCTACGTCGATAGCAGGGCGAATTCCTTTGTAGAACAAATCAGTCTTAAGGAAGATTTGCCCGTCAGTGATAGAAATAACGTTTGTTGGAATGTATGCACTAATATCTCCTGCCTGAGTTTCAATAATTGGAAGTGCTGTCATAGAACCACCACCGTGGTTAGAGTTTCGGCGACATGCACGCTCCAAAAGTCTGCTGTGAAGGTAGAAAACGTCTCCAGGATATGCTTCACGTCCTGGTGGGCGGCGAAGAAGAAGAGAAATTTCTCGATAAGCCACAGCGTGCTTACTCAAGTCGTCGTACACAACAAGGGTGTCCTGCCCCTTATCCATAAAGTACTCAGCGATAGCAGCCCCCGTGTACGGCGCAAGATATGAAAGCGCAGCACTCTCACTGCTTCCCGCAAATACAACAGTGGTGTATTCCATAGCACCAGCGTCTTCGAGTGTGCGCACGATACGGGCTACCTTACTCTTCTTTTGACCGATAGCTACGTATACACATTTAATCCCCTTACCCTTTTGGTTAATGATAGTGTCGATAGCAACAGTAGTCTTTCCTGTCTGCCTGTCACCAATAATAAGCTCACGCTGTCCTCGCCCAATTGGAGTAAGAGCATCGATAGCCTTAATTCCTGTCTGAAGAGGCTGATTTACTCCTTCTCGAGCCATAACACCGGCAGCTTTCCTCTCAATGTACATGTCAGCATCAGTATCGATACCTCCCTTTCCATCAAGCGGGTTCATAAGAGGGTCTACTATGCGAGAAAGTACTCCCTCGCCAACACCAACCTGCAAAACCTTTCCTGTGCGTTTTACGCTTGCGCCTTCTTTGATAGCACTAAACTCACCAAGAATAATTGCTCCCACGCTTTCACTTTCCAAGTTAAGCGCAATTCCCATTGCTCCGCCCTCAAACTCAAGCATTTCGCTCGCCTGACATCCGCTAAGTCCTGCAATAACCGCTATTCCGTCAGAGCTCTCAACAACGCGACCAACCTCCTGGTTTGTAAGGTCTACATCTACACTTTCAATTTTCTTTTTAATCTCAGCAACGAGTTTCTCTACGCTCATATTATTCTTGAATCATTTTTTTAAGTGAACCAATAACGCGACCAAAGCTTCCCTCAAACTCTCTCCCTTTGTAGCGAGCAATAAAGCCCCCTACAACTTCATCGTCTTTTACGTACTCTACTGGAGTAGAAGAACCTGCGCCGGTAATACGGCGAATATCAGACTCTGAAGTCTTAGTAAGCGGATGAGAAGCCCGTACCACTACAACCTCAGCTTCATCGCTAGCAGTCTTTGCAGAAAGCGCCTCAACAACAGCAGGAAGTGTGTGCCACAAGTTAAACTTCTCCACAAAAGAGAAAAAGTTTTTTGATACCGCCTTTACATCTTGCCCCTCATCAAGAGAAGCCTTAAGGCTCTTTGCTATGTCAGCTCCCTTAAGCATTGATTCGCTTACTCTTCTTTATAATTCTCTCGTTCATATCGTTATCAACCTCAGAGCGAAGAATTTTCTTTACTGAAGCTGATATAAGCTCTGCTGCGTGTTCCTTGAGCTCTCCTTCTGCTTTACGCTTTCCTTCAGCTATCTCAAGAGATGCTTTGTGAAGAATGTCATCGCGCTCATGCAAGGCTTTCCCGCGTGAGTGCTCAAGTATACCTTCACCTTCTTTTGAAGCTCTCTCAATAATTGAAGTTGCCTCTTTTTTAGCGCCAAGAAGTATGTCTTCGCGCTCCTTTTCAGCAAGCTCGCTTGCTCGCTTTGCGTCTTCAGCGTTTCTCAGGCTCACTTCCACGCGACTGCGTCGCTCCTCGATGAGCTTGCCAATAGGACCAAACGCCCATTTTTTAAGTACTAAAAAGATAATGAAAATGTTGACAAAGTTTATGATAGCTAAGTGCCAATCAAATCCGATTTTCCCAAGTACTTCGTTCATAGCGTTTGATCGTGTGAATTAAGACTAAATAACAAAGAAGAGAACCATTGCGTAAATAGCGGTACTTTCCGCCATCGCAACTCCGATAATCATCTTTGAAAAGATAGAACTTCCAGCGTCTGGGTTTCGTCCGATAGCTTCCAAAGCCTTTCCTACGATGTACCCTTCTCCGATCGCGGTTGCAAGCATTGCAAGTGCGATCATTCCTTTTGCAATAAGTCGTGCTGCTTCTACTTCCATATGTTTGTAATTATTTTTTTAATTGTTTCGTTTTTTTGAAATAAAAAGGGTCTGCAATCAATTGCAAACGCCAGCTATGCCTCAGGCTCAGTCTCATCGACTGAAGAAGCATAGTAAGCGGCAGCAAGTGCTCCGAAAACGATAGCCTGTATCACTCCAAAGAAGAGCGAAAGCCCCATCCACACGCTCGGTAATGCAAAAGCGAGGGCTCCAAAGATCATTACCAGAAGCACCTCACCCGCGTAGATATTACCAAATAAACGCAAAGAAAGCGAGAAAACTTTAGCTACCTCGCTAATGATGTCCAAAAGCCCCACAAAGAAGCCAATAAGAGAGGTAAACCCCTCTCCAATACCCTTTTTAAAGCTTTGATATACTTCCTTGATCTGCACAAATTTTCCAATATAGGTAAATATCCCGCTCTTTCGAATTGCGGCGATTTGAATGTAAACAATCACTGCCAAAGCCATACTAAAGGTAGTGTTAAAATCGCTCGTTGGAGTCCTAAATATTGGCACCCCGTTATAGGTAAAGCTGGTAAGCCCAGGGATGAAGTTTATAAGGTTTGAAAGCCCCACAAACACAAAAAGGCTCAATATGAGAGGCATAACCTCTTTTGCCTTCTGCTCGCTACCTGTGATCTGCTTTACGAAGGTGACCATCGATTCGTAAAGCCCCTCTACAGCATGTTGAAGTTTTGTTTTAGGGATAAGGCTAAATCTTCGAACAACGAAGTAGTTAAAGAGAATAACGAGTATCAGTATGAAAAATATCTGGAGCGCACTGTTTGAAATTGGCCAGCCTGCAATCTTAAAAACTACGTCTGGTGAAACGCTTGGAATGGTTTCAGTTTTTGTAAAAAGCTCCTTAAACATTTCCGAGTTTCTTTTTTATATCCTCAATCCTTGTTTCAGTAGCACGAACCCCTGCCATAACGCGCTTATAGCGGAGAATTATCATCGCCCAGCTTAGTACAAACGCCAGTGCTATGAGCGAAAGGGTAAGGATTCTGCCAGTAGAAAAACGCTCATCGAGCAGCTTCCCGAGGTAAAGCCCTAAAAAGCCAGGAATGCCGAAAATAAAAACAAACTCAAACATAAGATAGAAAATCCTATGAACTTGAGCGTCTCGCTTCCTTTTTAGTTCTAAAAGCTCTTTTTCAAGTCCTGCTTTATCCTGCGTACTGTCCATACAAGAACCCACTCACTCTATCTTTCGCCCCCCAAAAAGTCAAAGAGCTTGTTTATAAATAAAGCGGCCACCTCACCCCTAAGGGATCGGTGGCCAATGGTGTAAGTCTTGGTTTAGCCTTGGAGGTTAGAAACCTCCAATTTCGGGAGGAATCTCCCTACTCAGGAGATGGCAGAAGGCGCAACCTCTCTCACGAGAGTCTACTCCTCGACCAGTACGCAGCCAGTCATATGCCATTCCTTTAACCCCAGACAGAGCAACACCTGCGTGTTTGGCACTCGTCTGGTTTGGGCTCCTGCCTTGCCTAAGGAGTGAATCCTCAAGCATTATAGCGGCAATCGATGTTTCTTTATTCCGAAACTTACGAAACACAGTCTATTTAATATGAAAAAATTGTCAAATATGAAGGGCCTCAGCGCAAAGCGCAAAGGCCCTCTTACAGCTAGCCATCGAAGTTCATCCTGAACTCAACGCCATGCTGTGCGAAGCCAATAGCTAGTGAACAGTGCGTCTCCGTCGATGGTGCAAGAGGCACTAGAAGCTGAAGCTACGGCCGTCGCGGTTGAAGATCATCGGGATACCGCTGCGACGAGCAGCTTCGATCAGCTTCTCACCAAGCTCATCGAGTGCAGTATCTGCACCCTTACTCCTCTCTTCCTCGTCATCCTGGACAATCTCGGTCTCTGTTTCCTTGGGTTTCATAGCCTACACGGCAAAGCCGCCTCCAAGCCAGCAAAACGCCGACTTAATAAGTCAACAATACATGTAAATTCCTGTCAATAAAAATCAAAGACTATAGCACTTTTCAAAAATGGCAGGCGCAGAGGGACGCGAATTCCGATATAAAAAATCAAACCCCCGCCAAACATAGTCTAGCGGGGGGCATGCGCGCTACTCCTTCCACCGAAGGGTTCCGTCTTCTGCGTTGAAGAGTCCCCACCGTGAGGACCCTTGCTGAACGCGAAAGAGCGGGCCCACCACGTGGCGGATAAAGCTGTACTCGAGCTCAAGCAAGAGATCGGGAGCTTCAAGAAAGTACAGGCCGTGATTGCGGCCAGAGCCAACAAGGGCGTACGGCCCCTCGAAGAGGAGAGACACCGAATCGAACTCGACAGGAACGATGATTTGCAAACGAGAGATGCAAACCAGCCCCACCTTGCCATCTTGGCGAACAAGAGCGTAGCTCCCCTGCGACAACCTCTCGAAATTGTCGAAACCCAGAAGGAAGTCACTGACAGCGGCCAGATCAAGATCCTGCTCCATATTCCCTCCTTTCAATGGTTAGGGCCTACAGGCAGAGTAGCGATACGAAAATAAAAAATCAAATGGCAGGCGCAGAGGGACTCGAACCCCCAGTCGCGGTTTTGGAGACCGCTGGTTTACCAGTTAACCGATGCGCCCAGAGAACTCACCTACTATCGCAGAAATTGCCCCTAATTTCAACGGCTCACACGTATGTGTGAGCCGTTGAAACCTAAAGAAATAAGCCCTTCAAGGGCTCTATTTCTTCGCTTCTTTGTGGGTAGTGTGCTTTCTGCAGTCTTTATGATTGCAAAACTTGCTGTACTCGAGCTTGCGCTCCACAGTCTTTTTGTTCTTGCGGGTGAAATAGTTTGTTTTATTGCACTCTACGCAACGTAGCTTTACTATATTCTTTGAAAATTTTGAATCTGCCATAAACTTTGGTCTATTGCGCCCCGCTGAGGGGCTCTAGTTGAATGCCACAAACAATACCAAAAAGCCCTAGAAAACGCAATAGCTGAGCCGACGGCGAGAATTGAACTCGCGACCCCTTCCTTCGCTTACACTCCCGCTTAAATCATGGAATATCGGGAGGCTAGACTGTATCTTTTCCTTATTAAAATAAGGAATCCCTTGTCAGTCGTTCGGGCCTCATTAGAGGCCACGGTCTGAACCCTCCATGGGTCTTTAACCGTTATTCGGGATACAAGAGGTGCCTTGCGACACCAATGGGCAAACTCAAGCGAGTTACCATGGAAGTGCTCTACCCCTGAGCTACGTCGGCATAAACTCTGACAGTGTCAAAGCTTAGCGACTATATTCCCATGTTTTAATTTTTGATGCAAGCTTGTCCTGCAACTTCAAATAATCCTCCTTAAGAATTAATGTCAATTTAAGATCAGGATATAACTCTCGAAACTCACTATCCCTCTTGCGCGAATAATCAGATAAAAAGTTTTTAATCTCTACATACTCATCACTTTCCGGTAGATAAAAGTCAGGAGTATATTTTTGAGTCTTAAGAGAAAAGGTCTTAGGTTGGTGAACCCATTTTATACCGAGAAGATTTAAAGCACGTGCATAGTTTGCCTCCCACCTACTAAAAAAGTATACGTCGCCCAAGTCCTTGCGAACGCCCGCTTTAGCACGAGCAGCGCGAGGAGAGGTTGGTCGAGAGCCAACTGCACGTATAGCGCAATCTGCGCTACAAAACTGACGCTTTTTCCAGCGTTCAAACTTGAATATTTTACCACAAAGCTCATTAGCGCACTGAGCTTGTTTGCGCGCAACAAGCTGCTTCCCCTTAAGCGGGTGATTCCTGCCAGAAAACGCTTTCCTTACAGATTTTGCGATCTTCTCCTTTGTAGAACGAGAAATTTTGCGCTGAGCATTGCTCACCGAAGCCGCACATGAAGAAGAACAGTACTTTTTCAAATCAGATGGAGCTACATCGAAGCTCTGTGAGCAATCCTTGCGTACACAAAGGCGCTTCTCTTGTTTACGGAGAAAATCAAACTTTCCAGACTGCCACCTAGATCGAGTAATAGCACTCTGCTTCTTGCGATATTCGGGCATATCGTAAAAAGTTTTTGACATATGAGCCTAGGGGGAGAATCGGACTCCCGTCCACGGTTTACAAAACCGTTGCTTTACCACTAAGCTACCCAGGCATAGGAAGAATGGTAACAAGGATAAACGAAAGATACAATGCTCAAGTCAGTTAGTCGGCTCAGGATTTGCACATTCGTGAATTTATGCTATTTCTATAAATAGGACCCCCGTGAAAGGAGGTGCCAATTGGCACAACACCTAAACGGGAGGGAGAACATCGACCCTAAGCTCATCCTTGACCGCATTCAGGAGATGATTGCGATGGGTCTAGACCGCATGAGCGTTGTGGTCTGGATCCTTGTCAACGATGTGAAGGGTTACGGCCAAGACGTGGTAGATAGGCAGCTCGCAGACATGAACCTTGCAGGGCGCGAAAAGGCGGGTCAGCGCAAGGCCCACTGCGACACGGTTGTCGACTACTACATCGCGCACTTCCAACGAGGAGGAGATCCATGCGCGTAAGGTTGGGGCACGACCCGCGACGAGAAAAACTCCAGGTGTTCTGGAGATCGTCGTGGGTCACTTTCATTTTTATAGTGCGCAGAAGGAGGCCTGCCGGTAGGTAGGGATTTACCTATACAAGTCTCTTCTTCGCAAAAGCATGGCCAGAGCCATGCTTTAAGTACTCTTCGAAAGCCTTAGCTTTTTGTTTCTCTAAAAAAGCACCATACCAAACAATTTTGTAAGGAGCACGAGCCTTAGTGTAAGCATTTAAGCCACGATTATGCTCATCAAGTCTCTTGCTGGGTGTATGAGATGTATGACCGACGTATCGAGTCTGATCTTTTAGGCTTTCGATAATGTAAACATAGTACATACAACTACTTTAACAGACTACTGCTTCGCCAAGGCTACGCAGTACACTGTTCGCGACGCTCTTGTGCAAAGCACTGCGAAGCTAAAATAAATAGCAACTCTTTCAAGAGTTGCTATTTATTTTGCGAAGCAGTGCGCAGGGAGGGATTCGAACCCCCGAAGGCATAAAGCCAACTGGTCTACAGCCAGTCCCGTTTGACCACTTCGGTACCTACGCATTTTGTTTTGTACAAGGAGCAAATTCAGTTCAAAGGACTCTCGCTGGCAGCCCGTTCGAACACGTTGCGCTACCTACGCATTTAGATATATGGCAAATAGTATATCAACTACCCCCTATCTTCAAGGGCTACCTCAGAACTTTCCTCTTTCTCCTTTTCGCTCGCTATAGCTTCGCGCTTATCGCTTTTCATCTTTTCTACACGAGCAATAGAGTATGTACTTATGCGGTGGGTGTGCTTTGAAAAGTAGGCCACAACGCGCATAAAGTATTTGTATGCACTCGTAGAAATATCGTGCGAAATGCTTAATGTCCAGGCCCAGAGCTTTTTAAGGCGAGGCCTCAAAGCGTATCGAGCAAGCTCTTCAGAGGTAAGCTCAGAAGTGCGAGGCAATGCCCGAACAATTATAAGTATAGAAGCTACTCCAGTGATAAGGAGTATGAGTTCAAGAATAAGATTTATACTCACAAATAGCAGGCGCTACACGCTGTAGTGGGTGAACTTTACGATAGTTATGTTCTCCCCCACCTTTGCGATCACGCTCTTTACGTACTCTTGTACGGTCAGACTTGGGTCTTTTACATACTGCTGCGCCAAAAGGTCTTCAACAGTTTCAGGAAGCATAGCGCTGATGTGAAGAGTAAGGTTCTTCGCCATGTCCTGGAAGTCTTGGTTTCTGATTACAAAGTCAGTTTCAGCATTTACCTGCAAAAGAACACCTACTCGTCCTTGGTGAATGTAGCTTTCAAGATATCCAGCTCCCGCTTCGCGGTCGCTCTTCTTATCTGCCTTCGCTATTCCCTTTGCCTTAATTATTTCAAGTGCTTTATCAAAGTCACCTCCTGCCTCAGAAAGCGCTTCTTTACAAACCATGATTCCTGCTCCAGTTTGCTCTCGTAGCTTTGCTACGTCTTGTGCTGATGCTGACATTGCTCGTTTGTATGATTTTCGTTTATGAACCTTTAGGTTTATGAGATGAAAATCATCTCATAAACGGGTACGTCGCTTTAGCGACGATTCAAATTTATCTTCTCTAAACTTACTTACTAATAGCTCCTTCAAGCTGCTTCATTACCCAACCAATACTTGCAACTGAGTTGTCGTTTCCTGGAATTACGTAATCAATTCCAGCTGGGTTGGTGTCGGTGTTTACCAAAGCTACTACAGGAACTCCTGCGATGACAGCTTCCTTTACTGCGATGTCGTGAGCCTTTGCGTTCATTACTACAACAGCTCCTGGCATTGAGTTAAGTCCTTCAAGGCCTCCAAAGAGAGTTGAAAGTCTCTCAAGCTCCTTATCAAACTGAGTTCGCTCCTTTTTAGTGTACTTATCAAGACGCCCTGAAGCTTTGTCAGCCTTAAGCGTTAGGTAGTACTTAAGACGAGTCTGAATAGTGTCGAAGTTGGTAAGAGTTCCTCCAAGCCATCGGTGAACTACAAATGGAGCCTTAAACTTTTCAGCAGTAGCCTTTACAGCAGCCGCAGCAGCTGGAGTGCTTCCTACGAAAAGGATTGGTTTGCCAGTCTTTGCTACAGAAGCGAGGAAAGTCTTTGCCTCTTCAAGCTTTGTAGCGGTCTTTTCAAGATCGAAAAATTCGAATCCAGCGCGAGTTGCGAAGATGTATCCCTTCATCTTTGGGTTGGTACGAGCCTTACGACGACCAAAAACGAGCCCTTCCTGAGCCATTTGCTCCAGAAGCACTTCGTCTACTTTCACACTGTTCTTTGTTTCTGTTGTCATGTTTTGAATAAAATAGAGCCTAGCCAGATGCCTATCTGACTAGCCCAAATATTGACTTGCCCACAAGTATACAAGATATGCCAATTTTGTCCAGACTCTTTGCTACAATATAGAATATGGCTAAAAACCGCCTTTCAAAGACCGCCGGGCTCACCCTCATAGAGCTCATTGTATACCTCGGCATCTTCGTTGTACTCCTTGGCCTCCTTGCTGCCGTACTGATGACTATAGTCCGCGTAGAGAGCCAGCAAAGAGCCAGCACCGAAGTAAATAGAGAGCTCCTCTTTATTATGAACTCACTTAAAACCGACATTCGTCAGGCAAGCAGTATCAACGTCGGTACAAGCTCACTCACCATCACAGGAATAAACACTGATGTAGGCTACCTGCTTACCAACGGCGTGCTAACTCGCAAGGATAGCGAGGAAACACCCGAGCGTATCCATAGCGAAGAAACTATAGTAGACAGCCTAAACTTCAATGAGTTAAGTCAGGGCTCTATATATGCCGTAGAGATAGAAATAACCCTTTCAAAAGACACTCCAGACCCTGCTCAAGCAGGGACTCAAACCCTGAGAACAACGGTCGCGCCTTTAAGCCAATAGTGCTAGAATAAAGGCATTACAAATAAGACAAACCTATGGAAGATCAAAACCAACAGGCTCCACAGCAAGCCCCACAGCAGACTCCAATGAACGGAGATATGCACCACGAAGGTGGAAAGGGAAAGATGTGGATGGTAATCCTTATTCTGATCCTTGTAGTAGGTGGACTCTACTTCTACTTCAGCGGCGACAAAGATGAAGCCATGGAGGAAGACGAAACAATGATGGAAGAAGAGAGCGATGTAAACATCGACCTTACCCTTCCAGCAGACGAAGGAGCAGAGACTACCACCCAAGCTGAATAGCTTACAAAACAAAAAAGGCCCTAAGGGCCTTTTTTGTTTTATTTAAATTTCCACAACTCCACTCGAATCAAGAAAATAAGCCTTGCCAGTTTCTTGGCTCTTGAGAGCAAGCTGAGCAACCTCAAAACTTCTTTGAGTAACTAAGCCCTCAAGTTTCTCAAGCGGCAAAAACTTATACTCCGAAAGCTCACTCTCTTGTAAGACGATTGAGTTTATCTGCTCATCGGTAAGCACTCCTCCATCAAAAGAAAACTTTAGGTGGTCAGGCACAAGCTCATCGCCAGAGGCGTGGCAAATTGAAAGCAAAGGAAGTGAAGAGAATTCGAGCCCTATCTCCTCTTTTACTTCCCGCAGAGCAGCTGCAAAGGGCGACTCTTCTTCATCAACAATCCCACCAATAAAAAGCCAATCCTCTCGGTATGTCGGCTTTGCAATCAAAAAATCCCCTTTGCCATTTCGGAAAATAACAGAAACACCTACGAGCTTTCGCGGCCTGCTGTAGTAAAGTCCTGGACTCATTATACTTTCGTATTCTGATACTGGTCGCGGATGTGGGTATTGAAGTAGTTGCCAGCAGAGTCAGCACCCATAAGTTCGTTGTAAACATTTTCACCAACATTTACATACTGGTATACGCTTCCACGCACAAACTCAACTTCAAGAATGCGCGCTTCCTTGTCGTAGCCAACGCTGGCGATGTCTGAAGATTTTACTCGTGTTCGCTCCATAGACCTAGAGGTTAACTACGTATGGCCAGTAAAGCCCAGCACTCATGTAAAGCACCATGAGGAGTGCTCCAACGATAGCCATAACGTTCATAAATGAGTGGTATTCACCTACTCTCTCACTTCCGCTCATGCGCCAAAATGGGTGAAGAAGAAATGCAATCAAGAGTAGAAGCGCTATCATCGCGCTGATAGCAAGCGAGGTATATACACCGAGCACAATGCCAATCCCAGAAAGAAGAAGAACTACCCCTGAGGCAGCTACTGAAAGCACCGGAAGCGGCAAGTTGCGCACGCGCGCATAGCCCACTTTCTTCTCAAACTTACCAAAGTGGTCTATACCATTTTTAATAAAAAACCCTCCCAAAATTATTCGCCCAATAAGAAATAGTATTTCCATAGTAGTAGTCTTACTTGTACTTACTGCTAGTGTAGCACAGGCCTATTTTTCAACCTTATAGCTACGATTAGCCCCACACCAAGGGCAAAACCAGCTCTTTTTTGAAGCCGGAGCATCATTTACCGTCCACCACTTATTGCAATCTTGACAGCGAAAATGGTGAAGTTTCTCAACAGACCTATTTTTGATCTTGAACTTCTTCATGTCCAAAGAGCTATGCTCCATGACACTTCTTATATTTCTTCCCACTTCCACATGGGCATGGATCGTTGCGCCCTACTTTATCGCCACCATCTGCTGGCTTTTCGGAACCGCCGTGCATACCGCCTTCATGCTTAAATTCGAGCTTTTCAGTTTCGATAGCAGCAGCCGGAGCCTCCCCTTCAGCCTTTTTAAATTTGTCTGCATTTACTGCATACCAACCGTCGAAGTCCTCAACAAGTTGGTGGAACATTTGCTGTCCATCACGTCGGTATTCAACAAGTGGATCTTTTTGACCAACAGCACGAAGACGCACGCTTTCGCGCAAAGCCTCCATTTGCTCAAGGTGCTCCATCCAGAATGTGTCGAGCGTTCCAAGCACAGGAAGTGGAGCCTTAGTCTCTAAAAGCTCCTGCCTCTTCTTGTAGATAGCAAGGCGCTGATTGTTGAGCACATCGTCGTACTCAAGAAGATGTTTACGAGAATCGAAGTGGTGCCCCTCTACGCGTGTCTGTGCACTTTCTATAGCGCGAGAAAGCATCTTAGCCTGAATAGGCTGATCGTCTGGCAAGTTAAGCTTCTCCATAAGCGACTGCATACGCCCACCACCGAAGATACGCATAAGGTCGTCTTCCATTGAAAGGAAGAATTGGCTTGATCCTGGGTCGCCCTGACGGCCACTGCGTCCACGAAGCTGGTTGTCTATACGCCTACTCTCGTGTCGCTCAGTACCGATAACGTGGAGCCCTCCAAGCCCCTTCACCTCTTCATAAAGTTCCTTTGTTCCTGGGTTTCCTCCAAGCTTAATGTCCACTCCTCGCCCTGCCATATTGGTAGCTACTGTTACTGCACCCTTTCTTCCAGCCTGAGCTACAATTTCTCCTTCTTTTTCATTGTTTTTCGCATTCAAAACTTCGTGCACTACACCAGCACGGCTTAGGTAACTAGAAAGCTGCTCATTTTTATCGATAGAAACAGTACCGATAAGCACCGGCTGCCCCTTTTCGCTTCGCTCCTTTACCTCAGCAGCAATCGCCTTATATTTTGCGTCAATGCTCTTGTAAACAGCGTCTCCCTTGTCGTCGCGAGCTACTGGCTTGTTTGTTGGAATGCTCACTACCTCAAGTCCGTATACTTTATGAAACTCTTCAGCGCTTGTCTGAGCAGTCCCTGTCATACCAGCAATCTTTGTATAAAGGCGGAAATAGTTCTGAATTGAAACGCTGGCATATGTCTTACTTTCCTGTTGTACTACTACCCCCTCTTTTGCTTCGATAGCCTGGTGAAGCCCTCCAGAGTATCGGCGCCCTGGCATCATACGCCCAGTAAACTGGTCGACAATAACGATAGCTCCATCGCGAACTACATATTCTCGGTCGCGCTCAAACACTCCGTGCGCTTTAAGCGACTCTTGCAGGTAGTGAGTCAAAGTAAGGTTCTGTCCTTCATATAGGTTGGTTATACCAAGCGCCTTCTCTACCTTTGCAATTCCAGACTCGGTTATAGAAACAGCGCGAAGCTTTTCATCTACTTCGTAGTCTTCTCCTTTAATCAAACGTGAAACCACTTTTGAAAATGTTTTGTATAGATCGCTGCTCTTTGTGTCTGGAGCAGAAATAATAAGTGGCGTGCGCGCCTCGTCGATAAGGATGCTGTCTACCTCGTCTATTACGGCAAAGTGCTGACCGCGCTGCACTTGAGCTTCAACACTCACTGCAAGGTTGTCGCGCAGGTAGTCAAAGCCAAACTCATGGTTTGTGCCGTGAGTAATGTCACAGTTGTATGCCTCTTTACGAGATACTGGCTTCATAAAGTCTTCCTGAATTTTAAAGCTACCAGTCAAGTCATGCTGCGCATCGATAGCAAGCTGCTCCTGCTCGCTTGCCTTAAAGGCAGGATCAAACTGGAGAGCCCCTCCGTGGACCAAACAACTTACGCTCAGCCCAAGTTTCTGGTAAATCTCGCCCATCCAGGCTGTGTCACGCTTTGCCAGGTATTCGTTTACCGTAACTACGTGCACTCCCTTACCTTCAAGCGCTGCAAGATAAATAGCCAGGGTGCTCATCAAAGTCTTTCCTTCTCCGGTACGCATTTCAGCGATAGCGCCATCAGCAAGTACCGCGCCTCCAACAAGCTGCACATCGAAGTGTCGCTGAGAAAGGCTACGCTTTGCCACCTCACGCACAACCGCAAAGGCCCTGTCTCGTATACTGTCTAAAGTCTTCCCCTCAGCAAGCTCCTTTCGGAAAGCTTCTGTTGAAGCAAAAAGCTGCTCATCAGAGAGAGCAGATATTTCAGGTTCGAGTGCATTTACTCGTTCTACAAATCGTTTAAACTGGCTCGGAATTTGTGCAGAGCCAGAATTCTTCTTAAATAAGTTCAACATAAATTAGCCGTTGGAAGGCAGGCTTCTTTATCGCCCCTTCCTTCGTATCTTGAAAATACGCGCAGTTTTGTATTTACGCAAATCGCGCTTGAGCATGCTACGCACTTTTAAAAGTGCCTTCTTCACATCAGAGTCGGTCACCTCAGCCCTTAAAACGCGGTCAGGAAGCTGCAAGGTAGCCTCTGCATAGAACACATCGCCCTTGTGGTGGTGCTTAGTAGTGCGAGCTATCTCTAAGTTTAAAAGCAAATCGTTCCCTCCGTCGTAGCGTTTCACCCATTTTGAGATCGATGCAATTTTCTCATCGATATAAGTTCGCATCGCATCATTTAGTTCCAAATCAGTAGCCTTTATGTTTAGCTTCATAGTTTTCAAAATTGGTGAATAATAGACCTCTTACTATCTATTATACAAGACGAGCCACCAAAGGGAAAATTACCAATTCCTAGTCAAACTTACCCAAAAGGCTAGCCTCAGGTTCAAGAGTCACCCTGCTTTTCTTGGCAGGTAGCCACAATCTGCTTTGCCGTATCGTATATTTGCTGCGCTGTAGCCTCGCCCTTATTCTCATCTTCAACAAATTCTTTTCATTTAAACAAACAGGCCAAACACTGCCCCCTGGAAAAGCCAGCAGCAAGCATAACGTGCTGCAGAAACGCGTAGATCACTCCCTCTCCATGAACAGCATTCATTTTCCGTATTGCCTCTGTGCTCTTCCCCGACTCGTCAGCTTGGATAATCTTTTCTGCTTCGCTCCGCAGTGACAAGCGGGTTTCTAAAAAAGGAGCCAGCGGTACGACATCTTTTACCATATTCAAATATAGAGCCTGCTCTGCTTCTCGCCTCAAGGATTATTTCTTCGAGAACCAAGACTATTCGTATCTAAAGAAAGCTCAGCGGCAACATCGAGAGCCCCTTGATACTCGGCGGTGTAGTTCTCATGAGAAAGCTCGAAGGCAGCGCGCAGAATTACATTCCCCTTTTCTTTCGCTTGAAAAACAGACTGCTTATAACCCACTGCAAATGCTCGCGAATCATCCGACGCACAATCTTCTCTCCTATCAAAAACGTCTACCCAAAGCACCGTGTCAGAAGCACTCTGGCCGTAAGCGCTAATGTTTATAAAAATAGCAGCCCCAACGCTGCCAGGAATACCGCTCAAAAGCTCCATCCCCCACAAATTCGATTCAATCGAAGTCTTTACTAAAGCTACCCCACTCTACTCCCGCATCGGCCATAAGCACGTTTCCATCGCGCTTCACATCGCCTCGCGAATAACTACAAGCCCCTCAATCCCTTTGTCAGAAATAAGTGTGTTTGTTCCATACCCAAGAAACGTAATCGGAGCATTCCTGCATATGAAGAAAGCGCTCGCTCAAGCTCAAGCGAGTTTTCAACAAGAGCAAAGTTTTCAGCCCGCCCTCCAACCTTAAAAAAGAAGTATATTCAACTAAAGAAACATTCTTCTGAAGTCCATATAGCCTCATTATATACCACACGAATAGTTACGCACTCAAAGTGGTTACTGTAGTATAGACCCAATGCCAATTTGTGTTTAATGAGTATACGTCACGATAACCCTTCGAATGCACAACACCACAACAAAATTATATCATCAAAAAAAACGGCAATAAAAAAACGCACTGGCAAGAATTACCTTCCCAGTGCGCTAACTCGCGCGCCTTAGCCGCTGGTAGCACTTTTTGCACTCCGGGCCGTTCATGCGCGCCGATGAACCGGCTTTTCACCACAGCGGCAACAGGTCGCTGTCGGACGCTGGTAGTCTAGCCGGCAACACTCGCACACTCCGGTCCGTCTGGCGTGCGCCGATGAACCGGCTTTTTCTCACCACAGCGGCAACAGGTCGCTGTCGGACGCTGGTAGCACTTTTGCACCCGACCGTCAGGCGTGTGGCGTGCAACCGGTTTGTTTTCACCGCAATGGCAACAGGTCGCTGTCGGGGGTTGGCAGCACTTTTGACACTCCGGACCGTCAGGCGTGTGGCGTGCAACCGCCTTGTTCGCCGCAACGGCAACAGGTCGCTGTCGGGGTTGGTAGCACTTTGACACTGTCATTGTCAGGTGTGGCGATGAACTGGCTTGTTTTCACCACAACGGCAGCAGATTGCTGTCGGAGGGGGCGCTACTGCCTTCTCGGAGCAATCCCGACAAGTCTGTTGACCAGACTGTCTCTTTAACACCCACCGTTTGGGGGTGCAACAAGCATCGCAGAAGCGAAGCATGAACCACCTCCTTTCAAGTGGGTTAGTTGAAGTACCTAATATGAATACCACTTTGTAAAAAGGTAGTCAAAAAAACAGAAAAGGCGCGATGAGCGCCTCCTCTGCCACAAATTGTTTAGAAGTTACATTGTCGATATCCCGCAAGTAACTGCTGTACTCATTACACTCACAGTATAGCACAACTTGAAATACAAAGAGTAAATAGATAAAGGAAAAAGAAGGAGGCCCGATGGCACAGAAGAAAAATCGCCGCCCTCGCAAGAAAGACAAGGTGAAAAGAATCATTCAAGACGCTCGCAAGAGGTACAAGAAGGTCAGGGGAAAAGTGCAACGCCTTACCTCCCCCACCAGAAGAAGGAAGCCCATCGGTACCATGGGTAGCCACCAGCTTGAGCCACTATTCTCAGTAGTGGCTCAATTGCTTTTTAAGCTTGAAAAGAGCCCGCCAAGCTGGTATATCTAGATTCAGAAGGAGGCAATCATGCCGGAAGACCAAAACCCGTGAAAAAGCGCCTGAGCTGTGGCGCAAGATCCGTGCAACGCTGCGGCGCCTGCTGGAAGTGCGACACCTGCGGGGCAACCGAGGCTGCACTCAGGCGCCCCAACCGAATAAGCCAACAGTCATGCATGACTGTTGGCTTATTAAATTACGTAGCAATCTTCTAGAGTTATCTCTAGAGATAACTCTAGAGGGGTTCTAGTCTACTTTTTAAGCAGCTCCTTAAACACATCGGCTGGTACACTCACCCCACTGCCAACACCGCGCTCCTTGAGCTTCTCCTTTCCTCTTTGCTGCTTCTTCCAAAGTTTCATCTTTCGAGTTCTGTCTCCTCCATACAAATATCCGGTTACGTCTTTCTTAAGCGCAGGCAAAGTTTCGCGTGCAATAATGCGCCCGCGGTAGCGCGCTTGAATAGCCTGCTTAAACTGAAGCTTAGGAAGCAGGTCTTTAAGCTTCTCCGTAGTCTTACGAGCTTCATAAGGAATGTCTTCTACAGGAAGTATGCGCGTAAGCCCAGGAACGACGTTTTCAGCAAGCAGTATTTCCATCTTATCGAGCTTGCCCTTCGCATAGCCAACAACTTCGTAAGACAAAGATCCAAACCCAGCAGATACGCTCTTAAGTTTGTCATCAAAGTCAGAAATAAGGTCAGCGAGTGGCAGCTTAGCTGAAATTTTCACTCTATCAAAACCAACGTTTACCGTTTCTATATCGCTGAGTCTATACAAATCAGAAAGTCCTAAAATTGCTCCCATGTACTCAGGCTTAGTGAGCACCTCAATGGCAGTTATAGGCTCTTCTACCTCTAGATACTCGTCTGGAAAATCTTTTGGATTGTTTACCACCATCCAATCATCGTCTCCCTTTACGCGCACGCGATACGCTACAGAAGGGAAAGAAGAAATAGTTTCGATATCGAACTCGCGCTCGATACGCTCGCTCACAATTTCAAAGTGAAGCCGCCCAAGAAAACCACCCTTAAACCCACGGCCTAAAACTTCGCTCTTGTCTGGCTCGAAAGTAAGCGCGCTGTCAGAAAGGCGCAGCTTTGAAAGCGCTTTTACAAAGTCGTCGTAGTAGCTCGCATCCTCAGGATAAAAGCTTACAAACACTACTGGCTTTATCGGCTTGTAGCCAGGAAGAGCAACTTCAGGCTCAAGCACCTCAGATACTGTGTCTCCGATAGAAAGAGCGTCTGGGTCTTTTATGCCAGTCGCTATGTACCCTATTTCTCCATTATGCAAAGTTTCAGCAGTCACAAAGTCAGGGCGCAAATATCCTATATCTTTTGCCTTAAACTTTGCGCCAGTAGCCACAAACCCGTAGTCACCGTTCAAATTAAAACTGCCTGAAAATACGCGCACAAAAGCGATGATGCCGCGGTGCTCATCGTACTGAGAATCGAAAATAAGGGCGCGGCCTGCTTTCTTTGGAAATTCTTGCTCTTTTGGAGCTGGCACAACAGCAACGATACGCTCAAGAAGTTCCATAACTCCAAGCCCCGTCTTTCCACTCGCTTTAATTATGTCGTCTGTGTCCTGGCCAAGAAGGTCTGCAAGGTCAAGAATTGCACTATCAACCTGAGTCTCGCTTGCAACGTCTACTTTATTTACCACTCCTATCATAGTGAGTCCTGCTTTTTTGGCGTTTTCAAAGTTCGCCAAAGTTTGCGCCTGTATTCCCTGCGTCGCATCTACTAAGAGAATCGCTCCCTCAACAGCAGCCATAGCGCGGCTTACTTCGTAGCCAAAGTCGCTGTGCCCTGGAGTATCGATAAGATTGAGTATAAAGTTGTCGCCCTTGTGTTCAAAATCCATGCGGACCGGAGCCATTTTGATGGTAATTCCACGCTCACGCTCCAAATCCATACTATCCAAAAGCTGCGCCTGCATTTTGCGCGCCTCAACAGTCTTCGTAAGCTCAAGCATTCTATCGGCTAAAGTCGACTTACCATGATCGATATGGGCAATTATTGAGAAGTTCCTAATGTTACTCATAAATGGTCTATGCCTGCCCCGTGGCGAGCCAAGCTTGACTTGGCGCGAGTATATCGGGGTGAGCTATGATACTGAAATTTCGAATACGAGATAAATCGCTATTCATGTATATAAAATCTAAGTTAAAAGCGAGAACAAAGCAATAAAAAGAAAAACTGCCAGCTGGCGCCTACTCCCCGAAGAAGTTCTAGCTCCTTCTTGAGCAAGAAATGCTATTCGCTAGCAAAATTGTTTAGATTTGTATTTCTTGAGCGAGATAGTGGCTGAAAAGCTACAGTGAGCGAAAGAAATGCAAATCGAAGCAATTTTGAATGTATAGGAACTTTGCATTAAGAAGGGGCTAGAACTAAAAGAACCCCGCTCATCAGCAATCCTAGTAAGAACTAGGTGGGTTAGCTCAGCTAGCAAACCACGGTTTGCAGCAATTTGCCATCCCGATGCCAAAAGTTGTAGAAAAACTTCAGAGCGGGATTACTCTCAGTATATCATTAGACGTTGAGGAGTAAAAATTCTTACTACTCTCGCTCGTCTGGGCTGTGAAGAATGTCGAAGTTGATCTTTTTATATGAGAAAAGCTCCTCATCAGTGAAAAATCGCTTCACCTCAGCCTCTGGATCTTCCTCTGGGTCGCTTGCGTGGCAAAGGTTGCTCTGCATGCTCATAGCGAAGTCTCCACGGATTGTGCCAGCTGGAGCTTCATACCCCTTAGTTGGCCCAAGAAGAGTGCGGGTAATGGTAACCGCGTTAATTCCAGAAAGCACCATAGCCACTACTGGGCTTGATTGCATAAAGTTCTTAAGTCCTTCAAAAAATGGCTTATCAGCAAGCTTTTCGTAGTGGCTCTTAGTAAGAGCGTCGCTCATACTAACCATTTTCATACCGATTATCTTAAGCCCCTTGCGCTCAAAGCGGTGTACAATTTCTCCGAGCAAAGCACGCTGCATAGCGTCAGGCTTTATAAGCACTAGTGTTCTCTCTTCTTTTGGGTGATTCATACTATTTCTTTTGTTTTTTTATTTCTAAACCTAATTCCTTTAACTGCTTAGCGTCAAGCTCAGTTGGAGCGTCCATAACTGCAGTGCGCCCACTACTGCTTTGAGGAAACGCCTGCACTTCTCTCAAGTATTCCTCACCAGCAAGTATCATAGCGAGTCGCTCGATACCGTGAGCAAGCCCTCCGTGTGGCGGAGTTCCAAGCCGAAACGCTTGAAGCATGTGTCCGTACTCAGCTTCTATCTTTTCATCTGAAAATCCCATTATCTTAAGCGCTGCAGTAAGCCACTCTGGCTTGTGAGCACGCACACTTCCTCCTCCTACTTCAAACCCGTTGCATACAAGGTCGTATTGAGAAGAAATAATGTTTTCTATATTCTTCCCTGCCATCAAATCATCAAGGCTCTCAGGAAGTACTGCAGAAAACGGGTTGTGAGAAAACGTCCACCCTCCTTCTTCATTCTTCTCAAAGAATGGGAAGTCAACAACCCATGCAAACGCGAGTACTCCATTTTTCTTGTCCTCCTCGCTACGCATATCGAACTTGTCGGCCCCATATTTCTCCATCGCCTCCTTGTAGCTTATGCGAGGAAACGGCTTCTCCTTTATAGTGTAGCCCATAGCCTCTACTACGGTAGTTATCATTTCCTCATCAAGGTTGAGTACGTCTTCGCGATCAACAAAGCTCACCTCCATGTCGAGCTGTGTGTGTTCAAATCCACGGTCTGCGCGCAAGTCTTCATCGCGAATACAACGAGCTATTTGGAAGTAGCGCTCAAATCCAGCAGTCATCAAAAGCTGCTTGTACTGCTGAGGGCTCTGAGGAAGTGCAAAAAACTTTCCTTGGTGAAGTCGGCTTGGGACTACAAAGTCTCGACTCCCCTCTGCAGTGCTCTTAGTAAGCATAGGAGTTTCGATTTCCACAAAGTCGCGCTTAAACAAAAATTGTCGGCATCGATCGATGAGTTCAGATCGCAAACGAATGTTCCGCTGCATTCTTTCACGGCGAAGGTCTATGTAGCGGTACTTGAGGCGTGCCTCTTCTCCAATGTCGTGTCCGCTTCCGTGTACAGGAATTGGTGGAGTCTCGCTTTCATTTAAAATAGTAAGTTCAACAATAGAAGCCTCTACCGTACCAGTCGCAAGGTCTTTGTTTACCATTTTCTCAGGGCGCTCCTTTATCTCAGCTTTTACAGACACTACCCATTCATCGCGCAGTGCTTGAGCGCTATCGTAAGCAGCGCTTTTCGGAGTTACTACGGCCTGAATTACCCCGCTGCGGTCGCGGATATCTAAAAAGATAAGCTTTCCGTGGTCTCGCCTACTGTCGATCCAGCCTTGAAGCTCCACAGTCTCGCCTACCTTTGAAACAGTCTCTTTTATAAGAGTTCTCATATAAGCCCTAGAGTATCAAGAAAGCCCCTTCTCGTGAAGAGCTAGCGTGCCTTAAGCACTTCAACCTCTCCATGCGCCTCGCGTACAAGCAACGTACCCCTCTCATCAGTACGAAATACACGGCTTACCGACATAAGTCTTCTAAGCACCTCACTCGTTGGGTGTCCATAAGAATTTTCGCCAACCGAGATAATAGAAAAGGCAGGAAAGGCTTCAAGAAGAAACTTCTCAGAAGAACTTGTATCGGATCCGTGGTGCCCAACGCGAAGCACGTCTACCTTTACGTCGTATTCACTTACAAGCCGCTCTTCAACTGCGGTACTCGCATCGCCCATAATCAAAACGTCCAAACCTTCAGTATCGACATACAAAACCACCGAAGAGTCGTTTTGTTCTCCAGACAAGGCTTCAGAAAAAGAAGGGGCCAAAACTGCAACCGTATTGTTATCAATACGGAAAGCATCTCCTTCATTCACAACAATAGAAGCAACGCCAGACTCCTCGAGAGCATCCTGAAGCTCCAAAAACTCAGCCCCATCAGACTTTCGACCAGAGCTCACAAAAGCCCCAACCTTGAAAGTATTAATGACGTCTACAATACCTCCAAAATGGTCTAAGTCAGGATGACTCATAACAATAAGGTCAATATAGCCACCGGAAAGAAAAGAATTGAGCTCACCCAAGTTTAAAGAGCCAGGCCGACCAGCGTCTACAAGCATAGTTGCGCCCGAAGGAAACCGCACAAGCGTGCTATCCCCTTGCCCAACATTGAGAAAATAAACCTCAAGCGACGAAGCTCCATGCAGAGTAAATATTTTCTTCCACAAGAAAAAGTCAAAAAGAAGCGCTATAGCTAGAATGCTAAAAAATACAATTTTCTTCCCTCGTTCGCTCATATACTGCGTTGTTTATATAAAACCATAAATAGCCCGGTGAATGAAGCAATCATAAACACGATAGAGAAAAATCCAAGCTCAAGTTGCACGCTGAAGCGAGAAAAGAAATCGATCACGAAAAATATATAGCCTATAATTATTCGGCTAAGTAATCCAAAAAATTCTGCCAAATATGCAGACAGAAAACTAAATAGAAAGATAAAAAGCCCCAAAAGCATAGTAAGTGGGATAAAAGTAAGAATGAGTACGTTGGCAAAGATAGAAAAAACTGGAACAAAGCCAAACTGGAAAAGAATCAGTGGCATCACCGCAAGCTGAGCAGCAAGAGTCATAGCTAAGCTTTCCTTCACAATAGAAATTTTGTCGGAAGCAAACCCAAGCACTCCTTTAATCACCGGAGAAAAATACACTATTCCAATAAGTGCTAAAAATGAGAGCTGAAACCCAAGGTCAAACACAAGAACTTTAGGGTTAACAAGCACCATCAAAAATGCGCTAAAGGCGATTGCGTTTCGAAGTGAGTAAACTCGACCCAACTGGTTTGCCAAAAGTACTAGCATGCCCATTATCCCCGCCCTCACCACACTTGCACTCGCCCCAGTCATAAGCACAAACAAACAGATAGCAACCACGCTTGCAATAAACGCTCCGCGCAATCTTAGAAAGCGAGAAGCTAATAAAGAAATAGAAAGGGCGATAATGCTAATGTTGTATCCCGAAAGAGCAACGATATGCGTAGTACCCGTAAGAGAAAGTTTACGCTTAAGATCAGAAGAAAATCGAGAGTCAGTCCCTAAGGTTATACCAGCCATAAACGCACCAGCCTGCCCGCCAATAAATCGATCAAAGCGGGCAGAAACGAGATCAGAAAATTTGTACAAACCGCCAAGGAAAGAATCTGAGGAGCCTAAAATGGACACTTCAGGGAAAGCCATAGTCGCACTCACTCCCTCCTTTTCAAAGTACCGCACACTATTAGAAGAAAGGGGCAAGGCTTCTCCAAACAAAGAAACTCTATCTTTATAAAAAACCTTTGGAGCCACGCCACTATATACACGCACCTTAGCGCCACTATCTAAAACAACATCAAACTCCTGGCTGCGAAGCTTATATTCATACCGCACAACTTCGCCAGAAAACTCAGTACTAGAAAAATCAATTTCCTTTGCCCGATACGCCCTATCGTCAAAAAGGTAGTACTGACCACCGAGAAGGAAGAATATAAACAGAATAGCCATCCACCTCAACGAAAAGAAATAGCAAAGCGCTGCAAGAAGAATACTCAAAATTAATATAAAAAGAGGGGCACTGCCCCATTGAGATAGAAAACTAGCAACAAAAACTCCGCACAAAAACAAAACTAAGGCTACAAAAAACCTATGAGCCAAATTCACTATCTAAATCATACCAAAACCACCCCAAATCCCTACCTATTGACAAATATAGCGTATATGTTATAATGATAGAGAAGGTGGGGGTTGCTCAATAGCGTCAAACCTCCTTCTCATTCCACACGAATTTCCCCTTTTCTCCAAGAGGTTTCCCCCACCTTCACTAGTTCGAGCCCCGCGCTTTGCCAACGGCAGAGTGCGGGGTTTCTTCTTTTTATCTTCAAAAAAATCACCTCTTCCTCTTCGCGTAGTTTTACGCTCGAAAGCCCCCTCTTACCTCTATGATCGATCATAGAGGTAAACTTGTAGGAAATCGCGTTTATATTTATGTTTGAAGCGGTGACGTGGTTATTCTTTATTCATTATTCTTACTCTAGGACTATATTCTAAAATCCAAAATCTAACATCTAAAATCATTCCTGATTCTGTATTCTTAATTCATTATTCTGTTCTCGCAATTATCCCTCCCCCAAAAACCTTATTCCCCTTTAAGTCATACAAAACAGCGCTCTGTCCCTCAGCGATAAACCGCTGCGGTGTATCGAAAACAATCGAAGTGTGCCCATTCGCTTTTTTTATTCGCGCTTTAATCAAAGGCTGGCGGTAGCGAAAGCGTACTAAAACTGCCTGATTGTTTTTAAAAGCAGTAAGCTCATTTATATCGATAAGAAAAATTTCTTTGCGAAACGCTCGTTCATCGTCTGCCCCACCGATCACGACAGTGTTGTTTTCCAAATCTTTCTGAAGCACGTACTGTGCGCTTGCAAACCCACCGATACCAAGCCCGTGTCTTTGCCCTATCGTAAAATTGTGTACCCCTTTGTGCGAGCCAAGCACGCTTCCATCTGCGCCAAGCACTCTCCCTTTTTTCTGCGGGATAAATGTTGCCAAAAATTCTGGCAAACTTATTTCTCCAAGAAAACACACACCCTGAGAGTCTTTCTTAGTCGCAGTATGAAGCCTCGCTTTTTTCGCTATCTCGCGAACCTTTCCTTTCTGCAAACCACCAAGTGGGAAAAGAATGTGCGGCAGTTGAGAAGCACCAACGCGCCAGAGGAAGTATGTCTGGTCCTTCTCTTTATCAAGCCCTGAAAGAAGGTGTGCACCATCAGTGCGCGCATAGTGCCCAGTTGCTACATAGTCAGCACCCATACGCAAAGCACGTCGGTAAAAAAGCCCAAACTTTATTTCTAAGTTGCACATCACATCTGGATTTGGCGTTATACCCTGCTTGTAGCCTGCCACCATGTATTCAACCACCATCTCCTTATACTCCTTTTCAAAATCGAAAACATAAAACGGTATCCCAAGCGTTTCTGCAACGCGCCGCGCATCTTCAGCGTCGTCTTCAGCGCAGCCGTCTACGTTGAAGCAGCGAATGTGTACCCCCACTACGTTGTAGCCTTCTTTTTGCAACAAAAAAGCCGCCACAGAAGAGTCTACGCCTCCAGAAAGACCAACGAAAACTGTTTTAGAACTTTTTTTCATAAAAAGAGAGCCTATTTACAACATGCCAGCGACTCATTTACTATATGCTATAAGCTAAATAACAATATGTCACTATCATATTCAGAACTAAAACCAGGAGTTGTGTTTGTATACGAAGGTCAGCCATACCTCGTTATCAACGCAGCTTTCTTGAGAAAGCAGCAAAGAAAGCCTGTTATGCAGACCGAAATGAAAAACCTTATCAGCGGAAAGGTGCTTCAGAGAAACTTCCACATGAACGAAACCTTTGAGGAAGCCGATATGGAGAAGGAGGAAATAAAATACCTCTACAACAACCGTGGGCAGTTCTGGTTCTGTAAAAAAGACGACCCATCAAAGCGCTTCGAACTCCCAGCCGAGTCAGTAGAAGAACAAGTGCGCTTTATCAAGCAAAACGAAATGATCACTGCGCTTAAATTCAACGGTGAAGTTATCTCTGTTGAAGTGCCAGTAAAGATGGACCTAAAGGTAACCGAAACTCCGCCAAGCATAAAAGGAAACACCGTAAGTGGAGGAAACAAAGTAGCAATGCTTGAAACAGGAGCAAAGGTAAACGTACCGCTCCACATAAACGTAGGAGACATAATCCGCGTGAACACTCAAACTGGTGAATACGATACTCGAGTAGAAAAAGGCAAAGAAGCAATCTAGTAAAATACCGCCCAGTGGGCGGTATTTTTATTCACCTGAGAGTATTTTTCGAAGCTCTTCTTTATCTACAGCTTCTTTTTTATCTGTCTCAGCTACCTTCTTCTCATTTGCGGGCGAGGAAAGACTTGAAAGAGAAACTTCTGCCGGTCTATCACCTCCTTTCTTTTTACCGCGTCTTCGCTTTCTCTTTTTCTTCTTACTCTTTCCACTCCCTGGCTCAAATTCGATACCAAGTGCTGCCAACCCACCAAGTGCCTGCTCTAGGCGCTCCTCACTTGGAGCACGAAGAACTTTCACCGGCTCTATCTCTCCGTTTTCAAGAGCCTCAAGGTGAGGAGAGCAGTAAACTGGCCTGTTTGGGTCTGGAGCAAAGCGCAGTTTAGCCACACGCTCACATCCTGGCACGCTACATGCCGCCTTTATGAACTCACCGTCTTTTGTTTTCTTCAGCTTTACCGGTGCGCTGCCAGATTCACCTTCCTCAACAGCTCCGTCTCCCCCAGCCCATTTATTGATAAGAGTTTCAACATCACGCCTGTTTCGCGCATAGCGCTGGCGAGAAAGGTCGATGATTTCCTGTTCAGTCAAAGCGTGCACAGGAGGCTTAAACGGCGGAAGAGTCTTTGCTGAAAATGGGCGCCGACTTACTCCATCAACCATAAGGCGTAGATAAATGTGGTAGTTTGGCAGGTTTACAATATCTTGAATATCAAACTCTGGAGAAAATTCCTTTTCCAAAAACTCTGCATCGCTTGCGCCAACGCGAAACGTTATCAGTGTTCCCGCGTTTCCAAACACAGCGTCGCGCACTTTTGTAGACATATCAGTAACCAACTGACCAACGTACTGGTGAGCAATAATCAAGTTAAGTCGGTACTTACGAGCCTCAGAAAGTACGCTCGCGAAAGAATCGGTAGCAAAGTTTTGAAACTCGTCTACATATAGATAGAAGTCTTTTCTATCTTCTTCAAGGATGCGCACGCGCTCCATCGCTGCAAGCTGAATTTTAGTGATAAGCATAGCTCCAAGCAGCGCGCTGTTGTCCTCTCCGATGCGCCCCTTAGAAACGTTTACCAAAAAGATTTTCTTAGAGTTCATCATATCGAATATGTCGATAGTGCTCGTTGGTTGGCCAACAACGTTTCGAATCAGCGCAGTAGAAAGAAACTGCCCTACCTTGTTTTGAATAGGAGCGATAGCTTCGTTTCTAAACTTGTCCTGCCACTCCTCAAACTCGTTTACCCAAAAGCTACGAACAACAGGGTCTTTAACGTTGTTTATAACTTTTTGGCGGTAGTCTTTGTCTACCAAAATTCGCGTTATACCAAGAAGTGTTGATCCTGGAGTATCAAGCAGTGCGAGCACAGCGTTGTTCAAGATGTATTCCATTCGAGCAGACCATACGTTTGCCCAAATTTTGGTAAAGATTCCCATCAAACCACTCGCTACCAAGTGCTTGTGCTCTGGGTTGGTCACCTCAAGGGGGTTAAACCCTATGTGCCAGTTTGTATCTGAAGGATTGAAGTAAACAACATCATCTTTTCTATCCGCAGGTATCATTTTCAAGATGCTCTCTACCAACTCTCCGTGCGGATCGACAACAGCAAGACCATCACCATTGCGAATGTCTTGGGCGATAAGGTTTTCAAGCAAAACAGACTTACCAGTACCCGTCTTTCCAATCACATACATGTGCTGGCGCCTATCTTTTCGTTTTATACCAAAAAGCTTGTCTTCATTGCGGAAGTCAGTTCGTCCGAAGTAAACAATGTCTTTATTTCTCTCTTCGCTCATATATATCAGTATAGTCTCCTACTCCTCGCTACGTACAGCATTGCTGTAGCGAGCTGCACTCTCGGTTAAAATTTGTCGTTTAAGCGATCGGTGGCGTGGCGAAAGTACCTTAAGTGTTTCGGCTGAAAATGGGTCGTGAATTTCTCCGTCAATCATCATCTTTATGTAAAACTGGCGCTTGCCAAGGTTTACAATGTTTTTTGCCTTAAACACCGGCGCAAGCTCAGCTTCCATAGAGGTTGCATCTTCACCGCCAAGACGAAACGTTATCAAGGTTCCAACGTTTGCGAGTACCGAATTTTTAAAATGGTCTATTACCTGCCCAAAGTATTGGTGCGAAATAGTCACTGGTATATGGTATTTGCCTCCGTCGAAAAGCAGTGTCTCAAATGTTTCAGTAACATAGTGGTGGAACTCATCGATGTATAGGTAAAAATCCATGCGCTCCTGTTCTGGAATAGTGCGCATTCGCACAAGCCCCGCCTGCTTAAGCTTAAGAATAAAGAGCCCAGCTAAAAACGAGCTATTGTCTTTACCAAGGCGAGCTTTCGCAAGGTTGATCAAAACAATCTTTCTACTCTCGATAAACGACGACATGCTGATTTTGTTTCCGTAGTTTTCAAAAATGCGAGCAAGCATCGGGTTGGTCAGTATCTGAGTAAGCTTATTCAAGAGCGGAATAATTATGTTGCGCTCAGTTTCAGACTGCGCAAGCAGTTTATCGTATTCAAAACGCCAAAATCGAGCCACGATACTGTCTTTACTCGAGTTAGCGACAACGTTTCTAAAGTGCTCATCAGTAAAGATTTTTACCAAACACGGTAGTGTCGCTTTTTCATAATCAAGCACAGCCAAAATAGCAAAGCGCAAAACGTGCTCCATTCCGCTCGACCAGTTTGAACCAAACTGCCCACGGATAATCTCAATTATTCCCTCTGCCATCTGGTGGCGAAACTCAGGATCAATATTAAAAAACGGATTGAAAGAAACAGGGGCGCTCGCATCTGAAGGGTCTACGACAACTACGTCCTTTACTCTCTCCTCAGGAATAAAATGCAAAATTTCTTCTAATAATTCTCCGTTTGGATCAAGAAGACAAAGCCCATACCCTTGCGATATGTCTTGGCGCATTAAAAGCTCAATCAGTTTTGTCTTGCCAACGCCGCCCTTCCCAACAATGTACATGTTGCGCCTTCTGTCAGCACGGGCAATACCAAAAACAAACTTCTTCTCCTCAAGCGCAGCCGCATAGTTAGTGCGCCCAAAAAAAGAAACATCTTTCTGTTCTACACGCCCCAGAATTGGCAAGCTTGCTGGTGGTGGAGCAGTTTTAACTGTTTGAATTTGTGTATTGTTAGTTTCCATAGCCTAAAGAACGCCCATGTGAATTAAAAAGTCTCTAAAGGCAGTGAGTGCCTCTTGTGCTTGGTGAGTGCTCACGCCAAGCCCAGGCGTGTGAGCAAGATCGTTTCTAAGACGGTGCGCTTTCCACACAAGTGGCATATGCGGTACGTCAAACTCAGAAATTTGGTTCAGTCTATCTGCCATAGTTTCTCCCTCATAGCTGTATTTTTTCAAGAAAAAGTCGACAAGCGCATCCGCCTCAAGAATGGCAAGGCGTATGTTTGATTGCCCTCCCTCTTTAGCCAACTTAGCGATGCGAGCCCAGTAGCGTACAATTTCTTTATCTTTAGAAACTTTCGCCTTCTTTGTAGTAGCAATTGGCTTTTGCCAAATGCTGTAGTAAGGCTTGTAGGGCGCAAGTTTCAACCACAGAAAAGCGATAAGCCCAAGCAATACAACGTCAAGAATAATAAAGAGTGGTACAAAAACCGAATTCCAAAGCGAAAGCAGGGAAAATCCCCCACCGCTACCAGCTACACGCACCGCGCCAGTGTCTGGGCGCGACAAACTACCAAAAATTCCGCCACTAAAAACAAGCGCGAAAAAGATAAACAGCGATATTGCTATTACCAGCCAAGCGCCAAAATGTCCGTTGTTTTCTTCTTCCATAGTTTTTTATTATGCCTGGTAGTCTTTAAGCACATCTTCGTCAGCAAAAATCGGTAGTCCAGAAGGAGCTCCTGCTTTCTTGCTTTCAACGCGCGCCGTAAACGGAGCAGTCACTACAACCTTTGTTGGTGGGTGGAAAAGGGTCGCCAAAGACTCAGTGTTCAAAACGCACGGTGCTATCGTCATAGGTCGAAGCGGATGAGTCAGTGTCATCTTGCCCCCGTACACATCAGTGCCCATCTCTCGACTGATAAGGTGCTGCCAGAGTTGTTGACTGCGCAGCTTTGCGCGCATAGAAGGGAAAATAAACGGGTAGTGCCACAAATCAGCGTAGCTAAAGGTATCGAAGTTTGGCCGGAAACTATTCATGTCGTTTGCAGCATACTGGTTAAAAGCACCAAGTACTCCTCGGCGAGGAAATCCGTCTGAAAAGATTGCAGTCGGCGCAAAGTATGCAAGGCGAACAACACACTCAAAAGCTGGTTTAGAAAGGTTTTTTTCTACTGCTTTAAGCACAAGCTCCTCTCCTGGAGTTCTAAAACGAAACTGAGGGGCATCTTCTCCTTCTTTCTTCTCTCCTTCTTTGAGTTTCTTTAAAATCTCCCCACCACTCTCAACCCAAGCCTTTCCATCAATCGGACTCACATTTATCTGCACAATCAAACTCTCCTCAGCGCGCATCTTTCCAAAAACTTCAAGAAATACCGACATCGGGTCAAACACATCGTCTTCGTTTGGGCTTAGAAACTCCTGATAGCTTTTGATTGGATATGCACTTTCTCTGTTGAGCTGAATGTCGGTACCAAAAAACCTGTTTCCCTGCGCTTTAAGATCAGCAAGCGTTGGAGGCATAGATTTCATATAATCGTCTACCTCAACAACCTCCACAGTTGGGTAGTAAGAAAGAAAGGCACTTCGGATAAGTTCACTGCGCCCCTTTTCGCAGCGCATAAAAAAGTGCACCTGCCCGTTAAGACTTGCCATCTCAAACGAAACGATAGGAATTGAGTGAGAGCCCTCTTTCCATTTACCCACAAAAGTACCCGCTTGCTCTCCCATAGTAGAAATTGCGAGCAAGAACTGCTCCATCGCCCGAGCGGTTTGAGTCACTTCGCGGGGAATACGTATTTCAAATACACGCCATTCAAGCTTTGAATCAAAAAGAAACTGCCGCCACGCAAGCCACATAGAGCGCGCGAGCAAAAACAGTCCGATAAAGGCTAAAAGAGGAACAGCGCCAAGAATTAGATTTCCGATGATAAAAGAAGCCATTCGTACATTTATTATAGCGCAAAAGCCCCTTTCGGGGCTTCGCAATAAAGTCTACGCGAGATCGTAGCGACCATTCTTGAGTCTCTTGAAGTTTTTCTTGTTCGAGAGGTTAAAGAGAATGGTGTTTTCCTTGAAGATTCTGCGCTCAAGCACCTTCTTTACAACTTGTTTTGCAGTAAGAGGACCCTCGGTTTTAATGATGTGAGTTATCACGTCTTTAATGGTTCCTCCTGGCATAGTATCAAATTCGCTCAATGTATAGATACCGCGACCAACGAGGATGAATCTCTTGTCTTTAATAAGTTCGTTGTGGATAGTCTGAGTGTTGGTGCGCTTGCTCTTTCGCATAGTGCGAATCTGGCTCGCAATTTCAGAAAAGTGGAGTGGCTTGCCAGCTTTCTTTAGAACAAGGTAGATCCAGTCGCGAGCAACGCGTGGTTTTACTTCCTCCCATTCTGTAAGACCGAAGTCTCCATAGATATTTTCTCCAAACTTCTTTGAAATACGCACGTAGTGTTCAGCCACATCTTTTTCGAGACTGTGCAGTCGGCGCACCTCTTCAAAGAATTGAGTAAATTTCTTTGCATCAAGCGTCTCTTTTTTCTTTGAACGAAGTGCTTTTACTAAATCATCAAGAAAGTTAAGCGCTTGTTTTTGGTGAGATTCGCTCAGGTGCCAGTGTGCATAAAGGTCGTCACCCTCACGCTGGAAAAGTATTTCTTTGGAAATTTCGAGCAAAAACTTTACATGATTTGCAAAGCTTATAACGCGGTCAGTCTCGTGAGAAAACTGCTCAATAGCGCTTAGCAAGCTCTTTTGGTGAGCTACGCCACCAGTCTTGTGAAGGTGAGAGGCTGCTGCATCGATAAGTTCCTGTACGTGGCCTTCGTCGCTCTTTTCGCGAACATGTGCAAGTGCTGAAGCCTCAATTTGGCGAATGCGCTCGCGGGTAACACCAAAAAGCTTACCAAGTTCAGCGAGGGTAAGCTCTTCTCCATCGTCAAGGCCGTAGCGCTTGGTGAGAACTTTCTTCTGTCGAGTATCGAGCTCTTTAAAGAGATCTTCGATAATCGTCCGGGTTTGTTTCTTTACTCGTGCCATATTATATTGTCCAATTTCTATAGTTGATAAGATATCATTTTCTTGAAATTAAGTCAAATGGCACATGTGGATTCTAACGCTGCTGCCGGTTAAAGAGTACGAGCAGCGGGCTGGCCACGAAGATACTTGAGTACGTACCGAGTATCGTTCCAAGAAGTATGACTAGTACGAAGTAGTAGAGGTTTGAAGCCCCAAGGAAGAACAGGGCGATAAGCACTACGATCAGAGTTAAAGAGGTGTTTACGCTGCGCGCAAAGGTTTCGTTGATACTGCGGTTAACCAGCAAGTCGAAAGCCTCCCCTTTTCGGTGTCGAAGGTTCTCGCGGATACGGTCAAACACAACGATAGTGTCATGCACTGAAAATCCCATAACTACCAGCGTAGCAACGATAAAGTTCGTATCTATTTCTACTCCAAGGAACTGACCGAGGAGAGCAAACACTCCTACTGGAATAATCGCGTCGTGAAGAAGCGTAAGAAGAGTAATGGCGCTCATACTTCCATGAACTCACCGGGTGACTCACTTTGTGAAACGCGTATACGTAAAGAACGATAGCAAGAAGGTTTACTGCTACGGCAAGAAATGCCTTTGAAACAAGTTCAGAGCCAACAACCGCTCCAATGTTGAAAGCTCAGCTCGTCAAAGTCGCCAAACTCGCTGCGAAGAATAGTTGCGTATTCTCGGTGAAGTGATTCTGAAGTTTCTCCAAGGCGAATGTTGGTAAAACCTCGTCTTGTTCGCTCTTATTTACAATAACCTGTCAGCACCGCCGCGCTCAATAAAAGCTTCGCGTACACTGTCGCGCTCTACTCCGTCAGCTTCAAAGCGTACTTGCCAAAGGGTTCCTCCAGTAAAGTCTACGCCGCGCTTAAGTCCAAATATTCCAAGCGATGCGATACTTGCAACGACAAGCACAAGCGCGATTCCAAGGAATATAGATTTGTATTTAACAATGTTCATATTATCGTTTTGTTTGTACAGTGAGTAAGTTTCGAGTTACGTTGATCGCGGTAAACATGCTTACCAATACCCAGCAGGAAAGTGCAAATCCACGAATAAAGCTATGAGATAGTAAAGCACGAGTGAAGTGATGATACTGGTGATGTTGCTGTCTCGATGGCCACGCACGTCAAATCCTTCACGCACAGCAAAGAAAGAAACTCACTGCCACGCTTTAGCTCCTTGGCCTGCTCAAGATAAGAATGTTGGTATCTACCGCAACCTGATTGAGAGCAAGATACCAGCTTATTCCTGCCAAGGTAAGAGTGAAGAAAAGTTTAAAGATAGCCAGAAGAAGAATGATGTAAACTACAAGCGCTATTGAAGCAACAGCTCCAGCGTCTCGTAGTAAATGATCATAAAGAGAATAACGAGCAGTGTCTGACAAGTCCGGCCCAGATAATGTTCTCCAAGCTTGAGGCTCCAAGGCTTGCACCATTGTCTGTTGAGACACGAGCTCAATTGGCGCTAAAAGCAAATCCGGCGGTTTTTATCAATAAACGAGTTTCTCGCCAAGCCCGAGTGTCCGGTAATTTGTGCGTGTCCTCCAAAGGGACTTTTGCTGCACCACAGGAGCACTAATAAGAACATCGTCTAAGTAAATAGCGGTTGTTGAACCAATGTTTCTGCCCGGTTATTTCAAAAAGCTTGTTCCCTTCGCTGTTGAAGATAGTCTTACATATACTTGCCCAGTTACTGAGTCTCTTCCAAGCTGAGCTCCCTCCACATAGCGACCAGTAAGCTCTGTTGGAGCAAATACGTCGTCTACATTGAGAGTAACGTTTGTATCAGCTGGCGCTACATCAGTGCCAAGCTCACGAAATTCAAGAAACGGAGTCTCTCCGATTTCCTTAATAGCAAGTGAAACGTCTTTTATACCAGCAAGCTCAACAATCAGGCGAGTACTCTCCCCTGCTTGAGCTACGAAAACCTGCGGCTCACTTACTCCAAACTTGTTAATACGAGTTTCAATAACGTCTTTAAGACCATTTACAACATTGTCTTGATCAAGAGAGCTTACCTGGCTTAGATCTATTTCATAAACTAAGTGGCTACCTCCAACCAAATCGAGGCCAAGGCGCCATGGGTGATGTTCTTGCGAAAAGTTTGTAGTTGGAACCACAAACCAACCAGCCAAAAGGCTCACAAGCGCGAGACCAATCAAAAAGAATAATGGCTTGTCTTTCATAAATTTCCCCCAATCATAGTGCAATAGTATAAAAAAGTGAAGGGCCAGTCGCGCCTAAGCGCGATTGGCCCTCGAAGCAGACTCCTCGTCAAGCAACCTGTACTTACGCATCTTGTTGAAGAGCGTAGTCCGGTTTATCCGAAGAGAAGCCGCTGCATCCTGGCGACTGCCACCACACTCCCGAAGGCGCATAGCGACAACCAAGTGCTCCACGCGCTCCATGATCTCGCGCAAGGAAGCATCCGGAAAGGAATCATGCAAGACGCTCACTACCGCAGCGAGTGCCTCGTCTTCGACTGGTCCACTCATGTACCAATCCAGGTCTGGCTTTCGAATCATGAGCACCTCCAAAAATATTGTGCAATTTTCTCATTAAAAAGTCAAAATGAAAGGCCCCGCAACCCTTTTACAGGTGCGGGGCCAAGCGTGGGAGTGTGAGCTAGAGATCGACGCGGATGCACTCCGCGGGAGCGATCCAGAGCTCTTCGTTGTCCATGTCGTTCTCGAGGACAACGAACTCCGTTCCATACAACACGACGATACCGCCTTGCGGGGTGTCAGGATCGATGCCTTCAGGAAGTCGCTGACCGTTGATGTTGGCGACATTGTTTCCGTACTTATCGAGGCCGAAGACGGGAAGGTCCGGGGGAGCGCACTCGAAGGAGCATATGCTATCTCCCCCATTGGTTACCCTCTGTCGACGAGCGACAGCCTCAGCATCAGCGCGAAGCACAGAAAGCGGGTATGGCCCAATTCCAGTCTTCTCATGGCTGAAGCACTGCGGGAAGGCAGCGATCAGCTGCTCAACCCTCGCGTCGCGCCGGTCAAGGTCGACTGCTGCTGCCGCCATCATCATCAGGCGGCTCGTCTTGCCAAGCTCGCAGATCTGAGACCAGACCTTGAACTTCGGGAAACCCTTCTTCGAAAACGATCCTTTGCAGGGCCGCTGTCACTGTTTTCCAGTGCGGACAGCCCTCACAACCATTAACTCCCAGAGAGGCAAGAAGTTGGTTTAAAGTGCTGGAAGCGTCATTATGCATGACGACTCCGAAAGATCTGTTACAGCCACTATCACTGCTGAACCCCCACTCGCTAATATAACTATATCATTAAAATACAAAAAAGTCAATAGTTTTAAGGGCTTATTCGGGTAATACGGTTTGCTACGTATAAAATTTACCTACCTCCAGAGAGACACAGGGAAAGTATGTAAAATTGGAATTTTTCTGAGTTATCCTATATTCTAGGGACTTGTACCAGGTAGAAAAATTCTCTAAAATCTTTTACTCTAGCAGTAAGCCCCCATAGCTTAGTGGTAAAGCAACGGGCCTTTAAGCCGCTGATGGTTCGATTCCATCTGGGGGCACAAGAATTAGAGTTAAGAGTCTAGAGTTAAGACGCAAGAAAAATCATGCGCTTCATTTTGTTTTTGTTTACTTTATTTGCAGTAGTGCTACGTAGCAATTTATATTTTATATATCCTAAAGAGAGTTACTATAATTCCAACGGCCGTGTGAATTATAGTATATTTTCTAAAATCAAAAATCTATAATCGAAAATCTTAAATTTCCTCTTTCAAAATTTTCAACGCCTCTTTCGCTTTCTTTGAAAGCTTTTCCGGATGACGAATGTTGAGGCGCACAAACAAGTCTCCCCTACGCCCCGTTCTCATCGAAGGCATACCGTAAGAAGACACACGCAGCGCCTGTCCAAAATCGATGTCTTTCGGAAGCGTTACCGAAACTATCTTACCGCCAATTGTTTCAATATCAATTTCTTTTCCGAGCAAAACATCGGTGCTTGAAACGGTCTTGTAGGTTATAAGGTCGCTTCCATCGCGCTCAAAGTCCTTACTTTGCTTCACAAGTATCTGCACATATAAGTCCCCTGAAGCATCGCCGCGCTCGCCAGCCTGGCCAGCATGTGGGAGTTTTAGAAGCTGACCATTCTCTACTCCTGCAGGAATAGAGATAATTTCTTTGCGTTTAGTAGCAACACGGCCTGCACCATTACACTCTTCGCAAAGCTTGTTCGGCTTCTCCCCCTTACCAAAACAGTCAGGGCAAGGGCCAACCTGCTGAAGCGTTCCAAGTATCGAGCGCACAGTCTGCTTAACGCGCCCGCGTCCCTCACAACGCTCACACTTACTAAGTCCTTCTTTCTTAACATAACCAAGAGAGTCACACTTCTTACAGCTCTCAAAAGTCTTGTACTCAATTTCTTTTTCAGCGCCAGTAAACGCCTCCTCAAGCGTTATTTCAACACCAAGTTTAATATCCGATCCCTTAGGCTGTCTTCGCCCACCCCCGCGCTGAGCACCACCAAAAAACTGTTCAAAAATATCTGAAAATCCTCCAAAGTCTCCATTGTTAAATTGTGAAAAATCCCATCCGGCTGGTCCGCCTCCGGCGGAAAAGCCTTCAAAGCCCGAAAATCCCCCCTGACCACCAGCTCCGTTAAACGCGCTGCCAAAGCGATCAAACTGCGCGCGCTTTTCTTTGTTACCTAAAACTTGGTAGGCCTCGTTTACCTCCTTAAACTTCTTTTCATCTCCAGTTTTTTTGTCAGGGTGATATTTGTGAGCGAGCGTTCGATAGGCCTTCTTTATATCAGCCTCACTCGCGTTTTTATCAACGCCAAGTATCTTGTAGTAGTCCATTCGTTAAGTTGCTTTACAGTAAAGGTTACTCGAAATATACCTGCTCCTTCACTACGGTTTCTTTGTGGGTTTTTACAACACCAAGCGCAAAGAAAAGTTGGTAGAAGAGCCAAGAAAGTGGCACAACCAACACCATGCGCACGATCATTCCAAAGAAGATGATTGCTGAGTACAGTGCAAAAATCAAGAGTATAGTAGCTACAACTCCGTGCGGCCCCTCATCGACAGCGGGCAGATAGCGCAAAGTTATTTTGTAGAAGTACGAACCTACACTCTCGCTTGGGTCTGCAGTCACTGAAGTGACTGACGCGACCTCGTTGCGAAGCTCCTGAGCAGCAGCGCCGTACGCCTGAGCACGCTGAGCATCGTTCATAGAAAGAAACTGCTCATTGTCGGAAAACTTCCTCTCAATTTCACGCTGAGCCAAGTTCTTATAAAACTCATCTACGCTCATACTCGTTTCGAATTGGCCAACAGCAGGTTCAAGTACGGGAGCTGAGGCATCAAGAAAGAAATCAAAACCTTGTTGCGACAAACCAGTGTTTACATAAAGCCCTACATAAAACACTGCAAGGAAAAGCGCCACTGCCCTACTTGTCGCCGCGCCAACGTGGCTCGCAAAGCTCAAGAAGCTAAACTCAAGTCTTTCGTTGATTATCCTACTTCCATATTGGTATCCAACGATAAGCTGCCATACAAATACCGCAGCAGCGAAGAAAGACCAAGACGATATATCAGGATAAAACGATACAAACAGCCCCGCTACCTCCATCAAACTCACCCAAAGAAATGCTTGAAAGTTCCTCAGGAAAAGCGACTGGAAAAGCACTACGAAGGCAAGTACGGTAAACGCGATAGCGGCGTGCATAAGCGTAGCGCCCGTTGGATCTGCACTAAACGCAGCAAGGAAGTGAGAGCTTAATACACTACTAAGAAGCCCGGCTAGAAGGAAGATGAAGAAATACTTAAAGGAAAACCGTGTTGGATCGCTGTGCCCTAAAGCATCAGTACCGCCTGTGTTTTGTTTTTCCTTATTAAGTTGTCTGGTTATCTGAACCACTGTTGTCTTCTGAAGGACCTTCAGCATCCTGTGCCTTATCTTCTTCTGGCTTCGCAGATTCTGAGTCAGTCATTGAAGGACCGAGCTTCGAAAGCTCGCTACTAAGGTCGCTCGTTGCGCTCTTTATAGCTTCAACATCGCTCCCATCCTTCACCTCTTTGAGTTTTTTAATTTTCTCTTCAAGAGAGCTCTTGAGTTCTGCCGGAGCTTTATCCCCAGCATCAGCAAGGCTCTTTTCAGAAGTATACACTAAACTCTCAGCCATGTTTTTCGCTTCAACATCTCGCGCTTCTTCTTATCTTCCTCTGCATGAGATTGAGCTTCTTGCTTAAGTCGCTCTACCTCTTCTTTTGAAAGTGAAGTCGAAGGCTTCGATGCGCACAGATTGCTCCTTTCCACTCGTTTTATCTTTAGCGCTTACATTCAAGATTCCGTTTGCATCGATATCAAACTTTACTTCCACCTGTGGAATTCCGCGTGGCGCAGGGGCAATACCGTCGAGAATAAAACGTCCGAGAGTCTTGTTGTCAGCAGACATTTCGCGCTCTCTCCTGAAGAATGTGTATCTCTACCTGAGTCTGATTGTCAGCGACTGTAGAAAACACCTGGCTTTTTTCAGTAGGAATAGTGGTGTTCTTTTCTATAAGCTTTGTGGACACCCCTCCCATGGTTTCAATTCCAAGCGAAAGAGGGATAACGTCTAGAAGAAGCACATCTTTCACATCTCCCTGCAAAATTCCGCCTTGAATTGCAGCACCAAGTGCTACAACTTCGTCTGGGTTTATTCCAAGGTGTGGCTCTTTGCCAAAATATTCTTATAGCGTTTTTTATTGCTGGCATACGGGTCTGCCCTCCAACCATAACAATTTGGTTTATGTCGCCCTTGGTAAGCCCAGCATCTTTAATAGTCTTTTCGGTAATTTCAATTGACTGCTTTATCTGAGCAGCTACAAGCTCTTCAAACTTTGCGCGCGTAAGCTTAAACACGAAGTGCTTTGGACCATTTGCATCAGAACTTATATAAGGAAGGTTGATTTCAGTTTCAGTTGAGGTAGAAAGCTCGTGCTTTGCACGTTCTGCAGCCTCCTTTAAGCGTTGCAAGGCAAGAAAGTCCTTTGCCAGGTCTACTCCTTCCTGCTTCTATACTCTTCTACAAGGTACTCATTTATACGCTTATCAAAGTCGTCTCCCCCAAGGTGGGTGTCTCCTCCAGTAGCCTTTACCAACAACGTCGTCTCCAACTTCGAGTACAGAAACGTCAAAAGTTCCTCCTCCAAAGTCGTATACAACGATCTTTTCATTTGCATTGCGGTTTAGGCCGTACGCAAGTGCAGCTGCAGTTGGCTCGTTAATGATTCAGAACCTTAAGTCCCGCTATTTCTCCTGCGTTTTTTGTAGCCTGGCGCTGACTGTCGTCAAAGTATGCCGGTACGGTAATAACAGCTTCTTCTATCTTTTCTCCGAGGTTCGCTTCAGCGTCTGCCTTTACCTTTGCAAGCACCCACGCGGAAATTTCTTCTGTGTTGTGCCACTGATCACCCATCTGTATTTCTACTCCTCCATTTTTTGCTTCACGAACTTCAAATGGAAGCCACTTCTTATCTTCGGCAACTTCAGGATCAGAAAACTTGCGCCCAATTAAGCGCTTTACTGAAAAGATAGTGTGAGCTGGATTGGTTACTGCCTGGCGCTTCGCAAGAAGACCAGCAATTCGCTCCCCCGCTTTTGAAATAGCAACAATAGAAGGAGTGGTTCTGTTTCCTTCATTGTTCTCTAAAATTTTTGGCTCTCCAGCCTCGACGGCTGCAACAGCACTGTTTGTAGTTCCAAGATCGATTCCAACAATTTTTGGCATATGTTTTAAGTGTTACTTATAAATATGACGGTTTACCTATTTAAAAACTTTCACACGAGCTGGTCGAAGTGTGCGTCCGTGAAGTGCATATCCAAGAGAAACAACTTCAGCAATAGTAGAAGCTTCTCCGCCCTCTACCTCCTCAATACTCTCGTGAATGTTTGCATCAAACGCATCGCCAACATTTACACCCAATACTTCAACTCCATATCGTTTAAGTACTTCGCGCATCTGTCCTCGTATCATTTCAATTCCCTTCACTGCATTCTCATCACCGACAGATGGGAGGGCAAGCTCAAAACTATCGAGCACGGTTAGTAAGTCGCTTATCAGTGCTTTCTGCCCAAACTTCTGAGCGGAAGAAACGCGTTCGGATTCTTCTTTTTTGAAGTTTATAAGTTCAGCCTTTGAGCGCTTCCAGCCATCAAGATATTCTTGTGCCTGCGCTTTGAGCTCATCCAAAGAGCTATCGTCACCCTCATTTTGAGGTATGTCTTTTTCTTCTGTTGAGTTCATAAGTGTGAGCTATTATAAAAAACCTCTGCAAAGGTTTCAAGTCCCATTTTTATTCAACCACTTTCCCAAGAATGTCGTCCTTGGAAACAAGGCCAAATCGAGAGCTATCAAGGCTTCCAAAACGCATGTTCCCAAGGAGCAAATATGCCCCGCCAGGAATGATGCCGTTGTAATCTTCTACATACTGTCCGAGTAGCAGCTGTTCATTTCCTTCAATCTGGAACTCTTCTCCCTCAGCGGTAAGCGCCGGCTGCCCGTTTATCAAAATAAGCGAATATCCACCCTCAGGTTGAATCGAGAACCGATCGCCCGGTATGCCACGCACTTGTTTCAAAAGCGGGTTTTCATGCCCCGCGTATTGGTAAAGCACAACATCTCCTCTCCCTACCTCGTGGTTTGCATAGTAATCGTAGTCAACCTCAAGGAGCTCACCACCCTCCGCTATTCCACTCATTGAGTCGCCAGATACTTCCACAAAACTTACAGACGGGCGAGAAAGAAAATAAAAGCCAGCGCCAAACAAAAAGATGGCCACCAAAAAAGCGAGCCATCCTTTAGCAAACTTCATAAACTAGTTTTTGATACAAACGCGGCAGGTGTTGCAGTCTCCACCTCCGGTGCACGCACTGAGTACAGAGCTTCCACGAGAGTACTGGTTGTTTTGCTGGCTAAAGTATACGTCGTCTACGTTTGCAAAACTTGCAGTTGAGCAGATAGAGTCAGTTCCAATCACAATTCCTCCGTCCGGAGCAGTAGCGTCTTCTGGTGGCCAGCTCAAGTCAGAACCAGTGAAATTCGTGTTGTACCAGCTAAACATTGTGTTCATCGGACCATATCCTGCATAGAGCTCACTCCATCCAGAACCAAGTGTTGAGCAGTCTGGAGTTCCCGTACCAGCTGCTGCACCGGCAGTAGGCGTACAACCAGTTCCAGTGTATCCGCGCAGACAGTTTGGAATTCCTCCTGCAGCAACTAATCCTCCACTTGCGAGCGGGCTTGCGTTACTTACTCCAAAAAGAGTTACGAGTGTATTGCCTCCACCTGCAGCAGCATCTACGTATGCCTTGTTAGCTACATCGTTTGAGTCAACTGGTGAAGCAACACCGATAATGCGTGTGCCGCTTGCTACACCAATGTTTCCGCTATCTGCGTAGAGTGCACCGTTTCCTCCTGGTGGGTTTTCTGTTGGGCTGGTAAATCCAAGTACGAGCTGAAGAACTGGCATCGCAAGCGCAACTACAACAGCCGCTACGAGAATACCAACAAACGTAGAAAATGTTTTGTTTTCTTTAGTCATGAAAAATTTTGTATCTCAATTACCTAAATTATACGCTATAATTACCCACAGCAGAGGAAACGTTATACACAATGACGCACATTAAAGGAAAAACGAACTGGATAAATGTCTTCAAGCCAAACGAAAGCGACATTGAACTCCTAAAAAAGCACGGAAAGTTTCACCCCCTTATCCTCAAAGAACTTCTAAGCCCATCAGCCAGAGCACGCGTAGAGCAAAACGACGGCTATATTTTCATATCGCACCACATCCCAGTGTTTGACAAGGAGGCAAAGACTTCTCGCCGCGCTGAGATAG
>JAWKSL010000001.1:0-312629 GCA_041389085.1 Minisyncoccota bacterium | reverse complement strand
TCGTCACCTACCTGCATTCCAATGCGCGCAACTTCGCCTGCGTTCACTTCTAGCACCATGTCAGCATCGCCATCACTCTTACGCACTTCTTTGTTGCCATCATGAGCTGCAGGAATATTTTCAGAAAACCCAACAACGTGTCCTTCGTTTATCCAAACTATATCGATTGGAAATTTCATACCTTCCATCCAAAATGTTCTCTTCCCTGAAGATGGGAAGATAAAAAGCATTCCCTCTTCAGAACCAAGACCCTCTCTGCCAGAAAGCCCCTGAGCCTGAAGCGCTACCGTATCTGCTATATCTACAACATAGCGCGTATCACGTATCGTTACGGTAGTATCTCCCCCAACATAAGAAGTCTTACCCCGCACAAAAAGCCAAAAGAAATACAAAAAGAAAACTGCAATGAAGAGAATAAGAAAGATAAACAAATATCTAAGCATTTGCGAAGTGGTGAGTGATTATTCCAAATGCAACAGAAACGTTTAAAGAATTCTTTTCTCCGTGCATCGGGATCTCAATATGAGTATCGCACACATCCAAGACTTCGTCTGAAACACCGCTTACTTCATGTCCAAAAACAAAGATCGTTTTACCTAAATCAGCCGGCTTGAAGTCTACGTAGTTTACTGAGGTCTTAGTCTGCTCAACCGCAACAACCTGCCAACCAAGCTTTTTAAGGCCCAAAAGAAAAGCAGCTGAATCATCTACCCGCTCCCAAGCTACAGACTTCTCTGCGCCAAGCGAAACACGCGTAAACTGTATCCGTTCAGAGCCAAATTTATCGTACACATCCGGCGTAAACCCAGAAAGCCAAACTTTCTCTACCCCCGCCCCATCAGCGCTCCGAAAACAGCTTGCGACGTTGTGTACACTCCTCAATCCGCTAAGTAAAACCTGCATAAAGCAATATTAGCAGAAAATAATCGAACGACAACTATTGGCATATGTGATATAATCTATAGAATGGCAAGAAAAAAATACAGCACAGGTAAAAAGACAAAAGCAGCAAACCTTCGAAAAAAAGGTGAAAGCTTTGGAGAGATAGCAAAAAAACTAAAAATATCAAAAAGCACAGCAAAACTGTGGACTGAGAAAGTAGCGCTGGATTCAAGACTTAAAAAAGCCCTATACACTAAAGGCGTGCAGACAATAAATCAGGGAGAAGCAAACGCAAGAAACAGAAGAGAAAAAGAACTAAGAGAAATAAAGAAGCAAGCTAAGAAAGAGATTAAGGGGGATCTTAGCGACACATCTATAAAACTGCTAGGTGCAATGCTGTACTGGGCAGAGGGAGATAAGCAACGACAAATAGCTTTCACAAACTCAGATGTAAAAATGGTGGTATTTTTTGTGCAGTGGCTAAAAAAGGTTTTTCGAATTCCACCCTCAAAACTAACCGCAAGAATCAACTTTTATGAAAATCAAAGAGAGAAGGACCTAAAAAAATATTGGTCAGAAAAAACAGGCATACCAATAAAAAATTTCCAAAAAAGCTATATAAAACCACAAAGGGCTAGAAATTACAAAAGAAATAGATTATACTATGGGACAATTCGAATAAGGGTCCCAAAAAGCGCAGATATGCACTACCGTATTTTCGCCTGGATTGATAGGCTCTTAGAGAAAAAGTCGCCCCTATAGCTTAGTGGTAAAGCAGTTGACTCTTAATCAATTGATCAAGGTTCGATTCCTTGTGGGGGCACAGCAATGAGTAAAAATCTCATCACTCTAGAAACAAAGCTTTCGACAGTGAATTTTGTTGCGCCAAAGTTTCTTCAGAAACTCAAAAATCTCAACATAGAAACAGTGCGAGACTTACTCTGGCACTTCCCTGCCAGGTACGAAGACTATGCCACCGTCAGATCAATAGAGAGCCTTTCGGTAAACGACCAGGCGACTATAAAGGCGGAAGTTAAAAACACCAGGCTTTTTAAAATTCAAAGCCGACGCCTTACCGTGTTTGAAGCAATTGTAAACGATGGCACCAGCGGCATGACACTCGTCTGGTTCAACCAACCTTTTATAGGAAAGACTGTCCGTATTGGCACAGTTGCAAACTTCGCCGGGAAAGTGACTGCTTCACGGCGCGGAGGGCTGCAAATGACAAACCCAAAGTTTGAAATCCCAAATCAAGAAGACCCAACCCACACCGCCGGCATCATCGCAGTCTATCCAGAAACAAAAGGCCTCACTTCGAAAGGCCTTCGCTACCTTATAAAAAACTTCCTCCAAGTTTTAAAAATAAAAGAAGACTTTCTCCCAGAAAAAGTCCTACGCGAACAAAACCTCCCAACAATAGATAAAGCGCTTCAGTATCTACACGCGCCAAAAAATAAAACACAAATAGAAAAAGCTCAAAAACGCTTTTCCTTTGAATACCTATTCCTTATACAGCTCACAAACCTTCTTACCCGAAGCACGCTTTCAAAATATAAGGCACCGAAGCTCGCGGTATCGAAAAAGAAGGAAAATGAAATTTTAAAATCACTCTCTTTTAAGCTCACAAAAGACCAGCAAAACACGCTCGCAGAGATACTCACAGATATAAAGAAGGAGAAGCCAATGAATCGCCTTGTGCAGGGAGACGTAGGAAGCGGAAAAACAATCGTTGCAGTTGTAGCCAGCCTTATTGCAGCAGAAAACGAGCATCAATCAGTCTTTATGGCACCAACTGAAGTGCTTGCGGCCAACACTATCAAACAATGTGTAAACTTTTCCCAGATTTTGAAGAAGGAATAGCCCTCCTTACTGGCGCCCAGGCACGCGTCAGCTTCGGTAAAAACCTGGAGAAAGAAACTAAAGGCAAATTTAAAAAAGCTTATCGAAAAAGATTCAGTAAAGATAATCATCGGGACCCACAGCCTTATCAGTTCATCAAAAAAGACCAAGCCGCTTACCATTCCTTCACTTGGCCTTGCCATCATCGACGAGCAGCACCGCTTTGGAAAAGACCAGCGAGCAGCACTAAGTAAATCGCGCAAGAAAGGAAAGGAGCTTCCACACTTCCTTTCTATGAGCGCTACTCCGATTCCACGCACGCTTACCCTTACTCTTTTTGGAGACTTAGATCTCTCAACAATCAATGAGCTTCCAAAAGGAAGAAAGCCAATCATCACTAAAATTGTCGACCCGGAAAACAGAGGCAAAGCCTACAACTTTATCCGCCAAAACATTGAGAAAGGGCGACAGGCTTTCTTTATCATCCCCCGCATAGAAAAAAGCGAGTCTTCAGAAGAAAGCACCTGGGCAAAAGTGAAAACGGTAAAAGAAGAGTTCCAATTTCTTTCTGAAAAAATCTTTTCCGACCTTAAGCTTGCAATGCTTCACGGAAAAATGAAATCAGAAGAAAAGAAAAAAGTTATGGATGCCTTTTCAAAAGGCAAGATTGATATTCTAGTATCAACTTCGGTTATTGAAGTTGGAGTAGACGTTCCAAATGCTTCGGTGATGGTAATCGAAGGTGCAGAGCGCTTTGGTCTTTCGCAGCTCTACCAGTTTAAGGGCAGAGTTGGGCGCGGAGAGCACCAAAGCTTCTGCCTACTATTTACCAGCCACCACACAGGAACGAATCATGCCAGACTTCAAGCACTCGTAGACGCTAAAAATGGCTTTGAGCTTGCGCAAAAGGACCTAGAAATGCGCGGACCAGGAGAGTTCTTTGGCGATAAACAAACAGGTCTGCCAGACGTAGCTATGAGCGCCCTTACCGACGCCCGGCTCGTCAAAAAGGCTGGACTAGCAGCAAAAAACCTACTCTTAGAAGACCCTTCTCTAAAAGAACACCAAGACCTGAGGACTAAGCTTATAGCCACAAATAAACGAATCCACTTCGAATAATACTGTGACCCCACGGAGAATCGAACTCCGGTTTGCAGAATGAAAATCTGCCGTCCTAACCACTAGACGATGGGGCCTAAAATGCCTATATAAAGTAGCTTATTTACATAGAATTATCAACGCTTTACAGCCAAGGGCCTACTTCATATACTGCAAGTAGCACATTTCTTGGAGATACCCGTGACACAAAAGGTTTCCTTCATTGTCCTCACGGGTGGTCCGTGTGGAGGCAAAACAACCGCTAAGGCGAGAGTTGCTCAGTGGCTCCAGGAGCAAAACATTCGAGCCATCTGCCTTCCAGAGGCAGCAACCATACTCATCGAAGCTGGGTTTAACCGCACCGGCAGGGTGTTCCAGCTACAGGTAGCGCGCATGCAGGCAGCTTTTGAAGAAAGGGCTCGTCTTGAAGCTGAGCACCACGATGGCCAAACTGTCGTCATCTGCGACCGGGGCTTGCACGACGGCGCCGCGTACATGCAGCGCGGGGAAGACTTCCCGCGCGTCCTCGCAGAAGCGGGGCTTGACCCGAAGAAGACCATGGAGCGCTACCTTGGCGTCATCCACCTTCTCACTGCGGCGAAAGGCGCAGAGAAGTTCTACACGTGCGAGAACAACGCAGCACGCAACGAGTCGCCAGCGCAGGCCCGTGCACTCGATGAACGCACCCAGTACGCCTGGTACAGGCATTCCTGCCTGCGCATCGTCGACAACTCGACAGGCTTTGAAGAAAAGCTCCGGCGCGCGCTCATCGCACTCGCCGATATGCTCGGAATCCCGAAGCCTCGAGAGAAGGAGCGCAAGTGGCTAGTTGCAAGTGTAGAGCAGAGTAACCTCCCACAGGAACGCTACCATGTCGACATCGTGCAACACTACCTGCACACCGAAGAAGACGAAGAGCGGGTTCGCAAGAGCGTGAGCCAGGACGGCACGGTTGTCTACACACACGCCTTCAAGTCGAAGGAGGTAGGCGACCGCGCAGAGCGCCAAAGAGTGGTTAGCAGAAGGGAGTATGAAGCCTGCTACGCCGCGCGAGCGAAGACCACACACCCATCAGGAAGCGACGCACCTGCTTCCCTTCTGGGGCGACAAGCGCTGGGAGCTCGATGTTTTCGAAGGTAAGGACCTAGTCCTCCTCGAACTAGAGCTCATCAGCATGGACGAAGCGGTGGAGACACCTCTTTCATCACCATCGACCGCGAGGTCACTGATGATGAGAAGTTCTACAACCGCAACATAGCAGAGCGGCGCCCATAAAGCGCCGCCTTTCTTTTTGCTAATATATAGATATGAAACACAAAACAAAGGACTTTACTCCGCTCATCATAATGACGCTCATCGTCATTGCACTCACCGTTGTCGGGACATCAGTGTGGAGTATCCCAGCAATGCAGGGATTTATGGGTTTTTCTTCCTCACTTTTTGGAGCGCTTAAGGTAATGCGTCTCAAAAGTTTTGCACAGGCATATCAAATGTATGACCTTATCGCGATGAAGAGTAAAGCATACGCACTTCTCTACCCTTTTATAGAAGTTGGCTTTGGTATCGCCTACATTAGCGAGTGGGAACTAAGAGCTGTTGCAGTAGCAACTATCGTAGTTATGCTTATTGGTGCACTCGGCGTATACAAAAAGCTCAGACAAAAAAGAAAAAGTTCCATGCGCCTGTCTTGGCACAGTATTTAAGGTGCCAATGACCTGGGTAACACTCGGAGAAGATTTATTAATGGCTGCGATGGCGGTGCTGCTACTAATATAACCAACAACCTATGAAAAAAAATATACTGATCGGTGCGTTAATACTTTTAATTGCAACATTACTAATACTCTCAACAAGAGAGAAGTCCGCGAACAGAGAGATTGGCGTGCAAAGTCAGATGGAGCACATGCAGGGCGGCATGAACCACTCTCAAATGATGGTCACAAATGAAAAAGACTTTATTGAGGGCATGATTCCTCACCACCAAGAGGCTATAGATACCGCAAAAGAAGTTCTTGAAAGAGGAAACGTAACACCAGGAATAAATGAACTACTAGAAAATATTGTAGCCGCTCAAACACAAGAAATAGAGAGCATGAAAGCGTGGTATCAAGATTGGTACGGCACCCCATACCAAGCAGACGCAAGTGAGTATAGCCATATGATGCGCTCACTAGAGGGGCTTTCGGGAAAAGAAATAGACCAGACCTTCCTTGAAGACATGATCTTCCACCACATGGGAGCGATAATGATGGCGCGCAGCGTAGCGCCATACGCCGAGCACGAAGAGATTAAAAATCTCACACAAGCCATAATTCAAACACAGGCAAAAGAAATTGATCAAATGCAACAAATGTTGCAAGGAATGTAAGTAAAAAGGCCTGACAAGGGCCTTTTTTGCTACTATATATACATGAACAAAAAGTAGTATTAGCAGGTGGATGTTTTGGGGGCTCGAAGAGCTTATTCGAAAACAGCCGGGAGTAATTGCAACGCAAGTTGGCTACACAGGAGGTAAAAATGAAAACCCGACGTACGAAAAGCACCCAGACCACGCAGAAGCGGTCGAGATAGAATACGACCCAGCAAAAACGAGCTACAAAAACATCCTCGACTTTTTCTTTCGCGTACACAATCCTACAACTCGAAACCGCCAAGGGAACGACGTAGGAAGTTCTTATCGAAGCGCTATCTTCTTTGCAAACAAAGAAGAGAAAAAGGAAGCGCAAGAGTTTATAAAAATAGTAGATGACTCAAAGCGCTGGCCAAGCAAAGTAGTGACTACACTCGAGCCGCTCACAACGTTTTGGCCTGCAGAGCTCTACCACCAAGACTACTTGCAGAAAAATCCTGGTGGCTACACGTGCCACGCTGTCTATTTCGACACCTACCTATAGTCCAAGCTCATCTAAAATCCAGCGGTGCGTTTCATCGGCTGGATTGTACTTCCCTACCATAAAACGCTTTTCCTCCTCAGGATGCTCTTTAAGCACGTGCTGAATTTTCAGTAGCCCACCGTGGTAAAGCAAGTCGCGCGCATAGGCGGCTCCAAGTGTTTCCCCGCTCGTTCCCCGGAACGTGCGAATAGTGTGTGAAAAAGCCTTTTCATTTGCATACTCCTCTGCTGTAGCGCTATCTGAAAATGGGCTCAATGCCAAAAAGTAGTGCCGCATTATTTCAAATACTTCACGAAAACTAGATGCTTGAGTAAAGCGCCCACGCGCCAAAGCAAACGCTACGTCGCGACTACCCCCGTTGCTTCCGCGCTTCTCAACCACTCGTTGATTGTAAGTAGCAAGCCCTTCTTCTATCTGTATGTAGCCTGCAAGTCCAGAAATCAAAAGTCTGAGCGGGCCCTTTTTTGCATTTTCCCGCCGCATTATGTGCGTATCTATCTCATGAGCAATAAGCCCCTTCATTCTTCTCTCACTCAACTTACGCGTTTCAGGTACAAAAATAGTCTTGCTTCTGTGGTCTACAACGATCCCGGCTTTCCCCGAGGCAGAAACTGATTTCCAGTCATGAAGTGAGCGCTCAGAAAGTGCTTGATTAAAGCGAAGCACAATATCTTTATCGCTAAGAGTAAGCTCCTCAGGTTTTGCAAGTAAAGGAAAGCTTAAAAAATCTAAACCACGCTGAATTGGCACTGAAAACGAATCTAAAACTGAAAAGAATATATTTGCGTTTTCACGACGCACTGGGCTGTCATCGTGCTCAAGTGCATTTGCAATATTTTCATGCAAATTGAAAAGTGCACTACTAAGCTGCTCAGAAGAAAGCGAGCCATAAAGCTTTTCACTCAAGTCCGCTACTGCCATGTCATCGCGCTCCTTCATAGCAGAAAGCAAGTCTACAAGCAAAAGCTTCTCGTTAAGCTTATCGATGTAAGCCCTACGCACCAATTCGTTCTTTTCCTCCTTCTCTATTTCCCCTATGAGATATAGGACGTCGTCTTTAGCCTGAACAACATCAAGATCGTTAAGCGCCGGGTAGTAAAAAAATACAGAGTCAATTTCTCCTTTTAAAAATCGCTCCTTTTCTGCAATAGCGTGGTCAGGATCTCCCGAAAGGTACGGGAGGTCGATCAGCCCACGTATTGCTTTTAGTTTCTTAAACCATTTGCTATCTATTGTGCTCGACATCTAAACCTATTATATAATTGTAGGATCATATGCAAAAGAACTACACCCTCTACGCCCGTATAATTCTAGCTTCTATTATAGGGCTTTTTATTATCACCGCAGCTATCACGTTCCGTTTTGTAAGTGCATATCAAAAGGCTCAGACCAGCCAACAGGAGCTCGTAAACGAAAGGCTAAGCGACCAAGAAAAAGCTATTCAAGAAATAGCGCTCGCGATCGATGTGCTTGTCGCAAACAATGAAGACGTAGCCGCAAAACTCCAGGAAGAAAAAGAGAGGCGCATTGAAAGCGACGCAGTAGCGCAAGCCGCAAGCGCACAGCTTACACAACTACAAAAAGAAGTGGAGGAAAACAATCCAGATATTTTAGAAGTTGTAGCAGCGTGGAGTCCGCGCGTCGGTAAAATTCGTTGCCAGTACGACGGAGTAAAAACATCAGGATCAGTTACTCTCTTTTCAAATATTGCAGGCTCAGTAGGGATCGTTACCAACGAGCACGTTATTCTCGAAGACAACAAGCTTCCAGAAGACTGCAGTATTACCTTCCAAGGAAGCAGCACAGAGTACAAAGTAGACATCGATGCAATAGATTTTGAAAACGACGGTAAAGATTTTGTGAAAGCAAAAATCACAAACGCCGACAGCTCTCTACTCGCTCGCCTCAACTCATACTCTTACTGCACCGCTACCCCAGAAATTGGAGAAACAATCATTACTCTCGGATATCCAAACATAGGAAGCAAGGAGGGAATAACTGTTACCGAAGGTATTATTTCCGGTATCGACAAAGACTACTACATCACCAGCGCCAAAGTTGAAGAAGGAAACTCAGGAGGAGCTTCCGTACTTGCAAGCAAGCGCTGCTACCTTGGAACCCCAACCTTTGTTATCGGAGGAAAGGCAGAGGCCTTTGCTCGCATTCTTCACCAAGACGTTATTTTTTAGGCGTTTTACCAAGAGTAAACACGTCACCCGCTCCCATAAGTATTACTACCGAGCCAGCCGCGAGGTTCTTTTACAAACTTTCGGCCCTCAGCAAAAGAGGCAAGAAGGCGCACATCTTTGTGTTGCTTGGTTATCCCAAACACTAAGTCCTTACTTGAAACATCGCCGCGCGCTTCTCGAGCGCTCGCATACACGTGCATAATTCCAACCGTATCAGCGTCAATAAATGCTTTTGAGAAATCAGCCAAAAGCTTCTCAGTACGCGAAAACATGTGTGGCTGAAAAATGGCACAAATTTTCTTTTCTGGATACAGTGCTCGAGCTCCTGCAAGGGTCGCTCGTATTTCGCTTGGGTGGTGCGCGTAGTCGTCGATTAAGACTTCATTCTTTGTCTTCTTCAGGTATTCAAAACGGCGGGCAGTGCCAGGAAAAGTAGCGATACCATCGTACAAACCCTTACGATTTGCCCGTATAAACTCCCCTGCCAAGATAGCCGCCCCAGCGTTTGCAATCATGTGTTTACCGACAAAAGAAAGCTTTCCAGCACGTTTTTGAGCGTGAAACACGGTGTGAAACATTTGTTTGCCGGCAAACACTCCGTCGTCAGACAGCACAAGGTCATCTTTCCCAAGGTATCCGTAGCGGCCCACCCTTAACTTTAAGCCTTGAGCAAATTTCAAAAGACTCGCCACCTGCATATCATCGCCAAACCCAACCACAAAGCCGTCTTTATCTACATTACTGATAAGACGCTTAAACGCCCGATAGTAACTTGCCTTAGTCTTATAGTAGTCAGGGTGGTCGTAGTCTATATTCGTTACTATTACCCCATACGGTTTGTAGTTAAGAAAGGCTTCGCGATACTCATCAGCCTCAACTACCAAGTACTTACTTCGTCCAACTCGCCCACTACTCTCCCACTTGCGCACACGAGTACCTACAAGGACACTCGGACTTTTACCTGCTTTTTCGAGCGCAAACCCGAGCATAGCAGTAGTAGTACTTTTACCGTGGCTTCCTGCCACAGCGATGACTCTATATTTTTTAGATAAAAATCCAATTGCCTGCGGGTAAGTAATAACGGGAATGTTTTGCTTCAGCGCTTCTTTTATATCAACATTGTCATTCAAAGCTTTTCCATAGACTGCCTCCCCTTTTTTGTTCACAGAAAAACTTTTCCAATCTTTCGGTTCGTACCAAGCACCCGAAGATATAACAAGGTCTATATCAGAAGAAATGTTTTTCGCTGAAAAAGATTTTACTGAAAGCTTAATTTTCTTAAGAACAGAGTCGGTGAGAAAAGAATCAGCTACATCGGAAGAAGAAAATTCAATATGAGGAAACTGTGCAACCAAAAATTGAGCGAGAGCTGTCATGCCAACGCCCTTTACACCAACAAGGTGAACTCTCTTAAGTTTTGAAAAGTTAATTTCGAACAAAGCGTTTTACTACTCTACCCTTCTGCACTACAATCTCTTCTCCAGAGAAAGCAATCTCAGCATCGTTTGAAACCTTAGCGCCATTTACCTGTATTCCACCCTGAGCAATGAGGCGACGAATTTCTGATTTGCTCTCAACGCCGAAGTGTTTCATTATTTCGCTCGCATCCAAGTCTTCATTGCTTTTGATCACTTCCGCATCAACAAGCATGTCTTTCTGAGCAAACTTCTTTTTAAAGTTTTCAGCAGCTTTCTTTGCCACAGCCTCACCGTGGTAGATAGTTACTACCTCCGTAGCGAGTCGAGTCTTTGCCTCTTTAGGATGAAGTGCACTTACACGCTCAATTTCCTCAAGCGAAAGATTTGTGCAAAGAGTAAGATACTTTTTAACTAGCTCATCCTTTACGCTCATAAGCTTTCCAAACATCTCACTTGGCTCTTCAGTAATGGTAATTACGTTGCCCCAACTACTACTCATCTTTCTGCCATCAGTACCTTCAAGCATTTGAGTAGTAAGCACATCTTGAGCACTCATTCCGTAGTGTTTTTGAATTGTGCGTCCAGCAGTAAGGTTGAAAAGCTGATCAAAGCCACCAAGCTCTACGTCTGCTTTTACAACAAAACTATCGTACCCCTGCATAAGCGGGTACATAAATTCTCGAGTAGAAATCTCTTCATTTTTTTCAAAACGCTCCTTAAAGTTTCTTCGAGAAAGCATCTGACTAACCGTGAAACTTTCAGCAAGCTCTGCTATCTCAGAAAATCCAAGTCGTGAAAGCCACTTCGCATTAAATTTAAACTCTGCTTTCGAAAGATTTATTATCTTACCAACCTGCGCCTTGTAGCTCTTCAGGTTTTTCTTTATCTCTTCTTTAGTAAGCATTGGGCGCTTTTCAAGCTTGTCACTTGGATCGCCAACCTGTGCAGTAAAATCTCCAACGATAAAAACTACTTTGTGCCCCAAGTCTTGAAAGGCGCGCAGCTTTCGTAAAACAATCGCGCGACCAATGTGAATGCTTGGAGAAGTCGGATCAAAGCCAAGCTTAATGCGAAGCTGCTTTCCGCTGCGAAGAGCCTTTTCTAAGTGGTCTTTTTCGATTATTTCTTCAACCCCACGAGTAAGGATTTCTGCTATTTTCTTCTCGTTAGTATCTATCCGTGCCATATACAACAAGTATGCCTTCCTCTCTATAAAATTGAAAGAGGCCACCACGCGACAGCGTAGTAGCCTCCTGCTCTCTCAGTACAGCTCGCCAACGGCAAGCTCTCTGAGAACTCTCTCTGGAACCCCTTCAGGGTGCCGCCTGGCAGCATTACGGATGATGCGAGCATCATCAGCGTCTACCGGACGCCTACCCCTCAGCATGGTCTCAAGCTCTCTTTCAGCTCGAGAACAGCGAACTTCCAAAGAAACCTTCCGTACCTTGACCCTACGCGGCTTGCGCAGACCCATGGAGTCCTCCAACTGGTAGCCTCCTACCAGAGATATATACAATAGGACATTTGTTATAAAAAGTCAAAGCCCCGCCGTACGCATACGGCGGGGCTAGGAGCGAGCCGAGAAGGCTATGCGGAGTATGTCCCACATATCGACATTAAGCACTCGGGCGATATTTGAAAGATCGCGCATCGAAAGCTCGTATGTCGACCCGCTCTCCCATCGCGATACGTGCGCTTCGCTCACGCCCAGCTGCGCTGCAAACTGCAGCCCGTTGAGCCCGCGCCTCTTGCGAAGGCGCTTGATTGTCAAACCAAGTCGCACAGTCGCTGCAATGTCCCTGTCTCGGCGTCGAAATGCGGGGTCATCCCCGAGAAGGTCATCGAGATCGTACTCATCCTCTGACGAGGAATCATCGGGAAGGTCATCTTTGGTCATCGGAGTCCTCCTTAAAGGCCTACGCGCTTATACTAAAGTTTTTACACACAAAATAAAAGACCCCTTTCGGGGCCTTTTTTCTTTACTACTTTATAACTTCGTCTACCAAACCGTACTTTTTTGCTTCAGCAGCGTCCATCCAATAGTCTCGGTCGCTATCTTTTGCAACCTTCGCTACCTTCTGCCCTGTGTGCTTTGCAAGGAGCCCATTGAGTATGTCTTTAAGCTTTAGTATTCGCTTTGCTGATATTTCGATGTCGCTTGCCTGCCCTTCAGCCCCACCCATCACTTGGTGAATCATCACCTCAGAGTGCGGAAGTGCAAAACGCTTTCCTTTAGCTCCCCCAGCAAGTAGTACACTCGCCATCGAAGCTGCTATCCCAGTACACACCGTAGAAACGTCTGGCTTGATGTGTTGCATAGTGTCGTATATAGCCATTCCGTCTACTACGCTTCCGCCCGGACTGTTTATATAAAGTTGAATGTCTTTCTTAGGATCTTCGTGAGCAAGGAATAGGAGTTGAGCAACTATTACGTTTGCAACCTGATCGTTTATTGGCCCACCAAGAAAGATAATTCTTTCTTTGAGAAGACGAGAGTATATGTCGTACGCTCGCTCTCCGTACTGAGTCTTTTCAAGTACAGTAGGAATTAAATACTGACTATTTATTTTGTTTTTCATCCTTTTTATTATCTGCTAATGAGTTAAGGAAATCAAAGACCTTTTTATTTTGTAGGTGACCGTAAATGTGGTCGTAGTATGTGTTTGCATCAAGGTTCTGAAGTTTTGCCATAGCTTCAACATCAGACTTTGTTGGCACAAGCCCCTCCTTCTCAGCAAGCGCGTGAATTACCAGGTGAGTCTTTGTACGTTTCTCGGCCTCATCTTTAAATTGCTTTCGCATTTCTGCGCGCATCTTATCTTCTCCTTCTGGAAGTTTTCCAGCAAACATCTGCATTGTTTCAGCTACCATTCCGTCGAGCATACGATCAGTCATTACACTTGGAATTTTCACAGAGCTCTTTTCAGTAAGCTCTTCAATAAGCTTTATCTGAACTCTTTCCCCTTCACGCTTCTGCTTTTCAGCAAGAAGTCCTTCACTTACGCTCTTCTTTAAATCTTCGAGCCCAGTAAATTCATGGCATAGGATTTTAGCAAACTCATCAGTAAGCTCAGGAACTTCACGTTCGTAAACTGCAAGAATTTTCACCGTGAAATCAAAAACTTTTCCAGCATAGTCTTTCTGCCAGTAGTCTTTTGGAGCTTCTATTGAGAAGGTAAGAGTTTCACCTGCCTTCTTTCCTTCAAGCTTCTTGTCAAAGCCGCTCATAAAACGACTCTTTCCAAGAATGAAGCGGTCTTTCTTAAGACTCGCTCCTGGCACAGCTTCACCGCCAACACTTGCGTCAACATCAGCTTCAATAAGGTCGCCCTCTTTTGCTTCGCGATCAACAAGCTTTTCCTTGGCGCGAGAGTCAGTAAGGTAGTCTAGACTCTTAGCCAATTCTTCAGCGCTAATAACCTCGTCTTTCTTTTCAGAAAGTATCTTTGGTGCAAGCTTTCGATAATCAGCCAATTCTATTTCAGGGAAAAGAGTAAGGTCGATACTAAAGCGCACTCCTCCGTCGTCAGTAGTTTCAAGAAGATCTACGCGTGGCTGGTCGATGATAGTCCACTTGTTTTCAGTAATAAGGTCGTTAAGTACGCTACGCACAGCGCTTGAAAATGCTTCGGAGAATGCCTTGTCTTTATCAACTCCCCCATCGAGAAACTCTTTCGGAGCCTTCCCTTTGCGAAATCCTTTTACAGAAACCTTTGAAGCCTGCTCTTCATACGCTCCTTTCCAAAACGGAGCAAACTCATCCTTGTTTAAATCAACAACAATGTTTACTCCTGAGTCTTCAGTCTTTTTTATCTTGTGTTTAGTCATTAGTCTTACTCACTCTTAAATTTTGTCTGATAGTCAGCCATCGCTGTCTTTATAAGTTCGTATGCCTTTTCAGGAGCAAGGTAGTCGCCCACCTTTTACGCTGTCGCGTCCTGTCTGAGGAATTTTGTAGATTTGGAAAAAGCTCTTTATATCTTTTCTCTGTCCTTCAGTAAGATCCTCGCAAGTCTTTACGTGTTCGTAGCGTGGGTCTTTGTCGTTTACACAAATTATCTTGTGGTCTTGCTCTCCATTGTCGTCCATTTCAAGTACACCGATTACGCGCCCCTTTACCAAAGTTCCTGGCACGATAGCACCGGTGCTAAACATAACTGCGTCGAGAGGATCGTTGTCGCCAACGTTCCATGTTCCTGGAACATCGCCGTAGTTTACGGGATAAAAAGTTGGCCCGTGCAAAACACGATCGAGTTCAAGAATACCCAAATCTTTGTTGTACTCGTACTTGTTAAAGTCTCCTTGAGAAATTTCGATAACAACGTTCAAAAGCTCAGGAGCTTTATCTTGTGGGATTGAGTAAAAGTGTGAGTGTATGTTGTTGTTCATATTGTGAGTCTTTATTTTTTATTCTGACTTTTCTTCACTCTCGGCTTCTTCTACTACCTCTTCGCTCTCCTCTGCCGCTTCAGTCTTTTCTTCTACAGCTGGAGTTTCTTCAGTAGTTTCTTCTTCAGCTTCTTCATCAACCTCGTCTTCACTTTCACCATCAGGATTGCTTGCACTGCGTACGTCTATTTTCCATTCGGTAAGCTTTGCAGCAAGACGAACGTTTTGTCCTCCACGCCCGATTGCCAAACTAAGCTCATCGTCAGGAACAACTACGACAGCTTCTCGCTCCTCTCCCTCACCAGTAAGCTCTACACTATCAACCTCTGCAGGAGAAAGCGCAGCCTCAATAAAGGCTACTGGGTCTTCACTGTATTCAATTACGTCTATCTTCTCTTGGCCAAGCTCATTACTTACCGCCATAATGCGAGTTCCGCGCTGCCCAACACATGAGCCAACAGGATCGATGCTTTCATCGCTAGAAAGCACAGCTACCTTAGTGCGGCTTCCCGCTTCACGCGCGATAGCTTTTATCTCAATAAGCCCTTCGTTTATCTCAGGGATTTCAAGCTCGAATAGTCGGCGTACAAAGTCAGCATCTCCACGAGAAAGAATAATTGCAGGAACACGACTCTCGTCGTCTACCTTCTTAATGAAAAACTTAAGACGCTCACCAATGTTGTATCGCTCACCAGGAATTCCTTCGCGGTAAGGCATCACACCAGTCGCACGTCCAAGGTCTATGAAAGTGTTGCCGCGCTCAAATCGTTGCACAGTACCACTTACTACTTCCCCTTCACGTCCTTTAAATTCAGTTACGATACTCTCGCGCTCTGCTTCACGAAGCTTTTGCAAAATAACTTGCTTTGCAGCTTGTGCAGCAATGCGACCAAACTCTTCGTGGCTCTCAAGTTCAAACTCAATGTCGTCACCAACTTTTGCATCCTTCTTTATTCTCTGCGCCTCCTCCAAAGTCATATGGCGCACTGGGTTGTAGCGAGGAAGCACGTCGCTCTCCTCCCCTTCAACTGGGCGAGCATCCTCAACTTCCATTTCCTCTTCTTCACCATCAACATCAAAACGAACTAGAGTGTCATCAACAACCATCTTTATCTGCCAAAAACGAAGCTTCCCACTTTTCTGATCAAGTGCAGCCTTTATAATTTCTCCCTTTTTCTCGTATTCCTTTTTATATGCAGCAGCGATGCTTCCCTCGATAGCCTCGAGTACTCGCTTACTGTCGATTCCCTTTTCTTCACTTACCTGCTCTATCGCACGGTTCAGTGCTTTTAAATCCATTTCCATATTTTCGTATTGTTGATGATTAATTTGTCTTAAGAAGAGAAAAGGTCGCCTCTCGTAGGCGACCTTTCTCTATCGTTAAACCCAGGTTATCAGCAAAAACAGCAATTGTCAAGATAAAGCTACATTCTTATAGTGGCGTATTTGGCAGTCCTTATCCAAGACTTCAAGCAAAGGGTTAATTACTTCTATAGCAATAAGATCAAGACGGTATCCAGCGTCCCCTATCAAACCACCAATTCGAGCTGCGCAAAGCTGAGAAACACGGCAAAATTTCTCCATCTTTGCCTTATTAAAGTGGTCTTCAGGCTTAAAGTCAGTAGAGCTCACTATAGTCTTTACTTCAACAAAGCAAATAAGCTTAGTCTTTTTCTCTAGAGCTACTATATCAAGCTCGTCTCTACCTATGCGCAGGTTCCGAAATAGTATGCGGTACCCTGAGTGCTCAAGGTAACCTGCCGCTATATCCTCGCCAATGTTTCCAAGATCAGAGCTCTTCATGTACTAAGTATGTCGCAAAATATCCAAAAATTAAAGGTAAACTCAAATCAATTGTTTACCGGTAAACAATCAAAAGCATATGAATAAGGGGCACACGCATTGTGTACCCCCGATTCAGAGTTTATCGATAAACGTCTAAAGAGCAGTAAGTATATTAGCATGAGTTCAAATGTTTACCGGTAAACACCTGTTCATAAAAATTAAGACTAAAATGCAAAGAAATGTTTACCGGTAAACACTCAAACATAAAAATATCTGCCAAATTGTTTACCGGTAAACAATTTTATGTACAATTGTTTCACGTGAAACACATTATCCACAGGAATTTAGCCAAATGTTTCACACTTTGTTTCACACTTTATGCGTGAAACATTTAAATCTATGTGTGAAACACTCAAAATCTGAATATTTCGCGACAAATACTCAAATAAAGCCAATATAAAAGCAATGACCCCTGAGGTTAGAAACCTCAAGGGTCAGAATGTGCCCGTTTCGGGGCCAGGCCGATACGGCTTCGAGCGAAACCGATCATCACTAGGATACCAGTAAATAACTCCACCAGAAGCTGAAAGCAGCTCAAGCCGTCCAGTCTCATAACAAAGCTTGTGAATGCCCAGGCTTGTCAGCTCTACTTCGCAGTCTGTAGTTGCTTGTTTAAGCTGCTGAAACTCGATGCCCAGTGCTATGCACGAAGAGCAAAGATTACCATCTGAACAAGGGCATAGGTGTTGGAAAAGGGCAATCTCGAATTGACGAACCACCCCCGAAATGACATCTAGTGAAATGACCCTAAGGAGGGGGATCATCCTGTTCGCTTCAGACAGTCGAAACTCACGACGCATGGAGACCTCCTTTCAAAACATAGCCTAGCAGGGCAGGGAAGTGCTCGTCAATTGTTTCACGTGAAACATGTTATGCACAAGAAAATTACTAAATGTTTCACACTTTATGCGTGAAACACATTTATAGAAATGTTTTGCGGCCCGAATGCATACGCACTGGGCCGCTAGCTGAAGGAAGTTGTAGTTGAGTAGGGTAGTTGCTCCCATGGTGAAAATGCCTTTTGCCCCGGGTACCAGGCATGGCAACCATAGACGCCAACAAACGTCATTGGGTACTTGAGCAAGAGAACGTCCTGCTCATAGTCAACCCTACTGTCGGGGAGTAGGGAGTAGAGCTCCTTCTCGAGCGCAACCACCTTTTCGAGGGAATCTTCGGCAGCCTGCTTTAGCTGCCAGTCATCAGGGAACCGATCGGCGTCTCGATCAAGCGCACAGAAATGTGCATGCTCTTGGAAAAGCAGCCTCATCAACACCGCAAGAAGCGGAATGGCTGCGTTAGCACCTGCTAGGTCAAAGATACGTCGTGTGCTCATGACCGCTCCTTTCAAAACAAAGCCTAGCAGGGCAGGCGAGTAGTCGTCAATTATTCTATAGAAATGTTTACGCCCAGCACCGAAATGGTACTGGGCGTTTTGGCTGCTAGGCAGCGTCGCTTTGCTCGACGAGCAGGGGAAGGAACTCGGTCTGACCGATGCGCCAGTAGTGCGAGCCAGGGATCTCTACCTCTCCCGGTATTGGATGAAGCTCGATCCAAAGCTTGTCGAAGTTGAAGTGCAGCCCGACAGAGTAGCTCACAAGTCTATCAAGAACCGCCTCGCAGCGCTCCTGATAGAAAAGGATCTCATCGTCAAGGCCAGAGCACATCATCCGGTGAGCGGTCACAAGACTTTCAAGGTGCATGTAGTCACGGCGGAAGTCGAGAAAGATCTCTTCGAGGAGGGGAACCAGTTCACTATTCGCCTCCTCGATCGAACGGATTTGAGTCGACATAGGGCACACCTCCTTTCAAAAAGAAAATAGCACACCAAACTTTTTTAGAAAAGTGAAAGGCCCCTCATTGCCGAAGGGCCTTGCGCGCACTGTTGCCATAGGTAGGCGAAGCGACCGTGCTCCTGTGAGGAGCGAAGGCTTCATCACCATGCCCCCAGCAGTGGGGGAGATTCTCGGTGCCCTTCCCGCCCCGTATTGGAGTAGGGATGTTCACGAAGAAGCGAGGGTTCGTGGAGTCAGTACTGTCGAAATACAGGTTGTGGACCCGACAGATTTCGCGCATCTCGCGCTCGACATCGTCTAGGCGCCAAAGCTCACCCTGTATATCGCGCTGCGTCGCTGTGTCATCGCGCCCCCTAGCTTCCAAGATCTGAAGTGCCTCGAAGCGCTCCATCCAACAAGCGATGAGCGACTCCAAGAAGGGAATCATGCCATTGAAAAACTCGAGAGTCCTCTCGGGCATACCAGCCCTCCTTTCACTAAAAAGGTAGCATATATCTAAAAATAAAAAACAAGCTCAAGAGCTTGTTTGTAGTGTGCGCGGTGAGGGACTTGAACCCCGACCTTCTCGGTGTAAACGAGCTGCTCTACCAACTGAGCTAACCGCGCATATGTCTGAAATATGTAAAGCAAAGGCAAGAGATTTATGCAAGAGAGGGATATGAGCCTTAACTGACATCCCGAATAAAATGCTGAGTTCATACCGCGAATATGTGTGAAATATTAGAGGAAATTTTCCTATTTTCTAGGAACGATTTTTTAATAGGCTGGGCAACGTTAAAAATGAGTGACTTAAAGAAAAATCTCGAACTAGAAATAAACCCTTTCTAATTCTAGAGTTCGGGTATGAATGCGAGGATTAGGTGCGCCCACCTGGATTCGAACCAGGGACCACTCGTGCATAAGACGAGCGCTCTACCACTGAGCTATAGGCGCGGGGCAAAACTATGAATTACTTCAAAGTTTTAAACGAACAACTGGGATCCATACGACCACTGCTCGTCCCTCAAACATTAGAAAGAGGGGAGCTATGCGCATAGCTACCATCGAATAGTAGCTATAAGTGAAAACTGTTTCAACTTGAAGCTAAACCGCCAAAGGCTTGTACTTAAAGCTCTTCATAAGAGAGTCAAAGTCTTCTTGCTCAAGCACCTCTTTTTCGATAAGGGCTGAAGCTATAGCATCAAGCGCTTTCTTGCGGTTGCGAATTACTTTCTTTGCAAGCTCGTAAGCTGAAGTGAGAAACTGCTTTACCTCTTTGTCTACCTGAGCTGCAACTTCCTCGCTGTGATCGCGCACAGAGCCGGTGTAGCCACCCAAAAATGGAGAACCCATGCTCTCTCCGAGAGAAATTGGGCCAAGGCTGCTCATTCCATACTTTGTAACAATTCGGCGTGCAAGGTCGGTAGCCTTTTCTAGGTCGTTGCTTGCACCAGTAGTCACATCTTTAAACGTAAGCTCTTCAGCTACATAGCCACCCATCATTACAGCCATAGTTGCCTGAAATTGTTTCTTTGTTTGTAGTCTGTTTTCTTCAAGTGGAAGGTTAAGAGTGTAGCCACCAGCACGGCCACGCGCAACGATAGAAACTTTGTGTACTGGGTCTGCATCCTTCAAGCTGTCTGCAACAAGCGCGTGCCCTGCTTCATGAAAAGCGGTAACCTTCTTTTCTCGCTCCGTAATAACACGTCCCTTTTTCTCAGGACCCATAAGCACCTTTTCGATTGACTCAAAAATATCTGACTGATTTATGCTGCGCTTTCCAACACGAGCTGCTTAAGATAGCCGCCTCGTTAACCAAGCTTTCAAGGTCAGCTCCTGAAAAACCAGGAGTACGCGCTGCAATACGTGCAAAGTCTACACTGCCTTCTATCGGCTTATTCTTTGCGTGTAGCTCAAGTATTGCCTCACGCTCCTTTATGTCGGGAAGGTCGATAAGGACTCGGCGATCAAAGCGGCCAGGACGAAGAAGAGCTTGATCAAGAATATCTGGTCGGTTTGTAGCTGCAAGTACGATAACTTGAGTGTCGCGATCAAATCCATCCATCTCTACGAGTATTTGGTTAAGAGTTTGTTCACGCTCATCGTGACCCCCACCCATACCAGTTCCGCGCTGGCGACCAACTGCATCGATTTCATCGATGAAAAGTATAGAAGGGCTGTGGCGCTTTGCAGTTGCAAACGCATCGCGTATACGGCTCGCTCCAACTCCAACAAACATTTCTACGAACTCACTCGCACTTACATGGAAGAAGGGGACACCGCTTTCTCCAGCAACCGCTCGCGCAAGAAGAGTTTTTCCGCTTCCTGGTGAACCCATCAGCAAAACTCCGCGAGGAATTTTTGCTCCCATGCGAATAAACTTTTGCGGCTCTTTAAGAAATTCTACAATCTCCATGAGCTCTTGCTTCTCTTCTTTAAGCCCAGCCACGTCAGCGAAGGTGTACTTCTGCTTCCCGCCGGCCATTTTAAGAGGGCTCTTTCCAAAGCTCATCATCTGGTTTGCCCCACCCTTCGCGTTGCGGAATATAAACCAGAAAAAGATGATCAAAATTATCAACGGAAGAAGAGTAGGAATCAATATTCCCATCAAAGCACGCATCCCACTCTCTTCTTGCACTGATATAGAAACTTCTGAAAGGGCAGCACCGGTAACTCCGTAGTTTGCCAGCGTTTCAGAAAGGCTCGCTTCTCGCTCCTTTTTCGCACGCGCCTTAGAGCCGTCAGCAAGCTCAATATCAAGATCGTTGCTCTGCACAACTATGCTCACTACTTCATTTGCCTCTATTTTCTCGGCAACATCAGAAAGTGAAAACTGCGCAATCTCATCTGAGCTGGAAGCAAAGTAAGAAAAAATAAGAGTTATAAGCACAAGAAATCCGACGGCGTAGAAGATGTTTTTTGAGAAAGTTTTCATAGTTGAAATAAAAAAATAGAGCTAACAAGCTGTTTGTTACCCAATTATATTATGCCCACCTCAAAAAGCAAAACTAGTTCGCTTGCAAAAGATCGTTCGCAAGACGGCTCATCTCGATGAAGTATCGGTAGGCCTGGCCAACATGAGAAAGAGCGTCGGTAAGAGCCTCTTGATATACAACCTCGTCCTCACTACTCATAAGAGAGGCTTCTACCGCGGTCTGCCCCTCAGGAGCAATCATATAGCTACGGAAGAGTACACGAGCGCTGCTTTGCTCAGCTCGTGCTTGCTCGATTTCCAAAAGTGCGCGAGTAAAAAGTGTTTGCAGCCTCAAAGAGCCAGCTTCACCAAACGCATCCTGAAGGCGAGCAATGTCGCGATCTATTTTTTCACTACGTGCTTCAGCAATAGCGATAGCAGACTCGCTTCTACCAAGAAGCAAAAAGTTTACCAACATTTTGTTTCGCACATCGTACGTGCTTGAGCGCCAAAGGCGAATGTCGAGTGCAAGGTCGCGCGCTTGATCAACGCCGTTAAGAGCCGCTACATCCTCGCGATAGTCCGCAATACTGGTAAGCGCGGCAGCACCATGGTCTTCAAAATATTCATACAAATCGAAGAGGAAAGAGTCTCCGTCGGCCTTCTTAAGCGCGCGAAGCTTCTCTAAAAGAGAAAGAACTTCTTCCTCGGTGAAGTCTAGAACCTGATTTAAAACAAGAACTCTGCTCTCAAGGTTTCCTATATCAACCCCTTCAGTTACTTCAGGGAAGGTAGGAAGTCCCTCGAGCTCACCAACGGCAACAGCCTCCATAGCAAAGCTCGCCTGAAATGCGAGGGCGAAAAATGCGAGAGACAAAGCTGTTCCTAGAAATATTTTTTTCATAGTTGAAGAACTATCGAGAAACCTGATCGAGAGCAGCTGCTACGCGATCAGCGCGCTCGCTAAAGTAGCGAGCTTCTTCGAGCTGAATTTGGAAGTCTTCACTGCTTTCAACTTCCTGTGTAAGGCTTTCATCTTGAAGAGCGGCAACTTCCGTAGAAGGGGCTGCATTAAACTGCGTAGTAGCAAGAACAACGAAAAGTGCAACAACAGCAAATACTCCTGAAAACGCAGGAGATCGGAATCCAAGTCGAAACGGAAGCTTTTGTTCACTAGAAAGAATTGAATACAAAGACTTCTCAGCCACTTCAGGTGAAGAGGCGAGAGACTTAAACTTCTTTAGTTGTGATTCAATATATTTTTCCATTGTCTTATTTATCATCCTCTAAAAGCTTTTTAAGCTTTGCAATCGCTCTGTGTTGTATCGTTCGAACGTTGCCAGGACTTTTCTTTATTACTTCAGCAATTTCCTCGTACTCCATATCTTCAACGAATCGAAGCGTGAGAACATCTTGCTGATCTGCTGGGAGCTGTTTGAGCTTAGCGCTTACGTCTTCAAAGGCCGTCCGCTGATCGAGTGCAAGATCAATATCTTCACTGATTGCGATAAATTGCTTATCGACCTTTTCTATATCGTCGGTCTGCTTAGCCACCCGATAGTGGTCTATTACCTTATTTCGAGCTATACGATACAGCCAGCTAGAGAAGGGGAAACCCTTCATTTTAAAGGAAGCAACGTTCTTCCAGGCGCTTAGGAAGACCTCGTGGGTCAAATCCTCAGCCTCATGCCTGAAAGACACCTTTGTAGCCACAAAACGGTAAATAGCGCCATGGTGAGCCTTATAAAGGTCAGCAAAGGCGCCCTGATCGCCATTTTGGGCCCTTTCAACAAGTTGTTGCTCGCTTTCTGTCATATAGAACGAAAAACCACCTCGGTAGTTACATTCTATGTGTAAAACGAGCAAATGGCCACTTTTATACAAAAAACTACTAAAAAGAGAGTTTTCGGCGCCCAGCACCACTCTTCCAATACAGCTCTCTTCTTCTAGCAACCGACAAACTCGGAGATTCCTCAAAAAATACTAACCGTAGCGGGCGCCTATGTTTTGTAGATCTAACATGGCCTGCTTCATGCTCTGAGAGACGGCGAAGAAGGTTATCTGTAGAGCCAATATAGCTACGGCCATCCTTTATACTTAAAAGTATATAAACCCCTATCATCCTTTAATCATAGGCTATTTACAGCACTTAAGAGCGGGCCGCCTTTAGCGCAAAGCGCTAGGCGAGCCTCGCTCAAAAATACCAGAGGTATTTTTGAGCGGGTGAAGGGAATCGAACCCTCGTCTGCTGCTTGGAAGGCAGCCATAATAGCCACTATACGACACCCGCATATCTAACGTAGAGATAGTCTAATACCTGAGCGCGACTTTTTCAAGGCATCTTGATTCTTTAGCCAACTTCAGCTAACTTCAATATACTAATCTTAAAAATACCGTGACTAAAACCACAAAAAACGCACTTATCGGAATTGTTGCACTCGCAATAGTCTTTGCCGCATTGATCGGAACTGGAGTAATAAATCTTAACTCAGCAAACCTCCCGCAAGATTTTGTAAGCGGAAGAAAAGAGGCAGCAAAGGCATCTGAGCAAGTTTCAAAACTTTTTAAGAAATCACTCGACAACCTTTCAGTGATTGCTCGCTACGAGAGAGAAGGGCAAACTCAAGACGCACTTGATCTTCTCCAAGAAGAAAAAGACAATTCTGCAGAGAGAAACAATGCAGCAATTGAGCTTGCGAAAGCAATCGACAAAATGGCTCAGGCATCAAAACAGATAGAATCAAGCGATGCGCGCGAAGTAGCGGTAGAAGCGGTAAGCTCTCAAGTTGCGGCAATAACGCACATGCTTGCCTTTAACAACTTCTTCGACAGACTACACGAGCAGATTCAGCGTAAACTCGAAGGAGAAGATCCAAACATTCTCACCATCGAAAGTACTCTAAACCAGCTTAACGAAGAAGTTGAAGAAATAAACAAACTCAACGAGGAGTTCACAAACTCACTGAGAGAGTTTGATAAGATTGTACGAATGCAATAAAGTAGGGAAGTACCAATAAGGTACTTCCTATATCGGGCCGTCGTATAATGGTAGTATGCGCGCTTTGGGAGCGTGCGGCCCGGGTTCGATTCCCGGCGGCCCGACAAAATCAGAGACACGACCTTGCGTCGTGTTTTTGATTACTAAAGTACGGGCCGGGAATCGGACGGGAGGGGGTCGGGGAACGGAAGTTCCCCGTGTAGGAAGGCAGCACGCGAAGCATGCGCTGGAAAACCGTGGGTTTTCAGAGAGTGAGATAGCGAAGCGTCCCGGCGGCCCGACAAAATCAGAGACACGACCTTGCGTCGTGTTTTTGATTTATGGTTTACAATGGAAGGTATGCCACAAGGACAACACGAACTATCACGAGCAAAAAAGCACACACATCGCTTTAGGGTTGTAGACAAGCTCATCTACGTTGCCGCTATCGGAAGTCCGGTCGCAACACTGCCTCAAGTAGCAAAAGTCTTTTTTGAAAAAAACGGCTCAAGTATTGAGCCAATAACATGGGCCACCTTTATCTTCCTAAACATATTTTGGATATTCTACGGCGCCCTCCATCGCGACAAACCTATCGTCCTTACAAACATCCTATGGGTGCTCGTAAACGCCTCTATGGTGCTTGGAGCGCTCTTGTATAGCTAAGCATTTACTATAAGGAGCTGCTCTGATATAAATGGCACATTAGCCTCCGTAGCTTAATGGATAAAGCAAGGGTCTTCTAAGCCCTTGATGCAGGTTCGATTCCTGCCGGAGGCACATAAAGAAATACAAACATTTTGAAAAACTAGATCAATGCTAATTAAATACTTAATATTCTGCTTCGGCGCGGCCTTAGTTCAAGGCGCTTATGGCAAACAGCCAGGGCCCGGAGGCGTGAGTCCATTAGATGCGCCTCTATGGTTTTCGTCAAAAACAACAAAGATTACTCTTCCAATCCTCGCGACTTTGTTGCTAGTTGCAGAAATAGTGCTTGGATTTGTTTTAATTGCATGGTGGGCAGGTCTATTTTTATGGATACCGGCGCTCATATTTGCAGGTGCATTCTTACCAGGATCACCCCTAGCATCCAACAACCCAGCAACACCATTCCTTATTGGTATGATATTGGTTATTGGGTCTATAGTTTCATTGATTATTTGGTAAGCAGACAAAAAAACTCGGCTAGATGCCGAGTTTTTTTGTTAAATCCCCCCAGGATTTGTTTGTGCTCCTTCTTATTTCTTTGCTGCCTCCTTCTGAGCCTCTTCAGCAAGCGCGTCGTCGATACTGCATACTCCTGACACACAAGCGAATTCTTTTGCTCCAGTAGTGTGATCCTCAGCTTCGTAGTAAAGAAGCTTTGAGAAGTCGAGCTTAATCTTTGAGGCCATCTCTTCGTACTGCTCTTTGGTTATCTCTTCATATGGAGCAAGCTGGTATACGTGCTCGCTGCGAGGAAGGAATGAAAGTCCTCCTACAATGTCCCAATTCTCATATACGAAGTTTCCTACCTGGAGCCACTCATCTGGACCAACGTAGATGGTTACACTTGGATTGTGCTCTACGTAGTTGTTCTTGAGGCGCTTCCACTCCTGCAAAAGATCGATAGCAGAAACATCGTCTTTAAAGATTGCTCCTGTTGGTGCCTTTACCGGGAATTCGAGCACCATAACGGTAGAACTGGTGGTTGAGTATCCAACTTCAGGCTTTGCAGGAACTCCTTGGTCCATCGCAAGCTTACAAAGAGGATCGTTTGTGCTGATGCGTACGCGGCGAATAAAGTATGGTGCGTACCATGGGTGCATTCCGCTTCCTACGTTAAGAAGCTGTCCACTGTTTCCGTGCGGCTTTACGGTAGTGATAGCGGTAGATGGGTTGATTCCAATCTTCTTTGCGTACATTTTATTTACGCGAATCGCCTCAGCCTTCAAATCACGAAGCACCTTATCGTTTCGAATAGTCTTGTTGTCGTAGTACCCGGTGAGTGAAACTCCAAGAAGAGCTTCTTTCTCGCAGTTCTTTTTCCATTCTTTTGAAAGATATCCGTAGTTGGTAAGGCTTGCTTGGTAAGTTCCAAGTATGGTTGCAAGGCGCACCTTTCTCTTAAGATCAGCGGCTGTGTCTTTTGGTCGAACTACTATAGAAGTAAGGTTGCAGAACTGCTTGCTCTGAAGATAAATTTCTCCGCATGGGTTTACACCAATCTGAGGAATTCCTTTTACAACTTCCCATCGGCGCTTTGGCATCTGTTTTTCAAAACCTCCGCGGTTAAAGATTCCACGTTCTCCTGTTCCGCTTTTAACCAATGAAAGCCACTCTTTAAGAAACACGTCAGCACTTGGCTTCTCTTCATATACGGCACTGTTGTTTGCCATGCTGCGCTGTCCGTTATCAACCCAGAACTGACCGCTCTTTGAATCACGCATAGCAGGGTCATCAAGATCAGAGAGAGAAATAAGCGCGCTGCGGCGAACTCCTCCTGCAACTACGATAAGTCCGATTTGGCAGATAATGTCGTGTAGGTCGATGTTTCGAAGACGCTTTCCTTGGCGGCTAAGCATCTTTTCGCGAGTAAACTTTATAAGGTCTATAAGTGGCTGAGGGCCGCTCGCGGTTCCTCCTGCGGTCTTAAGACGAGCTCCTGCAGGACGCACCTGTGAGAAGTCAAACTCTACATCCTTTCCACTAGCCCAAACTTCACATCCGTGTACAAAGGCGTCTGCCCATCCTTCCTTACTGTCAGCAACAACGTGAGTCTTAGCCTTCTCTCCTGTCTGCTTCTTGATTTGTGGGAACTGCTGCACGTTCTCGCTCTCAACTGCAAACCCTAGTCCACTTCCACACATGAGTACGTACATTATCTCTCCCAAGTCTTGCCACTTTGTTGGCGCAGTGTATGAGCAGTTGTATGCCCACACGTTACTCTTTCGGCAGGCATCGCCACTGCTCCAGAGCAAACGCATTGAAGGACAAACTTCTTGTTTCAAAATTCCTTCACGAACTTCGTCGTATTCTTTCTCGGAAAGTTTTTTCCCAAGATTTTCTTTCATGAAGTCCATGAAGCGATCAATTGCCTCCATCCATGTCTCGCGACGACCAAGTTCAGGAAGCCACTTTGAGTATGTGCGGTAAAAAATAAACTCTTGGTACGGACTCGCAAAGTACTTTGAGCTTTTCTCTACAGCATCGCGCACTTCTTGTGGAATTGCGCCCATTCTCTTGCGCTCTTTCGCACGCTCTTCACGATACAAAATGTATGCTTTTGCAGTTGAAGCAAAGTCGTGGTGAACAAGTTGCTCTTCTACTAGGTCCTGCACCATTTCAACTGTTGGAATGAATGAATCATTCTTTGCAGCGCGTCTAAGACGGAGTAAATCTTTGAAAACTGCTGCAGCAATTTCCGCAGCCTGCTTTTGACTTCCTTCTTTCGAAGCCTCAAAAGCTTTCATAACCGCAGATTCAATTTTGTCGATGTTGAAATCAACAAGTTCGCCACTGCGGCGGTAAATTTTTTTAATCATTTTGAGATCCGTGCTTTTCAGCGATGCGCGAGATGTCATAGAGTTTGTAATGAACTAACGTTTATAAATTAATTTTGAAAATAAAGGAGAAGATTTGTTTCCTCTTGCGAAGAAACGAGCCTTCCCCCAGTTGTACAATTGTAGCGTGGTCGATAGAGGGCCAGTCAATATAGAAAAAGGGTGTTTTTTCACCACAATGTGGATAGGTTGCCAAATGAAATTTTGAAACACCAAATTGCTTGCTTTTTGACCCCCAGCAAACTACAATAAGCATCATCTTTTTAGAAGAAATTAAGCCGCGGTAGCTCAGTGGTAGAGCAGACGCCTGAAGAGCGTCGTGTCGGGTGTTCGATTCACCCCCGCGGCACCAGCTAAGAAGACTATGGTGCCTGTAGCTCAGTGGTAGAGCTCCGCTCTGTGGCAGCGGTGGCGCGGGTTCAATTCCCGTCAGGCACCCAAACAGAGCAAAAGGTCTCTTTTAAAAGTAAAAAATACTTCTATGAAAGGATTTATTACAAACATAGAGAAGGAAACTCTTGAAAACACCGACTATCGTCGCGTGCTGTACACCAGTAAGTACAGCCAGCTTGTTCTTATGTGCATCAAGCCAGGGCAGGAGATAGGAAATGAGATGCACCACCTCGACCAGTTTATCCGCGTCGAGCAGGGGAGGGCAAAAGTAGTGCTCAACAATAGTGAAGAGCACATCGTAGAAGCGGATTTCGCCATCGTTATACCGCGCGAAACCTGGCACAACGTTATAAACGAGTCAGATACTGACCTGAAGATTTATTCAATCTACTCTCCACCAGAGCACAAAGATCAAACCGTGCACAAGACAAAAGAAGAAGAGAAAGAAGAACACTTCGACGGACAAACAACAGAGTAAAATAAAAGCCCCAACGGGGCTTTTATTCTAGATGTAAAATTTCTTGATCGTGTTGGTCAGACTCAACCCCATGCCCATGCACAAAGAGCGAGCCAATATAAAGAATGGCAACTGCACCAAAGAGAAAGGCAACAACGTGAAACACAAACCTCTTTCCCTTAAGCGAAGTTGATCGGTGCAAGATTAAATCGTGAAAAACGATGTAGAGAAATCCTCCTGCTGCAACACCGAGCAACACACCCTGCACCTCGCCCAAAGACTGAAGAATAAAACCAAGAAAGATACCAACAAGAATAGTAGAAGAGGCAAAGAAGTTTCGGGCGAGCGCCTTGCCGGTAGAGTAGCCAGCGCCTTTAAGGATGAAGAATTCAGAAATCTCCTGAAGGAACTCGTGAGCAAAGATACTAATGGAAGTAGCAAAGCCGAGTGCAGGACTTGCCAAGAAGGCAGGAACGAGAAGAATGCCGTCACCAGCATTATGAATAGCGTCTCCTAAGAGAATGCGGAGCGCGCTTCTTTCATTGTGAGAATCGTCGCAATCGTCCGCTCCGTGGTGGTGATGGCTCTCCGGTATAGCGCGCTGAAGCAAAAGAAAGAGAAGGTAGCCTCCCAAAACAGAAAGCCCAGCGAATGTTGCGCTCAAAAGCTCAAACGATTCTCGCACAAGGTCAAAGGCGGTAAGAAAGAACACTCCAGCGGAAAAACTAAGCAAAAGAGGCAGGTTTTTCGAAAGCCAACGCTGGGTAAGCCCACCAAGGAATAAAACACCTGAAAGGCTCACGAGCATGATGCCAAATCCAACCAATAATATCTCTGCAATGGTATTCATATAGGCACAATCTAGCGCAAATATAAGCCATTGACCAGCACCTCAATAGGAAATATACTAGAGTCAATAAATAAAACGAGAGCCCGGTGATATGCCGGGTTTGTAGTTTAATAAAACGTATGCGAAAGAAAAGAAATATCATTCTTTACGTAGGAAGCATTCTTCCAAGCGCCGTAAAGTCTATCCGTGAATACGAGAAAAAAACAGGAGAAAAGTTCAGAATCGCTACAATCAGACACTCAAAAAAGAAGCTTCCACTCGCTACCAGAAAGAAGCTTAAGGAGTGGGGCGTTATCGACATAAAGTGCGACCTCCACAATCCATACAAAATCACCAAAGCTCTTCGCCCATACGAAGAGGAGCTTATCGCTATCACTACACGTGGAGAAGAGGACGTGCCACACATGGCACGCGTAGTGCCACATGTGCCATATCTAAGAACCCCTACTAAAGACAGCCTTCTTTGGGCTATCGACAAGATAATGATGCGCCGCCGCTTCACAGCGTACGACCGCTCTATTACTCCAAAGTTCACAATCGTTTCAGACATGAGTAAGAGCAGCCTTTCAAAGATAAGCAACAAGGTAGGCTTCCCACTCATACTGAAACCCGCAGACCTTGGAGCAAGCTTGCTCGTAAGTATCTGCTACCACGAAGATGAACTTAAAGACACGCTTAAGAAAACCTTTAAGAGAATAAAGGGTGTATATAAGAAGGAGGGAAGAAAGATGGAGCCACGCGTTCTTGTTGAACAGTTTATGGAAGGCGATATGTACTCTATCGACGGATACGTAAATTCTCGAGGAAAGTCCTACTGGTGCCCTCCATGCCACATCAAAACAGGAAAAGCTATTGGCTTCGACGACTTCTTTGGCTACCAGCAGATAACGCCAACAATACTTAAGCCAAAGTCTATAAAATCACTCGAAGAAGTTGCTGAAAAGTCAGTAAAAGCTATCGGGCTAAGAAGCACTACAGTACACATCGAGTTTATCCGCACCGAAGACGGCTTCAAGGTGATTGAAATAGGACCACGCATCGGAGGCTTTAGAGTAGACATGTACAAGCTTTCGTTTGGCATCGACCACTCAATGAACGATATTCTTATCCGCATTCCAAAGACACCACGTCTTACGAAGAAAAAGAAAGGCTATACAGCCGCACTCAAGCTCTTTGCAAAGAAAGAAGGAACTATCACTCAGCTCAAAGGAATTAAACGTATAGAAAAGCTTGCTTCCTTCCACAGCATCCACTCAAAAGCAAAAGTGGGGGACAAGGCACGCTTTGCAAAAAACGGAGGCAAGAGCATTGCCAACGTCATAATGTTCAACAAAGATAGATCAAAGCTTCTTGCCGACATTCGTCGCCTCGAGCAACTTATTGTCATAAAAACAAAATAAGGTTGGGCTATAGGGATTTTTTTGCTACACTCTATATGTAGTCCAAAGGTCAAATATAAATCCGTTATTTTGTTTTTGTTATGGACGACCAAAACATGAACCCTGGTATGGGAGGTGACGATAACGCAACTCCAGCACCAGCAATGCCAGCAGCTGAACCAGCAGCTCCAGCAGAAGGAGGAGATGCTGCGCCAGCAGAAATGCCAGCAGCTGCACCAGAAGCTCCACAAGAGGGAGAAACACCAGCAGCAATGTAAATCAGAACCCCCCGAAAGGGGGGTTTTACTTTATAGCCGGCCAGGCCCTATATTTGCTATCCTTAAGGGTATGAAATATTTCATAGCCAGCAGCTGGAAAAACATGAAACAAGTCCAGCTCCTTACAGAAAACCTGAGTGCCCTTGGGAACGAAGTATTCTCCTATGTAAGCGATAAGCGAAACTTCGTACCGGAAAGCGAACTCAAAGACGATCAAGAAAAGTTTAAAAACAAAGACTGGAAGAGCGACGCTGAAATTCGCCAGCTCTACGAGCAAGATCTTGAAGGCTTAAGGGAAAGCGACGTGTTTATCATGTTGCTCCCAGCAGGAAACAGTTCACATATCGAAGCAGGAATGGCATTTGCTCTTGGTAAAAAAACTATTCTCATCGGAAACCCTGAGAAAGTAGAAACACACTATCTTATTTTCCAAGAACACTACCAGACGGTACTCGACTGCATCACTGCCGTAAAAGGCTAAAACAAAAACCGCCCTTGGGCGGTTTTTAAATTATTCTTCTGCTACAAGCGCCTGCTTGGTTGTTGCTTTCTCTATTTCCTTCAAAAGCTTCTTGTCTTCTACAAGCCTCTCCGCTGCCTTCTCAAGTCCAACGGCAATTTTTTCTCCGTTAAACGAATAGCTCGCTGCTTTCTTCTCTACAACTCCATACTTTATTCCAGCCTGCAACACATCGGCTTCATAAGAAATTCCTGTGCCGTACATAATGTTAAACTCGGCGATTTTAAATGGGGGAGCTACCTTATTCTTCACGATCTTTACCTTAATGCGCCCTCCGACCACTTCTTCTCCTTTCTTAATTTGAGCAATACGGCGAATGTCGAGACGCACCGAAGAAGAAAACTTTAGCGCCTTTCCTCCAGGAGTAGTTTCAGGGCTACCAAACATCACACCAATCTTCATACGAATCTGGTTGATGAAGATGATAAGTACGTTGTGGCGAGCTGCGATAGCAGTAAGCTTTCGAAGAGCTTGGCTCATCATACGAGCCTGAAGCCCCATAAACTGAGCTCCCATCTCTCCTTCAATTTCCGCACGAGGAGTAAGCGCAGCCACAGAGTCTACAACGACTACAGAAATCATTCCGCTACGCACAAGACTGTCTACGATGTTGAGAGCTTCCTCTCCGTTGTCAGGCTGAGAAATAAGAAGCTCGTTTACCTTCACTCCAAGGTTTTTAGCATACACAGGGTCGAGCGCGTGTTCTGCATCGACAAACGCGCAGCGCTCTCCCTTCTTTTGCGCCTGCGCTATTACGTTAAGAGCAAGAGTAGTCTTACCGCTACTCTCTGGCCCATAGACTTCGATGATTCTTCCCTTTGGTAAACCATTTACTCCAAGAGCAAGGTCGAGAGAAAAAGATCCGGTAGAGATAACGTCTACGTTTACCTTGCGCGCCTCACCAAGAGTCATGAGCGCACCCTCTCCAAACTTTCCCTGAAGCTCTTCTACCAAATCGGCGATGCTTCCCTTCTTTTCTTCCCCTTCGTCAGCTGCTTTCTTTTTAGTTTTTGCCATAGTATGTGCTCTTAATTGTTTAATTTATTGTATCATCCTCACTATCAAGCTCAACCGAGCTACTTGCAGGCTCATCAGTAGCCTCTAAAAGCTGAGAATCGTCGCTGCTATCCTCAATAATCACCGGTGTGCGTTCAAAAAATACCTGGGTTATAACCCGTATTTCCTTACCCAAGAAGCGGCTTACACGAAACTCTATAGTGTTAAGCCCTAAAGAGAGAGTATATGGATATTGAAACGTGCCAGTACTATCTACCTCTACTTGGTCGCCATTAATGAAAACATTGTCTCCCTCCTCAACACTACCTTCGAGCACTATTTCTGGCGTGTTTACTGCATATGGTTCCAGGCTTTCGTTTGGTGGAGTTACAAGCTCCAGATAAGGAGTGCGTGAAGAGATGGTAAAGAAAACAGCGTAAATAATTACTACCAATACCGCGAAAGGAATAAGAAGCTTTCGATATTTAAAAGAGGGGAGCGCAAAGCGATTGCCTGGAAGTGAGTCAAAAGATCCAGAAGCTGCAAGAAATTGGTTTTGATAGCGATCTAAAAGATCGTCTTCGTCCAGATCGAGCTCACGAGCAATTTTTATAAGGTAGCCACGAACGTATGGACGCGCAGGCAAATCAGCCCAGTCTCCAGCGAGGAGACTGTCGAGGTAGTGCATAGGAACTTCAGTAAGCCCCTGAAGCCTTTCAGGGGTAAGGTGCTTACGTTTAAGCCCATCGATAAGCAGTGAGCGTATATCGTTCTCTGGCATAGTATGGCTACTATAAACCAAACCAGGCCTAAAAATCAAAACTAGCGGATTATCTCAATGTCAGCCTCAAATTGAGCCGCTCGAGCTATTACGCGCTCTCCATAAGTCCAAAGGTGGGTTTGCCAGTTTCCTCCTGCGTAGTAACGGGCGGCGGCACAACGCTCTTGGTCAGTACCGCTGTATTGAGAGCATGAGTTCATAGCATCAGACAGGTAAAGCCCAGTAGCTACGAAAGCGTCTCCATTGTTCCATGGGCTAGCGGGGCTGTTGCCAGTAAGCTTTGAAACTCTATCCTTGTAGTACATCCAGGTAGTAGGAATAAATTGGCTTGGGCCCATAGCTCCTCCGTAAGCACCGTCTGTAGAGATAGCGCAAGAAACAAGCGTCTGGTCAGGGTCTAAACCGAGCTCAGCCGTGATCTGCAAAAATGGAGTTATGTCATCGCGACGAGACGTTGGAGGGCCAGGAGCCATGGCGTCTCGATAGTTACACTTTCCTACGTTCTTTCCGAGCGCGCTCTCTTGCTGAAGAATCGCAAGAAGAAACGCTGGGCGAATACCAGTGAGGCCATTTGAATATTTGGCATAATTGTACGCCTGTTCGAAGGTCATCTCTCCTCCGCCAAGAAGACGGAATATTCTTGATCGAATTTCGTCTGCACTCTGCTTAGTTTTTACATAAAGGTCTTGGTAGGTAGCCTCTTTGCCGCGAGTTTCCTCAAGAATAACGTCTTTCTGACTCTTCGTGCTCAACACAGACTTTTTTTGCTCAGCCTGAAACTGCGCAAGCCTTATCGCATCATCCTTCTGAAGCGCAAGAAGCTCCTTTTCTTCAAGAAGATTATCCCTAAGGTTGGTCATTTCCTTTATCTTGTTTGAAAGAGTGCCCTGCACATCAAGCAAATCATTTACTTCAGAGAAGAAGCTCTAAGTTTGGTTCTTAAGCAACACAGCTACCAAGCTCTCTTTGATCTTTCGTATACGTACTGAAGCGTGTTTGCTACCGCGCTGCGCGCTTGGTCGAGGCGCTCTTCTGTGGTGATAATAGTGCTTTCAGTCTCCACTATTTCATCGCTTAGCTTATCAAGGGTAAGAGTGATCGTGCGGATCTGACGCTCGAGTTGAGCTATTTGCCCATCAAGCCTGTCTATTTCGCTCTGAAGAGTGTTTCCTTGGTGTCGATACTGAGCAGCCTGAGCCGAATACACCTTCATTTGAGCTTCAAGCTCAGCAAGCTCCTTTTCAAGGTCGGCTCGCTCGCTCGTTTTATTTGCCGCAACTGCCAGGCTCTTCTCAGAACCCTGAGGGGCGATAGCGAAGCCAAGCACAAAGGTCAAAATAACCACGAGAACCGCAGCAAACTTCACAAATCCAAACACACGAGAGTGAGTATATGAACCCGAAAGAGCAACCTGCCTATCGCGGTTAGAAAAACTGTGCAATCTCTCACTTTTTACATCCAAAAATATGTACGCGGTTTCCTCGCTCATAAGAGAAATTATAACATGAAGAATGGACAGCGGGTCTTTCTAAAACGTATATATGAGATTCTTCTTACTCAGAAGCTTCAGCGCTTTCAGCTCCTTCAGCAGCTTCGTCTTCCTTCTTTTCTCCCTCTACAGACACTGCTGCAACGTCCGCTTCAGCACTCATAGCTGCGTCTTCCTCTTCAGTCATCTTTGCAGCGATACTTGCTACTGAGGTTTCGCCTTCAACAGCTACCTTTACCCCAGCTGGAACAGCAATATCTTTTACAAGAATTGAGTCTCCAACTTTAGCGAGTGAAGAAATGTCTACTTCAAACTCGTGAGGGATTGCGGTAGGCAAACACTCAACTTCGAGCTCTTCGAGTGAAGGCACGAAGATCCATCTCCTCCCTTTACTGCAGGGCTCTCACCTTTAAATACTATTGGCACAGAAACAGTAACTTCTTCGCCTCTTCAAGTTTGGCGCGTAGAAGTCGATAGCGATAACGTCACCACTAAGGTAGTGGGTCTGTACAGCGGGCAGCACCGGCAAAACCTTCCATCAATGGCATAGTCTGCGTGTGTTTTCTCCAGCTCGGTCGAAAGCTTTGTTAAAGCTCTTTGCATCAACACTAAGGTGCTGGTTTTCAATTTCATTTCCATATAGCTCAGCAGGAATAAGGCCCTCAGAGCGAAGTGTCTCAACCTTGCGACTCCAAAATGTCGCGTACGCTGGCTTTGTAGTTCTACTTTCATAGAAGCTGAGAATACCAGAAGCTCTACCGGCAAGAGTTTATTGGCCAGAGCTACTGATATACTAAGAAAATAACCCACCCAAAAGCATGAACCCAATCGATCAAAGGACCCCGGATACACAATATAAAGAGCTCCTTCAAGAAATTCTCGACAAGGGAACTATTCGTGAAAACAACAAGGAGTAGATGCTATTACCGGATCGGACCACGATCCCTCCACTTCAAACTAGAAACGGGTTTCCAATCATCAATGAAAGCAACATACCCAAAAGAGTCAGATCGATTGCCGGTAACTATATGGAAGCAAGCAATTGCCGAGATTATTGCTTTTATAAATGGAGCGAGAACGCTAGAAGAAATTGAAAGCTACGGTTGGTGGGGACCATGGGCAACGGAAGAGGCGCAAAAAGTGATCGAAACAGGAGATTTGGGCCCTGGCTCACACGGAGCAGCATTCAATACTCCGTCTTCTAGTTGCTGGTGATCTATAACTGTCTGCTATGTTGCTGAGCAGATAAAAGAATTTCCACACCCTAAGAACTCACTTTGTAACCTGCAGGCTCCCAACACTGGAAGGGGAGAGGGGAAGACACAAAAAGCGCAATTTGTCCTTTGTCACGGCTGGGTACACACGTTACCGCAGGACGGTGTTTTTGACGGCACATGATACAAAGAAGTGCCGACGTGCCAGTCGGAGTGCCAAGCAACATGGTGCAGTATGCGCCCTAATGATGCTTCGCAAAGCTTACAAATATTCCGCGAATTTGCACAGCTTTTCAGACGCACATATATGACCAAGATGTTGCAGCAAATGCTTGAGCGAGGGCGCCCACTGTAAATAACAAACTGGCACTCGACAATACCGATTTGTTAAGTTTAGAAAAGACGACTTTGAGCTACCGACCACAACCCACACCCAGGAATAAAAGACATTCCAGTAGCAATTTAATGCTCTATCTTATCGTTGCATACTCAAAAAACCGCTGCATTGGAGCTGGCAAGTACCTTGCGTCTAAAAGTGACATGCAAAGAGTAAAAGAACTCACAACAGGAAATGCACCATCATGGGACGCAAAAAATGGAGTCCATCGGCAAAGCGCTCCCAAACAGACAAACATCGTACTCAACTTCAGACAAAGCATTTGCTGCCCCAGATATTTGCCGCCCACAGCCTGATAAGCCCTGACAAAAGTAGAGGAAGGCAAAAACCATTCATTTTTGGCGGAGCAGGCATATAAAGAAGCTCTTCCGAGTAGGATAAAACGTTCCAGCTACCGAAGTAGACTGCGAAATAGAAGGCGATGAGTTTTTCTCAGAAGTAAAAGAGAGTGAATGGCAAGAAAGTAGTAGAGAGTGCCATCAGTCAGATGAAACCAACCAATACAATTATTGCTTGTAGAATATGAGCGAAAGAAACACTTGCAGATTTGAAATTCACGCATCGACGAGCAGAAAAAAGTGATGCAGCAAATAGTAGAAGACGACAATTGCCCTTTCTGTAAAGAAAGCCTAGGATAAGTACCACAAAGAACCAATTCTCAAAGAAGGAGACTCTGGCTTACGACAAAAACCAGCAAGCCATACGAAGGAACAAAGCAAATCATTTCATCCTTATTTTAAAAGACACGCCGAGCATATCAGTGAACTGGCCTTGCCAGGAATTTGAAGAGTTTCGGAAGGCACTGGCAGTGGCTCGCAGGACAACACAGGGGAAGTAGTGCTCCTTCATTTGTCCGCTTTAAACACAAAATACACCGGCGAAGTGTAAAGCACATACACGCACAACTTCTACAAGGAAACGTAGATTTCAGCCAAACCACCAGTCAGTCAAGGTAAAAACTCGTGCAGCTGCTTGACTACAGCGGGGAAAATAGTTGAAAACCGAGAAGAACCCAAGAACTAGGAACCCCAGCGAGGATAATCTCGTGCACCCCAAGAGCTGCGAATTTCAACCACAGGATCATGAAGACCGCTGCGCTGCAAGTACTTTCATGCTACCCAGTACTGTTGCCATGCGCAACATGCTGCAGGCAGGAGAGTGCCCTTCTGCAACCTCGACCCCGAGAAGAACAAGGCGTGTTCGTCGAGCACTCCGGATGGAGAGCTTCTGGGCCAACTCTACCCAGCGAAGGGTACTGCCGCCACCGGTCATGGCTCCCCGTGAACACAAGACTGACTCGGCCCCTGGTGGAGCCGAGCCACTGGAGAGGGATCGGCACCTTCCCGGAGGCAGATGATGAGTGGAGGGTTCATCAAGGGCATCAACCTTCCTGGTGGTGGTTCGCTCATGCGCTTCGGCTGATCCGTGCGCCTCGATCGCAGGCACCATCCGCCACCTGTGACACAGAACGTGCTCGTGCCGAATGGCAGCGCAGAGGCGTCTGCCTCTCTTCAAGGCAGACGCCGTGAGAAGCTCGAGGAGAAAGGAGCCTCGTAGAGGTCTTCCGAGACGCCTTACGAGCTCAGCGTGGCGGCAGCACTGAGCCGTTGAAGCAGTCATGCGCCCACTACAAGAAGAGCTCCAGCTGCTCGAGGGCAGGATGAAGAAGGCCTAACGGTTAGCACGTGAAAGGCGCGATTGGCTGCGCAAGTGTTGCGCGCCTTTCTCATTTACGAATCTAGCCTACGTATATTATTTCCACTCCTTGAGCCTTGAGTATGTCAGCACTGCTGAGAACTCTGTACCCACCAGGAGTAGTGTCTTTACGCCCGAATAAGCAACAGCCCTTAGCGCAGGGCGGCAAGGAAACACCCGCCAGATACATGTCTGCACCCTCAAGAGAAACTCCATTTTTGGCAGCCTGCGCAACATGCAGACTCTGCATGCAAAAACAGAGAGTTCAACGCAAACTCCTTTGAAAATTATTTCGGATCACCAGAGGCTAAATGGGCGTGCTCACTTGGTACATGCTTATTGTACGTTGCGAAACAATTTCACCGTCTCTTCACGATCGCCGCACCAATGCGGCGCCAAATGTCTTAGAGCCTTTTTCTTCTGCTTCATTTTTAAACTTGAAAGAATCCACGCAGGAAATCTTCAGCTGAAAGCGTTTGGTCAACTTCTACTGGTTTCATTTCCATAGCGCGGTGCTTATCCCAACGCAAAAAGATAGAGTCGAAGGAAAGTTGAGCTCAGAAGTCGTAAGATCGCGTCACTCACAACTCATCGTTTGGCATTACTATCAGAGCCCCTTCTTTATCAAGGTTTAGCACGTCGGCTTTTTCGACTATGCGCACTGCTGGGAAGATTGCCCAGCCTTTAAGAGCTTTTTTAGCTAAAACAGGCCGAGTGCGCGGGGATGCTCCTTGAAAGAGGCTTGTCTTCAAAAAAGTTTTCCCCAAGAATACAAATACCAGTGTCTTTGTAGGTTTTGAAACTGATAATAATTCTTCTTCGTGCAAAACTGGCAAGTAGCAAAGAACTATTTTCATTTCTTTTTTCGGCTCTTAGAAACTTCTCCGCCCGCCAGCTCTTCAATGAGCTGAGCCATCTTTTGTGGAAGTGTTTCCGTAACTTCTTTGCAGTAGAAATCTGCATAAGACGAAGCTTTGCAATTGTTGAAGTAGTCGCTTGTGGTTTTGAAAACAAGCAACTTCAGCACCTGAAACCTTCCCAGATCAGCAACTGTTTCTCCTGTCGTGTGCTTTTGTTGATTGAGAAATTACAACAACGTCTGGTTTGATCATGCTAAAAGTTTCCACTTCGCATAGCTCGACTTTTGGCGTTACGATGTCGACGGCAACCTGCGGCAGCGCAGCTTCATAGACAGAAGCTCCGCCAAACACAATTGCCTCCCGGCCATCTTCCACAAGCCCAAAAGCCTCCTGGAGAGAATTTGCAACCTCAACACCAGGAAAAGAAAAGTTCTTATCAGAGGTAAGAACAATGTTTTGCCGATTTGGCAGCGCCTTACCAATCGATTCAAAAGTTGCGCGCCCCATAATAATTGCGTTCCCAGTAGTTATATCTTTTAAGCGCTGCAAATCAGCGCGAAGATGCCACGGCAAAGAACCGTTCTTGCCAATGCATCGCTCCTTGTCCATCGCAACAATCAAACTAATCATTAAAGCTAGTGTAGTTAAATTACGGCAGGTTTAAAAGTATTGACCAGAGGCAAAAAAGCTGGCTGAATAATAGTAAAAGGAGGCCCCATGCACTGCGACCTCATCATCGGATCTGCGCTTGGTTTCGGAGTCGCAAAGGGAACTGGCCTGTGGTGGGTCGGGCTCCTCGTAGCTGCCTTCACTGCCGCCCTTCTCTTCTTCGTAAGCGGCGACAGCCTCACACGCGAAAGGCGCGACTCTCCCTGAGTCGCGCCTCTTCACTTCTTGTTACGTAGCAAGCTACGTAACAACTACAAATTCGTAAAAAGTTTAAGCCGTGCTGTTACAACAGCTTTCATAGCATCTACTACAGGCGCCATTATCTTGTACGGCGCAAGCTCAGAAGGGGAAGCGGCAAGAGATGCATCCAAAGCTTCTTTATATGCACGTCGAAGTTCTGTAGAAATGTGCACGATGCGTATACCAGCTTCGATAGCAGCACTAAAGTCTTCGTCTGAAATCCCACTTCCTCCGTGAAGCACGAGTGGCTTCCCAGTAGCTTCAGCTATTTCCTTAATGCGCGAAATTATAAGGTTTGGGTTCTTAGCCCCCTTCAGCATTCCATGAATGTTCCCAACTGCAGGAGCGAGCAAGTCTACGCCAGTTTTATTTACAAAGCGCACCGCTTCATCAACTTTAGTTACCGTATCTTCAGTTATAGCCGCACCCTCAGGAAGAGCCTCTTTTATATTTGACCCGCTACCGATGTAGCCAACTTCAGCCTCTACCAAACAATCTGGGTTTTGTGTGCGAGCAAACTCTACAAATCGCTTCGTCTTTTCTAGGTTTTCGTCGTAAGAAAGGTTTGCCCCATCGATTATCACGCTGTCGTATCCAGCACGTACCGCTTCCTTCGCCATTTCATCGTCATACGTGTGGTCAGCGTTGAGGAAAATAGGGTAGTCGTAGCGCTCGCGCATGTGTTTTATAAGCGCAACTGCTGCGTGCTCGCCGACAAACTTTCTCTCTCCCTCAGAAAGACCAATGATTACCGGAATTTTAAACCCAGCTTCAGTCGATAGTTCCTGAGCCGCTTCAAATATAGCTTTGAGGGCTTCGATGTTCGCTACGTTAAAGTGCCCAATAGCTACTTTCTTCTCACTAGCCCATGCAAGGGCCTCCTGTAGTGTTTTCATATAACGATATTAACACGCCTTGACCAAAAGGCGCATTTAACCTAGTATTTATCTACCTTTTAAAGAGCTTCCGACCAGTCTTAAACAAACCTACTGCCGGAAGATCTTATTACAATTAACAGAAGGTTTGTTTTTTATTTCACGCAGTGAAATAACCCGCCCAAATCCTGAGCAAAGCGAAGGAATTAGGCGAGTAGGCAAAGAGATCGCGAAGAAAACAATATGTCAGAACTACTAAACAAGATACTAAAAGATAAGAGCGAAGACCTTAAGAAGATAAAAGAAGGTGACTTCGTAGACGCTGTGCTTATAAAGAAAGAAAAGCGCGCAGCATTCTTCAACCTTGGACGCTTTGGAACAGGACGCCTTTACGGAATAGAGTTTACCAACGCATCTGAGGCACTAAAGGCTCTCAAAGAGGGCGACACCACAAGCATCAAGGTTCTCACACAGGAAGATGAAGACGGATATATAGACCTTTCACTTTCTGAAGTAGGAAACCAGAAGCTTTGGAGCGAAGTAAAAGAAGTTGAGGAAAAAGACGAGGCTATCGAAGTAGAAATAATGGGAGCAAACTCTGGAGGTCTTATGACCGAAGTTGCCGGAGTAAAGGCATTCCTTCCAGCAAGCCAGCTTGGACCAGACAACTACCCACGCGTTGAAGACGGGAGCAAGGAAAAAATCCTTGAAGAACTTAAGAAGCTTATTGGTAAGAAGATAAAGGTAAAGATTATCAACTCAAACCAAGGCTCAAACAAGCTCATCGTCTCAGAAAAAGAAGTTGCGGGAGAAAGCGTAAAAGCACTTCTCAACAAGTACAACGAAGGAGACATTATCGACGGAGTTGTATCAGGAGTTGCAGACTTTGGAGCATTTATAAAGTTTGCAGACCAGCCAGAAGTTGAAGGACTCATTCACATCAGTGAAATAGACCACCGCCTTATCGAAAACCCGAAAGAAGTTCTCAAAGTAGGCGACAGCGTAAAGGCAAAAGTAGTAGAAATCAAAAACGGCCGCGTAAGCCTTTCACTCAAAGCTCTCAAGGAAAACCCATGGGAGAAAATCGGAGAAAAGTACGCCCAAGGCCAGACTATCAAAGGAACGGTGTCTCGCTTCAACCCATTTGGAGCATTCGTAGCTCTCGATGAAGACATCCAAGGGCTCATCCACGTTTCAGAGTTCGGATCAGTAGAAGCTATGAAAGAAAAGCTTGAACTCGGAAAGGGTTATGAGTTCACTATCGAGCTCATCAAGCCAGAAGAAAAGAGAATTATTCTCAAACTCGCTTCTAAATAGAAGCGCTAACGCTCAAAGACAATGTCGCAAACAATTGCATTTATCGGCCAGGGCTTTATTGGTAAAGCCTACTCAGATGAATTTGAGGAAAGAGGCATAAGCGTCATCCGCTACGGCCTCGAGGAGCCATATGTGCAAAACAAGCAAAAGGTAAGCGAAGCCGACATTGTCTTTGTAGCAGTGCCGACACCAACTACAAAGGAAGGGTTCGACCCAAGCGCTGTATATTCAGCGGTAGAGCTTGCAAAAGATGGTGCAAGCGTCGTCATAAAGTCTACGCTCATCCCAGGAACAACTGAGAAGCTACAATCTCAATTCCCAAACAAATACATTTTCCACTCACCAGAGTTTCTAACTGCACGGAGAGCAAAGGAAGATGCGAAAAACCCACAGCGAAACATCGTCGGCTGCGCGAAAGACGAAGAGAGCTATAAAGAAAGAGCAAACGAAATACTCAAGCTCCTTCCGAAAGCTCCCTACGAAAAAGTGTGCTCTGCAAAAGAGGCCGAGCTTATAAAGTACGCCAGCAACTGTTTCGGATATACAAAAGTAGTCTATTTCAACCTTCTCTACGAGCTTTCAAAAGAAATTGGTGCCGATTGGCACGCGCTCAGAGAAGCTATAGTGCACGACCCGCGCATAGGAGAGGAGTGGACTAAGACCCCAGACATCGGAAGCGGCAAAACAGAGGGAAGAGGAGCCGGAGGAGTCTGCCTTTTGAAAGATTTTGCAGCCTTTCGCGACTTATATGAAAGAACATGCAAAGACGACAGCAAGGGTATAGAGCTTCTTCGCTCGATAGAGGAGAAAAACATCGATCTTCTCAAACAGAGCGGGAAAGATGTCGAAATAGTCGACGAAATATATGGAAACGAGAGGGGCTAGACAAAGAAGACAAAATAAGGTATAATTGAAAAATAGTATGTTAACTAAGCAAAAGAAGAAAAGAGCAATAAACGAGTACAAAACCGCTGACAAAGACACCGGTTCTGTTCCAGTTCAAGTTGCACTTTTGAGTAAGAGGATTACTGAGCTTACCTCTCACCTTAAGAAAAACCCTAAGGACAACCACAGCCGTCGCGGACTACTTATGATGGTAGGAAAGCGCCGCAGACTCCTAAGCTACTTCGAAAAGAAGAGCTCAAAGGACTACAAAGCTCTCATTAAAAAAATCGGACTTAAGAAGTAAGGTAGGGCCCCTCTTCGGGGCTTTACATTTTTATATATGATTGAATACAAAGATCAGCGCATTGGAATTTTTATAGACGTTCAAAACCTCTACCACAGCGCTAAAAACATTTACGACAGCAGAGTTAATTACAAAGAACTTATTGGCGAAATAGCAAAAGACAAAAAGCTCGTTCGCGCATTTGCATACGTAGTACAAAGTGAAAAAGTTCTCCCAGGAACAGAAAAAGGACTTGAAACAGTTACCGGAAAGACTGAAGCGAGCTTTTTCGACGCACTCGAAAAGACTGGGCTCACTCTTCGTATAAAAGACATCCAAGTTTTCCAAGGCGGAGTTAAAAAGGCAGACTGGGACGTAGGTATGGCGATAGACGCCGTGCGCATGAGCCAAGACCTCGATATAATTGTGCTCATGACCGGAGACGGAGACTTCCTCCCACTTCTCGACTATCTCCAGCTCGGAAAAGGAAAAGAGGTATGGGTAGCAGCGTTTAGCAAGAGCTCAAACAACCAGCTCAAAGAAGTAGCCGACCGCTTCATAGCTATCGAAGAAATACCGCAAGCCCTTACAAAAATTCGTCGAAAGAGGGGAGCGAAGAAACCAAAGTCAGCTCACAAGCCAAAGAAAGAATCATCAGAAAAGTAGAATAAACAAAAAGAATGTTAAACCAGAAAGTATTTGAAACAGAATTTGCAGGAAAGAAACTAAGTTTTGAAACATCAGACCTAGCAGGCCAGGCAAACGCCAGCGTTATCGGCCGCTACGGCGACAGCGCAATATTAGTAACAGTAGTTATGGATAGTAAGGACGTAGACCTTCCTTACTTCCCACTTCGTATTGAGTACCAAGAGCGTTTTTACGCTGCAGGCCGCATTATGGGAGCTCGCTTTATCCGCCGCGAAGGCCGACCAAGCGACGAGAGCATTCTTGCAGGTCGCGTTATCGACCGCACCGTGCGCCCACTTTTCGACGACAAGCTCCGCCGAGAAATTCAGGTAGTTATTACCCCGCTCAGCCTCGACCCAGAGCAAGAGAGCGACTTCCTTGGCCTTATTACCACCTCAGTAGCACTCTCTATTTCAAATGTGCCATGGGCTGGCCCAGTAGCCGGAGTAAAGCTTACCCACAAAGATGGCAAGCTTCTCATAAACGCAAATAAGCCTTCACTTCCAAAGTCTATCGATGCTGTAGAAGTAAAAGATGAGTTTGAGTTCGATGCTTTCGTAGCAGGAACCAAAGAGAAGATAAATATGATCGAGCTTGAAGGTATCGATGCAAAGGAAGAAAACATTCAAGCAGCTTTTGAAGCAGCACAAAAAGAAATCGCAACTCTTGTAGCTTTCCAAGAAAAAATTGTTAAAGAAATTGGAAAGCCAAAGGAAGAAGTTGCATTCAAAGACCTTACCGAAGAAAACAAACAGAAAATTAGCGCGTTTGTAACTGCAGAAAAAATAGATGCAGCGATTTACTGCGAAGACAACTCAGAGCGAACCAAAAATATAAAGGGAATAGAAGAGGAGCTTGCAGCGCACCTCGAAGCTGAAGGAGTAGACGAAGGCCAGCGTGCGTTTGCAAACGGCTTTGTAGACAAGCTTATCGACAAGCGTATGCACGAGCGCATTCTTGCAGAAGAAAAGCGTGTAGACAGCCGCCCGCTAGACCAAATTCGCACACTCTACTCTGAAGTAGGGCTCTTTGCGCGAACTCACGGAAGCGCTTTCTTCTCACGAGGAACAACTCAGTCTCTCGCTATAACCACTATCGCACCTCCAGGCCAAGACCAGATAGTTGAAAACACTTTCAAGGTAGGAAAGAACCGCTTTATGCTTCACTACAACTTCCCTCCATACTCAGTAGGAGAAGTTGGTATGTTTAGAGGAGCAGGCCGCCGCGAAGTAGGACACGGAGCTCTTGCAAAGAAGGCGCTTGAGAACATGATGCCAAGTCTTGAAGACTTCCCATATGCAGTGCGCACCGTTTCTGAAATCGTAAGCTCAAACGGAAGCTCTTCTATGGCTACCGTATGTGCAAGCACTCTCTCACTCCTCGACGCTGGAGTTCCGCTCAAGAAGCCAGTAGCAGGAATCGCTATGGGCCTTATCAGCAGCGAAGATGCGAGCCAGTACAAAATACTTACCGACATCCAGGGCCCAGAAGACCACTTCGGAGATGCAGACTTCAAGGTAGCGGGAACTTCAGAAGGAGTAACTGCTATGCAGATGGACGTGAAGATAGAAGGGCTAACCGCACCAATGCTTAAAGATGCTATGGAAGCTTCAAAGAAAGCTCGCCTTCAAATACTCGAGCACATGAAAGCTACACTCGCAGCTCCAAAAGAGCTCAGCCAATACGCTCCACTCATTCTTAAGACCAGAATCCCAGTAGATAAGATTGGTGAGCTTATCGGCCCAGGTGGTAAAAACATCAACGGCATTATCGCTTCAACCGGAGCACTTGCTATCGACATAGAAGAAGACGGACTCGTATTTATCAGCGCCGACAATCAAGAAGCAGGAAAAGCTGCTCTCAAGCAAGTAGAAATGATTGCGCGCGAGTTCCAAGTAGGGGAGATTATAGAAGGCCCTATCAGCCGCATACTTGAGTTCGGAGCTATAGTAGACTTCGGAGGAGGTAGAGACGGTATGATACACGTAAGCGAGCTCAAAAACGGGTTTGTGAAAAACGTTACCGACGTAGTAAAAGAAGGCCAAGTAGTAAAAGCCAAAATCATAAAGGTAGAAGGCGGAAAAATCGGCCTCTCAATGAAGGCCCTCGAGCCAAAGAAAGAGGAACCGAAGAAATAGAAGATTGAGAAAAACGGCCTACGTATATGCGTAGGCCGTTTTTGGTTTCAAAAAAAGCAATTCCTTGCCAAGCAAAGCGATAAAATGTAAGCTCATACCCAAAACGAAAGGAGCTCAGAAATGGAAGGGTCCGCCTACTACAGCTTTGACGAGACAATGGAAGTGCTCGGTATCGACGAGAATCGCCTCAAGCGCCTCGTTACGGAAGGGGAGATCCGCGCCTTCAGAGACGGAGGCCAGATGGTCTTCAAGAAGACCGACATCAACGAGCTTGCGGAGCGTACGAAGCGTGCAGGGCATGCAAGCGACGACGATCTCGTTGCCTTCCCCTGAACCACCAGCTTACCGCCGTGCCCACCCAGGGCCCGGCGGTATTCTTTTTTTGCTATACTACAACCAACATGCCAAATGAAACACAGCAAGTAGGCCCACCGCCAGTACCAGAAGTTTCTCTGCGCACACTTAGTAGCGACGCCCAAAGCGTTGCACGCGGCCTTGCAGTACCAGAACCACAGCTTGTACAACCGCAAAGGGTAAGCGCTCCACAAGTTGCAACTGTTGGTACACCAAAGCCACAAAAAAAGAGCTCGAAAAAGCTCATAATTCTCATCTCTCTTCTCGTAGTCGTTGCCGGAGCTGCCGGCGCATTTCTCTTTTTCAAATTCGGCCAAGGATCAACAGGGCCAGAAGCAACTCTTGAGGTACAAAATTAGTCAGCCTGCCTCACTCTGTATCCAAATGCCTCGGAAATGTGTGAACGCTTCACCGTATCGCTTCCTTCTAGGTCGGCGATAGAGCGCGCTACTTTCAAAATTCGATAATATCCGCGCGGACTCACCAGGCTCTTATCAAAAACTCTCTGCACAAAGTTGTGTGCATCCTCATCGAGCTGAGCTATATTTTCAAGCTCTTTATTTTGCAAATCACTGTTTTGTTTTTTCTCAACGCCAAACTCCTCCATGCGCTCGTGTGAAAACGCGCGCGCCTTTTTCACTTGTGCGCGAAGAATAGAACTACTTGCGCTGCCTTCTTTTGCATTGCGCGCAGAAAGTTCTTCAATGGAAATGCGCGGCACTTCTACCTGTATGTCGACTCTGTCGAGTAGGGGACCTGAAAGCTTTTTCTGATAGCGCAAAACTTCGTGCGCACTACATTTGCATGCGCGCTCCTCATCTTGATAGAACCCACATGGGCAAGGATTCATAGCAAGCACAAGTACAAAGTTTGCTGGAAACTCCAACCGTGCGCGCGCTCTACTAATAATCGCGCGCCCGCTCTCGATAGGCTGGCGCAAGCTTTCAAGCACATCTTTTCGAAACTCAGCAACTTCATCTAGAAACAAAACTCCCTTGTGCGCCAAGCTTATCTCCCCAGGCTTTGGCATTTGCCCACCGCCCATAAGAGCTACAGCGGAGGCACTTTGGTGTGGGCTGCGAAAAGGCCTGGAAGCTACGTAGCCAAACTCGCCCAAAAGCCCAGCACTACTATAAATTTCTGTAAGCTCTAAAACTTCCTGCTCCAAAAGCTCAGGCAGTATGGTAGAAAAAGCACGAGCAAGCATAGTCTTCCCTGTGCCTGGAGGCCCGCTCAAAAGTACGTTGTGCCCACCAGTAGCTGCTATTAAAAGAGCGCGCTTTACCGCCTCGTGCCCATACACATCGGCAAAGTCTACCTCGCTCCTGCTTTCAAAATCGGTAGAAATAGTGGTTTTTTCCTGCGGCGTTATCGCCAGCTTCCCTTCTAGGAAGCCAATGAGCTCAGTAAGTGTCTTTACCGGAATGATATCGACACCGTCGATAAGCGCAGCTTCGCGTGCGTTTGAATAGGGAAGTATAATGCGCTTCATTTTCCTTCTCTTAGCAAAAGAAGCAATGCTCAAAACTCCCGACACCGGCCTAAGTTCACCAGAAAGAGAAAGCTCGCCTAAGAAAAGTGTTTTAGAAAAATCAAAATCCTTTATCTGATTTGTCGCCGCCAAGTAGGCGATAGCGATAGCTAAATCGTAGTGTGTACCAGTCTTTTTTAAATCAGCCGGCGCCAAGTTTACAACAATCCGCCTGTTTTCTTTACTAGGCGGATTTACTCCAGCGTGTTTCAGAGCTGCATTTACGCGCTCCTTAGCCTCGTTTAAGGCCTTGTCGGCCAAGCCAACGATAGAAAACGAATGGAGGCCAACACTTACGTCGGCCTCCACTTCAACAAGACGCGCCTGTATTCCCTCAAGCTCAGCAGAATACAGCTTTGCTACGCGCCCACTCATCGTTAAGAATTCTTTTTAGCAATGTCTTTTTTGCAGTATCGAGCTTCTGGGTTTACAAGCAGCACTTCTTCTTCTATCTGCCCACTGCATTCTTCGCACGTGCCGTACACACCGCGATCAATTTTTGAAAGCGCAGTTACTACTGCTTCGTGCCGTGCGTGCACATCGAGAGCTTGCCCAGCGTTTGCAGAAAACTCTTCTGCTTCATCAGCCTCCTCATCTCCACTATCAATGTCGTCGCCATAGTCTACCGGAGACTCAAGGTAGTCTATGTCTTTTTCGAGCTCAGCGCGCAACTCCTCGAGGCGAGCCTTCGCTTTCTCTATTTGTTCTTGTGTTAATGCCATACATAGAAAGTATAGCAAATAATTAAAGGCGCCAGTCATCTTCGACTGGCGCCTGCGTTGAGCTCAGGGCGCACAATGTGACGCAAAGCGTCTGCGCGCGCCCCAAGCCCCTTCCCGATCCACCACAGAGCCCCTGCAGCGAACCAGAGGTAGAAGTAAGGCCAAAGGCCGTACATCATGGCTTGGAAGAATGCGGCGGCAAGCACAACCAGACCGGTGTACCAGGCCAAAAGCTCGCCTGTTTCAAGCACCGCAAGGCGCACCTTCAGCCACTTCAAACTCACAGGGACTGCGTTCATGTGAACCTCCTTCAAGCCCACGGTAGCAAACCAAAACAAAAAGCGCCAGCTATGAGAAACTGCCGCTGCGCCCCCCCAGCCTTCTCTTCCTTCCTTAGTTATTTAGGTTTCTCTTTTTAGTTTTTGTTTTCAAGGCGAAAAAGCGCAGGTGATACTACGAAGTGTATCATTGAGCATTTTTCGAAAAGAAAAACAAAGAGCTGAAAAGTTAGGAAACTAAGAAAATTAAGGAAGGAGAGGAGGCTAATGTGCAAATGGGTTTGCGGCACCGCGCACCTCGAAGTGAAGGTGGCATCCGGTAGCACCAGAAACCTTTCCAGTGTTACCCATGTATCCAAGAAGGCTTCCTTGTGAAACGCTCTGTCCAGAGCTTACTGAAATATCGCTAAGGTGTGCGTAGAGAGTCCAGGTTCCGTTGTCGTGTGAAACGCTGACCATGTTTCCATATCCACCGTTCCATCCAAACTTTGCGTCCTTAACAGTTCCGGCTGCAGCTGAGTAGATAGGGGTAGCGCCACAAGCGTTTGCAATGTCTACTCCGTTGTTTCCGTGTAGAGAGCCCCAGTTGTATCCGCTTGCAGGCTTTGCATAGTAGCCAGCGTAGCTTGGCATGTTGTTTGAAACAGAGCCAGAAGAAGCGGTTGAAGTTTTCTTTCCGCCAGGAATGAGAAGTTCTTGACCAATGCGCACTACGTCGTCATCAAGGTCATTAAACTCCATAATCTTTGCAGCTGAAACTTTGTAGTTGTAAGCGATTTTAGAAAGAGTGTCGCCGCTCTTCACAGTGTGGCGCACGCCAGAAACAGGCAAGATAACGATCTTCTGCCCTATACGCACACGCTTTGCATCAACGCCTTCGTTTGCCCAAAGCACGGTAGAAAGGGAAATACCGAACTGCTCAGCGATGGTAGAAAGGGTGTCGCCTTCAGCAACGGTGTAGGTTATAACTTCGTCGCGCGTAAGCTTTTGCCCATCTGCCCCCTCCATAAACACAGGGCTATCGCTACCAAGAGCTACAGACTCCTCAAGGATAACAAACCCTGCTACTTCAAGAGGATCGTTTGCCAAAACAACGCCGTCTGGCACATCGCTTGCGACTACAAGGCTAAGAGCCCCATCATCGAAAGAATAAGTAGGCTCGCTAAAACTTACCTGAGAACTCGCGCTTGGAGTAAACACGATACCCAAAATTACAAAAAGAGCCCCGACCCCGAAAAGAGGGGATTTTACGAGATTTTTAAGTTTTGAAGGCCATCTATAGGGAGCGTCGTCGCCATTCCCTTGGCCTGTAGTGTGTGAGTTCAAATTTGATTCTGATGCGTCATTCTGAAGGGAAAACCGTCCATTTTGATGCATCTCAGGGCCTCTCAGAAAAGACTATCGTAGACCCGAATATGCCAAATATACCAGCATAAAAACCCCTGTCAACCACTATTTTGCGACACATTTTAGGCCTATTACACACAACTTATCCCCACAAAAATGCCGTGCTATCCTTAATCGTATCTCTACAAACCAGATGAAACACCTCGAAAACCTAAACGAGCCTCAAAAAGAGGCTGTTCAACACGGAAGCGGCCCTCTTCTTATGTCTGCAGGGGCAGGAAGTGGTAAAACCAGAGCCCTTACCAGCCGCCTAAAGCACCTGATTGAAGCACACAACGTACCTCCACAGCGCATAGTTGCTATAACCTTTACCAACAAGGCAGCAGACGAGATGCGCGAGCGCGTATTTGGGAGCGCAAAAATGAAGCTTTCCCCAGGGCTTCCGCTCGATGGCGCTCCTTTTATCGGAACCTTCCACTCTTTTGGCCTACGAATTTTAAAACAAGAAGTAGCTCTTTTGCAGCGCACACCAAACCTTTCTATCTACGACAACGATAAAAGTGCGTCGATCGTAAAGAAGATTTTAAAGTCTTTCGATATATCAAAAGAGAGATTAAGCCCACCGCAAGCTCTAAGCGCAATCGGAAAGATAAAAAACGAATTAAGAGACGAAACTGAGCTCATCGACAGTGAATATGAACGCGACGTTCTTATCTACAAAGTCTACGCAGAGTACGAAAGACAACTCCAAGAAAATAATGCGCTCGACTTCGACGATCTCATTCAAAAACCAGTGCAACTTTTTCTTGCACACAAAAATGTACTACAAAAATACCAAGATATGTTCGACTACATTTTGGTAGACGAGTATCAAGACATAAACAACGCGCAGTACCAACTCATTCGTCTTCTGGGGCACAAACACAAAAACGTAAACGTAGTAGGCGACGATCAGCAAGCTATATATGGCTTTCGCGGTGCAAACTTTAGAAACTTTCTCAACTTTCAGCGCGACTGGCCAAGCGCAAAAGTAGTAAAGCTTGAGCAATCATACCGAAGTACAAAGAAAATAATTGAAAGTGCAAACGCACTAATAAAAAACAATAAGACGCAGGCAAAGAAAGAACTTTGGACAGACAACGAAGAAGGCCAGCCAATAACTCTTGTGCAAAGCAGCAGCGCAGAAGAGGAAGCGTTGTGGCTAGCGAGCGAAATACAGTCGTTGCGAAGAAAAGACCCAAGCCAAAGCATTGCAATACTCTATCGAACCAACGCGCAAAGCCGCTCTATCGAGCAAGCACTTTTAAGCTTTCATATATCATATAAGATATACGGAGGGCTTCGCTTTTACGACCGAAAAGAAATAAAAGATATAGTCGCAGCGCTCACCGTTGCGCACAATGAAAAAGATACCGCATCGATTGAGCGCCTTGAAAAAAGCCTTGGCAAAAGACGCACGGCAGCTTACGTCCTTGCGATGAAGGAAGTGCAAACAACCTCGGCAGTTGAGCTAATAAACATATTCCTCACCAGCACAGAATACCCAGAATACCTCGCGCAAAAGATGCAAAATGCGCACGAGCGCATCGAAAACATAGCCGAGTTAGTAAACTTCGCCAGCAGCTTTGAAAGTTTGGGAGAATTTTTAGACCAAGTGCTCCTTTTGCAGGCAAACGACGACCAAACAAAGCACCCGCAAGGGCAAAAGATGTCTGAGCTAAAGCTTATGACCGTACACATAGCTAAAGGGCTTGAGTTCGACACCGTATTTATCGTAGGAGTAAACGACGGAAACATGCCCCACCAAAAGGCTTACCAAGAAATGGACGGGGTAGAAGAAGAGAGGCGCCTTATGTACGTAGCTATGACGCGGGCACGCAAAAAGCTCTACATATCGTACTTTTCCTACCCTTCGCGTTTCCTCTACGAAATACCGCAAGAAAACTGCGACGTACTCTCAGCAGATGGAGGCAGCGGCTGGCTACCCGACGAAGACGACATGTACATAGAATAAAAAACACCCGAATTAATTATGAATTAATTCGGGTGTTTTTTGCCATCAGATTATAGAAAAGTTGAACCCCAGCGACTACAAGTCGCTAGGGTTGGCGTTCCGAGCTGAAATGTAAGCTCGGAACATCGGAATGAGAAGCCTCCCGAGGGCCGGGCCTGCCCAGCGCAGCACTGAGAAAACCAGCGCGAGGCGAGCCGCGAGTTCAAGCCATGGCGGCAGGTGCGCGGTCAGCGCAAGGCTGACCATCAGAAGAGCTGTCATGACCGCAGCCCCTCCAACAAGAGAGAAGCCGAGGAGAAGCAAATAGGTGGTGGATCGGAACATCCCAACACCTCCTCAAGAGCACCATCGCTCTGCCAAGAGAATAAAATAAATTAGCCTTATTGTCAAGAAATAACTCTTCGCGCACTACTGCTCTATATTAAGCTCTAGAGTTAACTCTAGAGCAACGCAAAGTTTTGCCTTTAGGCTTCGTTATGAGCTATTCTTACGTCGTAACTCTTATCTCTAAACTCTTGTGTATTTAGGCCAACACTTTCTAATAAACATAGACGCTATAGCCCGCATTATATCTACCCCAAAGCTAGAAGCGGGGGACCTTGTTGTAGAGCTTGGGCCCGGCACCGGAGCTCTTACGTACCCTCTGCTTGAGGAGTGCAAAAAAGCAGGCGCTACGCTTGTAGCGATAGAAAAAGACAGAAACCTCGCCCTTAAGCTCTACCAAAGCATTCAAAAAAAGGAGAGTAGCTTTGAAGTGCGCGACAAAGACTTGCTCAAAGAGCTCCCAAAGCTCATGGAAGAAAAAAGCCCAAAGCGCTACCACATTGTAGGAAACCTGCCCTACTACATCAGCGGAAAAATTTTGCGCACCATCACCGACCTTCAAAACAAGCCAGAAACCGCAGTTTTAATGCTTCAAAAAGAAGTTGCTCAAAGAATATGCAACAAAAAGAAGCTCAGCCTTATAGCTGCATCGGTGCAGGTATGGGCAGACACTGAAATCGTGATGAATCTGAGCGAGAACGACTTCGACCCAGCCCCAAAGGTAAAATCTGCCGTTATTAAGCTCACAAAGAAAGAAAAAATGCCCGAAGTAGACCAAAGCTACTTCGATTTTCTCAAAGCTTCATTCAAGCAGCCACGCAAAACACTACTCAACAACCTAAACCAGGCAGGAGTAGAAAAACAGGATGCGGCCAAAGCCCTAAAAGCTCTCAAATTTGAAGAAAATGTTCGCGCTTCAGAGCTTACGGTAGAGCAACTATACGAGCTTTCAAAAAAGCTTAAGCTTGTGAACAAATAAAGCAGCATTTTTACGCATAATCGGTGCTAAAATAAAGCAGTGGAGGCGTCCTGTCTTCGCGTCTTTTCATGTTGCAGACTAACCAGGTATCAGCAAAGCGAATTTTAAAGGCAACTCTTACCGCCTTGATTGCTTTGTGTCTTGTGTTTGCCGCAACAGTATGGGCCTTTGGCGACAAAGAAATAATTGAGACTGAAATAGTAAAAGTCCCAAGCTTTTCTACCGTTGAAAGCCTCAACTCAGTAAAGAGTCCGACTGATGGGAACTTAACACAAGAGATAAGCAAGGCACTTGCGAAAGATCTTGTCGACAAAAACCCAGACGGACCACTCCAGACTGAGAGCGGCGCACAGATCGCAGCGATAGACCCAGACCAGCTTGTAGCAACCACTCTTCAAAAAGCTATTGAAGAATTTGATGCAAGTGCGCTACGCGGGAAGGTAGATGAGGGTCAAATAGTTTTTACCTCTACTTCAGACAAGGAGGCGCAAGCCGACTACTTTGAAGAAATGAACAGCCTAATAAAGAAAAACCTTAAAGGGCTGTCTATAAACTATGAAAAACCCGAAGCGACAAACTTCCCAGTGTTTGTAAGCACCTACGAAAAAATTATCGCCGATTTATACGCACTCCCTGTTCCGCGCGTTATCTCAGGGTTTCACGCAAACCTTATAGAGCTCTTTCTTACGCAGCGAAACATATATGCGCTCCTCGCAAACTATCAGACCGATCCGCTTCAGGCACTCCTCGCACTCGATTTTGCAGACTCGGTAGACGATGAGTTCATCACACTTTCAAACCAAATGAATAAATACATCGAGGACAACGGCATCACATTCTAATGAATTTTGAAACACTTAAAAAACTTACTGCCACTCTTCTCGTAGTAGCTACGCTTGCGCCACTTTCTCTCACTCTCAAGCCACAAAAGGCCCAAGCGCTCACCGTACACGTAGTAGGCGGACACCTCGACTTTATCAGTAGCCTTCCATCAATAGACGGAAGTATCGCAACAATCGCAGCAGCGACAACGGCAGAAACGACTCAACAAAGCTTTGAATGGGCTCAGTCATTTATCCTCGAGACGCTCAAAAAGCGTCTTTTAGACATGATGGTAGACGACATTATTCAATGGATAAACGGAGGAGACGAACCACGCTTCGTAACCGACTGGAGCGCATTTCTTGACGACATCGCTAGCCAAGCAGTGGGAGATTTGGCGCAAGAAATAGGGCTCGGCTTTCTCTGCAGCCCATTTAGCGCGCAGCTACGAATTGCACTCGCACCAGAGTCTCGCTTCCAAAACCAAGCAAGATGTACGCTCGACGACATAGTTGGAAATATCGAAAACTTCTACGCCGACTTTGAAAACGGAAGTTGGGTTGCTTACCAAGCTGCATGGGAGCCGCAAAACAATATCTTTGGTAGCTACATTCTATTAGAGGAAGAGAAGCACAGAAGAATATCTGCCGCTCAGTTCACCGCGCTTGAAGACGCCCGAGCTGGAGATGGATTTATCGGAACAAAAAGTTGCCAAGAGGAAGGAGGCACCGGCCCAGACATAGACGGAGACGGTATACCAGGAGACGTAAAGTGTACAATTACCACCCCAGGATCAGTGGTGGGCGATCTCGTGAAGGATGCAGTAGGAATAGACTTCGACTTTATCGTAAATGCAGACCAACTTTCAGAATACGCGGGAGCTATAGCGAACGCGCTCTTCAACCGTCTTGTACGCACCGGAGTAGAAGGGCTTCGTGGCCTTAGCCGAAACGACAACCGCGGTGCAGACTTTGTAAATACAAATGCAAATCCGTGCTCAGGTCTAAGCTCAGACGCGCTCGCAGCCTGCCAAGCTTACCAAACAAGTATTGGCGCGCCGTTTGAGAATGCAAAAGAAGACATGGTAGCAAACATAGACGCAAGCATCGCCCTCTACGAAGAGATGGTTGAAATTGTGCGTGCAGAAAAAGCACTTTGGGAAGACTACGACGACGACCTTGATGGTAAGCAAAGCATTTGCGATGTAGACGATGAAAGAGAAGCCGTGCAGGCAAACATCGCCATCCTTGCAGCAAAAGATGCTTCTATCCTCGCTGACATTCAATCGCTTGAAGCCTACAAAGTAGAAATAGAAGAGCTAAGCACCGACGAAGGGGCAAGTGCATGGAGAGAGATTGTTCGCCTTCAGGTAGAAATAGGCTCACTTGCAACTCCACCACTCGTACAAAGCAAAAAGATGGAAGCTCAAGCTTCATACAACCAGGCAGACGACTATATCGATAGCAAAATATTCTCATGCTAGCTAAAAAAATCACAAAAAAAATATTTGCCGCAGCGATGATCGCGCTTGTGCTACTGTCGCTCCTGCCTATTTCAACACCATGGGTGAATGTTGCGCTCGCAGATGACGAAACTGAGGAGGGAGCATCTGCAAGTGCAAACATCAACCCACCCTCAGCAGCAGACTTTGCGGGGACATCAGTACCTGGCATAGGAGAAGGGAATGGATTTTTTGATCTTGAAGGTATCGACATTAAGTATGGCCAGTGCGATAAATCAGTAACAGACGTCTACTGCTGGATCTTGGTTGGCTTTAAGTCGGTGACCATGCTCTTCTTAAGCCTCGTGGGTAAAATAGGGGCACTTATCCTCACTTTTGGATCATGGATGGTGTACACAATGGTGAAGTATGGAATCACGATCATCACGCTACCGATAATCACCGCCGGCTTTAAAGTAAGCCTTAGTCTTACAAACCTCTTCTTCGTCATCGCCATAATCGTTATGGCTTTTGGCACCATGCTTCGAAGCAAGAGCTACAATATCAAAAATCAACTTAAACGCCTCATCTTCGCAGCTATTCTCGTAAACTTCAGCTTCCTCATTGCTGGGCTATTTATCGATGTATCAAATGTACTTACAGCAAACTTCCTCCAATCTATCCACCCGGATAAAATCGGAGGTGCGCTTCAACCTCAAAGTTTGCTAAGCATTAAAAATGCAGGGGACTTTGAGTATAAGTCGGTGAAGCTAAACGATGAAGGCACAAAGGTATCAAGCGGACTTGTAGAAGACGAAGAGGCATTTAAACTCGGTAAAGACTTAAAATTCAATATAAACAATGACGAAACAGGTTGGTCGGTGTGGTTTAAACTTGTACAAGCTCTGATTCTTGCCGACATCATCACCTGGCTTATGGCAGGGGTCCTTGTTGCAATTGGAATTATGGTCCTTGTGCGAAACATTTGGATAGCAACGCTTCTCATATTTATGCCACTCGTATGGGCACTCGGACTCATTCCTCGCCTAAGCGAATATCAAAAGAAGTGGTGGGACAACTTTATAAAGTGGCTTATTTATCTACCAACGGTAACCTTCTTTGTCTTCCTCGCGATTAGTACCATGCTCGTCACTTCACGAAGCGGAGGACTACTCGGAACCGACTTCTTTAACAACGTTATGCAAATCCTCGTCCTTCTCGGGCTCCTTTGGGCAGCCATGAAGGCAGGAAAGGCTGGAGGAGTTATGGGCGCAGGCCTCGCATTTGGAGTCGGCGCATTTATCGGCTCACGCATACCAAAAACACTTGGTAAGGTTGGTCTAGGAGGAGCAACGCGGGGAACCTTAAAGGCATTTGAAGCAACAAGCACCGGTGCTGTTGCCGGTATTGGATCGGGGCTTGGGGCAGCCGGTTCTAAGTTTGGATTTAACAAACTCGCAACAGTAGGAAGCGGTATAGCACGGTTCGGTAAGGGGGCAGGAAAAATTTCCGCTGCACCGCGCAAAGCCCTAGGGGAAGTCCTCGATTCAAAGTCGCGCCTAAAAGACATTCCAAAAATAGCAGAAGATAAGCTTGCGTGGACCGAAGACTTCGCGGTAGGAAAGAAATCTATTCCGTTTGGAGAAAAGGCAAGCCAGGAGGCAACCCTAAAGTTCTTCAACGATCAATATAAAGATAAATCAAAACCAGAGGCTCTCGACATGCTCAGCAAGATTGACACCATGTCGAGCAAAGAAAAAGCTGCACTTGGCATGCTCCTGTCGAAAACAAATGCTCTTAGCGATGTGGGCGCAGCGAGCGGAGATAGTAGCTTTAAGAACAAAAAAGCACTTCTTGAGGCCGCTTACGCAAATGGAAGTGTACAGTTAGCAGAAAGTATCGCTCGAGGGCTCTCCGAAAAGGACCCTGAATTTGCGGCTATAGCGAAAGCGCTCAAGGATAAAAATACAAAAGCTCGCACTGAAGACCAGAAAGAGAGTCGCAAAATTGCTAAAGGATTCCTTGCAAAAGCACGCAATGACATGCCTAGCGACCTCACCGAGGCGGAAAATAAAATCATTAAAGGTATCTTTGAATCCTTGGATGCAAAGAAGATCGCCGATCTTCCTATTAAAGACCTAGGCGATACAGCGCAGAAATATGCCTTGGCACAAGCCATGAAGGTAAGAGGCGCAACTGCGATGATAATGAATGCAAAAGCATCAACACAAGAGGCTTGGATACAGGCTATAGAAGAAAGTCTTGGAAAGGGTAGCTGGCAAACTGCAAGTCCTGAAGCAGCCGCTGCTCAAATACAAACCCAGATAAACGCCATTCGCTCTCAGGGGGGTGACAGCAAGCAGCAGAAGGAGCAGATCGCGAAATTAACACAAGACCGCGACATGGTAGTGGCTTGGCACAAACTAATGCAAACACCAGGAGACCCAGGGGCCGGTCAAAAGCCATCCTCAAAAAAACAAAATTATAACGCAGGAGCAGACACACACCAAAGCTACACTTAAAGATGGATATTCTCTCTAGCCAACAAACAGCTCAAAAAACTTTCTACCTTCTTCCAGAGGCTATTAAGAACTGGCTTACTTCAGACCGAGTGGTAGAAGTCATCGAACACATCAACAAGGAAAACCAGTTTTTTGGAGAGCGCCTACCTGTAATCGCGCGCGACATTACGCGCCTCGTACTCACGCTAACCCCGCCAGAAGCCTTCACAAAGGCGCTTGCTACTGATTTAAAGATATCTGAAGACAAAGCAGGAGAAATTGCAGCAATATTGAAAGATAAAGTACTGGCACCGATTACAATCGGCCTAAAAACAGTACAGGGCGTTGATATAGAAAAAATCAGTACACCGAGAGGGGGAGTAGATTCACTTTCGCAACAGAAGCCTTCTATTTCAGCCTTTGCGCAAGCAAGAAAAGGATCTTTAGCCGACTCAGCACCAACAACCCAGCTGGAAGGACAAGCCACACCAGCACAAGGAAGTGTTGTGCCGGACCTTGCGCCAAAGCAGCAACCACAAAAGCCAGACTTAAAGAGCGACACAAACCAGCAAACAACCGAGAAACCTTTTATGCTTCACGAAGAGGCACCAAAGCAGCCTTCGGCAGAAAGCGCGGGCCCTGCGTTTCGCTTTGAGCTCCCACACTCAGCAAGCCAACCCCAGAAGCAAGAACAAGCTCCGCAAGAAAAAGCCCGCTTCGGAAGCTTCTTTAAGGGCATAAATAAAAATGAAGCCCAGGTGCAGCCAGGCAGGGTTGAAAGTAGGCACGAAGAGCCAAAAGTAGTGCACTACAGCGCATTTAGAACAATATTAGGAGACAAAGACAACTTACCGAAATAATAGAAGCGAGAGTTTAGAGATAAGACGTAAGAGTGAAAAAAGAAAACACAGGGAAAATTAAATCGTTCACAGACCTTATCGCGTGGAGGAGATGTCATTCGCTGACCTTAGCAATATACAAAGCCACATCGGCTTTCCCGAAAGAAGAGATGTTTACACTTACAAGCCAAATGAGAAGAGCCTCGGTGTCTACATGTTCAAATATAGCAGAGGGCTTTAGTAGGCACTCCCCGAAAGACAGGCAGCATTTTTACTCTATGAGCTTAGGGTCTCTAACTGAACTACAAAGCCAACTACTTATAGCTAGAGACTTAGGACATATAAAAGAAAATGGTTTTAAAAACCTAGCAGACATGGCGATTGAATGTAGTAAACTACTAAATGGGTTGATAAAAAAGACCAAAACTCTTAATTCTTAATTCTTACCTCTTAACTCTAATTTTGTGCAGTTCCAAGTACCTCAATTTATCGAAATAGAAGACAAGATAGTTGGGCCTCTTACGCTCAAGCAGTTTATCTACATCGCAATAGCAGCTCTCGCGAGTTTTCTTTTTTTCTTCCTTTTTGAACTCTGGCTCTGGCTTATAATCACCGTAGTAGTTGGCACACTTGCCAGCTCTTTTGCATTTATAAAGGTAAATGGCCGCCCGTTTATTATCTTGCTCGTTTCAGCAGTCAAATTCACCTGGCAACCGAAGTTTTATATTTGGAAAAAAGAAGAAACAAAGGAACTTCTTCCAAACCTTCCTGATATAAAGGTGGTTCGCGAGAAAGAAGCTCAGATAAAACCGCTCGAAAACCTTTGGGATAAGCTCAACACCACAACTCAGCCAATAAAGTTAAGAGAGAAGGGGGGATTAAAGATATTTAACCGAATTAAAGAGCCAGTAGAGCAGTTCGAAGTACAAAGAAAGCTTACTGGTGAACGCCGCGTATACAAGCGCGTCGATTATCGCTAGCTTAAGCCTGTTATACTTTTATATATGCAAGAGGAAAAAGTGAATCCAAAACAGTCACTTCCAACACAATCGTTTGTTGAAGTAAAAGAAGTGAAGGATGGTATAGCTATTCTTAAAAACGGAGCTTTGCGCCAGATCGTTATGGTTTCTGGTATAAACTTCGACCTAAAAAGTGAAGAAGAGAAGGAGGCTCTTATATTTGGATATCAAAACTTCCTCAACTCACTCGACTTTCCAATTCAAATTTTCGTACACTCACGCAAGATAAACGTAGACCGATACATTGAAGGGCTTTCTCAAATAGAGGTAAAGGAGCCAAACCCGCTTCTTCGCACACAAATAGCAGAGTATCGCGAGTTTATCCGCACCCTTGTAAACGAGAACATTATCATGCATAAATCGTTCTTCGTTGTAGTACCATACGACCCAGTGCAGCTCTCACAAGCAGGCAAAAAGGCTGCTGGAGGACTGTTTAAACTCATATCGAAGGATAAGCTCGACCCTCTCACAAAGACATCAGGAGACGAAAACATTCGCGAATACGTGAGTCAGCTCAAGCAAAGAACTGACGAAGTAGTGTCTTCACTAAACCAGATAGGTCTTCGCGCAGTACCCCTCAACGACGAAGAAACCACTGAACTTTTCTACAACCTCTACAACCCAGAGGCTATAGAAAAGAAAGGTCTTGTCTTAACTACAGACCAACCAAACGCCTAGCATGAACGAACAGATAAAAAACATCATCGCTCCAGCAGCGATAAAGCTCAGCAGCGACCACCTTCAAATAGGAAACAAGTTCGCAAAAACAATCTTCGTATTTTCATACCCACGCTACTTAGCAACAGGGTGGTTTAGCCCAATTGTAAATTTTCCAGGCCTACTCGATATAGGTATATATGTAGCTCCTGTTGAGACTTCGCTCGCACTCAAAAAACTTCGCCGTAAAGCTACTCAGATAGAAGCGCAACTTATCGAGCAACAAGAAAAAGGCCTCATTCGAAGCCCACTCCTTGAAACAGCACACCAAGATGTAGAATCTCTCCGAGACTCACTTCAGCAATCGCGCGAGCACCTTTTTCAATCAGCAGTGTATATAACGATGTACGCAGACTCTCTAAAAGAGCTTAAGAAAGTAGAGTCAGAAATAACCAATCTTCTTGAAAGCCGCCTTGTATACGCAAAGCCAGCACTCTTCCAGCAAGTAGAAGGCTTTAACACTACGCTCCCAACCGCAAAAGATCAGCTGCAAGTAACTACACCGCTAAACTCAGGGCCGCTCAGCTCTTCTTTCCCATTTGTTTCTCTCAACCTTACAAGTGAAGAAGGAATCCTATATGGAATAAACCGCCACAACAGCAGCTTGATCATCTTCGACCGCTTCAAGCTTGAAAACGCAAACATGGTTATCTTTGCAAAGTCTGGATCTGGAAAATCATACGCTGCAAAGCTCGAAATTCTCCGCCTTCTAATGACAGGCACCGACGTGCTTGTTGTAGACCCTGAAAACGAATATGAGCGCCTTACACGCGCAGTTGGAGGAAGCTACTTTAGAATTTCACTTTCATCAAAAGACCACATCAACCCATTTCAAATCCCAGTTATTCCTGAAGGAGACGATCCAGCAGAAACTCTTCGCAGCCACATTGTAAACCTCGCCGGCCTTATCCGCCTCATGGTAGGGGAAATTAGCCCAGAAGAAGAGGCTCTTATCGACCGCGCTATTACTGAAACATATGCAGCGCGCGACATCATCCCAGGAAAAGACTTTAGCAACTCAGAGCCACCAGTATTAAAAGACCTGGAAAACGTCTTGCGTGGGTTTGAAGGAGGGGAGGGGCTTGCAGACAGACTCTACCGCTTTACCGAAGGTAGCTTTGCAGGGTTTGCAAACCAGGCTACCAACATCGACATCGCAAACCGCATGATTGTATTTTCTCTTCGCGACCTTGAAGAAGAGCTTCGCCCAATAGCGATGTATGTAATTCTTAACTTCATCTGGGCAGTTATTCGCTCAAAGCTAAAGCGCCGCGTTGTTGTTATCGACGAAGCGTGGCTCTTAATGAAAAACCAAGACAGTGCAACATTCCTATTTGGCCTCGTAAAACGAGCACGCAAGTACTACCTTGGGGTAACTACTATTACTCAAGACGTAGAAGACTTTCTTCTCTCGCCATACGGGCGCCCGATAATCACAAACTCAAGCCTCCAGCTGCTTCTGCGCCAATCACCAGCGATGATAGACACTATCACCAAGACATTTGATCTTTCAGATGGAGAAAAATCACTTCTCCTTGAAGGAGAGGTGGGACAAGGGCTATTCTTTGCCGGACTAAACCACGTTGCTATTCAAATAGTAGCGTCCTATCCAGAGCATGAGATAATAACCACAAACCCAGAAGAGTTAATCGCCCAACAATTAAGCAATGAGCCTAAAAACTAAGACATTCTTCGCTGCGCTTTTTGCAGGACTAATCGCACTAGCCCCACTCACGGCGAGTGTTTCTGCTGAGGATGAGGCCACACCACAAGAAGCAAATGCTGACGCTGTAGACGCCGCCGCAAAAACTACCCCAGACGGAACCGTAGACCTAATTGTAGACATTCCAGGAACAGGTGGTTCGGTAAATGCACATCAAGGACTAGGAAACTACATAAACATTATCTATCGCTGGGCTATTGGCATCGGAGCTCTTTTAGCTCTCGCGATTATTGTTTTTGCCGGAGTGCGCTACGTAGCTTCAGCAGGGAAGCCAGCTGTGCAGGCAGACGCAAAGGGGTGGATATTCGACGCTATTATTGGCCTTGTGCTTCTTATTGGAGCTGCTGTGCTTCTTTACACTATTAATCCGCGCATATTAAACATTGGGAGCTCAGATGAACCAATTCGTGAGCTCGAGGCTATGCGAGAGCAAAGAAATGCTGAGGCAAGAGATGCCGAGCTAGAAGCTATACAAAACTCACAGGCGAGCAGACAAGCGAACCAAACAGAGTCATATATAAATGGCTATAAACACGAGTTCAACCTCAACGATGACCGTAGGGCGCTTCAAGCCGCACGACGAATGCTAAGAGATGAGTCTACAATTCTCTCTTCAGAAAATTATGCAGCGTTTGCCGCAGCGCAAGAAGCTCTATTCAACCAATATCCCGCTCTTCGAGCTCATTATTTTTCCGAGAGAATAAGCGCCCTCGATACAGGAAACTATCAAAACCCATACAACTTTAGCGAAGGAAACCGTATTTCCTACCAAGCAGATGGATACATCTCATGGCAGGAGGCGAACAGCGAATACCCAACAGGATTCAATGAGTATGCCGAGCAGCAATTTTACCAAATGAGGAGAGAGGGAGTGGTAAATGAAGTGGTAACACAGGGCAATAATGAAACCCCTCAACAGGTGGCCCGCCAACTCATTGAAATAGAACAGAGAAGTTACTTAGCAGACAACACTGCACATCCATGGGTAGAGCAGTCGCGCGCTGGGTATCTCGCGGGAAGAGACCAGATGTTTTCTCAATACAGTAATGGCTCGGATCAAACAGAGACAGCCTACAATCAGATAAAAGAGAGTGGGGGAATAACAACCTGGGTAGACTAAATATCGAGCAGCTCAATAATAAAACCGCTTACAGCGGTTTTATTATTATGTGTCTTTCTTTGCCCTCTCCGGCGCTCTCAGTCTTTACATCGGGCCTCATAGACAGGTCTGCGTGTACAAGCCTTCTTTCGTAAGAGTTCATTGCTGGCAGGGCCACTTCTACTTTTTCAAATACTGCCTTCTTTGCACCCGCCTGGCCTATCTCAACAATGAGACGCTCTCTTTCCTTCTTGTAGTTGTTTATGTCGATAAAGTAATTCTCGAGTGAATTCTTTCGCGCAAGCCCTCGTGTAAGCTGTCGAAGGGCAGAAACAAGGTCGGGAACTTTTTTCGCCACCCAGTCACCATCGTCGATAATAACTGATATTCTTCGGCCTTCTTCATCAACGCTAACCTGGGCGTCTGCAAAGCCCATTCGTGTCACTATTCCCTCTATAAAGTCTTTAAGCTGTAGATCCATGTATCTTCTTGTTTATAACGGCCTGCTGGAATATAGAGAAGACCGTTGTAGTAAGAATATACAATCCGATCGCGCTTGAAAAGTTTAGTAAAATTACAAGAATTATAGCCGGAGCAATAAGGCTCATCTTTTTCCCTATCTCAGCACTCTTACTATTACCTTTTGGTATGGCCATTCTGCCCTGAATATAGGCTGCCGCGGTAGCCAAAACCACTATAATCATGCTTTTTGAACTAAGGTCTACGACGCCCAAGAAGGTATTGTTGAGCACCTCAGGCGCTGAAACAAAGGAGTAGAGTCCTTCGAGAGCCTTTTCACTCACTCCATCAAGAAACACGCGGTAGATAGCAAGAATTATCGGGAGCTGTACGAGAAGAAGGAGAAACCCTGAAAAAGGGTTTACTTTATGCTCTTTCCAAAGCGCCATCATCTCAAGCGCCTGCTTCTCCTTATCGTCCTTATGCTTCTTTTGTATTTCTTCTATATGAGGCTGAATTTTCTGCATCATCGCCTGATTTTTAAGCCCATGGTAAAAGAGGGGATAAAGCACAAATCTCACCGCAATAGTGAGAAGGATGATAGCAAGCCCCATGTCTCTAAAAGCGATGGTGTTGTAAAAGCCAATAAGGGCGTTAAATAGCGGCTGAATAAGTAGTATGTGAAATAAATTGCTCATTATAGTAGTTTTTTAAGTTCATTAACTATAGCACTCTCACCTTCTTCGCAAAGACTAGGCATGGTAGGGGAGGCTATAACAACATAATCAAATACCTTAACGGAATCAAGAACCGTACCTGCTGCGCTATACAAAGCACGGCGCACCCTGTTCCTCTCAACAGCTTTTTTAGAGACCTTTGTGGATACCACAAAGGCTATCCGAGCATAGGAGTGAGAAGCTTTGTATTTTTTAATCAAAAAATACCGTCCTCGCGCTGTCGTCTCTGCCCTCTTTTTAAGGGTGGATTGAACTGGAAGTCGGTATTTCTTCGCCAACATGGGCTTTATACAGTAACTCGCTTTCTACCTTTTGCACGGCGGCGCGCAATTACCTTTTTACCATTGCTAGTGCTGTTTCGCTTGCGAAAACCGTGAGTTCGAGCCCTTTTACGCTTCTTTGGGTTGTATGTCTGACTCATAAATTTGAATTTCCCAAACTATACAAGGTATTCCGAATTTTTTCAAGTCGAGAAGAAGTGTTAAAATGTTTTCCACAGCTTACTCACAGATTGTCCGAACTTTAGTGTTTTACACCCCCCTTGCTATTTCATTAGAATCAAAGGCATACTAGCTAAAACCAACACCATTTCAATGTCACCAAAACAGACAAGCGCCCAGACAACAGCAGAGAAAGAGCTCACCGACCTAAATGGGTTGTGGGATCAGGCGCTTGCTGAGATTGAAATGCAAATCTCTAAACCAAACTTTGTTACGTGGTTTAAAAACACCCAACTTATTGAGAAAAAAGATAACTGTGGGTTTGTTGCCCTCCCAAACACCTTTGCGAAGGAGTGGATTGAAAACAAATATTCAAAAATTGTTTTTGCAGCACTAAGAAATCTCGATGGAACGATCACAAAAATCGAGTTTGTAGTTCATAGCTCAAAACTTGCACAAAGAATTAAGGCGAAGAGAGCAAAAGAGGCTAAGCAAGTAGTAAGCGCCAACCAACAAGCCTTCCCTGAGTTTAAAATCGACCCAGAAACAAACCTCAATCCGCGTTATACACTCGATTCTTTTGTGGTTGGAAAGGCAAATGAGCTCAGCCACGCGGCAGCGAGCGCTGTTGTAGATAATGTGGGTACAAAATACAACCCGCTCTTTATTTACGGGGGAGTAGGGCTTGGGAAAACCCACCTTATTCAAGGCGTTGGTAACGCGATTAAGAAAAAATACAACAATACAGTAAGGGTTCGTTATGTTTCGAGTGAAAAATTCACTAACGACGTTATTTGGGCTATTCGTAACAAGCGAATGGACACTATGAAAGAAAAATATCGCCTTGTAGACCTCCTTATAATCGACGATATCCAGTTTATTATGGGTAAGGCTTCAACTGAGGAGGAATTTTTCCACACTTTTAACGCCCTTTACGAGAACAATAAGCAGATAATCATATCTTCTGATAAGCCGCCGAAGTTTATGCCCGATCTCGCTGAGCGTCTTCGCTCACGATTCGAAGGGGGAATGATTGTAGATATAGCTCCACCAGACTACGAGCTTCGTTTTGCAATTCTTAAAGCTAAGCTTGATGAAAAACAGGTAAATCTTTCTGATGAGGTAGTGCAGGTTATCGCAAATCGTATTCAGAAGAACTTCCGAGAGCTTGAAGGGGTGATAAACAGACTCACTTTTTACCAAAACATAAAAAACACCAAGATAAGTCCGAAGATAGCGGAAGAAATTATCAACGAAATAGTTCAAGAACCTACTAAAAACATCTCTCCTCAAGCCCTTATTAAAGCGGTGGCTGAGTCTTTTGATATGTCTCTCACCGACATCACCGGCCAGAGTAGAAAAAAGGAGGTTGTAGAGCCTCGTCAGATAGCTATGTACCTTCTTCGCGACCTACTAAACCTTAGTTACCCAGCTATTGGTGAAAAAATGGGTAAAAGAGACCACACAACAGCAATTTATGCATATGAAAAGATTTCAAAAGAGGTCGGGAAAAACCAAGTCTTAAATCAGAAGATAATGCTGATTAAAGACCATATTGGCAAGGAATAAGGTGGGTATAAATTATTGATAGAGAGGATAGTGGTGGGGATAAAAAAGGAGGAAAATTAAAACATCCAAAGTTATTCACAAAATCACCAAGGTTTTCCCCACAAGAAACCCACACCCCAAACAGCAATTTAAACTAGTATTCATCAACATTGCGACTAACTCATCCACAAATTAACAAGCCCTACTACAACTACTATTCTTTTTAACTTAAATAACCAAACCTATGCAGTTGATAATACTTAAAGACAATTTAAAAACAGCTCTTATAAAAACAGAACGAGCAGTAACTCAAAATTCAAACCTTCCAATACTGAAAAATGTTTTATTAAGTGCAGATAAAAGTCTTACTATCACGAGTACAAATCTTGAACTCGCGATAAAAACAAAAGCTGCATGCAAAGTTGTTGAAACAGGGGAGATAACAATTCCATTTCATCCACTATTTAGCATCGTAAACAACACTCAGTCAGAAAGAGTAACACTCCAGCTAGACGGAGAGGTTTTAAATGTGAAAACCGATAACTATGAAGCGAAGATTCAGGGCTTAAAAGCAGATGAGTTTCCAATAATTCCTAAAATAGAGGAGCGCGAGAAAAACATAAAGATAAAAACAGAAACTCTTAAGTCAGCAATTTCACAAGTTATAAACGCAGCGCAAATTTCAGAGCTTAAACCAGAGCTCTCAGGTATACTTTTTGACTATCAAATAGGAATTTTAAAGCTCGCAGCAACCGACAGCTTCCGTCTCGCAGAAAAAACCCTTCTCAATACCGATTTTGAATCGACTTTCGATGAAGGGTTTAGAGTGATTATTCCTCTAATGACAGTAAATGAGGTTATAAAAGTTTTTGAAAACAGCGAAGAGGTAACAATAGCGAAAGATGAAAACCAAGTTCTATTTGAGTCAGAGAGTAGTAGTGTTATCTCACGCGTAATTAGTGGGGAGTACCCAGACTATCAAGGAATAATTCCAAAAGACTTCACTACAACACTCCACATCGACAGATCTGAGCTTATAAATGCTATGCGGCTAGTAAGTAGCTTTTCAGGGAAAACAACAGAGGTGAAACTTTCACTAAAAGAAGACACAAATTTCCTAGAAATATATTCAAGTACTCAATCTCTTGGAGAAAATAACTATAAAATCCCAGTAAAGCGCGAAGGAAAAGATATAAACGAAATAACCTTTAACTGGCGCTATCTTTTAGCAGGACTTCAGTCAATTTCACAAGAAGAAATAGTATTTAGTCTAAACTCAACCCAAAAACCAGCGATGATAAAACCACAAGGAGACGACTCAATGTTTTACATCGTAATGCCGCTTGAAAGCTAAGATGCGCGTACTTGGTATAGATCCAGGAAGTACTCTAATAGGGTATGCGTTAGTAAGAGATGAGGGGGTATTTACGTTAGAAGACTGTGGGCTTTTAGAGATAAAAGAAAAAGATCCAAGCTATAAACTTCTCGAAATTAAAAACGAGATAAATAAAATAATCGAAGAATACAAACCAGATATAATTGGGGTAGAAAAATTATTTTTCGCTAAAAATAAAAAAACTGCTATCGAGGTGGCTCAAGCAAGGGGAGTAATAGTAGCGCAAGCGCTCAGTGTTCAAAAAAATCTTGTTGAACTAACACCGATGCAGGTAAAAAGCACTGTAGTCGGATATGGATCTGCAGATAAAAAAGCAGTTTCTAAAATAACAGCAAGAATTCTAAACCTTAAAGAAGAAATTAAGGAAGACAATACTGCAGACGCAGTCGCTATTGCTATCGCATCAGCGATGGAGTATAAAGCGAGGAAGCTAGAAAATTAGATAAACCCGCGCTAGTATTAACAAGAAATGAAGAGCCTCTTTGGGCGCATGTTTAAGCGCCGAAAATTTATTACCGAAGGAACAAAAAAGAAGATAATGAAACATATCTTCTTATTTTCATTTTTAACCGCTGTTTTGTGCGGTATTATTTTTGCCGGAATTTTCCTTTTCTTCACCTACGACCTTCCTTCGCCGCAGGAACTCGGAGAGCAACAAGTTATCGAGTCAACAAAAATATACGACCGAACAGAAGAAACCCTTCTGTATGAGCTCTTTGAAGAAGAACGTCGAACGGTTATATCAAAAGACGAGGTTCCAGACTACGTGCGCAACGCAACGATTGCTATAGAAGACGAGAGCTTCTATGAGCATGGAGCTATCGATCTTCCAGCTATTGCACGTGCAGTAGTGGCAAATATTATGGCCGGCAGCAAGCAGCAAGGAGGATCAACTATCACGCAACAGCTCGCAAAAAACGCATTCCTAACACCAGAAAAGAGCTATATCCGAAAAATTAAGGAGCTCATTTTAGCAATGCGCCTTGAAAAGCAATTTACAAAAGATGAAATTCTCCACCTCTACCTAAACCAAATTCCATACGGGGGAAACGCTTACGGAATAGAGTCAGCATCGCAAACATACTTCAATATGTCAGCAAGCGAGTTAAATCTCCCTCAAGCAGCACTTTTGGCAAGCCTTCCGCAAGCACCTACCTACTACTCACCATGGGGTTCACACGTAGAGGACCTACTAAATAGAAAAAACTATGTGCTTGAGCGAATGTACGATCTTGGGTACATAACTCTCGAAGAAAAAGTAGACGCACAGGAGTACGAATTTGAGTTTGAGAAATCAAAAGGAGCGCTGAAGGCGCCTCACTTTTCTATAGAAGTTCAAGAATACTTAATCGATAAATACGGAGAGGATTTTGTGCGCCGCTCAGGGCTAAAAGTCATAACAACTCTCGACTGGGACATACAACAAATAGCAGAGAAGGTAATTGCTGAAGGGGTTGAAAGAAACACTGAGCTTTACGGAGGAACAAATGCTGCGCTCGTTGCCCAAGACACCAACACTGGCCAAATTTTAGCCATGGTGGGCTCGAAGGACTACTTTAGTGAAGATATAGATGGAAACTTTAACGTAGCCACTCAGGGGCTAAGACAGCCAGGATCTGCAACAAAGCCATTTACCTATATGACTGCCTTTAAGAAAGGGTTAACCCCTAAGACGGTTGTGTTTGATGTGCTTACAGAGTTTGCTGCAGCAGGAGCAAAAAGTTACCAGCCAAAAAACTTTGACTTTGCATTTAGAGGGCCAGTACAGCTTGAGGTTGCGCTTGCCCAGTCAATGAACATCCCAGCAGTAAAAACACTTTACATAGCAGGAATCGACAATGTCATTCAAACCCTAAGAGACTTTGGAGTCACAACACTTGAGGATAAAGACAGGATTGGGCTTTCTCTGGTGCTTGGAGGAGGAGAGGTAACGCTGAAGCAGCTTGTAGGAGCATATGCCACTCTTGCAGAGGAAGGAGTTTACCACCCACAAAGCTATATTTTACGCATTGAAGATAGAGACGGAAACATCCTCGAAGAATTTGAGCCGGAAGAAAAAAGAGTGGTAGCAAAAGAATATCCACGTCTTATAAACAACATTCTTTCAAGCGCCGAGCTCCGATCAGGGCTATTTAGGAATAGCCTTGGACTCACAGTATTTCCAGGCTACGACGTAGCTCTTAAGACTGGAACAAGTAATGACTACCGCGATGTATGGGCGTTTGGATATACACCAAACTTTGCTGTCGGTATTTGGACAGGAAACAACGACAATAAGCCAATGAGTCCAAACGGGGGATACGTATTCTCTGCTATTCCAATGTGGAGCGCATTCCTAAGAGAGGCACTTCCAGAAACAGAAAGTGAAAACTTTGCCATAGTTGAGGCTCCGCAAACAGACAAACCAATACTGAACGGATCGCCAATCGTAAACTATAAAGATGGAGGAGACGACTACCCACAGGTGCACAACATCCTTTTCTACATCGACAAAAACAACCCTCTTGGGCTAGAGCCACAGCGCGCAGCAGATCCGCAGTATGCAAACTGGGAGAGCTCAGTAAATCAATGGGCAAAAGAAAACGTGCCAGGATTTGACTCAGGCCAGTACAACCAAACGATTCCGCCAGGCTCAATACCTGAGCCGTATGACCCAAGCAAAATAAGCCAGATATCAGAGGACCAATCAGTGGTGATTATTAGCCCTGAAAACAACGGCACAATTTCAGGTGACTCAATCAATCTACAGATGAGCATAGTGCTGGAGAAAAAAATAAAAGAGATAAAGGTGTATCTCAACAACAATCTTATCGATGAGCAGCAGGGATTCTTTGAGGAAAGCTATACCTACAATCAAACAGTTCAGTTCGACGAAGATATACTAAAAACCAAAAACACCCTGCGAGTAAGGGTGCGCGACGAAGATAGGGATACTTACGAAGCAGAACTTACACTACGAAAAGAAAACTAAGCAGCGCTTGTTACAACACCCTGAACATCAGGGTGTTGTTCTATCTCAGAAACAATTCTTTCAAGGTCTGATTTAGCTGCAGCATCAACTGTCTGCGGGAACTTTGCGACCCACTGATAGTCTTGAGATTGTTCAAAAGCCCACTTCACACTTCCTACGTCGGCAAACTTCCCACCCGCATCCGCAATAAGTTTTTTAAGTTCAGAAATACTGCGATTAGTATTGTCAGTTATAACGCTTATTAAAATTCCAACCCCAGCAGGTCCGTAAGCTTCAAGTACAAGCTCGGCAAGATCTTTCTCGGCCCCAGCCTTAGACAAAGCGCTCTCAATGTTGCTCTTCGGAACATTTGCCGCCTTTGCGCGGTCGATAACAGCGCGGAGCTTTGCATTTGTCTCTGGGTTTGCGCCTTCACGCGCTGCTACCGATATTGCAGCAATATGTTTAGAAAATAAACCACTACGCTTTGAGTCTGCAGCGGCTTTTTTATGTTTGATTTTTGACCACTTATTGTGTCCAGCCATATGTACCAACATAGCAAACCAGCGCATCCGCTTCAATTCCGCTATAATTATTGCAATGCTCTCAAACAATAACGAAATAAACGAGCGAATTAAAAAGGCTTGGGAAAATTCCCAAGAGCGCCTTACAAAAGCCCAGGCAGTAAGAGGGAATAGTGGGTATGTAGACCTTCACTCACTACCAGTCTCAACCGAGGCCCTTGCTCTTATCCCAGAACAAGAGGCAAAGAGTGCCCAAGTTGCTGCATTCGCAAGCAAAAATAAGGAGGTGTATGTAGCCGCAGCAGACCCTGCAACGCAAGAAACAAAAGTTGCAGTTCAAAAGTTGCTGCGCCAGGGCTACAGAGCAAAGATTTTCCTTGCATCAGAAGATAGCCTCGTCTACGCATGGAGCTTTTATAAGTTTGTGCCTAAGGTGAAGACCATATCGACTGGTCGCATGGACGCGATCGATACTCAAATTGAGGAGTTTGCAAGTAAATTCAAAAACAGAGAAGACATCGCAGAAAGCATACAGTCAGCTATTCATTCAAAATCAATCGGAAGAGTGCTCGAGATTGTATTGGCAGGAGCGCTAGCTCTTCGCGCCTCAGACATTCACTTTGAGGCAGAGAAGGGAGGAGCGAGAGTGCGCTACCGAGTAGACGGAGCGCTACAAGACATTAACGCAGAGCTTACGGAAGGCGCATACAAGCTCGTAGTAAGCAGAATAAAGCTTCTATCAGGGCTTAGGCTAAACGTTCAAAACAAATCACAAGACGGAAGGTTTAGTTTTTCAGTAGGAGACTCAGCTATCGACCTTCGTGTAAGCGCTATTCCGTCAGAGTTTGGAGAAACATTCGTGCTGCGAATACTCGACCCACGAGTTATTCAACTAACATTAAAAGACCTAGGGCTAAGAGAGGATGACCTTGAGGTTTTAAGTCAGGAAATTAAAAGGCCAAACGGCATGATTCTAAATACTGGGCCTACCGGAAGCGGTAAAACCACTACGCTTTACGCATTTCTAAAAACCATTGCGAGCTCAGAGATAAAAATCATTACCATCGAAGACCCAATCGAGTACCACCTTGATCGCATAGAGCAAACACAGGTAGATAAAAGAAAAAATTACACCTTTGCGAGTGGGCTAGAGGCAATAATGCGCCAAGACCCCGACGTGATTCTTGTCGGAGAAATTCGCGACACCGAAACAGCGAACACTGCTATGCAGGCGGCGCTTACCGGCCATTTAGTTTTTTCAACACTGCACACAAACTCAGCAAGCGGGGTTATTCCACGCCTCATAAATCTTGGAGCGCCCGTAAGCTCTATTGGCCCAGCGCTCAATATAGTAATAGCTCAGCGCCTTATAAGAAAAATTTGTGAAAACTGCAAAGAAGAGGCTACTAACGACCCAAGAATTGAGAAGGTAAAAGCCATTATCGCAGCCCTGCCTGAGCGCGTTAAAAAACCAGAGGCGCTAAGAGTAATGAAAGCGAAGGAAGGGGGGTGCGCTACATGCGGACAGACAGGCTACAGAGGTAGAGTAGGTATATTCGAGATATTAAAAATGGGAGAAGAGATAGAATTTCTTATACAAAAAAATGCCGGCGAGGCAGAGATACAAAAGTTTGCGAAGGAAAATGGCCTCGTCACTCTTCAGCAAGATGGACTGCTAAAAGTAGTTGCAGGAGTGAGCACTCTCGACGAATTGGAGAAGGTTACCGGCCCTTTAGAGTAAATAAAAACACCCGTTTCGTTGTGGGCACAACCAGCACCTGGGGGGATACCGATTAAAAAGACTCTTATAAAAAGAGAATCCAGAATAGAACCGAGGAGAGGGCCAGCCGAAACCAGCTCTTCCGAGTGCTAAGTATCTAATCCAAGCCCACAACGAAACGGGCGTTTTATATGTTGAAAGATCAAATATGCAGCATATACTAGCACATATGTCAGATTTGTCAACCCTTTACCCGCCCAAGCCCCGTTAGGGCGGTTAGGCGGGCTCGAAGCTAAATCGTCCTCAAAAAACCCTAATTCTGGTATAGTTCAAAGCAAATGAGCGAAGAAAAAGAGCCAGAAAGAGCCATAGACGCCATACTAAGGCCCCAAACCTGGGAAGACTACGTAGGGCAGGAAAAAGCAAAGAGAAATCTTCGCATTATTATCGACGCAGCAAAGAAAAGAAGCGATGCTTGCGACCATCTACTATTCTTCGGAGGTGCAGGGCTTGGTAAAACTACGCTCGCAAACCTTGTGGCAAGCGAGTTGGGAGCAAATCTCAAAATAACCTCTGGCCCAGCACTAGAAAAAATGGGGGACTTAGCAGCGGTGCTCACAAACTTAAATTCAAACGACGTTTTATTTATAGACGAGATACACCGCATAAATAGATTGATCGAGGAGGTCCTTTATCCTGCAATGGAGATGAGAAAACTTCACCTCATTGTAGGAAAGGGCCCAGGAGCTCGCACACTCAACTTAGACCTCCCTCCATTTACTATTATTGCCGCGACAACCAGGCCAAACCTACTTTCAAACCCCCTTCGCTCTCGTTTTGGAGCAAGCTTTAAGCTCGACTACTACGAAGAGAAAGATATTGAAGACATTTTGCGCAGGAATGCAGCGCTTCTCGGGGTAGATATAAAAGAAGATGCGCTGAAAATAGTTGCAAAAGCAAGTAGGCGCACCCCTCGTGTAGCCAACAGGCTCCTAAGAAGAGTAAGAGACTATGCTCAGGTGCACGACATAGCGTCGGTAGACGCTGAAGTGGCAGGAAAGACGCTTGAGATGCTCGAGGTAGATAGTCTTGGGCTCGACCCGCACGACAGAAGGGTGCTTGAGGCTATAGCCGACAAGTTCAACTACGGGCCAGTGGGGCTTTCAACACTTGCGGCAGCATTAAACGAAGATAAAAGTATCCTCGAAGAGGTGTATGAGCCATACCTAATAAGCCTCGGGCTTCTTAATAGAACCCCGCAGGGCAGGCGCATTACCGAGGCGGGGATTGAGCACCTAAAAGCTACGCGCCTCTAATGCAGATCAAAGCCTTCCTCCCAAACCCTGAAGGCTCAGATGCAAGCGGAGAGTTTTTCGTAGTAGAAAACAATAGTAGTCAAACACAAAGTCTTTCAGGCTGGCACGTTAAAGATCTGTCGGGGAAGGCCTACTTCTTAACCGGAGTGCTAGAGGCGGGGCAGGAGAAAAGGTTTGAGGCTGGCTCAAAGTTCCCACTAAACAACAATGGTGAAACTTTGTATCTAATCACCCCAAGCGGAGAGGTGGTAGACGAGCTTGGGTATGCTGGCTCCGCTCTCGAGGGTAGGCTAATAGAGAAAACTCCAACACTCACACAAGAAATAAAAGAGAACATTTTCCAAGCAAACGCTTTTAGCGCCGCTCCAAGCGAAATAGTACAGGCAAACAACACCCTTGTGCCAACAGCAATATTCCTCGGGCTACTTGTTGCCACAGTGTCTCTCTATGTGCTAAAAAACATACCAAAATCCAGAGAGGAGATAATGTTTGAGCAGTTCGAAAAAGAAAACCCAATACAATGATTTTAAATTCAGAACAAGAAACAGTAGCGTTTGCCAAAGAGGTGGCAGAAAAGATAGGGCCACAGGAGAAAGCGGTAGTTATTGGGCTTGAGGGAAACCTAGGCGCAGGGAAAACGACCTTTAGCAAAGGGCTGCTTCAGAGCCTCGGAGTAAATGAGCCAATCATTAGCCCAACATTCCTTCTTATAAAGGAGTACCAGCTCGACCAAGAGAAGGCGAAAGGATTTAAGAAGGCCTACCACATAGATACGTATCGCCTTGAGGACACAGGAGAGCTCAATGCTCTACAACTACAAGAAATATTAAAAGAAAAAGATGCTCTCGTGCTCGTAGAGTGGGCAGAGAGAGCAAAAGATTTACTACCAGAAGATGCTATCTGGGTGAAAATAGAGCACAAAGGCGAAGCGCGAAATTTTGAGATAAAATACTAACCAATGAAGCACCTTCTTCTTATAGACAGCCACGCCCTTATCCACCGCATGTACCATGCGATGGCGCCACTTACCGGGCCAAACAACGAGCCAGTAGGCGCTATTTATGGACTGGCAAAAATATTTCTTAAAATCCGGAAAGAGGTGCGCCCAGAGTATATTGCCGCCTGCTTCGATAGACCAGAGCCAACCTTTCGTGCGGAGCAGTACAGCGAGTATAAGGCTACGCGCACAAAAGCGGACGACGACCTTATCTGGCAGATAGAAAATATATCGACCCTTTTTGACTTGTTTAAGATTAAAAGTTTTGAAGCTGCTGGCTTTGAAGCCGACGACCTTATCGGTACGCTCGCAAAACGCTACCAAGACGAAAAGGGCCTACAAACAGTTATTTTCTCAGGAGATAAAGATCTGCTCCAGCTTGTGAAAGACAACGACGTAGTTGTAGACCTTATCCGCCCAAGGGGCGAAGTTAAGCAGTACAACCAAGCGCTCGTAGAAGAGGAGTTTGGAATTAAGCCAGAGCAGATAATAGACCTAAAGGGGCTCACTGGCGACACAAGCGACAATATTCCGGGAGTGCAAGGCATCGGGCCTAAAAGTGCCGCGCCGCTTATAAAAGAGTGGGGAAGCGTAGAAGAAATTTTTGAAAACCTAGTGATTATCAACCCAAAGATAGCCAAGAAGCTCGAAGGGCAAAAAGACATAGCGCTACTCTCAAAAAAGCTTGCAACCATAGAAACAAACGCCCCTATCTACACCGACAGTCTCGAAGACCTAAAGACAGTGCCGCTCAACATTGAGGAGATTAAGAATTACTTCAACCACCTCGGTTTCGTAAGCCTTATATCTGAGCTCGACGCGCTTGCGCTCACAAACTAAGCGCTTCATTCCTGTATACTAGTAGCAGGAATGAAAAAGATACTCAGAGAAGCCAAAATTTTTCTTAAAAGCAAAAGCGCTCGTTTCTTTTACGTAGCCCTTCTTGTCATTGTTGCGCTCCTCGTGCTCAGTCTTATCTATATGCCAGCTATATTTAAAGCAATAGCCGGCATTCTACTTACTTCTCTTGTTGCGATATTCTTTGCTGCTACATTTGGCCGCGCAAAAACAAAAGGAAAGCTCAACCTTGAACACGACCTTCTTACCTCAATAGTGCGAAACCTAAACGATGCGGTTATTGCCTACGATAGCGATTTTAAAGTGCTCAATTTCAACAAAAAAGCCGAAACTCTTTTCGAGGTGAAGGAGTCTGAGATAGTGGGGAAGATATTTTCTATACAAACAAGTGCAAGCAACCCAAGCCTTACCCTGCTTAGGCAGGTTATGTTCCCATCGCTTGCCCCATCTATTCACCCAATTTCAAAACCAGGCGAGTATCCGCAGGTAGTAAATCTTTCTTTTGAAAATCCGTTTATGGAGCTTCAGTCTATAACTATCCCAATTAGCGGAGAAAGCGGCCAGGGAGCTTTTGTAAAAATCATCCACGACAGAACGCGTGCAGTAAATTTCGCGCGAAGCAAAAACGAATTCATTACCGTAGCAAGCCACCAGTTGCGCACCCCACTCAGCGCTATAAATTGGGCCTTCCAAGAGCTTGCAAAGCCAGATTTGGACGATGCAACTCGCCGCAGTGTATTTACCGCAGGCTCACAGGCAGCGCAGAAGCTTAGCAACATAGTTCGCGACTTTTTAGACGTCACCAAAATTGAGGAGGGTCGCTTTGGTTTTGAGTTTAAGGAAGAAGAGATAACCAGCTTTATCCAAAAAGTTGTAGACGAGGCAGCGCCAGTAGCTATGCAGCGCAAGGTAAATGTGTTTTTTGAAAAGCCAGACAAGCAAATTCAGATAACAATGGACGCCTCAAAAATAGCCATGGTTCTTTCAAACCTGCTCGACAACTCAATAAAGTACAACGTGGAAAACGGGCAGGTAATAGTAAGAATAAAAGAAAAGGAAGCTGCGCCATTTGTAGAAATTACTGTTGAAGATACCGGGGTAGGAGTTAAGCAAGACGAGGTAGATAAGCTTTTTACAAAGTTTTACCGCAGTGAAACAGTTACAAAAAAAGACACCACCGGAAGTGGTCTTGGACTTTATATAGCGAAAAACATTATCCGCCAGCACGGCGGGCAAATATGGGTAGAGTCAGTATTTGGTAGAGGCTCTACCTTCCACTTTACGCTTCCTACAGATTCGGGCCTTATCCCTCAGCGCGAGGTGGGCACCTTTGGGCAAGACTAAAAAGCAATCAGCCGCCATTCGCATGTGCAAACGGCGGCTGATACGGTACTACGGCACCTTAGGGGCGGTAGCGTGAGGCTTGTCGGCCCGCGGGAGCGCCACCGGCTCATCTTCAGTAAAGTCGATGGGCTCAGTGCTGAGGTCGTCAGGGATGCTCACGAGCGCAAGCCGTCGCCAGTGAGGTGTCAGTGAGTGGGGTAGGGCCTGGTACTCAAGGTGGGCGAACTTACTAATAGCGGGGTCAAACAAGCGTTCATTCACCTCAAGATAGAGGCGCTCATCAAACTCTCCATTGGGTTTCTTGATGAAGACTCCCATAGTATCAAAGTCAACGCGCGTAGCCGAAACGACCTCGACAATGCCAAGCGGAGGATCGCCTGAATCGTCGCAGATGGGCACTCCGCAATTCGCACGAGTCGCAAAGTGGAGAGAGAAAGCGGCCGCGAGGACGATGCCTCCTAGCACGAGTACGTGCGCAAGCTTCGTTGCAGGGAGGCCGTGCACACCAACGAGATAGACGCCAACAAGGGCGCCAAGAAGGCAAAGGATTGCAGCTTTCACGATCTTTCCTCCAATGGAGCTAAGGACTGTGTTGATCTATCGATATTTAAAAACAAGCAGAGCTAAAAGTCAAAACTTTGACTTTTGCAGAGACAAACTTTTAACTAGAGGTATGCCCGAACTCCCCGAAGTGCAAACAGTCGTAAACGACTTAAATAAAAAGGTTGCAGGCAAGCGCATTAAAGATGTGTGGACCGACAACCCAAAGCTTGTACGCGACCACCTACACCCAAGTAGGAGAATTTCAGACGCAGACATAAAAGAGGCGCAAAAAAACTTTCGCCACTTCAAACGCGATCTTGTAGGAGAAAAAATATTGCGCGCAGAGAGAAAGGGTAAAAATGTTTTAGTCTACTTAAGCTCAAACAAGCTTTTGCTTATACACCAAAAGATGACGGGACACCTTCTCTTTGGGAAATGGGAAATAAAAAAGGGAAGACCAAAAGGCCTAGAGCCAGAAGCGATAAAAAACGATCCATTCAACGGATTTATTCACCTCATCATAACGTTTTCAGATAAAACGCAGCTCGCACTTTCAGACATGCGCAAGTTTGCTAAGGCGATGGTTGCAAGCGTCGGGCAAATACACGCTACAAAAGACATAGCGAGCCTCGGCATAGACGCACTGAGCCCAGACCTCACCCTAAAAAAGTTTGAAGAGCTTATAAAAACCTCAGGGCCGACAATAAAGCAGGCGCTTTTAAAACCAGAGCTCATTTCAGGCATAGGAAACATATACGCCGACGAAAGTTTACACAGAGCAAAAATTCATCCGCAGCAAAACCCCAAGAAACTCACCAAAGATGAGCTAAAAAGGCTTCACGGAGCAATAAAAAGCATACTTCGCAAAGCAGTAAGGCTTAGAGGTACATCTACAAGCGACTTTCGCGACACCGAAGGAAAGGAGGGAGGGTATACAAAATGGCGACTTGTTTATGGCAGACAAGGGGAAAGTTGTCAAAGTTGCCAAACTACCATCAAACGCATTAAAGTAGGTGGGAGAGGCACGCACTTGTGCCCGAAATGTCAGAAGGAAAGTAGGCTCTATAAAAGCAGGAAAAGAAACAGTTGATTTGTCCGTGTTCTTTTTTTGTTTGGATAGCGCACAGCATTTTCTTTGCAAGGCGCGAAGGCGCAGGCGATAAAGAAATTTATCATCGAGACTGAGAACGCAGCAAAGAAAGAGTGGTGGGCGGTAGAGCAAGCAAGAGAAAGAACATGGATAAGTCAACCAAATTTATATTCGTTGCCGGAGGAGTGATGAGCGGAATCGGAAAAGGAATAACCGCGTCTTCAGTAGCCAAAATTTTACAAGCACGTGGATTTTCTGTCAGCGCAATAAAGATAGACCCGTACGTAAACGTTGATGCAGGAACTATGAACCCCACCGAACACGGTGAGGTTTTTGTTTTATCAGACGGTCTTGAAACAGACCAAGATATGGGGAACTACGAGCGCTTCCTAAACACTGAGCTCTACACCAGCGACTATATGACAACAGGCTCTCTCTATCTTGAAATGATAAGAAAGGAGAGGAACTTAGAATACAAAGGAAAGTGCGTAAGTGTAGTACCAGAAATCCCAATGCTTGTTATCGACAAACTCGAAGCGAGTGCTGCAAAACACAAAAGCGACTTTGTTGTAGTAGAGGTAGGAGGAACAATAGGTGAGTATCAAAACATTCTTTTCCTTGAGGCTTACAGAATGCTCAAAATTAAAAACCCACAAAACGCCCTGTTTGTTTTAGTTGGCTTTCTTCCGTTGCAAAAGGACGGAGAGCTTAAGAGTAAGCCAACTCAAAATGCAGTACGCCAAGCAAACGCAGTGGGAATTCAGCCAGACATAATTATTGCGCGCGCAGACGTGTCGCTCGACAAGGTGCGAAAGGAGAAAATAGCCTTCAACTGCGGCCTTCAAGGGCAAGACGTTATTTCAGCGCCAAACGTAGACAGTATTTACGAAGTTCCGCTCAACTTTGAGCGCGACGGCCTAGGAGACCGAATAATAGAGAAGCTCAATTTACGAAAACGAAAACCAAACCTTTCAGATTGGCGCCGTTTTGTATCTCGCATTAAAAATCCAAAAGGCGAAGTTACGGTAGGAATAGTTGGGAAGTATTTTGCTACGGGAGAGTTTACTCTTACCGACTCATATATTTCTGTTATCGAAGCGGTAAAGCACGCAGCCTATGAAAAGCAGCTTAAGCCAGTAATAGGGTGGCTTAATAGTTCAGATTTTGAAAACAAAAAGGCAAGCTTCGCAGAACTTAAGAAGTGCGACGCAATAATCGTGCCAGGAGGATTTGGAAGCAGGGGGATAGAGGGGAAAATAAACGTTATAAAGTTCTGTAGAGAAAACAAGATCCCATATCTTGGCCTTTGCTACGGCATGCAACTTGCAGTTGTAGAGTTCGCGAGAAACGTAGTCGGCCTTGAGGGCGCACACACTGCAGAGATAGATAAGAAAGCTCCACACGTAGTAATAGACGTTATGGAAAGCCAAAAAGAAAAGCTCGCAAAGAAGCACTATGGCGGGACAATGCGTCTTGGAAACTACCCAGCAAAGCTCAAAAAAGGAAGCCTTGTCGAAAGTTTGTATAAAAAGCCACGCGTTATCGAGCGCCACCGCCACCGCTACGAAGTAAATAACGCATATGTAGAGCAGATAGAAAAGAAAGGCCTTATTTTCTCAGGCAAATCTCCAAATGGGAAACTTATGGAGTTTATTGAGTTAAAGGGCCACCCATATTTTGTAGCAACTCAGGCTCACCCAGAGTTTCTAAGCCGACCACTAAGCCCACACCCACTCTTTAGCGGGCTTATAAAAGCCGCAAAGCAAAGAAAATAGATTCTAGATTTTCGATCTTAGATTTTAGAAAGCCCTCACCAGCATTCCATGCTATGCCTTGGCATAGTGCAGAGGGAGGGATCCGATTAGTTCTTTGAGCTGCTCCTTACATTGCTCAGGAGCATGTTACCTAGCTTGCTACGTAACAAGACAAAAAAGTTGAACCCCAGCGACTACGAGTCGCTGGGGTCAGGCGGGGAGCTCAATTGAAGACATCGAGAGTCTTCTGGAGCGCTCTTTCTCTCTTCCAGACGATGAGGTCATCGATGAGGACGAGAGGGATTGCGAGGATCACACACCCCGGGATGCATAGCACTTTGTGCAGCCAAGGCGGCACATCCTGGTGAGCCGCGTACACCAGATTGAGAGCTCCGAGGAGGGGCGCCAGAAGGAGCTCTCCCCAGTGCCGCGAAATGTACGCAAGGCAGTTTCGCATCAAGGCCTCCTTTCTAGCGCCTTTTAAGGCACTTTTCTCTATCCAAAAATAAAACAAAAAGAAATTTTTGTCAAAAAACCCAAGCCTCCACACACTGCTCTAGAGCTAACTCTAGAGTTAGCTCTAGAGCAAAGCCAGGCTTTGCCTTACGCATTAGTTCTGGGCTATCCTTACCCTATAAATAGACGAGCATGCTCATATACCTATTTGGAAAAGATGCTTACCGCAGGCAGCAGAAGACAGCTGAGCTTGTAGCAAGCTTTAAAGAAAAAAATCCCCAGGGTAAATACGCAACCTTTGCTTTGAGTGCAAAAGACGACTTCGATAAACTACTCACTTTCTGTTCAGACACGAGCCTTTTTGCGAAGAAGACGCTCGCAGTAGTTTTCGACATAGAAAAAGGCCCCACAGAAACCACAAAGTTTTTGAAAAACTTCCTCGAAGATAAAAATACTACCCTGGTAGTAGTTTCTGAAAAGAAACTTCCTGCAAAGTTCAAGTTTCTACTTACAAAGCCAGCTATATCGCAAGAATTTGAAGAGCTAAAAGGAGCTCAACTAAAAACCTTTATTAAAAAAGAGGCCGAAAAAAGAGACTTTAAAATTTCAGACGAGCACATTGCCGAGCTTATAGAAGCAAATGGAGGTGATCTTTTTGCAACAACAAACGATATAGAGAAGTGGGCCCTCGGAGCGAAAGACGGGCTAAATATAAAAGAAAGTCTAGATTTCTTCCCAAGTATAAACGCACTCAGAGGCTCACTCCCGCAAGAGAAGAAACTCAAAATTTTAAACACCTTGCTTAAAAACGAAGACCCAGCAGCTATATTCAACATGATAGCTGCGCTCTCCGCGCCACAAGCAAAGGAAAAGATGGCAAACTACGACCTGCTTATAAAGGCGGGGAAGCTAGAATATCCCGAGGTTCTCCTCGACATAGTCCTAAGCTAGAAATGTAAAGGCGCCTTCCTAGGAAGGCGCCAATGCGTTACTTCTTGCGTTTCTCGCCGCTATAGAGCTGCGCCCACCAGTCATTCACCGGTGTGTCGTAGAGGGACCGACCAAGCGCTTGCCCAGAAGGGGTTCGAAGATAGTCAACATAGGCGTAGGGGCGCTTTTCGGTCCGCCCACCAAGCCATTGTTCGGCCTCCTTGTTTCCGGCGCGCGCGTACTCAAGAAGTAGCAAGATCTGCCCGAGCACATCAGCGTCCTTGACTACGCGAGCCTCGGGAGATTTGTGTTCGAGCTGTTCGAGCATAAGGGCTGGCAGCCCAATCTCCTCAAAAGGCCCAAACTGGGAGCGGACGATGGCCGGCTCATCCTCAACAACATAGGGGCGATGAACCCAGTTCTTGTCTCCAGTGCGCGTCTCCCCAAGGTCATGAAAGAGACACATCACCACTACCTTGTAGGGGTCAACTCCTTCAAGGTGGGCCAGGAAGAAGCCAATGACGGCAACCTGGAATGAGTGGGCGGCGATGTTGTCGCTGTCGTCGCGTGTGAGCAGGAGCTGGCGATGCGAACGCGGAGTGCCGCGCAAGGTGCCAGACTCAAAGATAAGGCGAGTGATCGCTTGAATGTCCATGGGTATGGAACCTTTCGCGGTAGGGGGGGGTAGATCTAGGGCAATGCTAGCAAGTGTGAGCCAAGAATGCAAAACCGCCCTTCCGGGCGGTTTCTACTTTACTTAACTGCGAGCTTTCGGCTGAGGCGGCTCTTCATTCGAGATGCCGCATTTTCCTTTATAAGGTTGTTTTTAGCTGCCTTATCAAGCTTTTTAAATACAGTAGGAAGAAGTTCTTGAGCCTTCTTTTGGTCGGCCTCAAGAGCTTTCTTATAGTCTTTTATGGTCTCTTTAAGCTCTTTCTTCGCAGCAAGATTGCGCGCAGTGCGCACCGCTGTTTGCTTAAGGTCCTTTTTAGCTGCTTTTACGTTTGGCATCCCGGTGGTACTAATTGGCCTGGACAAGACATTCTGCCTCAATCCAGAAAATAATCACTTTTTTAATATTTACACCCTTAGGGCCAATTTGTCCCACCGGGCATGTGTAGGGCAAATAGTAGAATAAACCAGAGGAAAATGCAAGCTTTTTACTATTCACTCTAGCTCCAATAAACTATAGCTATATACAAACCCCATGATTCATACCCTTACCGGAGAGCTCGTAGCAAAAACAGGCAAATATGCAGTTATAAACGTTGGCGGCCTCGGCCTAAAGGTAGCTATGCCAACCTCTTCTATAGAGAAGCTTCCATCGCTTAAATCAAGCGTCCAAATTTTTACCCACCTGCACGTGCGCGAAACAGCGCTCGAACTTTTCGGTTTCAATAGTGAAGATGAGCTATCGCTTTTCGAGGCTCTAATATCAGTAAATGGAGTTGGTCCAAAAGGAGCGCTCTCTATTATGTCGGTAGCAAACTACGACAGTCTTGTTGCAGCAATAGACACAGGAAAATCAGAGCTGCTCGCAAAAGCCAATGGAATTGGAAAAAAGACAGCAGAAAGAATAGCGCTTGAGCTTAGAGGTAAGCTCGGAGTAGAGGATAGTGCGCGTACGGTGAGCCTGCTTCAAGCAGATGTTGATTTAGAAGATACACTCGTTTCTCTTGGATACTCAAAATCAGACGCTCGCGACATTATCTCTAAAATTGATCCCAAAATTACCAACTTTAATGAACGCCTACGCACTGCCCTGCAGCACGTAAACAAAAAAGTTCTCAAATAAATATGCTTCAGCTGATAAAAAACAAAATATGGCACCCTTTTCTTGCATGGGTAGGCCCAAAGCTATACGGGAATCCGAGCAGAAAGCTTTACGTTATCGGCATTACCGGAACAAAAGGTAAATCTTCAACAATCGAGCTCCTTAGTGAAATATTTGACTGCGCCGGTATTCAAAATGCAGCACTTTCAAGCGTGCACAAAAAAGTTGGCAACGAGCGACACGTAAAAGCATCAGACAACACCATGCCTGGCAGGCTCGCCATTCAAAAATTCCTTAAAGAAGCAGTAGATGCAGAGTGCAAGGTAGCAATAGTAGAGGTAACCTCGCAAGGGGTTATGCAAAACCGGCACCGCTACATAGATTTCGACGCCGCAGCTCTCACATGCCTACACCCAGAGCACATTGAGGGGCACGGATCGTTCGAGAACTATCGTGGCGCAAAAGTTAGTTTTTTCCGCTACGTAGCAAATGAACCTCACAAGGCACCACCACTATTCTTCATTAATAAGAAAGAAGAAAATAGCTCCTACTTCGAAGCAGCAGTAGCGCTAAAAGGGAAGGTAATCGATTTCTCAAAAGAGTGGCTACTCAGAGAGCGCCTAAAACAAAACACACTCAGCCAGTGGTTCCAGAGCGACTTCAACCTAGCAAATGCTGCACTCGCTACAGCTATAGCAGAGAGCTATGGAGTAGACTGGGAACATATATATAAAGCATTTAAAGAATTTAAGGGAGTTCCAGGAAGGCTCGAGGCATATAGCGGCTATATAAAAGAAGAAGACGGTAGCAAAAAGCTCGTGCACGCCATAGTTGACTACGCACACACACCAGTCAGTCTTGAAAGTGTGTTCTCTTTCCTAAGAAAAGAGCAGGAAAAGTCAGCAGGAAATCTTATCTGCGTATTCGGAAGCGCAGGAGGAGGCCGAGACAAGTGGAAGCGCCCAGAGTTTGGGCAGATAGCAGAAAAATACTGCCAAAAGATAGTCCTTACCAGTGAAGACCCTTACGACGAAGACCCAAAAGCAATTATTGAAGAAATAAAAGGCGGTATGAGCAGCGCGGAAAAGGTAGAGGTGATAGTCGACAGAAAAGAAGCTATAGAGCACGCACTCAAAACCGCCAAAGAGGGTGACTTAGTAGCAGTAACCGGTATGGGAAGCCAGCAGTACTACTACGGGCCGAAAGGAGCCAAGCTCCCGTGGTCGGAAGCAAGAATAATAAGAGGAATTTTGAAAGAAGTATAAAATGTTTACGGCCCCTTTCCAAAGAAAGGGGCCGTGCTGCGTCTACTCGGACTGCTTCTGCTGGTTCTGGTGGGAGTTGGGGCTGATGTGGCTCCATGTCTTCGACCACCCAGCAGCGATGCCAATCGCTGCAACGATCACAGCGACCATTGCAAGAAAGGCAGACTCGTACTTGCAGGACTTCGCCTTGCGGTTCAGAGTCCACATCGCCCAGATGAGCAAGAGAACCGAAGCGACTAAGGTGATGAGACTGGTTACCACGGGAAACCCTCCAGTCAGGCCAAACGCTGACAGTGGCAAGAATAAGGGCAGAGCTCTTAAAATGCAAGCATTTCGCTTATAAGGTATTATTTGTATATGAAGATTACGTTTTATGGGGGCGCCCGAGCAGTTACCGGCGCAAACTATCTCCTTGAGTATAAAGATCCAACACAAAAGAACGGAGTGCGAAAAGTTCTCATCGAGTGTGGCCTTTCTCAAGGCTGCGCAGAGTTCTGCGAAGAAAGAAACTTCGAACCATTTATATACGACCCAAGTGAGATATCTGAGGTATTTATAACTCACGCACACATAGATCACACCGGGCTTCTACCAAAGCTCGTAAAAGAGGGCTTCAAGGGCAAGGTATATTCAACTCCGCCAACGCGCGAATTCGCAGAATATTTGCTTCTAGATAGCCAACACCTTTTAGCCAGAGAGGCTGAAAGAAAAAAATACGAAATTCCCTACAAAGAAGACCACGTCTGGCAGCTCATGCACATGTGGGAGGGGCTTGAGTATGAAAAAGAGCACAAAGTAGGAGGAGCTACGGTGGTGCTACACAGCGCCGGCCACATTCTTGGCTCCGCAAGTATTGAATTTCGCATAGAAGGGAAGGTGTTTCTCTTCTCGGGAGACCTAGGAAACACGCCAGCACCACTCATTGGCCCACCAACCGCAGTAACAAAAGCAGATTACTGCTTTATCGAGTCTGTGTACGGAGACCGCATTCACGAAGACTTAAAGCAGAGAAGGCAAAAGCTCGAAGAGGTGGTTTTAAGCTCTATTAAAAATGGGGGAACGCTTGTAATTCCAGCATTTGCCATGAGTAGAACCCAGGCTCTCTTGCTCGAACTTAAAGACATGTTTGAACAGCACAAGCTCGGGCGAGTGCCAATATTCCTCGACAGTCCACTCGCGATAAAGCTCACCGATGTTTATAACAAGTACAAAGGCTACTTTAAGCCAGAGCTCCAAGAAAAGTTTGCGACACCAGAAAAGATCTTCGACTTTCCACTGCTGCAAAAAACTCTTCAGACTGAGCAATCAAAAGCAATCAACAAAGTTCCAGGACCAAAAATAATCATTGCCGGCTCAGGTATGAGCAACGGAGGGCGCATCCTCCACCATGAAAAGCGATATCTACCAGACCCGCACTCTACACTCCTTATCTTTGGATACCAAGCAGAGGGCACGCTCGGCCGCCTGATTTTAGACGGGGCAAAAGAAATAAACATCATGGGAGAAAAAGTGTCAGTACAAGCACGGGTAAAAGCTATCGGAGGGTACAGTGCTCACGCAGATCAATCTCAGCTTCTCAAATGGGCAGAGCCACTAAAAGGTAGTTTGAAAAAAATGTATGTAGTGCAAGGGGAGATTGCCTCATCGCAAGCGCTTGCAGAGCAAATGCAAAAGGTTCACGGATTTGAAACAGAGATTCCTCGCCCTGGTCAGTCAGTAGAACTGTAAACAGATAGCTATTAACTCTTTCGCTCGTTCCTTTGTTATACTAAATAGCAAATGCCAAAGAAGTCTTCGCCAAAAAAGAAAATTGAGAAAAAGCTTAAAAGCCCAGCAGCTTCTCTTTTTATGCGCAACTATATAAAGCACACCGTAGCAATCGTAGGGTCAGCGCAGACAGGGCATAAAGGAAAGGAGAGCATTGAGCTCGCACAAGAGCTCGGAGAGCTTGTGGCTGCACACAATGCAGTACTAATGACCCCAGTTATGCCCGGCATAAGCTATTGGGCTGCAAAAGGAGCAAAGCAGGCAGGCGGGTTTGTTATAGGAGTATCTCCAGCTCAATCGCTAAAAGAGCACACACAAGTGTACGGCCTCCCAACTGAGTACCACGACATTATCATCTATACCGGCCAAGGGCATGCAGGAGCAGATTCATTCCTTGCAAGAGCCGCAGATGCTCTTATCGCTATCGGCTCAAAAATCGGAACACTTAACCAGATAACAACCGCAGCAGTAGAGGGAAAGCCAGTCGGTATTCTCGACATGGGCACAGACACCTCTACTCTCACTAAAGATATTCTTAAAGAAACGCGAAAAGGCCACGCGCGCGTACTCTTCGAAAGGAAATTACAAGACTTGGTTGAGAAGCTCCTAAAAGAGGCAAAGGCAGCTACTCCAAAGAGGAGAGTGGCAAGCTCTACTAAATACCTATGCCAATAGACCCAAACGACCTAAAGTCGCCTGCTTTTATGAGAAAGCGAAGGCGTAAAACTGCTGCGCGCAAAAAAGTACTAAAGCCGAAAAAGAAAGTGGTGGCTAAGCCAGTAAAAAAGGCGCCAAAAAAGATCGCTGCAAAGCCAGTAAAGAAAAAAAGTGCTCCCAAAAAAGCTTTAAAAGCAGAAAGGCCCAAGAAAGAAGAGAACCATAAAGAGATAGTTGCAGAAGTAACCGCATTTTTCGATAAAATTAAAGTTGCAATCCTAAAAGTAGAGAAGCCACTTAAGCTTGGCCAAAAACTTCAGTTTGAAGGTGGCGCAGAGCAGCTTATAAGCTCTATGCAATTCAACCACGAGCAGATAAAAGTAGCGAAGCCAGGGCAGGAGATAGGGGTAAAAGTAGCAGCACATGTTCAGGTAGGGCAGAAAGTTTATAGAGTGTAGCCGTGCTATATTACTGATATGAAGTCAGAAAAAGGATTTACATTTCTCGCACTCTTAGCGCTTATTGGAGTACTTTTCTTCGCTATTTGGTTTCTTTATTCGCCATATATGCGCGAAGGCCTCTTTATAAATCTTGGAACGCTAAGCCCGGAAAGAGAGCAGGAGCTTATAGCTACTGGTAAAGAGCACCTTATACAAATAACTCGCCAAGGCTTTATCCCAGAGATTTTAGAAGTAGAGCAGTTCGACACAGTTACGTTTAGAAACGTAGACACAATACTACACCAGCCAGTTTCAGAGGCGGCAGAAAACAAAGGTGCATGTTTAGGGTTTGCCGCTCCAGAGCCGCTCGTCTTAAATCAAGAATTCTCGATCGTATTCCAAAAGAGAGGAACGTGTGAGTTCAGCGACGCTCTAACCGACGTAAATCCAGGAGAAATAACAATAACGCGCTTTACCCGTTAAAGGCCCAAGCTGATATAATAGGTGCAATGGATCTGTTGAGATATCTTGCATCAGCTTTAGGGCAGAAAATACAGGGCTTTTTTACGCACTGGTATAAGGACAGCTTTTTCTTCCTAAGCGAAAAACTACACACACTGCTAAGGCAACTCGACAAAACATTTGCAGTGAGAACGAGTGCTCAGTACATATTCCAGCCAATGTACCAGGACCGTTCGATCATCGGCTACATTTTAGGTTTTATATTTCGTTCAATCCGAATAGTTGTGGGAGTGCTTCTATATACCTTTCTTTCCCTCCTATGGATTAGCGCCTACATTGCATTTATTAGTTTGCCAATAGCGATTATTTCTTGGGGAATATGGGGAAGATAGTAGTAAAAGCAGAGAGTAGGTATCTAGGGCTCAACACAACGAGCCGCTTTATAGTGCGCCTAATTCGCTGGATGAGCTACTCAGCACTTATAACCCTTGTCGTCGTATTTACACTTTCAAGCCTTACAGGGCTCAATGCTGTAGCTCTCATGCTGGCGCTGTTCCTACTCGACGAACTTTGTCATATGCACAAGTCGAAGAAAAACCTTGCAAGATTGAAGCGAGAAGGCGAGGAGGTAAATGCAGCAGACTATCTAAGCCCAAGAGCAATACGACTGCTCAGTCGTGCTCAAACAAGAGCAAGAATTTCGAGCACCAACCTTAACTTGCAAGTGCTTAATGTCTTGCTTACCCAGGCAGATACAAAGAGAGCTTTCGAGCGTCTTGAGGTAAAAAGCGACAGGCTTGCAGCAAAGTTGCAAGAATATTTACAAAAAAGTTCAAGCAAAAAAGTGCGCCATGACAAGCTTCATACTCAGAGAGATCAGCTCATAAAAACCGGGTTTGAAAGGGCCCAAAACCACTTCGATGCAAGCATTGGCAACAAAGACGTGCTTGCAGCGCTCGGGTACATAAAAGACTTCGAGCTCGACCAGCTCTATTCGCTGTTTGAAATAAATGCGCACGATGTAGAGCTCGCAAGCATTCTTTCAGTAAAAAAGAAAAATCCAAAGCGCCACTTCTTTGCGCGCAGATATAAAGTGAAGGAAAAGCGCATGAACAGAAGCTGGACAGCGCGACCAACCCCAACCCTTGATCAAATCAGCACTGACCTTACCGATGTCGTGCGAGCCCACGGGGAAGGCCTACTTATCGGACATGTAAATGAATACGACAGGCTTACAGACCTCCTTGCAAAGGGCAGGGGAGCAAACGTGTTGCTTGTTGGTGAGCCAGGCGTTGGGAAAACCTCTCTTGTTAAACATTTAGCACTACAAATAAACAGCGACAGAGTACCTCACGAGCTTTTTGATAAACGTTTAGTGCAGCTTGATACGGCAGCCCTTATAAATACAGGAGAGCATTCAAAGGAATACATGCAAAAGCTGCTCAACGAAATTAAGCAGGCCGGAAACATTATTCTCTACATTCCTCAAATCAGTACGCTTAATAAAGCTCAGGGCTCAATGAGCTTAACCCTTGCAGATTCACTCCTTCCAGAGCTGAAGGAATCAAGTTTCGCACTAATAGCATCAAGCTATCCAAAAGAGTTTAAGTCTCAGCTAGAGGAAAACAGTCAGTTTAAAGAGGCTTTCTCTGTAATAAATGTAGAAGAAATGAGTGAAGAGGAGGCTTCTCACTACTTAAGTTATCAGTCGCTAATCCTTGAACAAGAAAGTCCGATAACGATAAGCCTAAAAGCCCTAAGAAAGGCAGTCTCTCTTGCGAAGCGATACTTTAGGCAGAAGATGTTACCAGAAAGCGCCCTTGCATTGCTTAAAGAAACGCTCGCAGATGTGCAAGAAAAGGGGAGAGAGGAGCTTTTTGAGGAAGATGTAGTAAATACAGCTCAAAAGCAGGTGAACGTACCACTCAAAAAAGCAAAAGAAAAAGAGGCACAGTCGCTCGTTGCTCTCGAAGATACAATTCACGAAAGCTACATCGATCAAGAGCAGGCGGTAAAAGCTGTAGCAGATGCACTACGCCAATATCGAGCAGGGATTGCAAACACAAAAGGGCCAATAGCAAGCTTCTTATTTATCGGCCCAACAGGAGTAGGAAAGACAGAGCTTTCCAAAATACTAACCAAAATTCAGTTCGGTAGTGAGGGAGCGATGAAGCGCTTCGATATGTCAGAGTATCAAACAAAAGAGTCCACCTATCGCCTTATAGGTAGCCCAGATGGAGCAGTTCAGGGAGCGCTGACCGAGGCAGTAAGGCTTTCTCCGTACGCGCTTATACTTCTCGATGAGTTTGAGAAAGCTCATCCCGACATTCTAAACCTTTTCCTTCAGGTGTTAGACGATGCGCGCCTTACAGACAATCTTGGACGCACAATAGACTTTTCAAACACAATTATCATAGCGACAAGCAACGCACACTCAGACCTTATAAAACAAAGTCTTGAGGCAGGGCAGGGTATAGAACAGGTTGAGGCGTCGGTAAAGGGAAGGCTTACAGAATATTTTAAGCCCGAACTTATAAATAGATTTTCAAAAATAGTTACCTTTAAGCCACTTTCAAAAGAAGACACAAAAAAGATATTGAATTTGGAGCTCGGAAGGCTCGCAGAGCAGCTGAAAAACGAGCACACTATTTCTCTCACCGTTTCAGAAGGAGCTATGACTGTATTGGTAGAAAAGGGCTTTGACCCAGTATACGGAGCGCGCCCACTAAAGAACACTATTTCTGAAGAGGTGAAGAATGTAGTAGCCACAATGATGCTTAAAGGAGAGCTGAAGCCTGGGCAAATACTCGCTGTAGATGCAGAAAACGGGGTACTTACCTTTTCCTAGTAAGACTGCTAGAATAGACTCTAATGCAAAATAGAAAAGCCCCCAAAGCCAGCCAGGCCAGGGGCAAGGAGTGAAAAAGCAGGGCAGTAAAGTTGTCTCTGCGGGTATAATTGTGTTTCGAAAATCAAAGGAGGGGACAAAGTTCCTTGTTCTTTACCATGGAAGAGGATACTGGAACTTCCCAAAAGGGAAGCTCGAAGCAAGCGAGCGTAGTTGGCAGGCAGCAATACGCGAGGTCCAAGAGGAAACAGGGCTAAAGAAGAATGAACTCAGACTTGTAGGAAATTTTAAGGCGTTTGAGAAGTTCCACTACAAGAGGGGAAAGGACAATATATTTAAAGTAGTAATTCTCTACCTTGCCCAAACACATCAGAGTAAAATTACGCTAAGCGAAGAGCACCAGGGCTACGGGTGGTTCAGCTTCTCCGAAGCAAAGAAGATGCTTGGAAAGCACAAAGACAGCGTAAAGATCCTCGAGAAGGCAAACAACTATCTTGTAAACTTCCGAAGAAAAAATAGAGAGCAAAAGACACAAGAAACAAAAAAATAACCCCCGGAGGGGTTATTTTATTTTACGCTCTCAACTACTTTCTTAAACACTTCTGGTTGGTGCTCAGCAAGATCTGCGAGCATTTTTCGGTTAAGGCCGATAGATTTCTTCTTAAGGGCATCGATGAAGCGTGAGTAGCTCATTCCCTCTTGCTTTACAGCAGCTCCGATCTTTATCTGCCAAAGCCCGCGCATGTCTCGCTTGCGGATCTTTCGGCTGCGGAACATGTTGCTGTATGCGTGAAGAATCGCATCTTTCGCAAGGTGCTCCTTGCTCTTGCGCCCCCACATGAATCCCTTGGTGGCTTTAAGTACCTTACGGCGCTTTCGGTTAGCTTCTACTCCTCTTTTTACTCTTGGCATATTAGTATTGAAATTTAACTAGCAAATGCGAGCTCCTTCCTGGCGAAGTGCACGTACGTCAGAGCGGTTAGTTTTTGCATCACTGCGAAGACTCTGCTTCAAAGAAGACCCCTTCTTTGCTCTAAAGTGGCTACTTCCCATCTTTCGGCGCATCACTTTACCGTTTTTGGTAACGCGAAATCGCTTAAGAATGGTTTTCTTGGTTTTTGATGCTGCGTTTGCCATGTTTCTTGTTTAAAATTCAAAGCCCCAATAGGGGGCGAATGTGAGAGCTATAGTAGCAATAATCGCTTTTTTTGACAAGGGCCTACTTGCGCGGAGCCAGTATAGCGTTTATGAGCCCCTTCTTACCGGTGCTTTTTGAGGTTATTGAGTGCTCGGCCTCTATGAGGGTAAGAAACTGCTCAAGCTTCTCGGCTGCAAACTGTCTGTTCTGATTTTCACGCCCTCGCATACGTACGTACACCTCAACTTTTGAGCCCTGAGAAAGGAATTTATCAGCCCTTTTCGCTTTTGTGCGTAAATCTCCCTCAGCTTCACGAGGAGAGATCTGTACGCGCTTTTGTTCGTCTGCCTTTTCACGAGCAACCTTTTTAGCATTCTTAAGCTTCTTCGCCTCCATGTAGCGATACTTATCGAAGCTGATAACACGCACGATTATCGGTTCGCTCTTTGAATTTATCTCAATAAGGTCGAGGCCCTTCTCGTTTGCAAGCGCTAAAGCCTTCTTAGTTTCCATAACACCGAGGTTTTCACCTTCCTCGTCTAATACGCGCACTTCAGCGGCCCGGATGTTGTTGTTCATGCGCGCAACAACTTTATATTGGTTTTTTTGCGAAAATTTTCGCCTTCCTCGTTTCAAAAGATTGTATGTTTATTCAAGAATATACCATATATAAAGCGTTTGTATATATTTATCAAGCAAACTACAATTGCAGTATGAAAAAGGGCAAGGCATTTGCGCAAAACAAAAAAGCCTCTTTCGACTACCAAGTTATAGAAACGCTTGAGGCGGGGATAGAGCTCAAGGGGTACGAAGTGAAGGCTATTAAAACTGGAAGGGCAAACCTTGCAGGCGCCTTTGTGGTCTTTGAAGAGGGCAATGCAGTGTTAAAAGGCATGGAAATTCAGGCCTATCAGCCTAAAAATACCCCCGAAGATTACGACCCAAAGCGTAAGCGCCGCCTCCTTTTGAACAAAAAAGAGATACAAAAAGTGCTCCTCGACAAAGAAGGGCAGGGCTTGACTTTTATACCTATTTCGTTGTATAATAATAGAAACAAGGTAAAGGTAGAGCTCGCGCTTGCCCGTAGAAAAAAGAAGCAAGATAAGCGAGAATCAATCAAAAAGCGTGAAGTAAAACGCCGAATGGATCGTTATAAAAGGTAGAAAGAGCTTCCCGCTCTTCTCTGTAAGCAGAGTAGTGCGGGGATTAAGCATCCCCGTATGGTAAAATCACGTTTGCGATGTAGCTGATTTTTTCTGAATTCAAGGCGCGAGCTTGCGGAATATAGGCGATATTCTAAAAGCGAGCAACGAAGAATTGAGGCAAAATCAGCACATCCCAAAGGGTTGGGGCTAACAGCGGCTATGCCATTGTTATTCCTCAAGCATGGGTGTGCTACCCGAACTTTCGTCGCGCCTCGGCCTAACCACTGTTAGTCCCAACGCAATGAGAGATTTACCATACGGGGATGCTATGTTTCGACATCGAGTGTTCTTTGACAGTTGCAAGCAAAGCTGAGCTAACTTTAGTGGGTGCAGGACACGGACTCTCATAGTTTGAGCAAGCAGATTTTGAGAAAAATTTAAGGCTTGAGAAGCGAGGCGATACCAGAGCGTATCGCTGAGCTTAGAAAACGCAATAATTTTTCCAAAATTTGTTTGCCCGAAGGGAAGCTCAAAAATGGATAATTTCTTCAGAATTTCAGGTGCACCGATGCGCTATTCGGCATCGCCTCACAGAAATTCCTGTGAACTTATCGCATTTTTGAACTTCTCAAGCTAATGGGAGTTCGTATCCTGCGCCCCATAACTGGCTCAAAAACAATAATTCGGAAGAACCAAAAGTTTTTCTCTAGCATACGCATAATATAGCCGTACGCCATCGCTTCAGGAGTTCCTTCATTCTGAGTCAGCGGTGTTATACAGAAGGATAGAGGCTTTCGCACTCGATTGATGCGGCTGCTTTCGAAACCATTCAATCACCTGTGCCTTTTACTAGGCCTAAATAGTAAATAAGCTTGTAGAACGCTGTTAAATACCTCTTTGGACGGGGTTTCAACGCCCCCATCTCCACATAGATTCAAAAACCGCCTTTGGGCGGTTTTTGCTTGCGCAGAAAAGGGGCGAGTGATAACCTCAGTTCCGAAAGGAGACTGCCGTGATCGACATCTACGCCAACTACGTCATCTTCGAGTTCGAAGACGATGCCACTGGCATCGTAGTTGCCTGCAAAAGCGGAGAGCCCAAGCCAGGCAGTGCCTACCAAGAGCCCTGCACAGCGGAAGAGTACGATCGCCTTGCAAGCCTCGGGCTAGAGGTGCAAAGAGTACCTCTGCCCAGAGATGCTGTCGGCTGGACAGCAGAGCAGGCTCTGAGCTGGCTAGAAAGCGAGTACGCATGAGCCCCGACCGAGAACAAACTGTCTCGGCGGGGCGTTCTCATTTTATAGACAAAAGTAGTAAGGGGATTTACCCTTAGAGAAATGCAAGAAAAAGTAGCCAGATATATAGCAAATACGCTCGGTCTAGACGAGGCACCAGCAGTTGAAGTTCCAGCTCAAGAGAGTTTTGGGCACTATTCAAGCAACGTAGCTCTAATACTTTCAAAGAAAGAAGGGAAAAACCCAAGAGATTTAGCACTTGAGATAATAGAAAAGCTAAAAAGCTCAGACAAAGCTGGTCTTTTTGAAAAGATAGAAAGCGCTGGTCCTGGCTTTATAAACTTCACTCTCTCAAATAAAGCTCTTACATCTGAGCTTTCAAAGCTCGCTCCACAAGCTCCAATTAAGAAGGGCAAAAAGGCAAAAGTTATAGTTGAGCTCATTTCGCCAAACATTGCCAAGCCAATGCACGTTGGGCACGGCAGGAACGCCATAATTGGTGAGTCCGTTGCGCGCATTTTAGAAAAACTCGACTACAAAGTTACTCGCTGGAACTATTTTGGAGACTGGGGCACTCAGTTTGGAAAACTTATCTTAGCTTACAAAATGTGGGGCAAGAAAGAAAAGGTAGAAAAAGAACCAATCAAAGAGCTTCTTGCTCTCTATACAAAGTTTCACGCTGAGGGAGGCGAAGAGTTAGAAGCTCGCGCCCGCGAAGAGTTTAAGAAACTTACAGAGGGAGATAGCGAAAACACCAAGCTTTGGAAATGGTTTACAAAAGTTTCACTCATTGAGTTTGAAAAAACATTTAAAGAGCTCGATATAAAGTTCGACATTCAAAAGGGTGAGGGGAGCTACGACAAAAAAACAAAAGCTCTGGTGCAGGGGCTTCTAAAAAACGGCATAGCGAAAGAAAGCGAAGGCGCGATCGTTGTCGATCTGGAGGCAGAGGGGCTTCCAACTGCATTACTGCAGAAGTCAGACGGCGTAAGCGTCTATTTAACGCGTGAGTTAGAGCTTCTAAAAGAAAGAATATCTAAGTACAAAGCGAAAAAGATTTTAATAGTGGTGGGAAACGAGCAGACGCTTCACTTCCAGCAGTTAAAAGCGATAGCGCAAAAACTTGGCTTTCTAGAAGGTATCGAATACACCCACATAAAGTACGGGCTTCTTTTAAACGAAGAGGGGAAGAAGTTCTCGACCAGAAAAGGTGAACTTATCGAGCTCTCAGAGCTCCTAAGCCAGCTAAAAGAAAGAACAAGAAAGATAGTAGAAGAGAAAAACCCGCAGCTTTCAGAAAGGAGAAAAGACGAAGTGGCAAACGTTGTAGCTCTTGGTGCATTTAAGTACAACGACCTCAAAGAGCGCCGCACAAGCGACATCACTTTCAATTGGGACAAGATGCTCGACTTCAATGGCGACAGCGCGCCATACATACAGTACTCATATGCAAGACTCAGAGGTATAGCAGCAAAGGCAGGAGCAAAGCCAAGTTCAAAAAACCTGAGCCTACTCACAGAAAAAGAAGAGCTTGCGCTCGCAAAGAAGCTTCTCGACTTCAACGGCGCTATCCTGCAATGTGAAAAAGAATATGTGACAAGCTTTTTAGCAAGCTATCTTTTTGATCTAGCAAAAACAGCAAACAAATTTTACGAAAACATCCGCATTAGTACCGACGAAGACAAAAAAAGGAAGTCAGCCCGCCTTTTCTTAGTAGAAAAAACAGCACAAACGCTAAAAGAAGGTCTTTCACTCCTTGGCATCGAGGTGCTTGAGCAAATATAGTCCTAGGGCTATACTCCATATATCTTTTACAACTTAATAAATCAGCCGAAGAACGCTATCTGATAAATAGCAGTGTCGCGGCTAAAGCAACACATACGTATGCTAAAAAAAGACAACTTTTCTCCTCCCGAGATAGAGGAGAAGGTCCTTGAGAAATGGAATGCTCAAGGTATATTCGAAAAATCTCTCAATAAAAATAAGGGAAAGAAGGAGTTCGTATTTTACGAAGGCCCTCCAGGTGCAAACGGTAAGCCGGGCATGCACCATATGCTCTCACGTTTCTACAAAGACATCATTCCGCGCTACAAAACAATGCGCGGGTTTAACGTACCACGACAAGCAGGGTGGGACACGCATGGCCTTCCGGTTGAGATAGCAGTAGAGAAGGAGCTTGAGATAAACAACAAAGACCAGATAGAGAAATACGGAATAGGTCCCTTTAACCAAAAAGCAAAGGAGCTCGTTTTTCGCTACAAGGATAATTGGGAGGAGTTTACAACCAAGATCGGGTACTGGCTAGACACAGAAAATGCTTACATGACGTGCTCAAACGAGTACATGGAAAGCTTGTGGTGGATCTTTAATCAAATCGACAAGAAGGGCTATTTAAAAAAGCTTCAAAGAACAGTTCCATGGTGTTGGCGCTGTCAGACACCGCTAAGTAGTCACGAGCTTGGTCAGCCAGGTGTTTATCAAACAACGAAAGATGCGAGCCTTTACTTCAAGGTGAAGCTTAAAGATGAAGATGCGAGTCTTCTTGTTTGGACTACAACGCCATGGACTCTTCCGGGGAACTTGGCAGTGGCATTAAGCGAAAAGCTTGAGTACTCAAAGTTTGAAGTTACAAAGCAAGAAACGGGAGCGAAGGAAGTTATCTATAGCTACAACCCTCTTCCAGAAAAAGAGGGGTTTCTAGTAGAGAAGATAGGAAGCGTGAAAGGAGGGAATCTTATAGGAAAGAGCTATGAGCCGCTCTTTGAGCTCAGTCGCGAACAAAAGACTGCTTTAAAAGATCACAAACTCTATATACTGCGGGCCGCAGACTTTATCGAAACAGAAACTGGTACCGGGCTTGTACACATTGCCCCTTCATTTGGAGAAGACGACTATAGGCTCATGGGAATAAACGAAGGCCTACCTGTCACTATTACTGACAATGCGCGAATGAAAGAGGGCTTCCCAGGAGCTGGTAAATCTATAAAAGATGCAGATGCAGACGTAGTGCAAGACCTAGATAAAAGAGGGCTGCTTTATAAGTTCGGTAAAGAAAAGCACGAATACCCACACTGCTGGCGTTGTAAGAACGCCCTCGTGTATATGGTGAGAAAGAGCTGGTTTATAGAGATGAGTAAGCTCTCAAAGGAGTTGGTAGCAGGAAACCAAGGAATTAACTGGTATCCAGACCATTTCAAAAACGGCCGCTTCGGGAAATGGCTAGAGGACATCAAAGACTGGTCAGTGAGTCGAAATAGATATTGGGGAACTCCGCTACCAATATGGCAAACAGCAGACAAAGACGAAGAGAGGCGCGAAACACTGATAGTTTCGTCATTGAATGATCTTAAAAAGCACGCGGTACACAAAAATACCTACTATCTCATGCGTCATACAGAGGCTCGCCACAACGTAGAGCAGCTGATCGCAGCAGGAGAAGAAACAAACAAAGAAAATACCTCAGAGTTGACCGAAAAGGGGAAGACGCAGGCTGAGAAGGTAGCGGCACTTATAAAAAAGGAAAAGATCGATTATATTTTCGCCTCTCCATACAAGAGAACCAAAGACACAGCTCACATAGTGGCTGAAAAGGTAGGGGTGAAAGTAATACCTCTAGACATAGATAGGCTCAAAGAAATTGAGGCTGGAGTGCTCAGCTGGAATACGATCGAAAACTACCACGCGTTTTTCGGCAAAAAGAAAGATCGTTTCGCAAAGAAGCCAGAGGGTGCAGAAAGCTGGAACGACGTAAGAAAGAGAGTAATGAGCTTTTATAAGGAGCTCGAAGAGAAGTATAAAGACAAAAAGATTCTCATCGTCTCACACGGCGACCCACTTTGGATACTGCACGGAGCGGTCCAAGGATATAGCGATCAAGAGCTTCTTGAGAGCGACTACTACCCAAGCCACACAAAGTGGATGAAGCTAGAATCAAGCAACCTACCATTCAATGAAGAGGGAGTGCTTGACCTGCACCGACCGTATATCGATGCCATAAAGCTCAAATCAAAGAGCGGGAAAGAGATGGCGAGGGTAGAAGACGTAGCAGACGTATGGTTCGATGCCGGTGCAATGCCGTATGCAAGCAAAGGCTTCCCTTATAAACAGGCGAAGACAAGAGATGTATCAGATCGTAAAGCGGCTTCGCTGCTGAAGAAGCTTCCTTTCCCAGCAGACTACATAGCTGAGGGTATAGATCAGACTCGTGGATGGTTCTACACACTCCACGCCATCGCTATTTTGCTTGGCAAACCTTTTGCCTTCAAAAACGTAATTTGCCACGGGCTCATAAACGACAAGCATGGGAAAAAGATGAGCAAGAGTCTTGGTAATACAATAGAACCAAGCGAGGTGCTAAAAAAATATGGAGCAGATCCATTGCGGTGGTACTTATATACTCTTAACGACATAGGGGAGAACAAAAACTTTAATGAGGATGATCTTGCAAAGGTAGCGCGCAAGGTAAATTTCATTATCTACAACTCATATTCGTTCCTTAAAACCTACGGCAGTCAGGCGCGCGAGCTTGCAGAGAAGCCAGAAAATCAACTCGATGCCTGGATTCTCTCGCAGTTAAATATTCTTGTAGAAAAAGTAACTGAGGGCCTTGATACATACAAAATAGGTCAAGCAGGTCGCGCAGTAGAAGAATTTATCGACGACATGTCTCGCTGGTACATTCGCCGTTCTCGACCGCGCTTCCAAGAAGCAGCAAAAGGAAGTAAGGAAAGCGCAGACCTAGATCAAGCAAGTGCAACGCTACACCACTGCCTACTTACGCTCTCAAAACTCATAGCACCGTTTATGCCGTTTTTCGCCGACGCGCTTTACCAGAGTTTAGAGGGAGAGGAGGAGAGTGTGCACCTTGCAGATTGGCCGGTGGTAGATAAGAAAAAAATAAACACCGACCTGTCCGAGCAGATGAGTCTTGTGCGAAACCTTGCAGCAAGCGCTCTCGCACTGCGCGCAAAAGAGAAGATAAAAGTCCGCCAGCCACTGAGCGCTCTTATCGTAAAAGACAGCAAGTTGCAGTCAAACCAAGAGCTTATCGAAATCCTTGCAGACGAAGTAAACGTAAAGAGAGTAGAGTTCAATACAGGCCTAGAAGCCGAAGAGGGGCTCGCACTCAATACCGAAATAACAAAGGAGCTTAGGGAGGAGGGTCTTGTACGTGAGCTTGCGCGAACAATTCAGGGCCTTAGACAAGACGCCAAGTATGAAATGCAAGATCGAATAGAGCTCTACATAGCGTCAGAAGACTATAAAGATCTGCTTGAACAAAATGCAGAGCAAATTTGCCAAGCAGTGCACGCGAAGGCGCTCAAGATGCAAAAGACTGAGCACTTCGATGCCGAGAAACAGACTGAGCTTGAAGGAAAGCCAATCTGGATAGCCGTGAAAAAACTCTAAAAAAGTAGCGACCCCCGATTTACTTCGGGGGTCTTGCTGTGAGGGGCGGCGGAAGCCTCGTGAAGGCTTTTTCAAGAAAGCCAGGCCCCAGCTTGAGCTGGCGCGCACTCTGGCGAAGAGCCGCTTCCGTATGAGGGCGCAGAACCTTCATGCGAGCCTCGTACTCCTCTGGTGTGGCAGGGCGAAACTCACTTGCTTCAGGCTTGGGCTTTTCGATGAGCACCTCTTTTCACTACCGCTTTGGTAGCCGGTTGATGGTTTTCCGCAGAAAGCGTGGATCGACTCTAACGCGACGATCCAGCCTCTCTCCTTCCTCAGTAGCTTCGCGACGCAGCTCAGCGAGCCGGCGACGAAACTCATGAAGGGGAGGAAGAGTTCTACTTCGTGGCATAGGCACCTCCAAAAGAATTATAACAAAACACCCGAATTTATTCGGGTGTTTTAGTGTAGTGGCTGTAGGCCCATGTCGTTTGCATCAATCTGAGGCAGATACTGGCTATATGTATCTAAACTATCCAAGTTTTTTGCGCCAACTTGTATTTCGATACGAGAAAAAACAAAAAATATAAACCCAATAAAAAATGCAGAAAAGAGTGCGAGTAAAGCAATGCCGTTTGAAGCAGGGGAGTAGCTCATATCAGTAGTCTATTTTCATCGCCCTTCTTACCTCCGCCATAGTGTCTTCAGCTGCTTCTTTTGCTCGAGCACTTCCATTGCGCAGCACCTTATCAAGCAGCCCTTCGTTCTTAGCAAAAGTATCGCGCTTTTGGCGAATAGGGTCTAGAAATTCGTTTAAAGCCTTAGCGAGAGCCTCTTTAAAAACCTTAAATGAAGTTTCTCCGGCAAATTCTTTCTCTATTTCCTCTACTTCCTTCCCAGTAGCTATCTGATAGTAGCGAATAAGGTTTGATATTTCAGGGCGTGCCTTCATGTCGAAAGTTATTCCCTCCTTATCATCAGTTTTCGCAGCCATTATTTTCTTCTCTACCTCTTCAGTTGAATCACTCAGATAAATTGCGTTGTTAAAAGACTTGCTCATCTTGCGCCCATCAAGGCCCATAAGGCGAGCTACATCGCCAAGCATAGCTTCTGGCTCAGGAAACACTTCACCATAGAGACGGTTAAAGCGCTTTGCTATCTCGCGTGCTTGCTCAATCATTGGAAGTTGGTCTTCTCCAACTGGTACGAGCTCTGCCTTGCAAAAGAGTATGTCAGCAGACTGGCTGACCGGGTATCCAAGGAAGCCAAACGTTACATTTCCATTTTTAAATATGTGTCCTTTGTCGGCAATCTCTTGCTTTACAGTTGGGTTGCGCTGAAGCTGGGCCACTGTTACGAGATTTGAGAAGAATACCGTAAGTTCAGCTATTTCAGGGATGAGTGACTGTACAAATATAGTTACGCGCTCAGGGTCTATGCCTACAGAGAGGTAGTCGAGCAAAAGCTCTTTCACATTTGAGCGAACTTTTTCAGGAGTCTCAAAGTTATCGGTAAGTGCCTGTACGTCAGCAATCATTATGTACATATCGTATTCATCCTGAAGGCGAACACGGTTAACAAGCGAACCCACATAGTGGCCAAGGTGTAATCTTCCGGTCGGTCTATCTCCTGTCAAAATCCGCTTTTTCATAAGTGTCTATAAAATTGTATAGCACTGCTATAATAAGGACAAATACCGAAATTAGAAACTGTAAAAATTAAAAACATGAAAAAACGACAAAAGAAAGTTGCAGCCGAGATCGGTCTCGGGGTAGCGCTTGCCGCAGCAGCGGCAGCGGTATACGCCTTCTCAGGCAAAGAGGGGAAGAAGCGTAGGAAAAAAGTTACAAAGTGGGCAAACGATATGAAGCGCGACGCAATACATGCGCTCAAGAGTTCGAAAAAAATGACAAAGAAAATGTATGGCAGTGCAGTCGACGATCTTAAGAAGAAATATGCAAAGTTAGATAACGTAGACAAGCAAGAGTTAGCACTACTCGCCGTAGAGTTGAAGAAGGGCTGGGAGAAAATTCATAAAGCGGCAACCACAGCGCACAAAACTCCAAAGAAAACTACGAAGAAAAAAACAGCGCGCACAAAAAAGAAAAGAAAATAAAAAAGAAAAGAAAAAGAAATGCGAACACATTTCTTTTTTGCTACAAAAAAAGTTATCCACTAAGTATTCGCAAAAAACTATTGTACGAAAAAAACTTTTCACGCAAAATTACTACTGAGAGGAGAAAAAAGGTCGCACACATTTTTATTTTCAATAAAAAAGTTTACAACAGGAATTATGCCAGCAAAAAAGAGAAAGGCTGCTAAGCGAAAGCCAGCTCGAAAGCCAGCTAAAAAGAGAGCAACTACCAAGCGAAAAGCTACTAAGAAGAAAGCTGCTCCAAAGAAGCGAAAAGCTACTAAGAAGAAAGCTGCTAAGCGAAAGCCAGCTCGAAAGACCGCTAAGAAGCGCACCACTAAGCGCCGAAAGCGATAAACCTAAAAAGCCCCGTTGGGGCTTTTTAGTTTGCTATACTGGTGCCAAATGAGGAAAGAAAGAAAGAGTGCATTCATTCGCAAAATAAAAAACTTCTACAAGGAAAATAAAAGAGAGTTTGCGTGGAGGAATACGGTAGACCCATACAGAATTTTAGTAAGCGAAGTTATGTTGCAGCAAACACAAGTCTCTCGCGTAAAAGATAAGTACAAATCATTTCTTAAAAAATTTCCAACAGTTAAAAAGCTTGCAGCAGCAAAACAAGGCGAGGTGCTAAAAGAGTGGCAAGGTCTGGGGTATAATCGTCGAGGTTTATTTTTACATCGAAGCGCAAAAGAAATAGTAGAAAAGTTTAACGGGAAAGTTCCGAAAGAAAGCGAGGCCTTACAAAGTCTTCCAGGAATTGGGAAGAACACTGTTGGGTCAATTCAAGCATTTGCCTTTAATATTCCGAGTGTGTTTATAGAGACAAACATCAGAAGAGTTTTTATTCATGAGTTTTTCAAAAACAAAAGCAACATAGAGGATGCAAAAATATTTCCTCTCATAGAGGAGACGCTTGATGGAAAAAATCCTCGAGAATGGTACTTTGCACTTATGGATTATGGGGCTCACTTACCAAAGATAGTAAAAAATCCAAACAGGAAAAGTAGGCACTATACAAAACAATCAAAATTCGAAGGATCGATGCGCCAACTAAGAGCGCGAATTCTAAAAGATATTTTGAAGAAAAGCAGAAAAAAGCAGGAGTTTATAAAAGAAATAAATGATGAAAGAGCAAAGGAGGCGATAAGCTCCTTAGTAAGAGAGGGATTCATAAAAGAACAGAAAGGAATATTGAAAGCAATATAAAAAGCCCCAGAGGGGCTTTTTATATTTCAGGGGAGAGCTTATTCAGCTGCTGCCTCAGCATCCACTTCAACAGTGGTGCTTGAGGTTTCACCCATTACAGCGCCATCGGCGTTCTCGTCGGTGGTCATGCTGGTCTCGTCAGAAGCTTCATCAGCCTCTACGGTGTCAACGTCCTCGGTAGAATCTACCTGAGCGTCATCACCTGAGAAGATCCAGTATCCAGCACCGATCACAAGAGCGATCACGATAACTGCTACGATTAATTTCTTCATAATAGATATACAGGATACGGGAGAAAGGCGAAAAATGCAAGTCTTACCTGAGCACTCTTTTTTGCTTCTTATACCAGCCTTCAGCGCCCGCGAAGCGATCAGAGCTATTGGTGAGAGTATCAAACTCAACACCCTTTACGTCGCTGCCAACAGCATAGCTATAGATTGGAGAGAAGAGAAAGCTTGCAGCAGCATCGTCATATATTTTTTGCTGAATAGTGCTAAGTGCAGCAGAAAACTTCTCATCATCGAAGGTGGAGCGGCTAAGCTCAAGAGCACTATCAACTTCATTGTCCTCGTAGAGAGATAAGTTGAGCCCCGGGTAGAAGCGTTGGCTTGAGTGCCAGAATGAAAACACATCAGCATTCCCGCGCAAAACATTACCAAACAAGATAAGGTCGTAGTCTCTGCTGCGGATGATCTCGCTGCTAATAACGCTTGAAGAAAGAACGATCGGTTCGATGCGAATGCCTACTTCTGAAAACTCCTGAGCGATAAAGCGCGCGCTATCACTTAGAAAATCAATATCAGGAACAATAAGGTTAAAGGTGAGAGTGAGGTCTTCTTTGGCATAAATATCCTCATCGTTAAGCTCAAAACCTGCTTCCTCAAGAAGTGATTTTGCCTGAGAGCGTGAAAGTGAGCTGTCTTTGTATATTTCTTCATCAAACCCTTCTATATAAGAAGGAATTGGCCCATCAATCGCAGTAGCCGAAGAGTCAAGAGTATCTTTAATAAGTTTTTCTTTATCAAGATAGCGGGCAAGTACGGTACGTACAGCAAGCTCTTTGAGCGCAGGTTGGCTTGAGCCGTTCATGAAGATAGCGTAGTAGCGAGGGATAGATATCTCAAAAAGCTCATGACGAGCAACGATGTCTTCGACAGCGAGCGGGTCAAAACCTCCAAGGCCATCGATAAAGCCACGGTTAAAGGCAGCAACTGCATCTTTAAACCGATTAAAGAATCGAAACTCAAAGCCTTTTAAGTATGGGCTTGCAAGACTAAAGTTCTCGTTGCGCACCATACTGTAGGTATTAATAAAGCCATCCTTCTTTTGCTCCATAGAGTCAAAGCGAAATGGTCCGCTTGAAACAGGGGAGAGGTTGTAAGAGCTAAGGCGTATGTTTGCAACAGGAATTCCAGAAAAGATATGTGCAGGGATTGGGCGAAGATTATCAAGCGTTGTTGCAAAGTAGCGGTAAGGAGTTTCGAGAGTGATAAGCACCTCGTTCCCAGATGTTTTTACGACATCAACACCGCGCCAACTTGAAAGAAGCGGGCTTGCAAGCTCTCTGTTTTGAATAAGCCCGATAGTAAAGATAACGTCGTCGATAGTAAGCGGCTCACCGTCACTCCAGAAAAGCCCTTCTTTAAGGAGAACACGCCACTCTCTGCCATCCTCACTGCGCTCAATACTCTCAGAGAGATCGCTTAGCCGAGCAAACATGAGCTCTACTAAGTCTCTATCGATCTCCTGACTACTTCCCAATACAGGATTTATAGCGCTCGGCTGGCCAACAGCCCCCTCTACAAAAACCCCACCACTCTGAGGCACTACTTGGGTTCCAAAAAAGTAAATGTTTAAAAAGAGAACAATAAGTGAAACAAAGAACACAGAGGCTGAAATGCTAAGAACGCGCCGCTCCTTGCCGCTTAGTGAAGTAAGTATTGCTACAAATCGAGAAAACATTTGAGTAAACGCTAAAGAGTAGCGATGCGCTACTCTTTAAGGTTTTATATTTATATAAGTAAGTTTGCAACTGCGAGGGCTCCAAAGAAGATCGCGAGGATAATGGTGAGCTGGAAAAGAGTTTTTTCAAGCCCGCGGCGCTTCTGGTACTGACCTCCTCCATCAGATCCGCCTCCGCCAAATATTCCGCTTACCTCACTGCTTCGCTCCTGAAGAAGAATAAGGATGATAAGCGCGATAGCAGTAATTATCTGCAAAGTAGTAATTATGTTCATGTTTTTAGTGGCTTGCTGGCTTCACCAAGATGTTTACAAAGCTGATAATCAAGGTTCCAAGCAACAGTGCCGTTAGCCCCGTAATACTAATATTTTGCGAATAAATGTCAATTACATAGAGAATTATGACGTTTATCGCAAAGCTAAAGAGCCCAAGGGTAATAAGTATCAGCGGGCTGAAAATAAGCTTCAAAACAGGGCGCACAATAATGTGTACAAGCGTTACAAACGCCATAAGTACAAGGAACGCCTTGGCTGACCCTGAAATATCAAAGCCAGAAACGAGGAAGCCGGCCGCAAGGAAGGCTAAGCAGTTTCCTATAAAAGAAAGTATTAAATACCTCATATATACATATTAACACGGGAGGGTGTTCACAAAAGGCACAAGAGGCTATATCATATATGATATTAAAATCATATGAGCAAAGCACAGTTTAAAAAGATCGGAGAGTTAATCGCAGATATTCGCGAAGAGAAAAATATTACTCAAGCAAAACTCGCAAAGCTGGTAGGTACAAGTCAAAGCGCAGTAGCGAGAATTGAGAAGGGAGAGAAAAACATCACCGCAGAAACGCTGGTAAAGATATCAAAGGCACTGGGAAGAGACTTCCTTACTATTAGTAAGGGGACGATAAACTTCCAGATTGAAGGAGGAAGGAAGCTCCGCGGGGAAGTAGAGATGAAAACAAGCAAAAATGCCGCCGTTGCCCTCATCTGCGCGAGTTTGCTCAACAAGGGAAAGACGATTTTGAAAGACGTACCTCGAATCGAAGAGGTGCACAGACTTATAGAAGTGCTTTCAAGTATCAATGTTTCGGTAAAGTGGTCTAAAAACGATCTTGAGATAGATGCAAGTAAACCAATTCAGCTCGATAAGATAGATATCGTTGCAGCAGAGAAGACGCGAAGCATTATTATGTTTATCGGTCCACTCATCCACCGCTTTAAGCGTTTTGATCTGCCTATGGCAGGTGGATGCAAGCTTGGAAGCAGAACGGTGCGCCCACACTTTTATGCGCTTGAAAACCATGGTGTAAAAATTGAAACAAAATCAGATCGCTACGAAATATCAGTAGAAAATAAACCAGCTCCAGCCTACACAGTATTGTACGAGTCAGGGGACACCGTGACTGAAAACGCTCTTATGGCAGCAGCGCTCATTCCAGGTAAAACAACCATAAAGTTTGCGAGCGCAAACTATATGGTTCAAGACTTGTGCTTCTTCCTACAACAGCTCGGTGTGCGCATAGAAGGCATTGGAACTTCAACGCTTGTAGTTCACGGGGTAGAGCAGATAAAGCAACGTATCGAATACGCACTTGCAGAAGACCCAACCGAGGCGATGTTCTTCCTCGCAGCCGCAGCAGTTACAAACTCTGCAATAACTTTAAAGCGTGTACCAATAGACTTTGTCGAGCTTGAGCTCTACAAGCTCAAAAAGATGGGCTTCAACTTCGACATCATCAAGGAGTACAAAGCAAAAAATAAAAACACCAGGCTCGTAGACTTAAAAACGCACGCATCAGTGCTTACGGCGCTTGAGGAAAAAATCCACCCAAGCGTTTTCCCAGGGCTCAACATGGATAACCTGCCATTTTTCGCCGTTATCGCAACGCAGGCAAAGGGGCAAACCCTTATTCACGATTGGCCATATGAAAAGCGAGCTATTTACTACACCGAGCTCGATAAGCTTGGAGCAGACACTATCCTTGCCGACCCACACCGCTTCTATATAAACGGCCCAACAGAGCTGAGGTCAGCAGACCTTACCTGCCCACCAGCTCTCAGACCAGCAACAATCCTGCTTATTGGTATGCTTGCGGCAAAAGGAACTTCAACGCTCCGAAATGTGTATTCGATAAACCGCGGATACGAAGATCTCGCCAATAGGCTCAATACGCTTGGGGCGAAAGTACGCATTATTCACGAGTTTTAAGCCCGCTCGACAAGTAAAAGACTTTTCTGCTAGGCTACAGGCACTTATTTAAGCTACCTCTATATAAAGAAATGCTGACCCGAAAGATAGGAATAGACTTAGGAACTGCAAACACCGTTGTGTTCGTGCCAAACAAGGGCTTTATTGTGAATGAGCCTACTATTGTAGCTCTCAGCCAGCCAGGAAATGAAGTTCTCGCAGTAGGGAAAGAGGCAAAAGGAATGCTTGGGCGCACCCCATACGACATTTCAGCATACAGACCACTCAAAGACGGAGTTATCGCCGACTACTATATAACCCGCGCTATGCTCAAATACTTTATCGGTAAATCAACCGGTAGATTAAACGTTATCCGCCCAGACGTTGTTGTATCAGTTCCAGCAGGAATTACCCCAACTGAGCGCCGTGCAGTTACAAACGCCGCAAAAGAAGCGGGAGCAAAAGAAGTACACCTCGTAAAAGAGCCTATTCTTGCAGCTCTTGGTGCGGGAATCCCAATAAACAGCCACAGCGGAAACATGATTATTAACATTGGAGGAGGAACTTCAGAAATTGCCGTTATCTCTCTTGGAGGTATTGTGAGCTGGGCCAGCGTTCGCGTTGCAGGAAATAAGTTCGACCTAGCAATCATGGACTACATAAAGAAAAAGTATTCAGTGCATATCGGAGAGCAGACAGCAGAGAAAGTAAAGATAGAGATAGGAAGTGCTCTCCCAATGAAGCAAAAGCTTAGTGCAAAAATCCGTGGGCGAGACATAGCCACCGGACTCCCAAAAGACGTAGTAGTAAGCTCAAACGAAATAGCCGAAGCGCTCAAACCACTTCTTTTAGATATCGCAAACTCAGTACAGACCGTGTTTAACGAGACTCCACCAGAGCTCGTAGCAGACATCATGGAAAAAGGAATCATCGTTTCAGGAGGAGGGGGAAACCTTCGAAACATCGACGAGTTCTTTAAGCGCATGACTGGAGTGCAGACCTATCCAGCTGAAGATGCTCTCTTCTGCGTAGCAAAAGGAACTGGGCTTATCTTAGGGCACTTAGATACCTACAAACGAACCTTGCTCAACAAGCGCTAGTATTCGATACTAGAGTAAATGAACGCAGCTATCAAAAAAGACTTCGAAGCGCTCGTAAAAAACGATCAGCTTGCGCATGGCTATATATTTTTTGGCAGCCAGAAAGCTGCAAAAGAGTTTGCCCACAGCCTTGTGTGTCATCTCGAACACGGAGATTGGGATTTAGAAACCCAAAGTTTCTCAGATCTTTTCGTATTCGACGGCAGCCAAGAAAAGTTAGGGGTAGAGCAGGCGCGTACATGCTCAAAGTTTCTTAGCCTCAACCCCCTTGTCTCTAAAAAAAGAGTTTTGCTTATTCAGTCTGCACACAAACTTACTCCCGCAGCGCAAAACGCAATTTTAAAAATAGCCGAAGAGCCAGGCAAAGACGCGCTTATAATTCTTACCCTCCAAGATCCAAGCGTGCTTTTGCCAACACTGCGTTCTCGCTTCCAAGAGATATTTTTCAAAGGAGATGAAATAGATACCGATAGAGCAGAGCTGAGGGAGGAGATGCAAAAGGCTGCCAAAAAGCTCATCGCAGAAAAGACAAACAAGGCCAGGAGTGAAATATTAAAGGGCCTAATCAAAGACGAAAAACCCTTCGACCTTTTTGTAAGCTCCCTTATGCAGGAGCTCGCAAAAAACAAGATGAAAAATGCTAAAGCACTCGCCGAGCTCTCACGCCGCTGGGCGCTTATTAGTCAGTACAGCCTCAACAAGCGCCTTCAAATCGAGTCTATCTTCCAGTATTTGGGATAGCTTCTTGCGCGTATATTCTTTCCTCTATATTCTTTAGGTATGCAATCACTAGAAAACGAAATAAAAATTACGCTTGAAAATTTCAATTCTGAAATGCAGGCAATTCGTACCAACAGGCCAAATCCGGCTATGGTCGAAGACATTCAGGTAGAGCTTTACGAGCAGAAAATGCCTATCAAACAAATAGGTTCTATTTCTATAGTCCCACCACGAGAAATAGTTATTACTATGTGGGATGGAAGTGGAGTGGAGCAGGTAGCAAAGCAGCTTGAGCAAGGAAACTATGGCTTCAACCCACAAGTCCGCGGCACATCAATTCACATCAGCCTTCCACCACTCAGCCAAGAAAGACGAGAAGAGCTAAAGAGGCTTGCTGGCTCAACAGCAGAAAAGTTTAGGATTCAACTCAGAGCGCACAGAGACCACGAGAACAAAGCGCTCGCAAAAGAAGAGCTCAGCGAAGACGAGGCAGCTCGCGCAAAGAAAGATATTCAGAAGAAAATAGACGACGCCAACATGGCGATTGAAAATACGCTCGAAAGTAAAATAAACGAGCTCGACGAGTAGAAATGAGTGCGCTCATCCTTATAGTTGGCATTTCACTTCTTATTCTCCTGCACGAAGCAGGCCACTTTTTTGCAGCCCGTCACTACGGAATAAAAGTAGAGGAGTTTGGATTTGGCTTCCCACCACGCATGTTTGCGATAAAGGGAAAGGAAACTTTGTATTCAATAAACTGGCTCCCATTCGGTGGTTTCGTAAGGCTCTATGGAGAGAGTGAGGCAGGCCTTGCGCTAAAAGCGCAAAAAGAAAAGGACTTCACGCTGCAAAAGCAGTCTTCATTTGTACACCGCAGTATTTGGCAGCGCTTTGTAGTGATATCGGCAGGTGTAGCAATAAACTTTCTCCTCGGCTGGCTCATACTCTCAAGCGTATATATGCTCGGAGCAGAGAAGGCGATAGTAGTTGGCCAAGTTGCAGACGAGAGCCCAGCAAGCGAGGCAGGAGTAGAGGCAGGGGACGTAATTCTTGGATATGAAAGCGCTCAAAGTTTCATTGCCGCAGTAAAGGCAGGAGAGGGTGCAGAGATTAGTTTTGATATTGAAAGAGGAGGAGAAACAAAAAGCATTAGTCTCACTCCGCGCACAGATGAGGCGGTAGTAAAAGAGCAAGGAGCTATCGGGGTAGCACTTTCAGATGCAGGCCTTGAAAAGCTTCCAGTACACAAAGCGCTCTGGGAGGGACTCAAGAACTCAGTAGTAATAATGGCGGAAATCATTAAGTCGCTCGTGCTTCTCATAGCCAGTCTGTTTACGAGCGGGTCAGTGGCAGAAAACGTAGTTGGCCCGGTTGGCGTTTTTGGTGTAGCAAACGATCTTGGTAGGCTCGGGCTCGTGTATGTACTCCAGCTCGTTGGGCTTATCAGCCTAAACCTTGCTGTGCTCAACATACTGCCAATTCCGGCGCTCGACGGAGGGCGAGTGCTTTTCCTAGCGATAGAAAAGATAAAGGGTTCAAAGCTCAACGCAAATAGAGAGATGCTTGCAAACGGAATAGGGTTTGCAGTGCTTCTACTCCTCATGATCGCACTAACCGTGCGCGACGTGGTACAGCTCTTTTAGCTTCGACAGATAGGGTATAGTAAGGGAAGTATGAAGCAGTCACAGTTATTTACTAAAACAAGAAAGGAGGCGCCAAAAGACGAGCTTGCGAAAAACGCGAAGCTTCTTATTCGTGCCGGCTACATTCATAAAAACATGGCGGGCGTATATGAGTTTCTTCCGCTTGGTCTGAGGGTGATGAATAAAGTTGCAGCAATTGTGCGCGAAGAGATGAACGCAGTTGGTGCCCAAGAAATTAAGATGACAGTCCTTCAGGATAGTTCAGCCTGGAGGCAGACAGGGCGCTGGGACGACGAAGCTCTCGACGTATGGTTCAAGTCAGACCTCAAAACAGGTACGCAGATCGGTCTGGCAAGCACACACGAAGACCCACTTACAAACATGCTGAAGGAATTTGTAAGCTCTTATAAAGATTTGCCTTTCAGTGTTTACCAAATACAAGCCAAGTTTAGAAACGAACTCAGAGCGAAGAGTGGAATTTTGCGCGGGCGTGAGTTTCTTATGAAAGACCTCTACTCATTTTCAAAGACAGAAGAGGAAAGAGCTTCATTTTACGAAGCAATGAAGCAGGCTTACACAAATGTTTTCGAGAGAGTCGGCATTGGGGCGCAAACGTTTATAACCGTAGCAAGCGGAGGTGCGTTCACTACAGAGTTTAGTCACGAGTTTCAAACTCTAACCGAAGCTGGTGAAGATACTATCTATCTTTCTGAAGAAAAGAAGCTCGCCGTCAACAAAGAAGTGCTCAACGACAAAACCCTCGAGGTTCTCGGGCTTTCAAAAGACGAGCTCGTAGAAAAGAAAGCCATCGAAGTAGGAAACATTTTCCCACTCGGCACAAGGTTCTCAGCAGCACTTGGCCTTAACTATAAAGATGAGACAGGAGCGCAAAAGCCAGTAGTAATGGGCTCATACGGAATAGGTATTAGCCGCCTTATGGGTGCCGCAGTAGAGGTGCTCGCAGACGAAGCAGGGCTTGTATGGCCAGAAAGCATAGCGCCGTTTAAGGTACACATTTTGTCTTTCGATAAAAACGAAGAAGCAACCAAGCTTTACGATGAGCTCACAGGCAAAGGGGTAGAAGTTCTTTTAGACGATAGAGATGAGCGACCAGGGGCAAAGCTGCAAGATGCAGATTTGATAGGAATTCCGCACAGAGTAGTAGTGAGCGCGAAAACACTCGAGCAGGGCAAGCTTGAATACAAGAAAAGGGGAGAAAAAGAGGCCACCCTTATAACCCAGGAAGAGCTCCTCAAGGCCCTAAAATAGCCTCTTTTAACGCCTCACACGTACGTGTGAGCCGTTAAAGTGGGGCCAATTCGACAAGAGGGGCTATTTTTTGGTACTCTAGTGCCACACAAAAACATGGCTAAAAAGCTCAACTTTAACTTCTGGAGGAAAGGAATCGGGATCGACCTAGGAACTGCAAACACGCTTGTGTATGTAGATGGAAGAGGCATTGTTATCAATGAGCCAACCTACGTAGCAATAAATGAAAAGACCGGAAAGGTTATGGCAGTAGGAATGGAGGCCAAAGACATGCTTGGGCGCACTCCACTCAACATCAAAGTTATCCGCCCACTAGTAGACGGCGTTATCTCAGACTTTGAAATGGCACAAGAAATTGTGAGCCACCTTCTTCGCCGAGTAAACACCCGAGGAGGAATTTTCAACCTCTTCCACTCAGCGGTAGTAAGCGTGCCAAGCGACCTCACCGAGGTAGAAAGAAAGTCAGTTGAAGATGCGGTAGTAGGCTCAGGTGTGGCCAAAGCCTACATTATTGAGTCTTCACTCGCAGCAGCACTTGGAGCAAGACTTCCAGTGCATGAGCCAGTTGCAAACATGATAGTAGACATTGGTGCTGGTACTACCGAAATAGCTATTATCTCAATGGGAGGAACAGTGACGGTAAAAAGTCTACGCATAGCGGGAGACAAGCTCAACGACGACATTATGAAGTTTGTTCGCGACGAGTACCACCTTGCTATTGGTGTGCCAACCGCAGAGCAAATTAAAATAGAAATAGGTTCAGTCCTTCCGCAAGACGAAATGCTCACCATGAGTATCCGCGGAAGAGACCTAGCAAGCGGGCTTCCAAAAGAAGTTACGCTTAAAGAGAATCAAATTCGTACAGCGATTTCAAAATCAGTCAGTAAGATAGTAGATGCAGTACGTGAAGTTATCGAAGTGTCGCCACCAGAGCTTGTAGGAGATATCCTTCGCCAAGGAATTTATATGTGTGGAGGAACGAGCCTTTTAAGAGGTATGGACGCCCTTATTCAAAGAGAGTTAAATGTAAAAACCCACATGGTAGAAGACCCTCTTACCTGTGTAGCACGCGGAACAGGAGTTGCAGTAGAAAACATAGAGAAGTACGAACACATTCTCGACAACCCACTCAAACCAAAAGATATAAAGCTATAAAGAAATGACACAAAGAAGAAAGACAGCCACCACAATTATCCTGCTGCTCGTCCTCTTCGTCGCATTTCAATTTGTTGCTTTACCAGCGAAGTTTACCGTCACTAGACTCGGCCAAGCACTGCAAGCCCCGCGGCTTATAATGCAATCTTTTGCCGCAAAGACAGTATTGATCCGCAACATTACTGCGCTACAAAAAGAGAACGCGAGTCTAACAGCGCAGGTAGTAAATCTTCAAACACGCCCAGAGCGGATAGAGGTGGAAGAGGTTGGCCTTATAAAGGCGAGCGTATATTCACGCTACCTAAGCAGCACAGCAAGTAAGTTGCTTATAAATGCAGGGCAAAAGCACGGAGTAGAGGAAGGGGATTATGTTTTTGCAAACCCATTTATCATTTTAGGAATTGTAGAAAAGGTTGAGAAAAGCCATTCAATTGTAAGAACTATTTTTGATAATGGCTGGGAAATTCCGGTAAAAATTGGCGCCCAAAACACCGACGCTCTTCTTGTATCAGGAGCGCAACCAAGGCTTACAACAATTTCAAAAAGTAAGCAGGTAGATTTAGGCGATCCAGTAGTAAGTGCAGGTATAGTTTTACCCTACGGATTTACGATAGGAATAGTTGAAGAAGTGATAGAGCAGAAAGAAGAGCTCTTTAGGCAGGGGAAGGTCCGCTTTCCATACAACCTCTCTGAGCTGTCGCAAGTATACATCCAGCCAAAAGAGTAAATGAGGCAAACCGCATTTATAACAAGCTCAGTAATTCTGATCGTTTTTCTAGCTTCGCTACAAAGCATAGCCCTTATTCGTATCGGAGCAGCGCAGGCGAACTTACTCTTGTCTTTCGGGGTTATGCTAAGCATTTATGTCTATAGCCAAAGAGCATATGCCAGCCTAGCTCTTTTTATCGCTATGCTGCTATCGCAGACAGTATGGATAAGCAGGGAATTGCTTGTTGCCGGAGGCATTTTGTTCGTAGTGCGCGCAATACAGAAAACAATTGCGGCAGACAGGGTAGTAGCGACGGTCACCCTAACAACACTTGCAACACTGCTTTGGTATCTTACGCTTGCTCCACGAATGGTATTTTCATCGCTATTTATAATTGAGCTTATTTTAAACATAGCGATATCGCTACTAGTATTGCTGTCGCTAACGGTGTTAAATGTAGAGGCAAACCCATGAGCTTCGATATACACGACATAATTCCAGAGCTAAGTAAAAGTTCGGAAAAAACATATGTTGAGCACCCAATTGGAGAAAAAGTATTTCTCTCCATGCTTTTGGTGTGCTTACTCGTTGTGCTTTCAGTTTTTGGAAGAGTATTTTTTCTTAATGTTCTTGAAAGAAAGGCCTTCACTGCTCGCGCAGAAGGAAACGCAAACAAAGAAATAGCCATTCCTGCATTTAGAGGACTAATCACAGACAGGTATGGAGAAATTTTGGCAAAAAATGCAGAAACATTTTCAGTTTTTATTAACCTTTCAGAGGCTCTAAAGAAAGAGGGTAGAGTAGATGAGATATTGAGCGAAGTTTCAAAGCTCCTCGGTTTAGAAAAGTCAAAGCTAAGGCAAAAAATAGATAAAGCAAACCTTAATATATCGTCAGTAGTTGCTCTGCAGAGAAACATATCAACTGAGCAGGCAATTCAACTCAAAGGACTTGCTATTGAGGAGGTGCTTGTGCTCAATGACTACCGAAGAGAGTACATCGACGGTCCAGTTTTTTCGCATGTCATCGGCTACACAGGAGCTGCAGAAGAAGGCAACGATATCGTCGGGAAAACCGGGCTTGAAAAAGAGTATGAAAAATTTTTAGCAGGAGAGGAGGGGGTGTCGATTCAGTACAAAGACGCTCACGGAAATACAATAGAGCAGTTTTTAGCAAAAAGCCCTGTTTCGGGGAAGACGCTCCAAACAACAATCGATGCAGGTCTTCAGAGGTATTTTCATCAGCGTTTAGAGGAGGGGTTGCAGGTATTAGAAAGAGACTCTGGAGTGGGAATCGCACTCAATCCGCAGACAGGAGAGGTTTTGAGTTTAATTAGCTTCCCGGATTACGACAACAATGTTTTTGTTACCCCCGAAAGAAGCAGTGAGATAACAGAATATTTCACCGATCAGCGCCGCCCACTATTTAACCGCGCTGTATCAGGAGAGTACAACCCGGCTTCAACCATAAAGATCTTAATGGGGCTTGCTGCGCTTCACGAAGGAGTTGCAGACGATGTGTTTGGAGTTGAATCAAAAGGCTATATAGAAATTCCAAATCCATACTACCCAGAGAACCCAAGTCGGTTCGTAGACTGGAAGGCTCACGGCTGGGTAAACATAAGAAGTGCGCTAGCTCGCTCATCAAACATCTATTTCTATGTAGTAGGAGGAGGATTCCAAGACATTGTAGGGCTTGGGATAAACAACATCAATAAATATTGGAAATTCTTTAAGTTCGATCAAAAAACAGGCATAGATCTGGCCTTCGAAGAAGACGGATTCCTTCCAAACCCAGAAGAAAAAGAAGCGCGCACTGGCCAGCCATGGAGAATAGGAGATACGTACAACGTAAGCATCGGGCAGGGAGATTTATCGGTTACCCCAATCCAGCTTTTACGTTTTGTAGCTTCAGTAGCGGCAAAGGGGCTTATGTATAAGCCATATATCGCTGATTCGGTAACAAATACGCACGACGAGGTTATTTATAAAGCAACGCCAGAAAAAGTTTTAGACTATTCAGACTGGACTTTTGAACTTACCGAGGTGCGCGCAGGAATGGAGCACGCAGTCACAAAAGACTACGGTGCAGCGCACCTTCTTGGGAATTTAGAGGTGGAAGCGGCAGGGAAGACTGGGTCAGCTCAAATCAGCAATAATACGAAGACAAACGCCTTTTTCGTAGGGTACGCCCCGCGCGAAAATCCAGAAATAGCAATTCTTATCCTCGTAGAAAACGCACGCGAGGGAAGTTCAAACACTATTCCAATAGCTCGAGATGTTCTTGACTGGTATTATAAGAACAGAATTAAAGAGACATTCACAGAATGAGCCCAGAGCTAATTACAATTCTTGCTGCTATGTCGCCAGTGCTTGAGGTGCGCGCATCCATTCCTCTCGCAGTAGCGTACTTCAAGCTCCCGCCGCTCGAAGCACTATATCTTTCGATCACGGGAAGCGTTATTGTTGCTCTTCTGCTCGCATTCTTTTTGCCGATCATGAGCAATTTTCTGATGCAGAACAGTCAGTTTTGCAAAAAGACATTAACGCACGTCTACGAAAGTACGCAAAGAAGACATGGCAAACTGATTGAAAACCTAGAAGCTCTCGGTCTTTTCCTCATAATTGCTATTCCACTCCCGCTAACAGGCGTCTGGACAGCAAGTGCTCTCGCATTTTTATTCGACATCCCGAAAAAGAAAGCGCTCATTGCAACAATATTAGGGGCAATAGCAGCAGCAATTGTAGTATTTTTCTTCGTTGAGGGAATAAGTTTGGCGTTTTAGCCTTTTAGAGGTAGATAGGCTATGCTTAGGGCATAAAACGTATGAAAAGAGTGATCGGAAACTGGAAAATGAATCCGCAAAGCGAGCAGGAGGCACTTCGGCTCGCAAAGGAAGTGGACATAAGCAAAGCGATAATCTGCCCACCCTTTGTGTATTTATCTGCAGTAAGTCGAGAGCTAAAGAATGCCACTCTCGGAGCACAAGACGTCTATAGTGAAAAGGAAGGTGCTTTCACAGGAGAAGTCTCAATAGAGGAGTTGAAAGATTTAGGGGTACGCTACGTCATAGTAGGGCATTCTGAAAGACGAGCACTCGGAGAAGACGATGCGCTGGTTGCCAGCAAGCTAAGAGCAGTTTTAGAAGCGGGCCTTGAACCCATTCTTTGCGTAGGGGAGGGCGCTGAAGTGAGAGATGGCGGCACCCAAGAAGCTTTTGTAAGGCAACAGATACAGACAGCGTTATTCCAAATAGACGAAGGAAAGCCAGTAATTATCGCCTATGAACCCATATGGGCGATCGGTACCGGCCAGCCAGCAAAGCCCGAAGATGCAGCAACGATGGCTCGCATGATACAAGAAACGCGAAAGGGTAGCACCGTACTCTACGGGGGGTCGACTAATAAGGAAAACATAGCGAGCTTCCTAGAGATGCCAGAGATAGGAGGGGTGCTGGTAGGAGGAGCGAGCCTAAAAGGAGAAGAGTTTAGTGAAATGGTAAAAATAGCAAATAACTATTAAAAATTTATGAATCTATCATCAAAGAAAATATTTTGGACATTAATAAACGCATTTGTGCTTGTAGCAATTTTTGTAGGAATTGCAGCAGCAGGGGCACTTTTTAACGTTAAAAATTCAGCATATCCAACACGCACAATTACAGTGCAGGGGACAGGAAAGGTTGAGGCTACGCCCGATATAGCAGTGTTCGATATAAGTGTAGTAGCTCAAGGTGCTACAGAAGCTGCCGTAGAAGATGAGAGCGCTCAAAAAATTAATGCGGTGATCGATACGTTGAAGGAAATGGGTGTTGAGAAGGAGGACATTCAAACAACATCTTCAAACATCTATCCACGTTACCAGTATTCTGATGGTCGCCTTGGTGTATACACCGAGCAACGCACTGTTGTCGGCTATGAAGCAACACAAAGCATAAATGTTACGCTGCGCGACGTTGATAAAGCAGGAGAAATAAAATCAGCAGCAGTGGCAGCAGGGGCAAATATGGTAAACGGCCCATACCTCCAGTTTGACGACATCGAAGTTTACAAGAGCCAGGCTCGCGAAGAGGCGTTTGATATTGCAAAAGAAAAGGCGAAGGTTATGGCAAAGCAAGCAGGGGTTCGTCTTGCAGGGGTTGTGAGCTTCTATGAAGACAATTGGTACGGAGGCCCAGTCTTTGCAAAGGCCTATGGTGGAGACGCAATGATGGAAGAGGCGATGACAGTTGCAAATGTAGAGATTGAGCCAGGTCAGGAGGACGTTCAGGTGACAGTAAGTGTGACATACGAGATAAAGTAGGTATTCAAAGCCCCCGAAAGGGGGTTTTGTTATACTAAAGAAATATGAGTTTTAAAGAAAAGAGCTGGGGCAGATACTTTATGAGCGCCTTTTTATGTTTCATTATTTTTGCTGTTGCGAGCCAGCTTTATCGACTAAGCGAGCAACGTGCAGAACTTGTGCAGAAGATAGAGGAAATGAGCTCTAAGGAGCAGTCGCTACTCGATGAGAAGGAGAGGGTGGGCCAGGAGATAGAGTATTTCCAAAATCAAGAAAATTTAGAGAAAGAAATAAAAGCTCGCTTCAACTATCGCAGGCCAGAAGAGAAGATGCTTATAATCATCAACGAATAAAATGAAAAAACTAGGGATATATCTATTAATCGCTGTTGTGGTAGGAATGGGCATCTACTACCTAAATCAAGCAAATGCCTACCCAGTTGCGTCGGTAAACGGAGAGTTTATTTCTGCAAGCTACTATCAAAAAAGCCTAGAGCTTGGAAAGGCATACTACGAGAAAGAGTTGGTGCTGACACAGGCGCAACAGGAGGAATTCAACAGGGAAGAGTTTGATATTGAGCTAAAGAGAGCAACGCTGAGTGCTTTAATTCACGCCGCTATCGCACGGCAGGAGCTCGAAGTTCTTCTTACAAAAGAAGAAGCTACTAAACGAGTTGAACAAAGGCTCGCAGAAGTTGAGGAAGAGAGGGGCAGTGCCCTCGAAGAGGCAGTAAAGGGAGTGTTTGAAACAGATATCGAGACCTTTAGAGAAGTAGTTCTTCGCCCAGAAGCATATAAGGAGATATTAGAGCAAGAAGTTAGCGAGAGAGGTATGAACTACCAAGCATGGATGCAGGCAAAAGTATTAAGTGCAAGTGTGGAGGTTTTTGCAAACGGATACCAATGGAAGGGCATGGATATTGAGCTTGTGCAGGAATCGTAGACCTTGTTTACTTAGAGCGCTCAGCATTGTAGGCTAATTGCTGATATTGCCGCCTTAGCTCCCGCTCATCGAAGATGAGCGAGGCTCGCCCACAGCGCAGGCTGTGCGGGCGGCAGCTGGTAGACTTGTCCGTCCTACGGCGGATTACCCGCCCGAGCTTCTTCTTGAGAGCCGCCTTAGCTCAGTTGGTAGAGCAATGCTTTCGTAAAGCAGAGGTCGCGAGTTCAACTCTCGCAGGCGGCTCTCAGGAAGAAGAGGCGGGGGAATGCTTTCCCGCCGAAGGCGGACAAGCGTAAAGCAGAGGTCGCGAGTTCAACTCTCGCAGGCGGCTCAAAAATATGACAAAAGAACACGGATTTAATCAACTCGACGGGAAATACGACAAAGGAGGGGCTCATATAACAATCCACCCAGGGGCAGGGGGCGATGATGCAAAAGACTTTAGCAACATGCTTTTTGATATGTACGTTGCCTACTGCCAAAAAAAGGGTTTTAAGGTTGCGCATCCAGACGAGGGAGTTATTGAGGTGAGAGGCGACTATGCATATGGAAAGCTAAAGGGAGAGGCAGGAGTGCACCGCCTTGTTCGCATAAGCCCATTCGACTCAAAAAAGCTTCGCCACACATCATTTGCACTCGTTGAAATCATTCCAGTATTTCCTCATCTTGAGCTGCAAAAGCTTGCTATACCAGAAGGCGATCTGAGGGTAGACACTGCTCGCTCTTCAGGGCCAGGTGGTCAAAACGTAAACAAGCGAGACACAGCGGTACGAATTACCCACCTCCCAACCGGCCTAGCAGCTGCTAGCCAAAATGAACGCAGTCAGCTCGCAAACAAAGAAAAAGCACTCTCGCTTTTGAAGGCAAAAATATTTCACTTGCTGGAAAAACACCAAGAAAGTGAAATTAGTAGCCTAAAAACTCACGCTAAACCAGAATGGGGGAGCCAGATTAGATCGTATGTTTTACACCCATACAAAAAGGTAAAAGATCATCGTACGGGGGTTCAGAGCAATAAGCCAGATCAAGTGCTCGAGGGAGACCTGGATCTATTTATCGAGGCAGAAACCGACAAAGAGTAGCGTGGTATAATTATCCCTATCAGTAAGACGAAAGACTAATGATTCATTTCCAAAACGTCACGAAGGTATACGACAAGGTAAACAAAGAGTCTATTGGGATCGAAGACCTTACGTTCAAGATCGAACCAGGAGAATTTGTTTCTCTTGTGGGAAAGAGCGGAGCAGGAAAGTCTACAATCCTAAAGCTTCTTATCGGTGAAGAAAAGCCTACAAGAGGAAGAATTTTAGTAGGAGAGTACGAGGTAAATAAGCTTAAATCAAACGAGCTCCCAAGGCTCAGAAGGCAAATAGGAGTTGTCTTTCAAGACTTTCGCCTTCTTCCAACAAAAACAGCATGGGAAAACGTAGCATTTGCACTTGAGGTTGCAGGGCGATCGCAAGAAGAGATCGAGGAGTTTGTGCCACAGGTACTCGATATGGTTGGGCTCGCACACAAGCAAATCAACTTCCCACACGAGCTATCAGGAGGAGAGAAGCAGAGAGTGGCAATTGCAAGAGCCATGGTACACAACCCAGCGGTAATAATTGCTGACGAGCCAACAGGAAACCTGGACGACATCAACAGCGAAGAAATCATCAAGCTTCTTCAAAGAATCAATGAGCTTGGAACAACGGTTATTTTAGCAACCCACAGCAAAGACATTGTAAACAATTTACAAAAGCGCGTTATCTCTATTGTCGACGGACGAGTAATTCGCGACGAGAAAAAAGGTAAGTACATAATAATGTGATTTTCCTTCGGAAAATCACTCCGATCGAAGCATCGGAGTAGAACGAATAAGAAATAAACCAAATTAAAAAAATGCAAGGATTGTCACGAGTTTTACGATACGGAGTTCAATATTTCTGGCGACACGCTTGGTTATCGATCGCCACAATTATAGTTATGGTGCTCGCACTTGCGATGTTCCTTGGCCTTATCTTGTTCGATGTAATCACTGACCAAGCGGTGGAGTCGCTTGAGAGCAAAATCGATATAGCCGTCTACTTTAAAATCAACGTAGCAGAAGAAGATATTTTCACAGTGCGTGATGCACTTGAAGAGGTCCCAGAAGTCAAAGAGCTTGAATACGTATCGCGCGATCAAGCGCTTGAGCGCTTCAAGGAACGCCACAAGGAAGATGAAACACTACAGCAGGCACTTCAAGAGCTCCAGACCAACCCACTGCTCGCCTCAATAAACATTCAGGCAAACGACCCAACAGAGTATCCAGTGATCGCTGCATATCTAGAAAACAGTGCCTTTGATCCAGTTATAGAGCGCGTAACTTTCGGACAGAACCAGGCAGCAATTGAAACGCTTAACCGCGTTATCGAAACCATGAACAACGTAGGGTTTGGGCTCACACTTTTTGTAGCTATAGCCGCAAGTCTTGTTGCCTTCAATACAATTAGGCTCGCTATCTACTCAAATCGCAGCGAAATCGAAATTATGCGTCTTGTAGGAGGATCAAACAGCTTTATTAAAGGGCCATATCTCGTGAACGGGCTTCTCTACGGATTCTTTGGAACGGTGGCCGCGCTGCTTTTAGCCGCTCCGGCTATAAATTTTGTCGCGCCATACTTTAAGGTATTTATTCCAGAAGCAAACCTTGAAACATACTTCTACCAGAACATTTTCGGCTTGTTCCTAACAGTTCTTCTAATAGGAGCGGCTCTTGGCCTTATCTCATCACTCCTCGCAATTCAGCGATACCTTAAGAAATAAAAAACAGCGCCCAGCGGGCGCTGTTTTTTATTTCTATGCAGTACCAGTCTTTTCAAGTTTCTTCCTCTTGTATATAAGGAACCCTCCGAGGGCAGAGACTACGATAGCTCCACCAATAATCAAATAAATTCCAAACGAGCGGTTCGTTGCAAAGGAAAGCACAAACTCGCCAAAGGCTACACGGTTAAGGCCGTTTTCACCTTCTTCATATATCGCTACAGAGTACTCACCGTCCGAAAGGCCAGGAATGTCTTGAGAATTATCGCCAGGGGCAAGCGTGTATTGCTGTTCAAGGAGACCAGTTTCCTTGTTGATAACGTCTATGCGGTGAGAGCTTCCACCAGAAGAAGAGAACTGCACATTAACGGTTCCGTTCTTAGAAACACTAAGCCCAGGTTCTGGGCTTGAATCTTCAGAATCACCCTCGTCAAAGTCGTAATCGAAAGAACCATCATCGTCGACAACGACCTCTTCGCCTTCATCGGCACCACCACCCTCATCATCAGCCGGATCATCAGAAGGTGTTTCATCATCGGCAGGGTCCTCCTCGTCAACGGGGTCGTCCGCTGGCGGCGCAGAGGTAGTTTGAAGTCCGATAGTGAAGCTACTTACCCCTAGGCTGCTTTCAGTTGAAAATATGTCGATAAAGTAAAGAGTATTTGGGGTGAGTCCGCTGATAGTAAGCCCGTGAGAGACTTCGTAGGTGCTATCAAAGGCAGATGCTACAACATAAAGCGGGCTTATCTGGCGTCGAGCAGTGAGTCCAGAGTCGCTGGCAACGTTAGTGGTCCAATAAATAGTTGCGCTATTGTGCCCCACAGAGCCAACATATGCATCATTAATAACTACGTCAGTTGCAGGAGGAGTCTCTTCTTCGCTTGGCGAAGAAGACTCATTTCCAACCGGGTATCCAGAAAGCGCGTACTTAAAGGTGAAGTCCTGGTCGATACCATCGATGCGGGCTTTGCCAAGCAAGAACTCAGAGATAAACGCCTCGTTGTGAGTGAGGAAGGTAAAAAGTGTGTCGGCAAAATAAATACCAAGGCCAGGGAGGCTCGAAGATATGCGAAGAACATAGGTGCTGTCGTTTGAGATTTCAATATCATCAAACTCCGCATCGATGCGTGTACCCTCAGGGCTTTCAGCGATTGACCCGATAGAAACTGTGTCACTTCCAAGCGTTTGCCCGAGAGAGTTGCTTACAGAAATAGTCACACTTCCTCCTGAGCCAGTGTTATCTACCCAGAGGCTTACGCCCTGAAGGATAATGTCGTGACGCGTCTGAAAGACTTGCTCAACGGTCGTGGCACTACTGTGGTCAAAGCGAGAGTTTTGCCAACCATCAGGAGAGAAGTCGTAGTAGGTAGCAGCGCTCCCAATAATTGGGGATATACCAAAGAAGAAAAGTGCAAAAGATGCTAGTATTTTTTTAAGCATAACTATCTAAAGTATATCGCACATCATGGCTACAAACAGAAGACAAAAGGCCGCGCTTTTAAAAAACTTCATTTTTGGGGTAGAGGATAGTCTGGTTTCCACTGTCGGGCTTCTTTCAGGAATTTCTTTCGCAGGAGTTGCACAAAGTACAATCGTCCTTACAGGAGTGGTGCTCGTTTTTGTTGAAGCGCTATCGATGGGGGCGGGCAGTTTTCTCTCAGAGAGCCACAGTCAGGAGTTTGAGAACAGTAGCGAAGCGAAAACCCTTAAAGTCACGAAGGGGGGAATGATAATGTTTATTTCGTATTTTGTAGCAGGCTTTATACCACTTTCCCCATACATTTTTCTCACAAGTGCTAAACAGGCGCTATACACATCAGTTGGGCTATCTCTTATAGCGCTCTTTATTCTCGGAGCGTACACAGCGAGACTTTCAAATCAAAGCGCTTTTAAAAAGGGTCTCCGCATGCTGATTATTGGAGGCCTCGCCATCATCGTCGGTATGCTCGCTGCAAGAATAGTCGGAGCTTTCTAAAAGCTAATAAATACCGGAAATCAGAAGAAATAGCTGCCTACAGCCATTTCTTCTTGTTAAATAGCCAAATAAGGAATACAGATATCCCGGCAGTGATGCACATAACAATGGCGAAGGCATGAGGGCTGCGCTGGAATGGTAGATCTATGTTCATTCCGTAAATACTTGGAATAATAACCGCCACTGTCAAAATAATCGTGAGCGAAGTAAGGAACTTTATTACGCGGTTAAGGGTGTTGGTGAGCACTGTTGAGTAAGCATCGCGAATGTTAATGCTCGTGTTAAGACTATTTTTAGAGAGTTGTATAAGCTCTTCACTCCCAAGGATAAGGTCTTCAATTAAATCTTTATCATCGTTAAAGAGTTTAAGATTTCTACCATCAACAAGGCGGTGAAGTATTGATGAGTAGGGGATAAGAGCACTTATAAAGTCGTTGAGCGTATCCTCAAAACCAATAAAGCTCATAATGTCTGAGTTATCGATACGCTCTCCTCTCGCACGTATAGAAAGCGAGTTCACTTGGCGATTTATATCGTTAAGGTAGAGCTTGTACTGGCGGTGCATGCGCGAAAGTATCTGAAGGACAAGTTTTGTCTTCTGTGTAGTAGCAATATCTTCAAGGGTGCGATTAAGTTCACCAATGAGATCAAATTCGCGTAGCGTGACAAGCATTAAAAACTTATCGGCAATAATGATCAAAAGAGGAATAGTGCTGATAACCCCATTTTCTTTAATCGGATAACGAAGAAATACATAAAGGTCATTCCCGCTGCTTTCAAGACGAGGGACTTCATAAGGGTCGAGAGCATCGTGAATAAGGCTTGAGTCTACCGAAAGCTTTTTGTGCAAGTGTTCAATCTCTTCGGTGCTTGGGTTGATAACCTCAATAAGAGAGCCGCGCTCAAAACGCTGTCGCTCCTCAAGTTCAAGCATCCGCAAGTTTTTATAGAAAATCCGAATTGCCATAGTTTTACAAATCTATGATTTGTCTAAAAATATGAGCACTTCGCCCATCCGCAAAAGGCGGATGATGGCGAGAGCCATATCTTTAGCTTAAAGTATAACGCAAAAGCAGGCCGAGAGGGCCTGCTTTATTGAAGAAGGATCTTTTTGCTAAATGCCTAGCACTACAGGAATAACAATCGGTCGCTTTCCAGTCTTTTTAAGAAGGTATGCAGCAGTAGAGTCTGCTACAGACTTCTTTACTTCATCGAAGTTGATAGGGTGTGCGCCCTTCGTGTGGTCAAGCACTGCACTTTTAATGATCTTGCGCGCACCAGCCATAAGCTCTTGGTTGTCGCGAAGATATACAAATCCACGAGAGATGATATCAAGGCTCTTCTTGAGCTCTCCAGTGTTAAGGTCAAGGCTGATTACCACTACAAAGATACCGTCGGTAGTAAGATTTTTTCGGTCGCGAATAACTACATCTTGAATTTCTCCAATACGAAGTCCATCTACGGCGAGTATTGAGCTCGGAGCTTTTTCCTTAAGAATCTTAAGCTCTCCAGAGGCATCAAATTCAAGCACAGTCCCGTTGTCTGGAAGTACAACACTCTTGCTATCGCGCCCAGCATCGATAACTCCTTGTGCATGCGCACGAAGCATAGAGTGGAAGCCGTAGGCTGGCATAAAGTACTTTGCAGAAACCTTCTGGTTCATCCAAATAAGCTCTTCTATGTTTCCGTGTCCACTGGTGTGAATGTCGGTAGTGCGGTAGTTAAAGAAACGAAGTCCGTGTCGAGTAAGGTTGTCCTTAAGCTTCTGCACAGAAACTTCATTTCCAGGGATGATAGATGAGCTAAGAATAATGGTGTCGCGGTCGTTAAGCTGGATAAACTTGTGCTGAGCGGTGCTCATACGCATAAGTGCAGCAAATTCCTCTCCCTGAGCCCCGGTAGCAATAACCAACACTTTCTTCTCAGGAAGCTTAGAGGCCTCTTGGGCGCTAATAATAGTGCCCTTTGGTATGTCCATACGGTCGGCACGCTTTGCAATCTCAACGTTTGTTTTAATGCTGCGTCCCTCAACGACAACTTTTCTCTGATACTTTGCTGCGTACTCAATTATTTTGGTGATACGGTGAAACTGAGATGCAAAGGTTCCGATGATAATACGGTTTGGAGCATTTTTAATAAGCTCTTCCATGTTTTTCAGCACACTGTGTTCATCGGTAGAGAAGCCAGTCTGCTCAGCGTTTGTGCTGTCGCAGATAAAGAGAAGGTTATTTTTCCCCTTAAACTCACCCCAGGTATTCTCTTCGCGTTCGCTTGGAACTCCTGCAGTGTGGTCAAGCTTCAAGTCTCCGCTGATAACAATGTCGCCCTGTGGAGCTTCCACAACAAAGCCCATAGAGTCAGGGATAGAGTGGGTAACAGGGAATGAGCGAATGTAGCTATTCCCAATTTTCATGCGGCGGTTCGGCTTAAACGGAATGTAGCTAACCTTCTTAAGGTTAGGGAATTCCTCATTTCGCTTTCGAATCAAGAGCTCGGTAATCTCTCCGGTATAAATAGGGGGATAATCAAGCTTTTCAAGGATAAATGGAATTCCACCGATGTGGTCCAAATGCCCGTGAGTCACCAAGATTCCTCGAATCTTTTTCTTATTCTTTACGAGGTAGTCAATATTCGGAAGGATATAATCAATTCCTGGTATTTCTTCTTCACTTACAAATTGAAACCCTGCATCGAAGATAAAGATATCGTCGAAGGTTTCAACAAGAAGCATGTTTTTTCCTACTTCTTCAACTCCTCCAAGTGGGATAAGGCGAATTTTACCTTTTTCGATAGCAGGAACAGTTGCTGTTTTGCGTTTAATAAGGTGGCTTTCAGTGCCCCCAGACGGACGCCTATCTCGATGAGAGTGTCCTCCTCGGTTAGGGCGGCGGTTTCCTTTATTGTGCGGACGGCCGTTTCCAGCACCGATGTGTGCGGTGCGTGGCTTACGGCGAGCAGGGGTTCCTGCTGGTGCCTGCGGTCGAGCAGAGGTTGAACTTACGTGGCGGGTACGGCTTGTACGGCTACGCATTGCACCTGAATTTCTACGACCAGAATGAGACGAAGAATGAGTCTTCGCCTGAGAATGTCTTTTATGAGATTTATTTTCCATAATTAAAAATTAATACAAATACGAAAACTTCTTCAAGAGAAATAAACAAATAGTGCGGGTGCGTTGAATGTTTTTTCAGGAGGAGAAATTAACTATTAAAAAGACTATAGCACAGGTAGGGAATAAATGCAATAGGCTGTCAAATTCACTCATTTCTACAGATGGTATATAATAGAAAGATATGACAAAAACAGAAGAAAAGGCAGTAGAAATGCCAAGCGAAAAGCAATCTTCAAAAAAGTGGCTTTTCATCCTTATCGCCCTTATCGTTGTGGGCGCCCTCGGATACGGTTACATGACAGGCATGTTTGACTCAGCAATGAGCAAGCCGCTTAATATTAGCCTTGACGAGGAGCTTTCAGAGGAGCAGGTCGCTGAGGTAATCGAGCGAGTAAGAGATCACATCACCCTCCCAGAGGGAGAAGACCCTCTTGTCGCAACTATTATCAACGTAGAAGAGCTTCGTGCTGAGCAGGCATTTTATCAAAATGCAGAAAATGGCGACATTTTGCTGCTCTTTGGGCAAGCAGGGAAAGCTATCATTTACAGCCCTTCAAAAGATAGGCTTATAAACGTAGGCCCTATTCAATTCGACAACACTGCACCACAAGAAGCAGAAGTACCAGTAAGCCAGTAATCAGACTAAAAATATGAGTCAAATGAAAAAGCGCAAGTTTGGAGCGGTAAGTATTATCATTACCCTCATTGTTCTCGCGGTAGCGATTTTCCTAGGTATTAGCATCTTTAGCAACAGCACCAACCCAGATGAACCGCCAACAGAGAAGGAAATAGCTCGCGTACTCGAAGCAGCATCAGCACACATCGATATTCCGGAGGGAGAGCCAATAGTTGGGCGCATTAGAAATGCAGAAGCCCTTATAGCCGAACAAGCTTTCTACCAAGGGGCAAAAGATGGGGACTACCTCATTATCTTCCCAAGTAGCGCAAAGGCAGTTGTTTACTCTCTTGATGACGACATCCTTGTAAACGTAGGTCCGATCATCTTTCAAAGAGAAGGCGAGCCAACCGAACTATTCCTCGACGATCCAATCACCGTGGAAGTTCGCAACGGAGGAGAAGTGGCTGGAGCTGCAGGAGACTTAGCAGACAAGCTCTCACCACAGGCATTTGACGTTGTAGCAATCTCAAATGCAGCAAACACCGACTACGACCAAACTACCCTTGTAGTTCTCGATGAGAACGTGCCAGTAGAGGTGGTAACTGAGCTCGCAAACCAGCTTTCAGCGACTGTTGCCGCAGAGGTACCACTCGACGAAGAAGGCTCAGATGCCCAAATCCTTATCATTGTAGGAGCTGGAGGAGCTTTCCCAGATCAATCTACAGATACAACTACAGAAGAAGAGACCACAGCAGCAGAAGAGACAACGACAGAGTAGTTTATAAAAAAGAGGCCGAGAGGCCTCTTTTTTTATTTATCCTTCTTTGGCTTACCCCAGCTCCATCGGGGCTTTTCTCCGTATTTATAACAAAGTCGAATAAGGATAGAAGTAAGAATGAATAGCGGGAGTGCAAGCATTAAAAAGGCCTCCTTATCAGTAGAGTTTTTGTCGAGGGTAAGCCCAAGAGCTAAAAGAATAGCAACATAGCCAAGCGTTATAGCCCAGCCCTGCCAAGTAGCGGGGTACCAACCCCAACCGTAGCACTTACGCTTAAACCAGATCTTTTTCATACTCTTATACTACCCTTCGAGCGGGTAGGGGTAAATATGCTAAGATACTGGAAATGACAAAGCACACAGGGCAAGAAAAAAGGCAGAAACAAATGGCGCTTATCGGCGCTATTGTAGTAGTGGCTCTATTCGCATTTCTCTACATTTCACTTGCGCGGGCAAAGAGTGCACTTGAAACAGACCTTGCAAAGGCGATAGAGGAGAAGCAAAACATTGAAGAAGAACTCCGCATAACCAATGAAGGCCTTGCTCTAATTCAGGAAGAGAAAAGCGAACTTGAAGACGAGCTTCGTAAAGAGAAAAACAAGAACGAAGAATTTGAAGAGCAAATTCAAGACATAGCTGGCACCGTTGGTGTATTAGAAAAACTCAGCAAGACAGACCCAGAGCTTCTTCAAAAGTATTCAAAAGTATTTTTCTTGAACGAGCACTACGCCCCAGAAAGGCTGAAGGATATAGATGAAGACTTTACCCTCAATTCAGGGAAAACATACCAAGTTCATGCAGCAGTAGAGCCTTTCCTAGACGATTTACTGAAGGATGCAAAGGACGACGGTATCGATCTAAGAGTAGCAAGTGCCTTTCGATCGTTCGGAGAGCAGAGCTCACTCAAGAGTGGCTATGTTCAGGTTTACGGGTCAGGCGCAAATCAGTTTAGTGCCGACCAAGGCTACAGCGAGCACCAGCTTGGTACTACGGTAGACTTTGTAACTGCAGCAAACCCAAGTCTGACAATTTCTTTCGAAAACACAGAAGCGTTTACCTGGCTTACAAAAAATGCGCACAAATACGGATTCACGCTTTCATATCCAGAAGGCAACGCATACTATCAGTACGAACCATGGCACTGGCGCTTCGTAGGGGTAGACCTCGCAAAAGATCTTTACAAAGATGGAAAGCATTTCTACGATCTTGATCAAAGAGAGATAGACGAGTACCTTGCCGAAATATTCGACTAAAAGGGGTATACCCACCTAAGTTTTGAATATCAAAATTTGGGAGGGTATACTAAAGGTAGTAGAAACATAAAGGTCACCATACAAACATATGTACATGATGAACGGTTGGATGGGACAAATATCAGAAATTATCTGGCTCGTAGCCGGAGTGCTCCTTGTTATCTGGCTTTGGCAAAACATTAAGCGCTAAAGCAAAATAAAAGACCCGCTAGCGGGTCTTTTATTTTATAAGAGAAAGTTTTTGAGTTCGTGTAAGCCTTTTAATTTCAGCTTCGCGTTTAAGTGCGGCGCTGCGGGTAGGGAGGCGTTCGGAATATATAAGCTTCACGGGTCGGCGCCCTCGCGTGTACTTCGCGCCAAGAGGGGAGCTGTTGTGCTCTTCTTCCCTTCTCGCCAAATCGCGCGCATAGCCGGTATAAAGGCTTCCATCAGCGCAGCGCAAAATATAAACAAAATGGTCCATTTTAAAAATCTGAGCCAGCGATAAAGCCGGTAGTCCAGCAAAGCTGCAGAGAGTAGCCGCCGCTTGGCCGGCTGATGTGTAGTAAATCGCCAGTTACGAAAAGATTTTCAATTTTCTTCGAGCGCATAGTCTTCATATCGATATCAGAAAGCTCTACTCCACCATCGCTTACTACCGCTCGGCTATTACCCAGAAGGCCCTGCACAGAAAGTTCAAGCTGCTTAAGCTTTCGTACTATTTGCGAACGAACTTCTTTTTTAACGCTGTGTACTTTTGTATCAAGGTCTACATCGGGCATAAGGAACTTAAAAGCCGGCATAAATCCTGAAGGGAGAATTTCAGGCAATACATTCTTGAGGAGTTTATTTTTATTCGCATCAAAAAGATTTATAAACTTCTTTTCGAGCTCACCAATGTTGAGAGTAGGGAAGAGGTCTATCTGCGCCGTTACCGCCCCACTATGAAGCAGATCACGCACTTTCCCAGCAGCGTTTAAAATAAGAGGCCCGGAAATACCAAAGTGAGTAGCTAGTATGCGCCCGCGCAAAGCAAAGCTCTTTTGGCCAGCGCAGTAAAAGACTATCTTCGCATCGTCCAAGCTCTTTCCCGCGAGCTTTTTCACCCACGCTTCCTTTATAGCAAGAGGCACTATGTCTGGCGTTGGCGCTTTTACGTTGTGCCCCATGTCTCGAAGCCAGCCAAAACCATCACCAGTAGAGCCAGTCTCTGGGTGACTCATCCCTCCGGTAGCCAGAATTATTTTTTCTGCAGAGTAACTTCCGTTTTTCGTTTCAACAGAAACAATTCTCCTACCTTCAACAACAACTTTTTTTACCGCAGAGTCCGTGTGTACTTCAACGCCGTTCGCTTTCATTTCTTTTTCAAGAACGCGAAATACATCGAGAGCCTTCTCGCTCTTCGGGAAGGCGCGCTTTCTATCTTCAATTTTTAGTGGCAGCCCGCGGCTCTCAAAAAACTCAAATGTATCACGCACACCAAACTGAGAAAAAGGGGAATGCAAAAACTTATCAGCTGAGCCGTAGTGGGAGAGTAAAACCTTAGTATCAAACTCGGCATTAGTTATGTTGCATCGTCCTCCGCCAGTTATTTTCAGTTTCTCTCCAAGCGACTTGTTCTTTTCAAGCACAACAACGCGCTTACCTAAAAAGCTAGCGCGTGCTGCAGCCATCATGCCACTCGCGCCACCGCCAATAACCAAGACGTCAGAATTTTTCATTTCTTTAGATTATCTTCTCCAAGAGTAACTACCAAAAACCAGGGAGGAAAACCCTTTTCCAGCTCCTGTTTTGGTCGAGGGTAAAATTTAAAAGCAGTTGCAAATCCAGAAAAATCTTTACCGCGATGATCAATCAGTATATTACTAGTCAAGTCTAGCGCTTGTTCAGAAACAATCTTTTCAAGTGGTTGAATCCACGAAGCGATCCATACGGTATCTGCATCAATTTTTTCATTTGGCTCTAGCGGTAGCCTGGCCGTCCAATCAAAATGCAGTCCGAGCACAGAGGCAGCGAAGCTCAAGTCTTGCTGATTCTTGGAAAAAAAGATTGCCAAGCAGCGCTCCTCATATTCACTTGGAGCAATTAACCAAGAAACCTGCTTATTACATTGTTCGGCAGGTATAAGAATTGAACGACCGCCCATACCAGGAAAAACAAGGGACACTCCCATCCACCAATCTGGAGCAAGCTGAGGAGGTCGGAGCCATTTCGAGAGTGCACGATCATCTAGTCGGTTTTTAGAGTGAAGTTCGTTGATTGCAAAACGGGATAAGCCAGAAGAGTGAAGACTGATCTTTGATATAGCATAAGAGCTTCTCTCAGAAAGATAAACTTCTGATCTATTAGAAGTAGTTGACCAAATAGATGAATGTGGAAAATCGGGCGTCCCAATTGCAACTCGAACAGTTTTTTTCATTTTGTTGCCCGGCAAGGGATCGAACCTCAATCTCATCCTCCAGAGGGATGCGTACTACCATTATACGACCGGGCATTTTGTTCGCTCATTCTATGCACTTTTTCATTTTTCAGCAAGGAATTGATGGTAAAATTACAAAAGAAAGCCAATTTGGCCTCTTTCTGTTTTCATATGGAAGTTACCCAAGAAGAAAAAGGATTTGAAATAGATACCAGCGACTTAGACGCTGAGCTTAAAAAGCCGCCTGCCACGCGCTCGGTTATAAATCTTGTCGACATACTACTCAACAAGGCGTATGAAGCTGGCACTTCAGATATACACCTCGATCCAGAAGAGAAGGCTCTGAGGGCGCGTTTTCGTATCGACGGAATTTTACAAGACGTATATCGCTTCCCAAAAGAGGTACACAACGAAATAATCACCCGTATAAAGGTGCTTTCAGGGCTGAGAACAGACGAGCACCAAGCTACTCAAGATGGCCGTCTGAGATTTAAAGGAAAAGACGAGAAATTCGTCGACGTACGTGTTGCGATAGCGCCAACCTACTACGGAGAAAACTCCGTCATGCGTCTTCTTTCAGACCACAGCGGAAACTTCGACCTTAAAACACTCGGATTTTCAGATCTTAATCTTTCGCGAATCCACGAAGCCATACAAAAACCACACGGCCTTATCCTTACAACCGGTCCTACAGGAAGCGGAAAGACAACGACGCTCTACATGATTCTTAAAGAGCTAAATAAGCCTGAAATTTCCATCGTTACTATCGAAGATCCGATCGAATATTCACTTCCAGGAGTAGATCAAATCCAAGTAAATACCCGAACAGGCCTTCTTTTCTCTACTGGGCTTAGGTCAATCCTGCGTCAGGACCCAAACATTGTGATGGTGGGAGAAATTCGAGACGGAGAAACAGCAAACATCGCCGTTAATGCCGCGATGACAGGGCACTTAGTGCTCTCAACGCTGCACACTAACGACTCAGCCGTTACTATTCCGCGACTTCTCGACTTGGGAGTAGAGCCCTTCCTTATCGCAACAACCGTAAACATCGCGATAGCGCAGCGTTTGGTGCGAACAATTTGCCCAGACTGCAAGGTGAAGCGCGTACTTTCCGAGGCAGAGATCGAGTCGCTCAAGAAAAGCATTCCACCTGAGCTTATTGGCGACAATAAAATTTTCTACAAAGGAGAAGGCTGCGCCCGCTGCGGAACGACAGGGTACAAAGGCCGCGTGGGAATTCACGAGGTGCTTGTGGTAGACGAAGTTATTCGCGATCTCATTATGAAGCGTGCAAACGCTGACGAAATACGTAAAGCATCAATCGCGCAGGGCATGAAAACAATGCTTGTAGATGGAATTGAAAAGGCAATTAAGGGAATGACAACAATAGAAGAGGTATTAAGAGTGTTCCACGAGTAACATGCAACTTTTTAAGAAAAAAACACCAGAGCAACCAACAGCGCTTGCCCCTAAGAAAGATGAGCAGACTGTGTTTCAGAAAATTGCTAAGAAGGAGTACTCAACAAAAAAAGTTAAGGGTAGATTTTCAGATATATTTCTAAAAGTTTCTCTTCAAGACAGAGTGCTCTTCGCGCGCCACCTCTCAGTAGGGCTGAAGGCTGGTATGACAATGCAGAAGAGCCTGCAAATGATTTCTGACCAAGCAAAGAGCAAAACATTTAAGAAAATTCTTAAAACGCTGAAAGACGATACAACAAACGGAATGTTTCTTGCCGACAGTATGAGTAAGTACAAGGGCGTATTTGGTGAGCTCTTCATAAATATCATTCGCGTAGGAGAAAATTCAGGAACCCTTATCGACAACTTGAACTATCTAGGTGTTGAGCTTAAGAAGAAAAAAGCCCTTAAGAGCAAGGTTCGCGGAGCGATGATTTATCCGCTTATCATCATGATCGCGACAGTGGGAATTGTAGCGACGCTTATGATCGGGGTATTCCCAAAAATTCTTCCTGTTTTCTCGGGCCTTAGTATAGAACTTCCGCTTACAACCCGTATCCTCATCGCAGTAAGTGCCTTTATGAGCGCTTACACATTTTGGCTCATAGCAGCGCTCTTCGCGATCATTATCGCAATGTGGTGGATGTCGCACTACGAGTGGTACAAACGTATCTGGCACCGTACGATTCTTCGTCTTCCAGTGATTGGGAAGATATCAGTCAAAGTAAACAGCGCAAACCTCAGCCGTATCCTTGGGCTACTTTTAAACTCTGGTGTGCAGGCGATCGAGGCAGTAAACATAACATCCGCAGCGATGGACAACAGAATTTACAAGCAAGAGTTAGCAAAGGCAGGGGAGGGGCTTCGACGGGGAGAGTTTCTTTCAAAATACATGAAGGAGCAGAAGAGACTTTTCCCAACTACGCTCACAAACATGATCGAGGTTGGAGAAACGACCGGAAACCTTACTGAAAACTTGCAATACCTCTCAGAATTTTACGAAGGGGAGGTAGACGACGTGCTAAAAAACCTCAGCTCCATTATCGAGCCGATCCTCCTGCTCTTCATGGGACTCCTTGTTGGATTTATCGCGCTCTCAGTTATCACCCCAATTTATAGAATAAGCCAAACACTTACGCTCTAGATGAAAAGATACGCAAAACAAGCAGGCGTTACTTTGCTCGAGGTGCTCATCGCCTCTGCTATCTTTATCATTCTTGCAGTGGCGATTTTCTTTACCTACGGAAACATTCTTGAAATTTTGAACAAAGCCGAGCACGTGACACTCGCATCAGTGTTGCTCGGGCAGGAAATGGAGTTTGTGCGAAATCTCAACTACGACGACGTGGGAATTGAAGGAGGTTCTCCTCCGGGAGTTATCCCCGCAGTAAAAGAAGTCGAGTTTCAAGGTGTTACGTTTCAAGTCTATGCTTTTGTGCGAAATATAGACGACTATTTCGACGGTACCGTTACAACCACACCGCAAGATACCGCTCCAGCAGACAGGAAACTTATCGAGCTCCGCGCTGAGTGCGAAACGTGTTTTAACTACCGACCAGTTTCAGCGACGAGCTGGGTGGCGCCCGCTGGACTTGAAGCTACAAGTCAAAACGGATCGCTCTTTATAAACGTGTTCGATGCAAACGGCGCCCCAGTTCAAGCAAACGTACTCGTAGAAAACACGAGCACGTCACCAGCGATTGAAATCAGTGATACGACAAACGTAGACGGAGTACTCCAACTTATCGACCTACCAACAAGCACAAACGGATATCAGATAACCATTACAAAAACAGGGTATTCTAGTGCGCGAACATACGAGCCAGGAGGAGCAGCGAACCCAAACCCGCTACAACCACACTCGACTGTCGCAACTCAAGAACTGACTACGATCAGCTTCACAATAGACCAGCTTTCAGACGCTGAAGTATTTACAACAGACTCGTACTGCCAGGCGATACCAGGCATCGAACTCGATGTGAGCGGCGCAAAGCTGGTTGGAGCAAGCCCAAACGTATTAAAGTTTGAACAAACAATCACAACCGACAGTAGCGGCCTCTATGCTTTAAGTGACATTGAATGGGATACCTACAGTTTTGTAAACCAAAGCACGAGCTATGAATTTGCCGGTTCGAATGTTTACACCCCACTTATCGTAGACCCAAACACAACGCATGATCTTTATCTAAATTTCGTGCCAGCAAATACAAATAGTCTTCTTGTAAGCGTTATAAATGCATCAGGAACGTTAGTAACGGATGCAGACGTGAGCCTTTGGTCTGGCGCAATATCGACAACCACAAAAACTACCGGATATTACACGCATCAAGATAGCGACTGGTCAGCAGGTCAGGGGAGCGCATACTCAGCACAAGACGGAAGCATAGACGACTCTACCGCTTCACTGCTCAGCTTGCAGCAAACACTAGGACTTTACCCAACAAGCTCACCAGGATGGCTCACATCGAACACTATAAATCTTGGAACAAGCTCTGCCGATATAAAGAGCCTTAACTTTAGGAGTATATCTATGCCCGCTGGTACTTCAGCGCGTCTAAGAATTGCCTCAAACAACGATAACTCGACCTGGACATATGTTGGTCCAGACGGAAGTACGGGTACAAGCTACGCGCCAGGTGAAGATATAGACCTTTCAACCTTTCATGATGGAAATCAGTTTCTTCGCTACCGTCTTGAGCTTGCAACTTCAGATGAAGGGCAAACTCCAACCATCGATGACATCGAAATAGTGTTTAGCTCACCATGTGTGCCGCAAGGAAATGCAATCTTTCAAAACCTAAGCACCGGAACTTACAACCTAGAAGTCACAGCGAGCGGGTATGAGGTAGCAACAGCAACGGTGCCAGTCGCAACAGGGTGGCAAGAGTATGTAGTAGAGCTCACAGAGTAAACATGAAGACTATGAATCACAAAAACGGGTTTACGTTACTAGAAATACTTATTGCAACAGCGATAAGCGTCGGAGTTGCAGCGCTCGTTACAGTATTTATCGGTTCCCTAGCACGGCAAGGAGAAAGTTTTAATAGGCGCATTTTAGGGCAGAGCCAAGCGAGTCAGTCCCTCCAAGTTATGATCCCCGAGATACGAAGCGCTGGGCAGTCAAACGTCGGGGGCTACGCAATCGAGCAGGCGAGCAGCACGAGCGTAACGTTTTACTCCGACATAGACAGCGATGGCGTATTTGAACGTATTCGATACTTTCTCGATACCGACAACGCGTTCAAGAAAGGAATTATAGAGCCAACAGGTCAGCCGCTTGTATATGCAACGAGCAGCGAAGTAGTGCGCACAGTTATAGATGAGCTTTCAATGGGGTCTGAGCCAGTGTTTCGCTATTACGATATAACCGCAACGAGCACAAACTCAACTGAGCTACCAAGCCCAATAGATGTTTTAGAAATAAAAACAATCAGAATTCAGTTATTATTTGATGAGGGGGATGAATTCAATCCAGTAATAAAAGGAGTAGAGAACCAGGCGACAGTGCGCAACTTAAGATTTAAAGAAAGCAATGAGCAATATTAAAGGCACACAAAAAGCCCAACTATCACTACAAGTTCTATTAGTAGGATTTGTTTCAACCATAGTCCTTTCGGGAATGGTTCTTTGGGTAGATGGCTACGTCACCAACATCGCGCGCTCAGAGCAAAAAGCTTTAGCATTTTCAATCGCAGAGGCGGGAATCGAGTACTATCGCTGGCATCTTGCGCACGACTCAGACGATTTCCAAGACGGTACCGGAGAAGAGGGCCCATATATCCACGCATATTTTGATAAAGACAACGAGCGCATAGGTGAATTTGAGCTTGAAATTACAGCCCCAAGCACTTCTACGGGGAGTGGCATTGTAACAATTAGATCAACAGGGCGCGTCGATGGATACGAGGGCTTAGAAAAAATAATCGAGGTGCAAATGGGCTTGCCCTCACTAGCAAGGTTCTCAGCAATATCGAATTCAGATGTCCGTTTTGGTGAAGGGACAATTACGTATGGGCAAGTACATTCAAATGGAGGACTGCGTTTTGACGGTGTAGCAAACAACATCGTAACTTCAGGAAAATATGATTATAACGACCCAGACCACAGCGGCGCAAATGAGTTTGGCGTTCACACTCACGTAAGTCCAGTCGATGATTTACCATCAGAGGTGTCAGAGCCACCAGTGCGCACCGACGTTTTTAAAACGGGGCGCAGAGTAGGAGTTCCTGTAGTTGACTTCAATAGTCTTACTCAAGACTTGGCAAATTTAAAAACGCTCGCACAAAGCTCCGATGGCTACTACCAAGGGAGCTCAAACGACGACGGGTGGCATATAGTTCTTAAAACAAGTGGCAAATTCGACCTTTACAAGGTAAAGAAGCTTGAAAATGCATCCTACGCATGCCGAAGTGGTATGTGGCAGACAGGGTGGGGGAAGTGGAGCGTCCAGAACGAATCGCTCGTAAGTAGCAACGTTGACTTGCCGGCAAACGGAGTTATGTTTTTCGAGGACGATCTTTGGGTAGAGGGGCAAATAGACGATGCGCGCCTTACTATTGCAGCAGGGCGATTTCCAGAGAATCCTTCAACGTGGGCGAATATAATTCTCAACGAAGACCTTGTATACACAAACTACGATGGGGCAGACGTTATGGCCCTCTTTGCACAAGGTAATATTCTTACCGGTTTTGATAGCGCCGACTATCTCGACATAGACGCAGCGGTTATAGCGCAGAACGGGTTTGTGGGCCGCTACTACTACAAGCAGCAGTGCGGCAACAACTATCAGCGCGACACAATAAGTCTCTATGGAATGATCGCCTCAAACCAGCGCTACGGTTTTGCCTACTCAGATGGCACAGGGTATGCAAACAGAGTCATTACCTACGACGGAGAGCTTCTCTATGGTCCACCACCAGCATTTCCCACAACTGGCTCTGAATACGAGATAATTTCTTGGGAGGAGGTGAAGTAGTTATTCACACAAGAAATACGCGAAAAAGTCTATTTTGATATACTAAATCTGTATTAGTAAAGGTCGGTTCACTATTCAAAGTTGAAAATCATAGCAATGAAAAAGCAAAAAGGATTTACCCTCATCGAGCTTTTGGTTGTAATTGGTATTATCGCAATTTTGGCTTCAGTGGTTATCGTTGCCTTGAACCCTGCTCGTCAGTTTGCTCAAGCACGAAACACCCAACGCAGTTCAAACGTAAACGCGATCTTGAACGCAATTGGTCAGAACATGGCAGATAACAACGGAAACTGGACATGTGCAGCAGGAGCTCTTCCATCAACAGCTGCGACCATGACAGACACAGGAGGTTATGACATCGCAGGATGTCTTGTGACCACCTACCTTCCAAGCATGCCTTACGACCCAACAGGAGGAAGCTTTACAAGCACCACCACCTACGACACTGCATACCAAGTTGTGCAGGACTCAGCTGGTCGTGTAACAGTTTCTGCTCCATTGGCTGAGCTCAGCCAAACTATCGCGGTAACTCGATAGTTATTCGCACACGCTAGCGTAGAGCGAATACATAAAACCCCGAAAGGGGTTTTATGCGTTATAATATGAATACTATGGTACAAAAACAAAAAGGGTTCACCCTTATCGAGCTCCTCGTGGTGATAGCAATCATCGCAATTTTGGCGGGAGTGGTAATTGTTGCGCTCAATCCAGCGCGGCAGTTTGCGCAAGCACGCAACACGCAAAGAAGTTCAAACGTAAACGCGATTCTAAACGCGATTGGTCAAAACATGGTCGACAACAGAGGAAATTGGACATGTGCAGCAGGAGCACTACCAACAAGCTTTGCTACTATGACAAGTTCAGGGGGATACGATATAGCGAGCTGCCTTATGACCACCTACCTTCCTACGATGCCAGTAGACCCAACAGGAGGAAGTTTTACGAGCACTACTACCTACGACACAGGGTATAGAGTGATGCAGGAAAACGGCTCAACAGGACGCGTTATAGTTGAGGCGCCTCTTGCAGAGCTTGGAGAAACAATTTCAGTAAGTAGATAAAATAACAAAAACAATATTATGAAAAAGCAACAGAGTTCTCGGCCTAAAAGGCTTGCCCCGAGCTTGTCGAGGGGATTTACCCTCATCGAGCTTTTGGTTGTAATTGGTATTATCGCAATTTTGGCCTCAGTGGTTATCGTTGCCTTGAACCCTGCTCGTCAGTTTGCTCAAGCACGAAACACCCAACGCAGTTCAAACGTAAACGCGATCTTGAACGCAATTGGTCAGAACATGGCAGATAACAACGGAAACTGGACATGTGCTTCTGGCGCGCTTCCAAGCAGCTTTACCGTAATGAGCTCATCAGGAGGCTACGATATAGCGAGTTGTCTGGTAACGACCTACCTTCCAAGCATGCCATTCGACCCATCAAACGGAAGCTACACAAGTACCAGTAGCTACAACACTGGGTATAGAGTTATGCAAACAGGTGGTTCAACTGGCCGAGTGAGCGTAGACGCTCCTGGGGCAGAATTGAGCGTAGTAATTCAAGTTGAAAGGTAGTATGGATAAAAAAGACTTTGAGGCCCGTAGTTTTGATTTTTCAGGAGGGCTTGATGGTATAAGCGAGAAGATGCTTGAAGACCACAAAGCTCTCTACCAAGGCTACGTAGCAAAAACAAACGAAATTCAAGGCAAGGTTAAGAGCGCTGACAAGAAGGGCGCAAATCAAAGCTATTCAGAGTTTGGTGAGCTAAAACGCCAAGAAACGTTCAGCGTAAATGGCATGAAGCTCCACGAAGTGTACTTTAACCACCTCAAAAAGGGCGGTTCAGAAATGGGGCCAGTGCTAAAGGAGATGGTTGAGGCAGACTTTGGCAGTGTAGAAAGCTGGAAGGAGGAAATGGTTGCTACTGGAATAGCAAGCAGGGGATGGGCTATCCTCGCCTTCGATTGGCAAGACATGGCGCTACACATTTATGGCCAAGATGCACACAACATTGGAGCAGTATGGAATAGCACACCACTTGTCGCGCTCGACGTATATGAGCACGCTTACTTTACCGACTACGGAAAGAGTAGAGCAGAGTATATAGACGCCTTCTTTAAAAATCTAAACTTTGCCGCAGTGGAAGAAATGATAACCAAGTGGGGTCTCGATAAATCACACAGAAGCAAGATGTAAAAAAAATCCGCCGAGAGGCGGATTTTTAGTTGAGCTTAATCTCTCCTTTGCCCTCGGGCTTTATTACATCAGTAACGAGAGAGGTACCTTCAAGATGTGCCTTAAGTATTTTTACTCGCTTCCCTTCGCGTCCCGGGAAATTAAAAGTGAAGACGCCAGGTTCAGGGTTGAGCGCGCGCACTTTGCGGTAAATGGTTTGAGCACTGTCCTTCTGCATATCAACTTCTCCGTCAGCAGTAGAAAACATTTTTGTAAATGTAGCCTTGCTATGATCTTGTGCTCTTTCGATAGCAGCGCCTTCGACAAAATCGGGAATAAGCTTAACGAGCCCTTTACCTCCAGCTTCCCAAAGCTGAGCAGCAATCTCTTCTAAATATTCATCGCCGGTCAGATCAAACGGCTGGCCCCAAAGTGTTGGGCCGCTGTCCATGCCTTCATCCATTTTGTAAATAACAACTGCAGTTTTGTCTACGCCATCAAGAAGTGCAGTGCGGATCGGACTTGGACCTCTATATTTTGGCAACCAGCTTGGGTGGACGCCGAGAGTTCCAAGACGAGCAGCGTCGACCACCTCCTTCGGGAGGATTTTTGAATAGGCAGCAACAACAGAGAAATCGAGCTCTTTAAGCCGAGGAATGAGGTCTGAAATTTCAGACTTGGTAGCAGGCTGGAAAACTTCGATGCTGTGCTCAAGAGCAAGTTCTTTTACAGGAGGGCTCGTTAGTACTTTTTTGCGCCCAACTGGCTTGTCAGGGTTGCACACGACAAATTCTGGCTTCATGTCAGCGCTAATCAAGCAAGAGAGTACTATGCGTGCATAGTCGGGGCTTCCAAAAAATGCGAAACGAAATGAGTTCATGGCTTATGAATTTGAAAAATCAACAACATTCTTAGCATGGTCGGTATAAACAATTCCGTTCAAGTGGTCTACTTCATGTTGGAATATGTGCGCGAGTAAACCCCAGGCTTTTATCTTAAGTTTCTTCCCATTTGGGCTAAGTCCCTCAAGTACTACTTGCTCAAAGCGCTGTGTTTGCCCCTGGCGCTTAGGTACCGATAGGCAGCCTTCTTCCATAGCAACTACTTCTCCGATAGTTTTAGTGATTTTTGGGTTGATAACCGTATAAAATTTCCCGCTATCACGGGCAACGAACATATTCATATCAAGGCCTACCTGGTTTGCTGCAAGCCCAATACCATCAGCCTCTATCATTTTTTCACGCATTGAGCGGACAATTTCACGTAACTCAGTTGCATCAAAAGAACCCAAATCAACATCTTTGGTTTTTTGATGTAAAAACTTATCTTCCTCTTTGTTGCTTGTTTTTAGAATCTCCATACTTTTCTTGTATAAGGTGCATAAAGTATGCACCAGGGCGCTCCACATCTCGTCTATCAGCTACATCCTTAGCAAGATGGAGGAGCTCATCACCATCGTGTTCTTTAGCAAGCTTAATATAAAGACTCTTATGTTCAAAGTCCCCAAGTATGTTTGCTATCTCAAGCCCAAGAAACTGGTGGTTGTGGTGGACTCGAGACTTTTGGGCTCTATTTTTAAGCCCATCGATATATTCCTTGCTCGAAAACAAATCCATATCTGCAATACTAGCAAAATATTCGCTTAAGAGAAGATTTACAAAAACAAAGAGCAATGAGAAAATAAAGCCCTATGCCAACAAAAAGAAAGCCAGTAAAAAAGAAGAAAGTAGAAAAGAGGTCGCACAAATCAACAGCAGCATTCCTAACTATCTGCGCAATCATACTGTTGCTTGGTGGATTTTTTATTGGGTACGAAAAAGGGAAGGTAGAAAATACTGGCTTCAAAGTAGAAGGAATTAGTGACATTGGAGAAAGAGGGGAAGATCCAAGTTTCTCAATTTTTTGGGAGGCCTGGGAGATCCTTCAAGACGTGCACATAAATGCAGCTGAAGTATCAGCGCAAGATTATATCTACGCAGCCGTTCAAGGGCTTGCAGGAGTATTTAACGATCCGTACACAGTCTTTTTCCCGCCAACAGAGGCCCAGAAGTTTAAAGAAGATGTGAGCGGAAAGTTCTACGGCATTGGAGCTGAAATCGGCATCGGAGACAGTGGATACATTACTGTGGTAGCACCACTAAAGGATAGCCCAGCAGAAAAAGAGGGCGTGCAAACAAGCGACATTATAATAGAGATTGATGGCACCAAAACAGATGGGATGAGCACTGAAGAGGCAGTAAATCTTATCAGAGGGGAGAAGGGCGTGGCGGTTGTACTCACCATAGTTCGCGAAGACGAAGTGGGCTCTCAGGAGATAACAATAGTGCGCGATCAGATAAAGGTTCCTACTATTGAAGTTGAATACGTTGGCGAAGGCGAAAGCATAGCGCACATCAGACTCTTCTCATTTAACGAAAATGCATATGAGCAAGTGAGTGACGCGCTTGAAGAGGCAAGGGGGAAAGGGGTAGATGGAGTGGTGCTCGATCTACGCTCAAATCCAGGAGGATTTCTCCAAGTAGCAAATCAAATTGCAGGGCTCTTTGTGGAGCGCGGTACAGTAGTGGTAACCGAGAGGTTTAAGACAGGAAAGGACAGAGAGTTCACTGCAAACGGTAGTGCTCGCTACAAAGATATGCCACTCGTAGTCCTTATTAACCAGGGCAGTGCAAGTGCGTCAGAAATTCTTGCCGGAGCACTCCGCGACATAAAGGGTACAAAGCTCGTAGGTATGACAAGCTTCGGAAAGGGCACAGTACAAGAACTTATTGAGTTGAGCGACAATTCAAGTCTAAAGATTACCATCGCACAGTGGGAAATGCCTGCAGGCGACATTCTTACCGAAGACGGCATCAGCCCAGACATAGAGGTTGACTTTACTAAGGAGGATTTTGATAATGAAGTTGATCCTCAGCTTGAAGCTGCAATACAAGAGCTTCAAGGAGAGTAAGTACAAATCCTAAACGCTAAAAAGAAAGAATTATGAAGGTTATTTTCCTTACCGATGTGAAGGGGCAGGGCAGAAAGGGGGAGATGAAGGAAATAAAGAGTGGTTTCGCGAGAAACTACCTTATTCCACGTGGGCTCGCAAAAGAGGCAAACGAAGAAAATCAGAAGCAGCAAAAAATAGAAGAGCAGGCACATGAGAGCGAGCTAGACAAGAAAAAAGCCGTTGCAAAGACGCTTGAAGCAGACACGCTGCACTTTTCGCTCAATGCAGGAAAGTCAGGCGAGCTCTTTGGTTCAGTGAGTAAAAAAGACATCGAAGAGTCTCTCAGGCACAGAAACGTAAACTTTAAGTCAGTCACGCTCGATAAGCCGCTCAAAGAAGTTGGCATTCACCAAGCGACAGTCTCTCTCGGCGAAGGGGTGACAGCAAAGCTATCAATAAAAATAGAAGCAGAATAAACAAAAAAGACCCGAACGGGTCTTTTTTGTTTACGCTTCTACTGAAACGCGCTTAAGTTTTCTTACTGATCCGTCAAAGCGGGTCTTGCGAGCATCTTTAAAGCGGACTACTCCATCAACGATTGCGTAGAGAGAGTCATCACCTGCACGGCGAACATTCTTTCCCGGAAGGTACTTGAGTCCGCGCTGGCGGATGATAATTTGGCCTGCTTTTGCCTTTTGGTCGTGGTTGATCTTAACGCCAAGGCGCTTTCCGATGGAATCTCTTCCAAGCTTTGTTGATCCAGCCGATGTTTTATGTGCCATACGTTCTTAATTTAAAAGGAGGTAAAAGCGCCAAGCACTCAATACTCTCTATCTAATGTTAGAGCATAATACGCTATAATTGAAGGTAATGTCAACCCGGTGGCACAAGCACGACCTCTTTATGCTGCTTAGCATATGTGAGTCAAAATAGCATCGGATAAAAGAGCAGAAATAATGAATTTTTCAAAAAATCGAGCTAGTTCCACCGGGTCAAGCTATCAGGCCAAGAAACTCATTATCGACATAGAGACTGCAGGGGACGATTTTGATACATACGACAAAACCACCAAAGACGTACTAACTACGTATATAAGGAACACCGCAAAGTCAGATAAGGAGCTTGAAGAAGGAATAGCGGAGGTGAAAAACAATCTCGTATTTTCACCGCTTACCGCCCAGATTGTAGCAATAGGAGTGCTCGACCACCATCAGAGTAAGGGAGTCGTTTACTACCAGACAAAAGGAAAAGAAAAGGAAAGCGTGGAGGGCGATATAACCTATAAGCCAATGAGCGAAAAAGATATGCTCCAGGCTTTTTGGGAGGGTGCGCAAAGCTACCAGCATTTCATAACCTTCAATGGAAGGGGCTTTGATATTCCCTTTATAAACATGAGAAGTGCCATAAACGGCATACGCCCAACCAAAGATCTTATGCGCGGCAGATATCTTTACCAGCAAACACCCGACGCTATTCATATCGACCTCTTCGACCAGCTCAACTACTATGGGGCGCTGCGCAGGAGCGGGGCTATGCACATGTATATGCGCGCCTTCAATCTAAAGAGCCCAAAAGACAATGGGGTAAAGGGGGAAGATGTAACTGCGCTTTTCAAAGAAGGAAGGTATCTAGATATAGCTCGCTACAATGCAGACGATCTTTTCGCTACTCAAGCTCTCTATGATAAGTGGGATAAATTTCTGCGCTTCTAATGAATTTTTTCCAAAAAAATAAAAAAGACGTAGTTCTCTTCATTCTTCTCTTTATAGTCACAACACTTTCATTCGCACTCGGCTACCTTAGTGCGAAGGAAACAGAGGTAGCGCCAATAATTATTGAGCAACATATAGACGAAGCAACAGGCCTTTGACCTTTTTAAAAGAAAACAAGCAGGCATTTTTACTTATCGCACTCGGAGCTTTTGTGGGCTCGAGCCTCTCCACGGTTGTAGATGCTGCGTTTTCAAAAGTTGCTGGGGCGTTTCAAAAAGAGGAACAGTTTGAGCTCCTAGCCACTACAAGAGAGGCGTATACACAGCAAGAAGTTTTACCGGTAGCAGTTTTGCCAGAAGAAAAAGTCCTCGGTGTTTCTTCTCCTGTCGCTTACCAAGGAGTAGCCACGAAAAGCAAAGAGGAGGTACCGGGAGTTTTTGTAGACAGCTCGCAACCAAAAGTAAGAAAAGAAATTCTTGCAGAGAGTAAGTCTACAAAAAGGGTAAAGAGTGAAGACACCGAGTGCGAATTTACTACCGACTTTCTACCCGACCAATCAACGGTTATTTTTAACGAAGTAAATTGGGCTGGCGATAAAGATAGTTCGAACAACGAATGGATAGAGCTCAAAAACATTTCCGATAAAGAAAAAGATATTTCCGGCTGGGCAATCATCGATAAAGCCGAGCAGATAAAAATAACCATTACCGACGGAGTGCTTTTGCCAGAGGCAGCACTTTATTTAGTAAAGAGAGGGGAGCGCGTATTAACCAAAATAGAAGCTCCGCTGTATACAGGCGCCTTAGCAAATACAGATGAGGGGCTAAGGCTCTTTGATGAAAGCTGCCGCTTACAAGACGAAGTTTTAGCGGCGCCAAATTGGCCAGCAGGAAATTCAGCGAAAAGGCTTACAGCTCAAAGAGCGCCAGACTTAAGTTGGTACAGTAGTCATCAGACAGGAGGAAGCCCAGCAAAAAATAACCCAATAGAGATAGTAGTTAAGAAAACAAACAATTCCCAAGATAAAGAAAATCAACAAGCAGAGCAAAGCGAGGAAGACGCAAAATTAGGAATCTTTGAAGACGAAGAAGCGGTCGTTATAGAAACAGAAGAGCCAGAAGAAAAGCCCGAGATGCAGCAAGAGGCAAAAAGGCTCATTATCCAATCAGTGCAAATAACTGGCGGCCAAGGGCTCACAACAAACGACCTCATTGTTATTAAAAACGACTCCGATGAAGAAGTGAACCTAAATGGCTACCGGCTCGTAAAGCGAACAAAGACAGGCTCTACCGACAGCTCGATTAAATCGTTCACTGAAGATGTATTTTTACAGCCGGGGGAGACGTACATGTGGGCGAACTCAAACTACACTGACGTACAAGCAGACACGCGCACTTCAGCATCGATTTCAAATGACAACGGAGTAGCGATTCGCTTTGGCGATCAAGATACGGGCCAGATAACCGACTCAGTCGCGTGGGGAAGCGCAGAAAATATTTTTGCAGAAACGGCGCCATATCCAGAAAACCCAGGAGCAAACAAAAGACTTGAGCGCCTACAAGACACAGACAACAACGCCAACGACTTTTCTATAAAGTAAATCGCCGCCCCCTCCGAAGAGAAAGCGGCGAATTCGTCTTCCGACCCTGAGGCTAGACCAAGACCAGAAGTGCATCTTCTTTCCCATGGTTAAAAACAGCGGGGGAGAAGAAATCATTGGCGTAGAGAGGGTTGGGGTCAAGACGCAGGGCGAGTCGAGCACTCCCAACCACCTGCTTGGTCCAGCAGAGCGTGCCGCGTAGACGCTCACCAGAGTGGCGAAGTACTTGGCAGGGAATGGCAGCACCAGCTCCGCTGTACGTGCCGTGCAGATCGCGAGCTCTCTGCATGGAGCGCAAGCGCTTGAGGAAGCCAATTGCCATCCTCTTCTCACCCCTGCTGTAACCCTTCTCGGGGAACGCTGCCCTGAGCGAATAGGTCCTGCCTTCGGTGACGACCCGCATCAAGATGCTCGCCCTAATGCAGAAATTGCCGATGGTGTTCAAGAGACCTCCTTAGCCCATGCCTCCCACACTATGCAGGAACGCTAAAAAAGTATGGCATTTTGAGCTTGGTATGGCAATTGATTTATAGGGCAATTTGGGCTAAAATAGCTTTAAACAAAGGCGATTTGTGCCTTTTTTACATTATGCCGAAAGAAGCAAAAGCGAAGAAAAGCGGATATAGCGCGAAAGACATTACCGTCCTCGAAGGGCTCGATCCAGTACGAAAGCGACCAGGTATGTACATCGGTACCACCGATGTAGCTGGGTTGCACCACCTTATTTGGGAGGTTGTAGACAACTCTATCGACGAGGCCATGGCTGGCCACGCGAAAAACGTTCTCGTTGAGCTTTTGGCAGACGGGCACGTTGCAGTATCAGACGACGGACGAGGAATTCCAGTTGAAAAGCACGCACAAACAAAAAAGTCTACACTTGAGACAGTTCTTACAGTGCTACACGCAGGAGGAAAGTTTGGAGGAGAAGGGTATAAAGTTTCAGGAGGTTTGCACGGAGTAGGAGTTTCAGTTGTAAACGCTCTTTCAGAATATCTTCGCGCAGAGGTAAAGAGAGACGGCGCGCTTTATGTACAAGAGTACAAAATTGGAAAACCGCAGGGAGCGGTAAAGAAAGCTGGCACCGCAAAAGGTACCGGAACTAAGATAATCTTTAAACCAGACGCTTCAATTTTTGAAACAACCGAGTTTAGTACAAAAACTATTCTTGAGCGTCTTCGCCGCCAAGCCTTCCTTACGAAAGGAATAAACATTGAGTTTATTGATCACCGCCAAGCACCAGCGGCCTTCCACGGATTTTATTTCGACGGAGGACTTCTTTCATTTATCCGCCACCTCACCGAAGACCGCACCGTAGTGCAGAACGAAATTTTCTACGTAGAAAAAACAGTAGACGACATTCAAGTAGAAGTTACCTTCACCTACACAGACGAAATAGAAACTCAGGAGCTCAGCTTCGCCAACAACATTTATACTCCAGACGGAGGAATGCACCTTACCGGTTTTAGAACAGCCCTAACCCGTACGCTCAACAGCTGGGCAGTGGCAAACAACTATCTAAAAGCAAAAGAAAACAATTTCACCGGAGAGGATGCGCGCGAAGGACTTACCGCTATTGTTTCAGTAAAGCTTCGCGAACCACAGTTTGAAGGGCAAACAAAGAGTAGGCTCGGTAGCCCAGAAGCTCGTACCGCAGTTGAAAGCGCAGTAGGAGAAGCGCTGAAAAACTTCTTTGAGAGAAACAGTAAAGACGCAGGGAAGATTGTAGAAAAGTGTATTCTTGCTGCAAAGGCGCGCAAAGCTGCAAAGGCTGCTCGAGACACCGTTATTCGAAAGGGTGCGCTTGAAGGGCTTCAGCTTCCAGGAAAACTTACCGACTGTATTTCAAAACACCCAGAAGAAAGTGAGCTCTTCATCGTAGAGGGAGACAGCGCAGGTGGTAGCGCACGTATGGGTCGCGACAAGAAGACTCAGGCAGTACTTCCACTTCGAGGAAAGCCGCTCAACGTTGAGAAAGCTCGTATCGACAAGATGCTCGCCAACAAAGAAATCAAATCTCTCGTTATCGCTTTTGGTACCGCGATCGCAGAAAACTTCGACATAAACAAACTTCGCTACCACAAGATAATCATCCTCTCCGACGCTGATGTCGACGGCCGCCACATTACCACCTTGCTGCTTACTCTTTTCTACCGCTACTTCCCAGAGCTTATTAAGAGTGGACACGTGTATGTAGCGCAGCCACCGCTCTACCTTATTCAAAACGGAAAAGAGAAGACCTACGTATATAAAGACGACGAAAAAGACGCGCTTCTTAAGAAAATCGCTAAGTCTAAGGGTGTGCAGATAGACGAGTCAGAAGGGGACGACGCCCTCAAGGGAGTAAAAGGAGTTTCAATCCAGCGCTACAAGGGACTTGGAGAGATGAACGCCGACCAGCTTGCCGACACTACTATGAATAAGGAAAATAGAGTGCTCAAGCAGATCACTGTTGCCGACGCTAAGGAGGCAGATAAGCTCTTCGACATCCTGATGGGAGAAAACGTAGCCCCACGCTCAAAATTCATCCAGAGCCACGCGCTCAACGTAAAGAACCTCGATATCTAAAGAGGAGCTTGACCAATACAGACAAAATTAGTAAAATCGTCAAACATGTTTTCAAAGATAGGAGCATACCTAAAAGGAGCTCAGCAAGAGCTCAAACACGTGCAGTGGCCAACAGCCCAAGTAACACGCAGTCTAACCCTAATCGTTATCGGGTTTTCTTTGATGGCCGCTATATACCTTGGTGCATTCGACTACCTCTACCAGTACATACTCCAAACAGTTATAAACCTGTAAAATAAATAAATGGAGGCAGCAAAGTCACAAAACAGCAAACAGCAGTCAGGTGAGCGCCACTGGTACGCAGTGCACACCTACTCAGGGTACGAAGACGCCGTAGAGCGTTATTTAAAGCAGCGCGTTGAAAGTCTCGACCTCCACGACAAGATTTTCAAAATCATCGTTCCAAAGGAAACCAAGATCAAGATCAAAAACGGACGCCGCACCGAAGTAGAGGAGAAAATCTACCCAGGATACGTACTTATCGACATGATTCTTACCGACGACACTTGGTATGTAGTGCGAAACACCCCGCGCGTTACCGGTTTCGTAGGCTCAGATACTACTACGCCATCACCGCTTTCACAGCGCGAAGTAGACGAGCTCATGGGCAAGATGAACAAAGACAAACAGTACACTGTTGACCTTTCAGTAGGAGAAATGGTAAAAATTACCGACGGACCATTTAAGGATTACGAAGCGAAAGTAACTCAGGTAGATGAGAAGAGCGGAGTAATAAAGGTAGCAATAGCTATCTTCGGTCGCGACACCACAGTAGAGATAGACAGTCTACAAGTTCAAAAGATTTAAAACATATGGCAAAGCCAATAAAAGCAACAGTAAAAATTCAAATCCCAGCAGGACAAGCAAATCCAGCTCCTCCAGTAGGAACGGCGCTTGGGCCACACGGTATAAACATTGCAGACTTCTGCAAGCAGTTTAACGACGCTACAAAAGAAATGATGGGCCAGGTTATCCCAGCAGTTCTCACTATCTTCGAAGACCGAAGCTTCACCTTTATCCTTAAAACTCCTCCAGCTTCAGACATGCTTAAGAAAGCGGCCGGAGTAGAGAAGGGAGCAGGAAATCCACTTACTCAGAAAGTAGGAAAGGTAACAAAAGCTCAGGTTCGCGAAATAGCAGAAAAGAAGTTAAACGACCTAAATGCTTACGACGTAGACCAAGCAGCAAAAATCATCGAAGGTACCGCAAAGAACATGGGTATAGAAGTAAAAGACTAAATATTAAAGAGAGCCCAAAAGGGCTCTTTTTTGTACGCCGCAAAAGCAGTCAAAAAAGGAGATATTGACAAAATAGGTAAAATATGCGATAATTATATTAGAACCTGAGCTGCTAAGCAGATGGCGTGTGCCTCTGCGTTCCAGCTTAAAAATCTGCTAAGCGGGCTAAAACCCCGCGTTCCAGACCAGGAGGGCACATGCCCATTTCAAAGCGTCAGTGGCTTCGGAAGCTCATCCCCGCAGGTGCAATCGACATCACCCATTCATCTCGCGGTAGCAGCACCTTTGCCGACAAGATTCCTGCAAGGTACGTAGGCGCTTGGTGCCTAGTGCCTGGAGAGAGGGGGCATGCGCCTTCAACTCTTCGAGGCGCAGACGTATCGCGGGGGAAGGACTTTCTAGAGAAGGGTCGATACGTCATCGTGCTAGTCACGATGGAGGGGAAGATCTTGCTCTTCCCGCGAAGCGCTAGTGTGCTTGCCGGCAAGGTGCTCAAGGAGTTCGCCCCCAAGGGCTGCAGCGAGGAGCTGGGCATACATATCGGAGAGGTCGATCTTTCGGCTGGCGAGCTCATGGAAGCACGCATGCAAATGATCGACGTCAGGAGTAGGCCCACCGACCTTGTCGAAGACTGCTACCCTACCATCAAGGTGGGAGGGCCCAGCTGCAGGTGCGGCAAGAGGGATTGTCCGGTTTGCGGGTTCGAAGAACCGCAGGCCTATCCCGATCCGATCCCGAGCTAGCGCTCAACGCAATACGCGCCCCCGATTCCGCAAGGACTCGGGGGCGTAAACATTTTTGACATACCCGCCTCCTAAGTTTAGGCTGGTAGAGGAGGTGAATCATGAATAAAGAAAAGAAAGAGGTTGCAGCCCTGCTTTTCTGTCAGGAAGACGGGAGTTGGGCTGTGCAAGGGATCACGGGCAGCACTCTGCGCGCAAAAGGGGCAGACACCAAGGAGGCGATCGACGCGTTCATCGCAGAAGTCGGGCGGCGCCTTGTTGAAGGGGAGGACTTGGAGGCCAGGCCTAGTACTCGCGACAAGGCCAAGGAGGTACTCAGGTGTGCCAGGCAATTCAACGGACTTATGCGCGGTATCGCGCGCTACGAGACGTTGAAGGGCACCCCCTACGTCTTCGCGATCAACTGCGTCCCCATCATCGCCGCCTAGCAATCAGGGCGCCGTCACACCATGTGTGCCGGCGCCTTTGACTTTTATAAATAGCATAGGCTAGTCTAGAAAGTAGAAAGGAGACGTGGCATGCGGATCGAGTTCCTCTGCATCAAAAAGGACAAGAGGTACCACCGAGTCATGAGGGCAGGGCTCCAAGTGTTCTGTGGCACGAAGGGCGAGTGCGATCGCTACATCGAGGTCTACCAAGACAAGATGCGGCGCGAAGAGATGCACGAGCGCAGGGTCCTGCAGGGGCTGCAGGCGAACCTCAGCAAGGCTGCCTTCCTCGGCCGTCAGAGCTAGCGTGCTCAAGCTAACAAACTCATAGGGCGCCGGCACACCATGTGTGTCGGCGCCTTTGACTTTTTTTAGTCAAAAGCCTAGCCTGTAAGGACCCTTCGTCGCAAAAGAGAGGATTAGAATGCAAAGAGAAGTAAGGGTCCTGATTTGTCCCGATGAAGATGGGCTGTGGAGCGCGGTCGCTCTCAACCTCAACTACGCCGTCTCAGGGAGGCGGTTCGAGGATACGAGGGATAGCTTCCTCGATGCTGTCCAGATCTTCGTCGCGATGAACGACGAAGAGAGGATTTTCGAAGACTGCAAGATCGATCAGAAATTCATCGATGCTTTCGAGAGGATTCCGCAGAAGACCAATGAGGTGCACCGACTCTACGACGTCATCGAGGTCGAAGGAGCAGACAAGGAGGTCGACCTGCTTGTCTTCGTGCGCAGGTCAGACGAGCCCCTCTAGGGGCCAGCGAGGGCGCCGTCACACCATGTGTGCCGGCGCCTTTCACTTTTTAGGCCCCTGCGCTATCCTCTGCATATGAAAAGAATATTAGAGGGCATCGAAAATTTTCAAGACATTTTATGCTTAAGCGAGTTAGTAGATTTGGTTTTGCTTAAGAGTGGAAGAAAAAAAGCTGCCCTAGTAGAAATTTCATATCGTAAAGAAAAGGGAATAGCAGAGAAGGATTTCAGGGAACGAATAAGAAAATTTGAAGAATACCTAAAGGCGAATAAACTAATCATCAACCCAAGGATAAATTACCCAATCAAAGACAGTGATTTAACGGTATTCAGTGAGGTAGCAAAGACTCGCAGGACGCTAAAAAAAATAGAGAGGGCAGAGAGGAGTGGAGACGCAACAATAAGAAAAAGGGAGGTCGGAGAGCTAATGGGGTATCCAAAATCAGCAGTGAGCGCGTTTGTAAGCGGGCATTCAATAGAAAAAGAGGGCATCCCGCTTACAAAAATTGAAAGAAAATTGCTAAATTTTAGACTCTCAAAGAAGTGGCAAAGGGAGCTAGGTTGGCACAGAAGAAATATAGAGATTCTTAAAAAAAGAGCTCCCGCGCTATACGAGTTGATAGCACGGGAGAGTTGATCGGACGGTCAGGTCCGGCAGCAGGTGCAGCCACCGCAATGGCTGTTCTGCTGACAGTCTCGGCAGATGCCGAAGATGCGACAAAGAAAGTTTCGCACAGCTGTACTCCGCGACAAGGGCTAGGTTCGGCAAGAAACCGCTTATTGCATCATCGAACCGCTAGTGCCATTATACTTACTAAAAAGATAAAGTAAACAAATGACAAATAGTCCTAAGTACATACCAGTTATCGGGCTAGAAATTCACGCCGAGCTCAACACGCGCACAAAAATGTTCTGCGCGTGTTTAAACGATCCAGACGAAACCGAGCCAAATAAGCACATCTGTCCAGTTTGCACCGGGCAGCCAGGAGCCCTTCCGGTCATGAATCAGAAGGCTATCGAGTCTATGCTTAAGATTGGTACCGCCATTGGCGGAGAAATTCCTGCAGTTTCAAAGTTCGATAGAAAAAACTACTTCTACCCAGACCTGCCAAAGGGCTATCAGATAAGCCAGTACGACATACCGTTTGTATTCGGTGGGCTTCTTGCAGGAGTAAAAATCACTCGAGTGCACTTAGAAGAAGACACTGGGAAGCTTACCCATGGAGCAAACGAGGCAGGGGAGAAAATAACGCTTGTAGACTTTAACCGAGCAGGAGTGCCTCTTATGGAGCTCGTTACCGAGCCATGCATAAAGTCTCCAGAAAAAATAGGAGAGTTCGCACGCGAGCTCCAGCTCCTTCTTCGCTATCTTGGCGTAGCCGATGCAGACATTGAAAAAGGCCAGATGCGTGTAGAGGTAAACCTCAGCCTTGGAACTATGGAAGATGGTGAGCTTAAATTCGGTACAAAAGTAGAGGTTAAAAACATAGCCAGCTTCAAGATGGCAGAAGCAGCAGCCCGCTACGAAATAGAGCGCCAAACAAAGGTGCTTGAGGAAGGGGAAAAGGTAGTACAAGAAACTCGCGGCTGGGACGATATAAATAAGCAAACAGTAAGTCAGCGCATAAAGGAAACAAGTGCCGACTACCGCTACTTCCCAGAGCCAGATCTTCCACCGATAAACATCGCTCAGTTTGATTTCAATCGGCTTAAGGAAGAAATGCCTGAGCTCCCATGGGAGAAGAGAGAAAGACTACAGAAAGAGTTTGGCCTAAACGCAGAACAAGCAGGCTTGCTTACGCTTGAGCGTCCAATCGCTGCCTTTTTTGAAGAAGCAGTATCTGAGCTAAAAACAGAAGAAGTAAACGACCAAGTGCGCGCAGCGCAGCTTGCTTATAACTACCTTACCAGTGACTTTAAGGGCCTTCTTATCCAAGACGGAATTTCCGATCCACACAAAAGCAAGATAACAGCAGAAAACTTTGCCGACCTTATCGTACTTGTAGAAAAAGAAACGATAAACAGTAGAGCAGCAAAAGACGTGCTTGCAAAAATGTATGAGAATGGGGGAGACCCTCGAGAAATAGTGAAGTCAGAGGGCCTTGAGCAAATTTCCGACCCGCAAACCCTCGCACAAGCAGTTCAAAAGGTGATGGAAGAAAACCAAGACGCAGTAGAAAAGTACAAAGGCGGGAACGACAAGCTCCTTATGTTTTTCGTTGGAAAGTCTATGGCAGAGCTCAAGGGAAGAGCAAACCCTGCTGCCCTTCAGGAGGTAATAAAGGAGCTATTGAGCTAAAAAGGGTTTTTTGTTATCGTTCCTGTATTCCGCGGTAGTTCAGTGGTAGAACGCTTCGCTGTTAACGAAGATGTCGCAGGTTCGCAGAAATGCAGATTGAAAAACAAGGTGAATTGCTGGAAACCCAGTCTAGGCTGGGCAATCAGCAGCCAAGCCTTGGCCCTTGGGTAGGAAGGTTCAGAGACTATCCCGAAAAGGGAGTACTCGGCTGTTACGTAGCATGCTACGTAACAACGGGAAGCGCCTTGCGTCTTCGCTAGAAATAGAAAGACGATGATATAGTCCGCACTACTAGTAATAGTAGGTAAAGCGTAACGAAGATGTCGCAGGTTCGATCCCTGCGCGGAGCATTTAAAATAAACGCCTCACACGTACGTGTGAAGGCGTTATTTCTCATTTTAGGTATAGTTTTGATATGAAGCAGCAGATCGTAATAATCCATGGAGGTACAACTTTCGAGACCTACGAAGAATACTTAGGGTATTTGGAGTCTTGCAAGCTAACTATAGAGAAAATAAAGGCAAGGGACTGGAAGGATAGGCTTCAATCAGTACTTCCAGATTTTGATGTTCTTTATCCTAAGATGCCAAACGCTAAGAACGCTCGATACCCTGAGTGGAAGATGTGGTTTGAAAAACTTTTTCCTCTACTGAATGACGAGGTTGTTCTGATTGGTCACTCTTTGGGTGGCATTTTTCTCGCAAAATACTTAGCTGAGAACAAATTCCCAAAGAAGATAAAATCCGTCCATCTTGTTGCGCCGCCATACGACACAGAGCACTGCAAGGATTCACTTGCAGATTTTGAGCTTGGAGAAAGTATAGAAGGGCTTGGTGAGCAGACAGAACGCATTTTCCTATACCAAAGCAAAGACGACGAAGCCGTACCATATCAAGACGCGGAGAAATATAAGAAAAATATCCCACACATTAAACTTCAATGGTTCGAGGATAGGGGGCATTTTACACAAGAAACGTTCCCAGAGCTCATTGAAGACATAAAAGACTCATAGAGACCAAAAAAATATCCACGACGTAAAGCCAAAATTAGGCTAATATAGAGCTATGCAAAAAATAGCAACAAACATATTTATTTGCGCCTCAGTAGCGTTTGGGATAATAGGCATTTTGCTTATCCTCGCAGGAGGTCCAGATGGAGAAGGGGCTTCAGTGCTAAACCAGAGGCTTCACGAGCTTCTCTTTATAAGCGTGTTCATCATACTCCCATCATTCGCACTCAGCATCGCAGGGAAGTATTTGAAGAAATAGATGAGCGGCTTTAAAGCAGCTCTCCTCTACGCCCTACTTATAGTTTTAGGAGTACTTATGTTTGTCTACGGTGAGTACGACGATAGTCCGGGCGGGCAACTACTCGGAGTAATAGTCGCTACAGTAGGTGCGATAAGGGTAGTAAAGCTATGCCGAAGAAAAAACAGTACAAAGTAAAAACCCAAGTTTTTGCCTACCCTGGTATGGGAGGTTGGCATTTTGCGAGCGTGCCGAAAAAGGAAAGCGAGCAAATTAAAAAAGACTTCAAAGACCAAGCGCGTGGTTGGGGTTCGCTTCCAGTAGAGGTAAAGATAGGGAAGACGCAGTGGAGTACCTCAATTTTCCCTGACAAAAAGTCTGGGACTTATCTTCTCCCGCTCAAAGCACAGGTCAGAAAAGCTGAAGGGCTCTTTGATCAAGATAAGGTAGCGATTGAGATAAGATTAGTTTAATGCTAGTCTAAGGCAAATCATAAGTTTATAGGTAATATGTCAAAACGAAGAACAGGAGTAGGAAAGAAGCTTCCATCTCGCTCAAAAAAGACTGCAAAGCGACGTGCTGCAAAAGCAACGATGCTTGCAGAGAAGAAGGCGAAGGCCCACGCGAAGCGCATGAAGGCGTTTAAGAAATAAAAAAGGCCCGCAAGGGCTCTTTTTGTTTAAGCTTGAAACAAGGCGTTATTTAACCTAGAATAGGGCTTTATAGCTAGCTTATGAGCAACGGCAACGTAATTCTTAAATTTACCGACGTATCGTTTGAATACGGACACAATAAGCCCATTCTTAATGAGGCAAACTTTAGTTTACGCAGAGGAAGCAAAATAGTGCTTATGGGGCAAAACGGGGCAGGAAAATCTACTCTTTTTAAGCTTATCGCTGGCAAACTCAAACCAGAGGATGGGAGCGTTTCTATAGATAAGAAAGCTACCATCGCTATCGCCGAGCAGGTTATTCCAAAAGACAAGCTCGATTTGAAAATAAAGGAGTACTTCGAAAGCCTTTTTACTGAAAAGGTGTACGATATAGATCCGCGTATCGCTAAGGTTTTTGATGCGGTAAACCTTCAAGTACCAACAGACAGAAAGCTTAAAGAGCTCTCAGGAGGGCAGCAAGCGCGAATTTTGCTCGCGAGCGCACTGATAAAGAATCCAGATATTCTTTTGCTCGATGAGCCTACAAACAACCTCGATGTAGAAGGGTTAAAGCACCTTACACAGTTTCTCGTTGAGTATCCAAAAACCTGCTTGGTTATTTCCCACGATGCAGAGTTCCTAAACGCCTTTACCGACGGGGTTTTGTATCTCGATATTTTTACAAAGAAGCTCGAAAAGTTTGATGGAAACTACAACGACGTAGTAAATGAAATTGCAGCAAAGCAAGACAGAGAACGTCGTCAAAGAGCAAAGGCAGAAAAGGAAATTCAAGAAAGAAAAGACAAGGCAAACTTCTTTGCTCAAAAAGGAGGAAAGATGCGTGTTGTTGCTAAAAAGATGAGAGACAGAGTAGAGGAGCTTGAGGAAGGTATGGGAGAGGCAACTCGCGAAGATAAAACTATTCGCCCATTTTCAATTCCACCGCAAGAAGGTCTTGAGAGTTTAATTGCAACAATTAGCTCAGTTTCCGTTATTCAAAAAGACAAGATAGTAGAGAAGAAGCTCGAACTAGGACTGCACAAGAAAGAAAAGATTCTTCTTTCAGGTCCAAACGGTATTGGGAAAACTACCTGGCTTGAACGCATAGCAAACAACGAGGCAAAAGGAGTAAAGATAGAGGAGGAGTAAAGTTGGTTATTACCGACAAGATTTCTCTACGCTCGATCCAGAGCAGAAAGTATACGACAGCCTTATTGATGTAGCGACAGGTCGCACAGAAGAAGAAGTACGCTCAACAGCAGCTTCGTTCCTTATCGACTCTGAGCTTATGCGCCACCATATTTCCTACCTCTCAGAAGGGCAAAAGGGGCTTTTGAGCTTTGCACGCCTAGTGCTTCAGCGCCCAGGACTCCTTATTCTCGACGAGCCTACAAACCACATAAACTTCCGCCACCTCCCTGTAATTGCAAAGGCTCTTAAAGACTATCAGGGGGCTATGATTCTAGTATCCCACCTTCCAGAGTTTGTTGAGCAGGTTGGCGTTACCGGGAAGATAGATTTGCTCGACCTAAAAAAGAAATAAAATCTAAGCTATCCTTCTCTATATGAAGCAAAAGCAAAAACTCGTTATCCTCGGCATAGGATTTGCGGGTCTTTACACCTATCGAAGTATGCCAAAAAAAGTGCGGAAGAACTTCGACATCACCCTAGTAGATAAAAACAACTATTTCGTCTTTACTCCACTCATTCACGAGGTAGCAACCGGCTCGCTCAACAGAAGCCATGTTATAGAACCGATTCGAAGCCTTATTGGTGATGATGCTCAGTTTATTGAAAGCTCAATCAAGCGCATCAATACACAAGAAAAAACTGTAGAGCTCGAGCATCAAACAATAAGCTACGACGTGCTCGTGCTTGCACTCGGTGCGGTGAATAACTTTTTCAATATAGAAGGAGCACAAGAGTACTGTCTTTCACTAAAAACTCTGAAAGACGCGCAGATAATTAAGAATAAAATCCTCGCAGTTCTCGAAGAGGCAAATCAAAAGCACGACGAAGATGAGCGCAAAAAACTTTTAAGCTTTTCAATTGTAGGCGCAGGGCCAACAGGCGTTGAGCTAGCAGGGGAGCTCGCGGAGTGGCTTTTTGAAACAGCTACAAAAGAATATACACAAATAAAAGAGAGTGAAATTACACTCAATCTTATAAATAGCGATGAGTTTCCTCTCAAGCATTTTGAGCGCCACTTCCAAGAAAATACCCAGAAAATACTCACCAATCTTGGAGTAAACATAATAAACAACACGAAAGTAGTAAAAGTAGAGAGCGACTCGCTTACTACAAGCGGTGGGCAAAAAATACCTTCACACACCACAATTTGGTCTGCAGGGGTAAAGGCAAACCCAGTTTCGGTTATGCCTGAGCCAGAGGCGGAAAGAGGAAGAATCCTTGTAGATAAAAATCTAAGAATAAAATCAGGGGAAGACGTTTTTGTTCTTGGAGATATAGCAGGTGCGCACTGGCACGACGAAAGCATGCTCCCTATGCTCGCACAGGTAGCAAAAGAGCAGGGGGAATATATCGGTAAAAATATTGAAAGTCTCCTCGGGCGAAAGAGTGTAAAACCATTTGAATATAGGGAGAAGGGAAGGCTTGTAAGTCTTGGAAACCACAAAGCGCTTGCAAAGATAGGTCCGTTTCACTTCAGTGGCTTTATCGCCTGGTTTATGTGGCGAACAATTTATCTGTTCAACTTTGCGAGCTGGCCAAAGCGCTTACAAATAATGCTCGACTGGACAATTAACTTCTTTAGAAATCGCGATCTGAGCAAGATAGATTAGCGAGAGGAAAGATCGTCAAAAAGAGCGTCTACATCGCTCTTTTTCCTTTTAAAACGTGAAGAGCTACCGCGCTGTCGAGTTGCCTCAAAAATAAAAAGTGCAGCAGTTACGGAAACATTAAGACTTTGCACAAGTCCGCGCATCGGTATATATACCTTTTTATCGCAGCAGCGAATGGCCTCAGGGGAGAGTCCGTCTTTCTCGTTACCAAAAAAGATGGCTATCTTTTTATGTTTAGAGAATTTAGTTTTAAAAATGCTGCGGGCCTCCTTATCAAGGATAGTGGCGAATGTGGTAAAGCCATCGCGCTTAAGTTCGCTCGCGCACTCCGAAGCGCTACTAAATCGTTTGTAGCTCAGCCATTTGTTTGCTGAAGACGAACTTACCTTACCAACGCGAGCAGGGTTGTAGGGTTTTTGCTTATCAAAAATAAAATATACATCCTGTACGCCAAACGCATCGCAACTACGAAGTATCGCAGCGGCATTGTGTGGATCGTGAACATCTTCAAGCACAACAACAATTCCACTCTGCCGATTCTTTGCTACCGAATATATCTTCTCCTTCCTATCCATGTGTATAGAATAGCAAATTTAAAAAACCAGGCCCCACTAGACACTATAAAAATGTGCAGTGGGGCCTGGTTTTCAAGCGAGGCTTGGAACGCCTATCGGAAAAATCCGCGAAGGAGTCACTTACGTTCCTCCTGTCACCGTTCTAAACCTCATAACTAGTATAACGTACATCTGGAGCGGTTATTACAGCCCTTATCCCCAAAAAAACCCCTAAAAATGGCTAAAAATCGTATAATTAATGAAGAAAGTAGAGAAAGGTCGCACATAAAGATTCTTGAAAATCTTATGAAACTACACATGATAACATTCATCCTTCTTATTATCGGAGGAATCAACTGGCTCTTGTTTGCAATCTTTGGAGCTGAGCTTGGTCACTGGGTACTTGGAGGAATGGACGGAATGGTTGCTCGCATCGTATACATCCTTGTTGGTCTCTCAGCAATTTACGAGCTTGCAAGTCACAAGAAGTGCTGCACTATGTGCAAAGGCAAAGGAGGAATGTAAACCAGCTATTGGTTGTTTTCCACAGAAAAAGCACCCTGCTAACACGAGGGTGTTTTTTCTGTTACAATTTTTTCCATCATGGAAGAAATAATTATTGAAGAAAAAGATAGACTCCCAGGAGGCTGGATTTTCGAGGTTGTAGTGGGAGAAGATGGCGATTCGAGCACACACGAGGTGGAGCTCACTGCGCGAGACTATGAAAACATAACCGCAGCTCAGGTGAAGCCAGAAATTCTTATTAAAAAAAGCTTTGAGTTTCTACTAGAGCGCCAGGACAAGGAGCGAATTTTGCCACAGTTTAGCCTTATGGAAATAAGTTTGTATTTCCCTGAATACGCAGAGGAAATACAGGACTTACTCAGCCTCTAGTGTGCTATAGTCAAAGCACTATGAAAAAACACATTCTAATTGGAATCATCGTTGTGCTTGCCATCATTGCATTAGCAATTCTTGGCGGTAAAGACACAACCGGACCAGAAGAGGCAACAGAAGAAATGTCAGGAGACATTTTCGACGTAATTACAGCTGCATTTAAAGGAGAGGTTTCAGTGCGCTGCGAGTACGAGCTTCCAGATGTAGACGCAAGTTCAGTAACCTACATAAAAGGCGACAGTCTGCGTGTAGACACCGTAGATGAGCTCGGACAAAAGTTTCACATTATCTATAAAGACCAGACTGCATACTTCTGGCAAGCAGATGAAAAGATAGGCTTTATCTTCGAAGTGCCAGAGGTTGAGGTAGAGTCAGGAGACGATGCGATGAGTGCAGGAGTGCAGAGCCGAGCTGAGATAAAGGCAGAAATAGAGAGGTTTAAAGACTTCTGTGAGCAAACTGCTGTATCAGACAGTCAATTCGATCCACCAAGCGACGTGCAGTTCCAAACAATGCAAAGCTTCATTCCATAAAAAGGCCCGCAAGGGCCTTTTTGGTATGCGGGGGAGCGCATGGTATTATCACGCCAATGAAGCGAATGAGCTTAGTAGTAGTATTTTTCCTTGTGGCGCTGGCATTTTTTAGCTGGGCGATAACTTCGCGCGACTTTAGCAAATCAGGAGAGCTTATTCTTGAAGAGCAGGATGGAAAAGTGACTGTGATAGCACGCACCGATGAACTTTCAGTGGAAGTCCAGGGCGATACCGCAGTCGCATATATTGAAGGGACGCTAAAAGATAGTTGCACAGAGGTGCTACAAGTAGAAACACTACGCGACACAAGTACGGCCACCTTCGATATAAGCGTTATTGCCCAAAGAGATGAAAATAAAAAGTGTGAAAGTGGAACAAGAAACTTCACGCGCGAAGTACCGCTCGATACAAGTGGTTTAGAGAGAGGGGATTATATTGTGATCGCCTCAGAGCAAGTGCAAACATTTTCGCTTGGAGGAGATTTAGTAGAGGGAATTTACTACGTAGACGGCATAGACCTTCTCATGCTTGAGTCTTTCCCTCTTCAAATGAGAGCGATCGTAAAAGGGAGTCTAGCAGACGGATGTACGCAGATAGAGAGCGTAAAGTCGCGCTTTAGCGCAGTGGGCAAGCAATTCACTATTGATGTAGCGACAGCGAGAGATGCAGAGGCGCTCTGTACGCAAGCACTTGTACCATTCGAAGAATCAGTGACACTTGATATATACGGGCTTAAAGCAGGAGAGTATACTGTAAGAGCAAAAGACAAAGAGGAGGTTTTTGTCCTCGATCAAGACAATATACTGCAATGAAAAGAAATACACTCATAGTAACTGCAATAGTGTTGTTAGCCGTACTGCCAATTCTTGTTAGTCAAAAACCTAAAAAAGAGCCAGAAGGAGAGAAACAGGAACAGCAGGAGAGCGAGGAGCAGGTAGCACAAGAGAAGCCTTTCGATATTACCGACATCGGAGCGACCGATGGTGCTGATGCTGGATACATGTACCAGCAGGTGCGTAGCGAGACATATTCATTTTCAAAAATTCGCTGGGAGTTCTTTGAGCTTGAACAGGCAGGGGAGCTACCGTATTCACTCGTGAGGATTTACCTAGACGACTTCCAGATAGATGGCCGCCCAATAAAACTCGGTGGGTTTAAGCTTGGTACGCACCAGGGCACCTGCAGTGAAATGAAGAGCAGCCTCGATATGAGCGGTACAGAAGGAGAGCCGCGCTCATTTGCTATGTGCTGGTGGGCGGGAGCAGGCACCGAGTTTGTTGTAACGCAAAACGCAGACATTGTGCACGTCTATACACGCACAGTAGAGGAGCAGGCAGAAAACTTTGCCCCGCTTCACGAAATTTTAACCATCGATATGACAAAATTAGTGCTCTAAATGCTATACTAAGCCATATATGGCACTAAAAAGAACCGCTGTACCGACAAAAAAGCAGCAATTTCACACCGTAGATGAGCTTATAGCAAAGAGCCAACCATCGTTTACATACTATTTTCTCCTCTTTGTTTCGAGCCTTATTATCACGAGCGGCCTTTTACTCTCAAACTCAGCAATTGTGATCGGAGGCATGATAGTAACACCAGTCCTCACTCCGATTATTGCTATAGCCCTTGCTATAACAGTCGGCAGAGGAGAGTTGCTCAGGAGAATGTCTTTCTTTCTCCTCAAATCATTTGGGTTTATTGTTTTCTCAGGATTTCTCCTTCGCTTTATCTTTGGGCAACCACCACAAGATTTCTTTTTTGCAGATACGATGCGCACAGCAGTGCTCTACTTTATCGTGGCGCTCTGCTCAGGAGCAGCAGCAACTTTCGCTTTTGCACACCGCAATAGCTCAGATATTCTTCCAGGTATAGCAGTAGCAGTCTCTTTAGTGCCACCACTGAGCCTTATCGGTATTGGGCTAGCAGGGACAGGGTTTGCGCTATCAAGATTTTTTCTTCTCGTATTCTTTATGAACACAATCGGTATTGTGTTTGGGGGAATTGTGACGTTTTCATTCATGCGCTTCTATCGCGCAGAAAGTAAGGTAGACGAAGAGCTAAAAGCCCTCAAGAAAAAAGACAAACAAAAGTAGACCAAATGGCCTCAGCACTACTTTCTTTCTTTATCATTCTCTTTGCAGGACTCTTTTTCTCTGAAATTTTTAATCGCTTCCATCTTCCTTGGGTGGTAGCGTTGATTGTTGCTGGAATAGTAGTCGGTCCTCAGGGGCTCGCGCTCGTTTCCCTAAACGAAACAGTGCTCTTTATCGCAGAGATCGGGCTTATCTTTCTTATGTTTATGGCCGGACTTGAGGCACGACTCTCAAGCTTTGCAGGGCTAAAGAAGGAGATTGTTATTGCAGCGGCGCTCGGTATTACCATCCCATTCCTTGCCGGTTTTGGAGTAGGAAATTTCTTCGAGCTTGGAAGAAATGCCTCTGTGCTTTTGGGAGTTATCTTTATATCTTCATCGGTAGCAGTTGTTATTCCTACCCTCGAGAGGGCAGGCAAGCTCGGCACAAAAGTAGGCAAGCTCATTGTCGATACGACAATTGTGCTCGACATCTCAAGCCTTTTCCTTCTCTCTCTAATTTTCCAAACGACAAACGACCTCAGCCCAATTCAGCCAGGGGTTTTGTACCCGCTTATTTTGGTGCTTTTCGCTGGGCTGCGCTGGATTAAAAAACCAGTAGAAAAAGTTATGGGATTTCTTTTTGCAGATGAGCAAAAAGGTGGGCACGAGCTTCAGGTTGTACTCGTCATGCTCCTTGGTTCAGTTATAGCTTTTCAAATCGTAGGACTTCACCCAATTGTTGGAGGCTTCCTTGCAGGGCTTATTCTTTCAGACTCTGTACGCAAAGATCAGCTCAAGGGTAAGCTTTCAGCAATAAGCTACGGACTATTTATCCCGATATTTTTCATGGTTGTAGGAGCAAAGATAGATATCAGTGCATTTACGAGCGCAGATAAAAACATACTTAACCTCACAGTAGCTACTGTCGCAGCGCTCATATTAGCAAAGTTTGTGGCTGGTTATCTCGCTGGACGTCTCAACAGGATTCCGCCAAAGGAGGCGGGTCTGATGGGGGTAGCTGGCATACCTCAGCTATCGACTACGCTCGCAGTAGCATTTTCAGGGCTTGAGCTTGGTATTATTCACGAAGACTTGATATCATCGTTAGTAATACTTTCAGCAATCACCACCTTTGTAGGCCCACTGCTTATACAAGGCTGGCTGCGTCTCGAAAGTCCTAAAAAGTAAAAACTATAAAACTATGATTGAAGAATTCAAAAAGTTCGCCATTAAGGGCAACGCCGTAGATCTTGCAGTCGGTGTTGTAATCGGAGCTGCGTTTGGGAAAATAGTAAGCTCAGTAGTAAACGATCTTATAAACCCTATCCTTTCCATCTTTACCGGAAAGATAGACTTCTCAAATCTCAGCATTCCACTTACGGAAACCTCAGCAATCATGTACGGAAACTTTATCAATGCTTTGATAGAGTTTATTATCATCGCATTTTCAATATTCCTTGTAGTAAAGGCCATAAACAAGCTCAATGAAAAAGATGAAGAGCCCGCAGCGCCAACAACAAAAACCTGCAGATTCTGCAAAGAAAAAATCAACATCGAAGCGACGAAGTGCGCACACTGTACAGGCGACCAGAACTAGACGAAAAAGTGCCCAGGAATGGGCACTTTTTTATTTCTTCGAAAGATAGTGAGCTCGCGAAAGCTCAGCTCCGAAAAGGAAAATTTGGGCACTTACATAGATCCAGAGAAGGAACACCACCATCGAACCAGCAGCTCCAAATGTTGTGGTTATATTGCTTAGTCCTAAGTAGATACCAAAAGGTATCTTAACAAGCACAAACAAAAGGGCTGTTATAAATCCAGGAAGAAACATCTCTTTGAATGACAGAGTTTTGTCAGGCAGGCTTGAAAACATCAGCGCAAAAACTACGGAAGTGATAGAGAGGGTAAATAGGAAGTTGATTGCCTCAAAAACTCTAAAGCTTAAAAGCCCTTGTTCGAGTACGGAGGAGAAGGCGACAGTGAAGCTCATAGAAACAAGCATGAGCAGTCCAGTGAAGAAAATCATAAAAAGGGCAAGAGAGTTTTTATAGATGGTGGTAAGTATAGAAAAGCGCGGCACCTCCGATATGTGCCAGATAATGTTCATAGACTCTTTTAGGTGGCGGAATGCCCCAGTTGCGCTAAAAAGGAGCACACCAAGGAGTATGAGCCCATAAACTCCTTCTATTCGGACAGACTGCACATTAGAAAGAACAGAGCCAAGGAGCTCCTTTACTGGAGCGCCGAAGTATTGTCCTACGCTATTGAGCACCCCCAACTGCACGCCAGGCTGTGAAAGAAGCCCTCCAAATATAAAGAGAAGAAAAAGGAGAAGTGGAACAAGGGAAAACAAAGAGTAGTAGGCAAGCGCAGCGCCAAGCCGATGAGTTTTGTCTTCCCTCATCGATGTAAGCGCTTGGCGAATTACGGGGCTGAGAAACATAAGCTATTTACGCTTTTTCTTTTTTGTTCCGGCTATTATCTCAACTACTCCAGAAAGCCCAGTGGTTTTAATTTTTGAGCGAGCTTTCTCGGTATCTTTTGCGATATGGTCTACGGTTTTTGCTACCTCGTCAGACACCTTCTTTGCAGTGCGTACAATACGAAAGAGGTAAAAAAGAATTACAAGTACAGCAAGGGCCACAAGTATGACCATAGCCGTAGTCACGATAAAAAATATGTCAGATTTCAAAAGTGAGTCCATAATTTGCTAATATAGTTCTAATGACAGTTCTGCAAGCAATTATCCTAGGTATTGTCGAAGGTATTACTGAGTTTTTGCCAATATCTTCAACAGGCCACTTAATTATAGCAGCAAAGGCTCTCGCCGTTGAGCAAAGCAGCTTTTTAACTACATTTGAAATAGCAATACAGCTTGGAGCCATCCTTGCCGTACTCTTTTTATACTGGAGGCGTCTTCTGCTCGATAAAGATACGTTTATAAAAGTGCTCTGCGCCTTTATACCAACAGCAGTTATCGGACTCCTTGCATACCCAATTGTAAAAAGCGTCTTGCTTGGCTCTACCACAACGGTGCTTTACGCTCTCTTTCTCGGAGGAGTAGCAATCATCATTTTCGAATACATGTTCAAAGAAAAAGAAGGCACAGAGGTAAAGGACATAACAATAAAACAAGCAGTAAGCATCGGCCTCTTTCAGAGCCTTGCCATAGTACCAGGAGTATCAAGAGCCGCAGCAACGATTTTGGGTGGTATTGGCCTTGGATTGAGCCGCAGAGCAATTGTGGAGTTTTCTTTCCTTCTGGCCATCCCAACGATGGCAGCTGCAACCGGGCTCGACCTTCTCAAGACAGCTCCAGTATTTACCGCAGAGCAGATAAGGCTTCTGCTGATCGGATGCGCCGTGTCTTTCGTTGTTGCCCTCGCCGCAGTAAAGTTTCTTCTGAAGTTCATTCAGCAAAACGACTTCAAAGCATTCGGCTACTACCGCATAGCATTCGCTATCCTCGCCTTCATTCTACTTTTCAACATTTAGACTTTACTTTTTGAGTAAAGCTGTCATAGTTTCGTGCTGGGTTAGATTCCTAGCCTGCGGAAAGGCATTGCGATGCGATGGTACGTATATACGCAGAGCGAGAAGGCGCGAAACGCCCTCGCAGGTGCGCTGGCAGATGGCGCACATGACACAGCAGTTCGGCCTATCGAGATTGGCGGCAAGCAGGTGCATGTCCTCGACATCCCTGAGAACGCCAAGTCCATTCTGTGGACTCTTCTTGAAAGGGCAAAGACAGACAAGGAGCTTCGCTTCACGGTCTATCAGAGCTCAGATGGGAGAATCTTCCGGAAGGCGCCGAACTTCTTCCAGTCAGCAGGCTACAAGCGCCGGCGAATTGTATCGCCGCTGCGCAGGGCCAGCTGACCGCATGGGCGGGAGCAGTAATGTTCCCGCCCACGACTTTTAAATAGTGATATTCTTGAAAGACATGAGTTTGAACCACGTAGCAATAATTCCAGATGGAAACAGGCGCTTTGCGCGCGGCGCGAAGCTTAGTTTGTGGAACGGATACAAAAAAGGAGCTGCTCAGTTTGAGCAGATTATGAAGGAGAGTTTTAGGAACGATGTTCGCTACCTTACTTTTTGGGCTGCATCGATAGACAATCTTCAGAAGCGCTCAAAGCAAGAAGTAGCCTTTTTGGTGCGCCTCCTTAAAAGCTATCTAAAAGAAATGGTAGAAAGTAGCGATTTGATGGACGAAGGAGTGCAGGTGAGAATAGTTGGCGACGGTGCTAAGATAGTAAAAGATAAAGAGCTCGATAAGTGCATAGCAGCGCTTGAGCAAAAAACAGAGAAAAATAAAGATCACTTTCTCACAATTCTTTTCGGCTACGATGGGAGGAAAGAAGTGCTAGAGGCAGCCCGTAAGATGGGTGGGAAGAAGGGAGAAGAAGAGTTTAGGAAAAACCTTCAGACTGGGTCGCTCCCAGACCTAGACCTCGTTATACGCACAGGAGGGGAACCACACTGGTCAGCAGGGTTTATGATGTGGCAGGCTGCAAACACCGACTTCTATTTTACTGAAAAGCTCTGGCCTCAATTTACAAAAGCAGATTTAAGAAAAGCCCTTAGTAAGGCTCTAAGGCGAGAAAAGCGCCTTGGAAAGTAAGGAAACGCGCTATAAAGCGTCAAAGATAATGAAAAATCCCCAAAAAGTTTTTTCAAAAGCATACGAAAAATACGCAGACGCGATTTATAGGCACTGCTACTTTCGTGTTTCAGATAAGGATACTGCAGAGAATTTGATGCAGGAAACCTTTATGAAGACGTGGGAGTATATGCGTGAAAACGAAACTCCCAAAAACATAAGGGCATTTTTGTATAGGGTCGCTACAAACCTCATCATCGACCACTATAGAAAAAAGAAAGAGTCGTCCTTAGACGCTCTCACCGACGATGGCTTGCAAGTCTCAGACGATAGTCATAAAGACATCGAGAAGGCAGCAGACATAAAGGCGCTTCTGCATAAGCTCGACGAGCTTGAGCCGGAAGATAAAGATCTGATACTGATGCGGTTTGTAGATGATCTGAGGCCGAAGGAGATAGCAAGTCTTCTCGACCTCACCACAAACGTAGTTTCGGTAAGGATCCATAGGGCGGTGCAAAAACTCAAAAAAGCGTATGAGACTAAATAAAGAATTCAAAAAGTGCAAAACTATAAGACTCTCAAGGAAAACCAAAGAGGGTATTAAAGGTGAGCTACTTTTGTTTGTGGCGCAAAATCCGTCTCGTATAAAAGGAGTGCGAGCAAACTTTATGCACTTTGGGTATGCACCAGTAGCAGGAGTTCTCATTATTATGCTCTCAGCAGGTACAAGCTTTGCAGCACAGGGGTCACTTCCGGGGGAAAAGCTTTACGTTGTTAAAACTCAAGTAAACGAGCGAGTGCAAGAAATGGTTTCAGTAGGAGCTCAGGCAAAGACAAAAACAAACGCCCGTCTTCTTGAGGAGCGCCTCAAAGAGGCAGAAATACTTGCAGCTCAAGGAAGGCTTGAAGCAGAGCTAAAGAAAGATATAGAAAGCCAAGTAAACCAGAGAGCAGAGCGTATAAATGAAAGTCTTGCGCAGCTCGCTACGACAACAGCGTACGTATTGCAGGGGGAAATAAATCTTCAACTACAAACTCACGAAGAAGTAGTCTCAACTATCGTAGAAAATTTTGAAAACAGCGAAAATCTAAACTCGTTTGTGTCGCGCATTCAGCTTATGCGAAAGAACATTACGCCACCAGAGTATGTAGCCGAAGACGACATGACCGTTGAAGAAGAGGAGCTGAAGGCACAAGAAAATATAGAAGCAGCCAGAAAACGCTACGAGAAAATTCGCGAGCAGGTACACGCTGCCGCGCAAAAAGACATCGAAGATAAAATAGAGGAAGGTCAGAAGACGCTACGAGAAGGCTCAATTTTAGATAAAGCAGAAGAGAATAAGCAGGCCGCTCAAGCCCTTCTGCGCCAGGCAAACCAGCGCGCAGAGCAGGCTCAAAAGCTTCAAGAAATTCATGAAATGATAAAGCTCAAGGAAAACGTTGAAGCAAACCGCCTTATCGAGCGTGGAGGAGAAGTCCGCGGGGTAAATTTGACACCAGAGGCTGAGGAATAGAAAATAAGAAGACGCCTGCAAAAGGAGGGGCGTAAAGCATGGACGCAGCACGGTTCATCGCGCTTGTCGGCATCAGTGCCCTGGTCTCCAGGGCTACAACGAAGGTGCCACGAAGTATTCCCAGCTTCCATGCACCAAGAAGGGGCGGTAGCTCTCGGGTCACGCCCGGAGGAGTCTTCCGTCGCAGGTGTGGCGTTCGGCGCTTCAGCTGACCTCGACTTTCCTGTGCGCGCAAAAGTGCGCACAGGAACAATACATTAACCCAGAGGGCTAAATTCTGGGCGCTTACCATATTTCATAAATGCCCAACAAAGGAAGACGAAAAGTAAAATTTGAGCTTGATTCAAAGTTCAAACCAGCAGGCCTGCCCGGTAGTGAAGCTCAGTCTGACTGTTAGCTTCTACTACAGCAAAAAGCCTTCAAAAAGCACTATGCCAAATAGAAAGAATATAAAATTCGAACTAAGCTCAGACTTCGCTCCGGCGGGAGATCAACCCAAAGCTATCAAAGGGCTAATTGAAGGTATAGAAAAAGGGCAGCGCCATCAAACGTTGCTCGGAGTTACCGGAAGCGGAAAAACTTTTACCGTTGCAAACGTTATTCAGAAAATACAAAAACCAACGCTGGTGATAGCGCCAAACAAAACACTTGCAGCCCAGCTTTATCAGGAGTACAAAAGCTTCTTCCCAAAAAACCGTGTTTGCTACTTCGTTTCATACTACGACTACTACCAGCCGGAAGCATATTTACCTACGACAGACACCTACATTGAGAAAGAGGCGATGATAAACGAAGAAATAGACAAGTTTCGTCACCTTGCTACCAGTTCACTTTTAACGAGAAGCGACGTTATCGTCGTAGCTAGTGTTTCCTGTATCTACAACCTTGGTTTGCCAGAAAACTATTTCGACTCAGTTATAAAACTCGAGGTAGGGCAGAAAATCACCAGGCAAGATTTGATGAAAAACTTGGTAAAGATCGGGTTTGAGAGAAACCAGACAGCGCTCAAGAGAGGAAACTTCCGCCTTAGAGGCGATGTGTTTGAAATACAGTTTGCCAGCGAGGAGCTCGTATACCGTATAGAGCTCAAAGACCAGGAGGTTCTTTCAATAGCGATAACAGAGGCAGTAACCAGAAATATAAAAGAAGACCTTACTGAAATACTTATCTTCCCACCAAAGCACTTTGTTACCAGTCTGCCAGACCGCGAGAGGGCTATTAAAGATATAAAAGAGGAGCTTAAAGAGCGGCTCGTGTATCTAAAGAAGAAAGGGCTTCTGCTTGAAGGTGAAAGACTCGCGCGTCGCACGAAGTACGATATGGAGATGCTCCAAACCCTCGGCTTTTGCCACGGGATAGAAAACTACAGTCGCCACCTTACCGGAAAGCTCCCAGGCGATGCTCCAGATACACTTCTCGGCTATTTCCCACACAAAGAAGATGGAACGCCAGATTTTCTGACCATCATCGACGAAAGCCACATTAGCGTTCCGCAGGTGCGAGGAATGTTTGCCGGCGACAGAAGTCGAAAAGAAACCCTCGTGGAGCACGGGTGGCGTCTTCCAAGTGCTCTTGATAACAGGCCGCTCAACTTTAAAGAGTTTGAAGAGCGCGTAGGCCAAGTTGTATATACCAGTGCAACGCCAGGCGACTATGAAAAAGAGCATTCAGAAAACGTAGTGGAGCAAATCGTTCGCCCAACCGGGCTCGTAGATCCACCGATAGAAATTCGCCCAGTGTTTGATAAAGAGAAGAATAGAAGCCAGGTAGACGACGTTATGCAGGAGGCTATAGAAACTGCAAAGAAAAACGAGCGCACCCTTATTCTTACTCTTACAAAAAAGATGGCAGAGGAGCTCGACACTTTCCTGAAGGAGCAAGGCTTCAAGTCGCGCTACATGCACGGCGACAACGATACTTTTGAGCGCACTAAGATACTTTCAGATTTCCGAAAGCAGGAATTCGACATTCTCGTAGGCATAAACCTTCTCAGAGAAGGGCTCGACCTTCCAGAGGTGAGTTTAGTTGCCATACTCGATGCAGATAGAGAAGGATTTTTAAGAAACGAAACAAGCCTTATCCAAACCATGGGCCGCGCTGCTCGAAACGCAAACGGCCGTGTTATTTTGTATGCCGATAGTAAAACCAAGTCTATGAACGCTGCGATAAAAGAAAGTGAGCGTCGCAGAAAAATACAGCTTGAGTACAACAAAAAACACGGCATCACGCCAAAGACAATCAAAAAAGAAATACGAGAATTTGACTAAGCCTTTTAACTCGCTCTAAGCTAGGAGTAGACCAAGGAGGTGTAGATGTCACGGGTCACCATCGATCAAGCCAATTTTCTCATGGTCATCGCAGTCGCCTTAGGAAGGGGTGATACAGAGAGCGTAGATCGCTTTGTCGGCAAACTCAGCGGCCCCTCAGTCGATATCGCTCGGTGCATGGAGGCACTCGTAGCCAGGAAGAAAAAGGAGGCGTTCTCAGAAAAAACGCTGAAAAGTGCAAGGGAGATCTTGGATAGGGCTAGTGTGCGCTACAAGAAGGAGGCGCAAGTGAAGAAGCCAATTGACAGTGGCTACATCGACCGTACCGGGTACCCCAAGCCGGAGAGCCTGAGAGCTGCCAAGGAGATCCTTGGCGTCTGCACGTCGGAAGACAGTAGAGTAGTAACTCACACGACCACTCCAGAGATGCTTGCTAGGCAACTAGAAGTATTTCTGGAAAACAGCACCCAAAGGAGGCGAACATGCCCAAGGAAGTAGTCTTTCGAGCAACGCTCAACGAAGCGTGCATCCTCAACATGATCGGGTGCGACCTCAGAGACCCGAAGGGCAAGGGAGCCGAGGAGTCGATTCAGAAGCTTCTTGGCGACCTTACTGGCACAGCCAAGCAGGTCGGCCAGGCCATGGTGGTCCTAGTCGCTCCAGAGATGGAGAGGCGCAGGAAGTTTTCGCGAGAGGTTCGCGACTGCGCCGGCAGGTTCCTTCGCAGAGCAGGCGTAGATGCCTAGCTTCAACGCAACCCCGCGTCGCACCATGCGCCGCGGGGTTGAAACTTTTCATTCAATACATAAAAATGAATGCAGAAAGAAAAAAAGGAGTTAGTCGTGCAAAGAGTAGAAGCATTCATTCGGAGATTGAGGCGCCGCCTCATTCCAGAAGCGTACCTTCTCGACTCAGAGGGCGAGCCCTTAGAGCTGAAGCTCAAGGCTGTCAAAAGGGCGCAGAGAAGGCTCATTCGCTACCTTAGAAAGGCAGCGAAGAGGTATCCCGGCTTTCCCTTGCCAACCTATGCCGAAGTAGCTCGCGGTGAGCAGATCGATGTCGAGTGGCACAGGAATGGCAAGATCATGATGCTCATGGTCGTAAGGGATAAGGGGCCCATCAAATTCTCCGGCAAGAGGGTCGGTGCGGATATAGAGCAGCGGCCAGGAGAAGAGAGGGAGCTCAGAGCCATCGCCTGGCTTGCAGAGAATGCAAATGCATAGCTCTCACCAGTAGACCCCGCGTCGCATCATGCGCCGCGGGGTTGAAACTTTTCAAAAAAGCCAGTTTGTATATACTAGGTTTACACATATCACCCCCATAGAGTTAAATGGGGGCGCAATACTATGGAGCAATATAAATCAGAATTTGAACGCCTCGTCGAAGAAGGAAAGATAGAGGCCATAGATGGCCTCGAAGGGAAACCGATAGAAAAGTTTGCGGCTATGTATGACGCCGAGGCGGAAAGTTATGAAGCAGATGCATACGGAGAAAAGATAAACTATGCTCTTCCCGAAACTATGCTGCGTTTCTTTCAAAATCACGATGTAAAAAGTGGAACAGTGCTCGATCTTGGGTGCGGTCCAGGCGTCGTAGGAAATGCACTTCAAAAAATTGAAGGGGCAAATTTTGAGCTAACTGGAGTAGATATTTCGCCAGGCATGGCACAGCAGGCAATTAAGGCGGGATATGAAAAGGTGATTCTTGGCAGGATAGAAGAGGCAGTAGAGCAAGAGGGAAGCTACGATCATATTGTATCTCTAAGTGCTCTATACTATGTGTCAAAAGAAGATATAGAAAAAGTTATCTTGTCTATTTTAGCGAAAGCAAAAAAGACAGCTACCTTAAGCTTTGAAGAAATTACAAAAGAATTTTCAGAAACAGTACGCCAAGTTGTGGGAGATATACCACTAGAAAGCCATGTTGGAGCTTTAAAGGAGCTAAATCTACCAAAGGGCTGGAGCGTTGTAGAAGATGTTATGCAGGGAGCATGGACCTCACCAAGAGTGGGGCAGAGAATAAATGCCGAAATGGTTATGTTAAAAAAAGCCGAATAATTATGGATGCAAAAAAGATAACGATTCGCGGAGCTCGCGTACACAACTTAAAAAATATCGATCTTGAGTTGCCAAGAAATGAAATGATCGTATTTTCTGGTCTTTCTGGAAGCGGGAAGAGCTCTTTAGCATTCGATACTATCTTTGCTGAGGGTCAGCGCCGCTATGTAGAAAGTCTTTCTCCATACGCGCGCCAGTTTCTCGGGCAAATGGAAAAGCCAGATGTAGACGAAATAACAGGGCTTTCACCAGCCATAGCCATAGATCAAAAAGCTCACAGCGCAAACCCGCGCTCTACCGTTGCAACGCTAACGGAAATTTATGACTACATGCGCGTACTTTACGCGCGTATTGGAGTTCCTTACCATCCAGAAACAGGGGAGAAAATTCAAAAGCTCAGTCCGGAAGAAATGGTAGACGCCGTCATTACCCAAGCAAAAAAGCGTAAGGCAAAGGTGGTTACAATTTTAGCTCCCGTAGTTCGCGGAAGAAAAGGAGAGTACTTCCAGCTTTTACAAAACTATTTTGCAAAAGGGTTTTCAGAAGCACGCATCGATGGAAAGTGGCAGAGCCTACACGAAAAGGTAGAGCTTAAGCGCTACGGCATGCACGACATAGACATAGTAGTAGACAAGCTTATGCCAAACGATCAGCAGCGCCTGTTTGAAGCGGTAGAAACAGCGCTTTACGAAGGCCAGGGGCTAGTAAGCGTCGTATTTGGCGAAGACCCAGGAGCTGCAGTAGAGGAAGACAGCATAGTCCTTTCCGCAAGCTTTACCGATCCAAAGACAGGATTTTCTTTCCCAGAAATAACTCCGCGCCTTTTTTCATTCAACAGTCCATACGGAGCGTGTGAAGAGTGCCATGGTATTGGGCGAAACCCGTTTATTCAAGAATCAGTCTGTGAAGTATGTAAAGGAAACAGACTAAAGATAGAGCCGCTCTCAATAAAAATTCTCGACAAAAACATTTCAGAGGCTACCGCGCTTACCATCGACAAGGCCTACGAATTTTTTGCCGAGCTTCCAAAGCACCTTACTGAAAACGAAAAGAAGATAGCAGTAAACGCACTAAAGGAAATAGTAGATAGGCTCGACTTCCTTCTTCAGGTAGGGCTCGACTACCTTACTCTCAACCGCGAGAGCGGAACTCTTTCAGGAGGAGAGGCTCAGCGTATTCGTCTTGCAAGCCAGATAGGTTCAAAGCTCAGCGGTACGCTCTATGTGCTCGATGAGCCAACCATAGGGCTCCATGAGCGCGACAACGAGCGCCTCATTAAAATTCTTAAAGATCTAAAAAATCTTGGAAACACCGTACTTGTCGTAGAGCACGACGAGCGCGTACTAAAAGAAAGCGATCATTTTGTAGAAATAGGTCCTGGCCCAGGGGTGCACGGAGGAAACGTTGTAGTACACGGGCCAACAAAAGAGCTTTTGGCAAGTTTTTCGACAGGCTCGAAACAGAAAGAGAAAAAAGGTGGCAAAGGCAGCGCAGCTTCGAGTGCATCGAGAAGCTTAACCCTAAACTACTTAACCGGAAAAGAAGAAATAGAAGTTCCAAAAACTCGAAGAAACAAAGACAAGGCAAACATAAAGCTTGTTGGTGCTACAAAAAACAATATTAAAAATCTCGATGTTACCGTGCCGCTCAGTAGGCTTGTATGTATTACCGGAGTTTCAGGAAGCGGGAAGAGTACGCTGATAGACGATATCTTCTATAAAAACATACAAAAGAAGCTTGGCGGATTTAACAACAACCTCGAAAACGTATCAAAAGTACTCGGTACCGAATTTATAAAAAAAGTTATCGAAATTGACCAAAAACCAATCGGTAAAACCCCGCGCTCAAACCCAGCAACCTACACAGGTGTGTTTAGCCCAATTCGCGATCTTTTTTCAATGCTCCCAGAAGCAAAGGAGAGAGGGTACGGAAGTGGGCGCTTTAGTTTCAACGTAAAAGGCGGACGCTGCGAAGCCTGCGAAGGAGCCGGAGTTAAGGTTATCGAAATGCACTTCCTTCCAGACGTGTATGTAAGCTGCGAAGTTTGTATGGGCCAGCGCTTCAACAGAGAAACCCTCGAAGTAGAGTACAAAGGCAAGAGTATCGCTGATGTGCTCAACATGACAGTAGAAGACGCCTACGAAATTTTCCAAGACATTTACCACATAGCAGACAAGTTGAAGGTTCTTAAAGACGTAGGTCTTGGCTACATTAAGCTTGGCCAAAGCGCAACAACGCTCTCAGGAGGAGAAGCACAAAGAATAAAGCTCAGTAAGGAGCTCGCCCGCCCACTCGCAAGGAAAAATCTTTTCATTCTCGACGAGCCAACAACAGGACTTCACTATGAAGATATAAAGATGCTAATGACCGTGCTCAACAAGCTTGTAGAGAAGGGGAACACCGTAGTGCTCATCGAGCACAACATGCACGTTATCAAGCTCGCAGATTGGATCATAGACATGGGCCCAGAAGGAGGAGCTGGAGGAGGGAAAATAGTAGCCGAAGGCACTCCAGAGCAAATAGCCAAGCACCCAAAGAGCCACACCGGCCGCTTCCTCAAAGACTATCTCTAAAAAATAGCCACTTGACAAAAGGGGCTATTTAGTGGTATAATAATAGAAGCGAAATTGGCAAAACGACCGCCAATGCGTGGCAATGAAGTGCTGTTGCAGGGGCGCGAATCCTTGCAGGAGTGAGGTGATGAAACCTCCATTGCGCGAAGGTCGGAAAGGTTTCAAGTGAAGATCATTCAAAAGTACCGGGCTCTCAATGTAGCCATCAACTGCTCAATCCTCGGGCTAGTTCTCGGGATGGTAGGATCTTTTGGCGGAGTGATCTACTATGCGATACAGCATGATGCGTATCGTGATCTCCCCAGGGAAGCCAAGCTCGCAGCGCCCATGCCAGAGCTAAGCCCTCTAGTCTTCATCGGAGTGGCACTTTTCGCAGTATCTGTGTGGGTGCTGTCGACTCTGCAAAACCGCGAGCGCAGCCTGAGGCGGATCCTAGATGAGCTCAGCGTGGATGAGGAAGGGCTCGAGCTGGGAAGAGATGAGCTGCGCCGACGTGCACATAAGCGTCTGCGAGAGCTCGCACGGGCGCTGGATCGGGCAGAGAGGTGTGAGAAGGGCGAAATCCCCACCACAGACCTCGAAGTTGAAGCGCTTATCGACCCAGAAGAGTTCCGAACCAAGTTCAAGGAGCTCCACAAGGCCTGCGTCCAAGAGAAGATCATCGAGGACGCAGGGCAGGGCAGGTTCTTCCGAGAGGAAGCCTAGCCCAACCAACGCAGCGGCCACTCAGCATTACGCAGGGTGGCCGCTTCAGTTTGGGGTAAAATAAAAGTGAAAGGAGACCTTCATGGTAGAGCAAGCGCCAGAAGACAACATTCTCGCAAGGCTTCACCGGGCAGCGGGCGGCAAGATCGAGTTTCGCCCGCCCACGCCCGAAGAGCTCAAGGCCTTTGAGGAGGCAGAGGAAGAGCGCCTTCGCAAGCGCCCGCGCAACCAGTACATGCCTCCGCGTTTCAACCCGCCCTTTCAGAGGCTACGATGGCCGAAAGGGTGGTGGCAGGAAGGAGGCCTTCGCTTCTAGTACGAGCCCTCGCAGTAGACTATTGCGAGGGCTCAAGCTTATACTAACCAAAGCAACTATGCCGAAATCTAAACGCGACAAGCTTAGAAATAAAGCAAAGAAAGCCCCAAATAAGCCAGGGGTGTACTTTTTCCGCCAGAGGCGGACCCGCCTTGGGCGGGGGCGCACGAATAACGATATTCTTTATATCGGCCGCGCAGGCTCGTTAAAAAATAGACTACAAAACTACTTCAATACGAAAGATAGCCGTATAGCAGAGATGGTAGAAACGGCAGTGAGTCTTGATTGGGAGCAAACAAAAACTTTGCTTGAAGCAGTGGTACTTGAAGCAAACTTGATTAAAAAGTATTGGCCAAAGTACAACGTAAAAGAAAAAGACGACAAGTCTTTTATCTACCTCGTTATCGATACGAAGAAAGACTTTCCAAAGCTGCTTGTAGTGCGCGGAAAAGATTTAGCAAAATATATGTCGCAGGGGACAAGTCGCCCGCGCGCGGGAGTATATGTATTTGGCCCATATCAAAGCTATCGAATTCTAAAAACAGCCCTCGAGCTTTTGCGCCCGATCTTTCCATACTCAACATGTACACCAAATTCAAAGCGCCCATGTTTCCATTTTCAAATAGGCCTTTGCCCGGGTGTCTGCACGGGGCAGGTGAGTAGCAAAGAGTATAAGAAAAACATTTCAAACCTTATTTTTTTCTTCAAAGGGGAAAAGAAGCGCCTCCTTTCAGCACTCAAAAAGGAAAAGAGCAACGAAGCTATTCGCGCCCTCGACCACGTGCGCGACATAGCGCTTTTGCAAAAGTCTTCAAAACTCCTGCAAAAATCAAACGAACTTTCTTCGCTAAGAATCGAAGGCTACGATATAAGTCATTTAGCCGGTAAGGAACCAGTAGGCGCAATGGTTGTGTTTGAAGACAACGAGCCAAACAAAGCAGAGTATAGAATTTTCAAGATAAGAGGAGAAAAAACTCAGAGCGACACAGACATGCTCAAGGAAGTAGTCGAGCGAAGAATAAAGCACGCCGAGTGGGCTATGCCAGATATAGTGTTTGTAGACGGTGGGCTCGCGCAAGTAAAAGCAGTGCGCGACATTTTAGCTATAAACAATATGCGTCCTCCAGTAGTCGGCCTATCAAAAGCAGGTATGCACAGTCAAAGTAGTGCGAAAAACGACAAGCTGGTTATTTTAAATACAAAAAAAGTAGGCAAAGAGCTTTTAGTTGGTTCTAAAAAAGTCTTCCAGCAAGTGCGCGACGAGGCACACCGGTTTTCAATAAACTTCGGGCGAAGACAGCGCACAAAGTTTATACGAAGAAAATAAAAAACCCGCTTTCGCGGGTTTTAGGTTTATTTTCCAAAGAAGGCCTCATCTTCATCTACGAAGAAGTGAGCTTCGCTTTCTTCTATGAGCACATCGTCTAAGTCATCAAAGACTCCGTTTCCGTTGTCCGCATAGAGAAATACGGCGTACTCCTGCCCCGGTACAAGCTCCATGAGTACTTGCACATTTTTGTGTACTCCAGCGCGAAGAAGTTTGCTTACTCCTACAGTAACTCCAGCATTGCCGTTTACTACTCCCTTTATTACTACAAACCCGTTTTGCGCCAAGCGCACTTCCTTTATTGTGGTACCAAGCTGCCCTGGCTTCTGGTCTACTACTTCAACGCTTCCTTCTCCAATTACAACAATGGCGTCCTTTTTCGAAATATTAATAAATCGCCACACCATAAAGCCGATGAGGAGAGCGAGGATGATTAATATAAGAACACTTGTTTTTTTCATGGAGTAAATTGTTATTGAATATTGCCTTTATTATACGCCCGGCAAGTAGTGAAAGCAAAACGAGCGACCTCTCCGTTAGGAAAAGCCGCTCGTTGCTATCGGTCGCCCCGTGGAAGGGCATTTCCGTGGTTGCCACCACGCAGTGAGCGAGGAAGGCTACCTGAGTAGGCCTTGGCCCGCCGAGCTTTGCGCTCAGCAGCAAGCTCTCGAAGACGGTCGCGGTGCTTCGCTTCCATCTTCTCGAGCCGGGCATACATGCTGTGCCTCTCTTCGTCGCTCAGGGCGCTCATGGCAACAGCAAGCTCAGCTCGCGCGCGACCAACGGCGCACGATGCAAGGACTCGCGGATTGACGTGGTCAACCCACTGATCCTGCAAGATGTCCCACGCCCTCCTAAGGAGGGCGTCATACGAGTTACGGGGAAGTCCCATTGATCGTCCTCCAAAGACTTTAATTACTATCAAACATTAATAGTGAAATGTCAAATACAAAAGGTGTAAGAAAATAACTAAAGAGTCGTCTTTTAAAGTGTGTGAGGAGCGCCCAATATAAATTGGGCATAAGGGTAAATCCTTTTTCGCTGCTGCGCACGCACTGACGGCGCAGCAGCGTTAAAAAGGAAAATCGCACATGATACTATAAATTAAAAGAAGCATTACAAATTTAAGATTTTTAATTATGGACAAACGAATAGTTACTACATCACTTGCTGCGCTTATGGCATTTACGCCACTAGCAGCATTTGCTCAAACAGATGTAAATGCAGACCTTCGCGCTGAAGTTCGCCAAGAGCGAAAAGACGCTATGGAGGAGCGCAAAGAGCATATGGAAGAAAACAGAGAAGAGCGTAAAGAGTTCATGGAAGAGCACAGAGGAGAAATGAAAGACCTCTGGGAAGAGAGAAAGGAAGATTTTAAGGAGCGCCACCAAGAAATAGTGGGTGAGTTCAAAGATCGCATGGAGGCAGCTCGCGAAAAGTGGGAAGAGCACAAAGAAAACCTAAAGGAGCGCCTTGAAAACTTTAGCGACGAAAAGAAGGCAGAAATTCTCCTTCGCCTTATCGACCGCGCTGAGGACATAAATGCTCGAGTTACAACACACTGGACCGAGCAGCTCACAAAAATGCGCGAAATTCTTACCCGCGTAGAAAACAAGGCAGATGAGCTGGGGGTAGATGCAGATGAAGAAATTCAGGCAGCTGAAGAAGCCATCGATGCAGCACAAGCGTCAGTAGACGCGCAGGCAGAAATGACCTACGAGCTCGATGTTGAAAGTGAAGATGCATCAGTAGATGCAGCGCTTGAACTCAAGGCAAAAATGCACGAAGACCTTGAAGCGGTAAAGCAAGATATTGAAAACGCACGAGAAAAGCTTCGTACAGCAGTTGAGCTTGTGAAGGATGCAGAAGACGACTCTGCAGACGAATAAAGAAACTGCTATAATAAAGCTAATATAAATGTATTAGCAAAATAACCAATGAAGAAAGCCACAATCGTCATTGTTATCATAATTCTTATCTTCCTTGGCTACTGGATATTTGTAGCAGACAAGGATGGGGCAGGCTCAATCGAGCAAATGGAAGAAGTAGGTGAAGTCCCAGGCCCAGAAGATGACAGTGCAGCTTCAATGGAAGCAGAGCTCGAAGGGCTCAATCAAACAGATCTTGAAACCGAGTTTCAAGACTACGATCAAGACGCAAGTCAGCTCTAAGTGAAGAAAAATAAGCCGAAAGGCTTATTTTTCTTTATAATAGAAGTATGAGGAATAAAGCCCTCTTGTTCTGCGCTGCCCTTCTAACAATAGTGCCGCTTGCAGCAGGAGCTCAAAGCCAAGAGGAAAAGAACTTTGGAATTATAGATAGAAACATTTGGTACTCCCAAACGCCATTTTTTGCTAACCAAACAATCACTATTTATTCAGCAGTCTTTAATAGTGAAGATCAGGAAATAAAAGGTGAAGTAGAGTTTTTCGACAACAGTAAGAGTATTGGAACAATCGAGTTCAAAGCGCCAGCAGGTCAGCTCGCGCAAGTACAGGTAGATTGGAAAGTTGCGAGTGGGGAGCATACACTAACAGCTCGTATAAAGAAGGCATATCTAGCAGACGATCCAAATGCCTTTGTTATAGCAGTAAACGCAAAAACAGCTGAGGAGTCTTTCGATGTAGACTTCGATACTGATGGAGACGGCGTAGGAGACAAGGAAGACCAAGACGACGATGGCGACGGCCTTACCGATAAAAAAGAGGAAGAGCTAGGAACTGATCCGAAAAACAAAGACACCGACCAAGATGGTCTGAGCGATAAAGAAGAAGAGGAAAAGGGCACAAACCCGCTCGACCCAGATAGCGACAACGACGACGTTCTCGACGGTCACGACGCAAACCCGCTCTCAGCAAGAGAGTCTGAGTTTGTGGAAGAAGAAAAGGTAGCGGAGGAAGCTCCGGTCGTAGAAGATGGGGGAGCGGCAACGGCCAAGCAGGTTGCAAAAACAGTTTACGAAAAGCTCGAAGACTTTGCGCAAAAGCAGGCAGAGTCTTTAGCTGGAGTTCGCCAGAAGCTCAAGGCAGAAATTGAAGAAACAGAAAGCAAGGTTATAAGTACAACTAAGAGTGAAAGCCAAACATCAGGAGCTGAAGATGAGCAGCAGTTGCAAATAAAAGGTTCAGAACGCGGCGCGCTCAAAAGGGCCTACTTACTTTTTATCTCACTTATGTACTTTATCTTTAAGATAAAGTGGCTCTTCTACGCCTTGCTTCTCGTCTTTATCTACTTTATCCTCAAGTGGCTTTTGAGAATGATATTTAAGAGGAGAGATGACGACGACTAAAAATTTTTGGAAGGAGCTAAAAACACCAATACTCGCACTCGCGCCGATGGCAAACGTTACCGACGCGGTTTTTCGTGCCATTATCGCTAAGTACTCCTGCACACAGTGTCGTAGAGGAGCTAAGCACAATCTCGAGCATGTCGAGAGATATGTTGCCTGGACAGAGTTTGTTTCAGTAGAGGCGCTTCTTTCTGAAGGAAGAGACATAGCACTCGTAGATTTTTATAAGCTCGATAAGCACGCGCCAACAGTAGCTCAAATTTTCGGCTCAAAACCGGAGCAGTTTGAAAAAGTGGCAAGGCAAATACAAGAGGCAGGAGTTTTCGACGGCATCGATATAAACATGGGCTGCCCAGACAAGGGGTAGAGAAAAGTGGCGCAGGCTCAGCACTTATAAAAGACCCAGAAAGAGCAAAGGCCATTATTCTAGCTACAAAAAAGGGAGCACCAAACCTTCCCGTTTCAGTAAAGACGCGCATGGGCTACAACACAGACGTTCTCGAAGAGTGGATGGCTCACCTCCTTGAAGCGCGCCCAGCTGCTATAATCATGCACCTAAGAACCAGAAAGCAAATGAGCAAAGTACCAGCAGACTGGAGCCGTATGCGCGCTATGCGCGAGCTCGTAAATAAGCTTCCTGAAAGCGAGCGCCCAGTATTGCTTGGAAATGGAGATGTAGAAACTTTGAGTCAGGCTGGTGAGCTCTGCGAAGAGTTTGGCGCAGACGGAACTATGGTAGGCCGAGGCATCTTCGGCAAGCCGTGGTTTTTCACGGTGAGAAACCACGTCCGTCACGGGCGCATCGGGCAGCCATACAAACCAAGTCTAAAAAAGCAGCTCAAGATAATGCTTGAGCACACAAAGCTCTATGTAAAAACTTACGGGCCAGAAAGGAAAAAAAGAAAGAGCGAGCCCGCAAAGCTAAAAGCTAAAGACTGGCTCAAAAACTTCGATTATATGAAAAAGCACTACAAAGCCTACTGCTCAGACTTTGACGGTGCAAAAAGCTCCGCATTAAGCTCATGGAAGCTGAAAACTATAGTCAAATAAAGAAAATAACAAAAAGCTTTCTAAAAAATATTTGAGGCGCCTTCGATCGAGATCGAAAGCGCCCTAGCGCCCCACGCTAAACCTCTGTTTGAGGTTGTTTACCTCCTTCTTGAGCTCACTAATGCGCCATGAGCAAGCAAGGAGAGTTACGATGAAGAGAAAGATGAAAAGACCAGTCCAGTACTTCCAGGGATTGTGTTCCTCTCGCCCCACAATGCCTCCTTTCCCTCACTGCGAAGGAAATCTTTTTATATCAGATATCAAAAAAAGAACAAGCGCCGCACTCCTACCAGGGAGGGCGGCGCTCATTATAGCGCGCGATCCAGAAAGCGATGGCCAAGCCGGCGATGAGAACAAAGCCGGCAACCAAGAACCAGTGGAAGCTAGTCATGCTTCCGCTCCTCCTTGTGCTTCCGGGCAATCCAGCTACATGCGCAGAATGCGATGAAGAAGACGCAGGAGGCCTCCGAAAAGGCCAGTAGCAGTGAAGGAGCCATTCGTCAGGCATGAGCGATTCTCCTCAGGAGTAAGGAACTTATATCTAAATAGCATAAAAAGCTCAGTATCGCTACAATAAGGTCAGTGCACATGGATTTTCAAAAAGTCATATCAGCGCCTCAATCCTGAGCAGAAAGAAGCCGTAGATACTATTGAAGGCCCTGTTATGGTTATCGCCGGTCCGGGTACGGGGAAAACTCAGATTCTCACCCTGCGTATAGCAAACATTTTAGAAAAGACAGATACAGAGCCAGAAAATATCCTCGCCATAACGTTTACCGAAAGCGGAGTAGCTTCTATGAAAAAGCGCCTTGCTCAGCTTATAGGATCGCCAGCCTACTACGTAAACATTACTACCTTCCACGCGTTTGCAAACTCAATTATTTTTGACTACCCAGACCAGTTTGAGCAGATTATCGGCAGCCGAGCTATTACCGAAGTAGAGCAGGTGCAGATTTTAGAAAAGCTCATAGAAAAGCTTCCAGGCAAAAGCCCGCTCAAACCTTTTGGCGACCCACACTATTACCTCAAGAGTATTTTGGCGTCCATAAACAGCCTCAAGCGTGAAGCAGTCTCTGTAGAGGAGTTTAGAAAAATAGTAAAAGAAGAAGAGAAAAGCTTTGCCTCTATCGAAGACCTCTACCATGAGAAGGGTGCACACAAAGGCAAGATGAAAGGTGTCTATCAAAAGGAGCTCAAAAATATAGAGAAAAACAACGAGCTTTCAAATCTTTTCGAGAGCTACCAAGAGGAGCTCAAGAAACAAAAGCTCTACGATTACTCCGACATGCTCATTCAAGTTCTTGATGTTTTGAAGAAAGACAAAGACCTCCTCTTTCAACTTCAAGAAAGCTTTCACTATGTGCTAGTAGACGAACACCAAGACACCAACAACGCTCAGAACAAAATTCTCGAGCTTCTTATGAATTTCCACAAAAGCCCAAACATTTTCGTAGTGGGCGACGAGAAGCAGGCGATTTATCGTTTCCAGGGAGCAAGCTTAGAAAACTTCCTCTATTTCCAAAAGCTTTATCCAGAAGCCGAGCTAATAAAGCTCGAGAGCAACTACCGCTCCAGCCAAACTATTCTCAATGCGGCACATGCAGTAAAAAAGAGCAGTATCGACCCAAAGATAAAGCTCAAGGCCCAAAGCCTTCACCAAGAAAAGCAGCTTTACTACACAGCGCTTGAAACAGCCGAGAGTGAAAACTACTTCCTTGCAAAGTCTATTCAAAAGAAGCTCAAAGAAGGCGCAAACCCAAGCGAAGTAGCCGTGCTGTATCGCGACAACCGCGACGCGCTGCCAATAGCGCACATGCTTGAAAAGTTTGGCATTCCCTTCCTTATAGAAAGCGACCAAAACATTTTCGAAGATGAAGATATAAAAAAGCTTCTCCTACTTTTAGAAAGCGTAAACAGTCTTGGAAGCGAGGAGTCGCTTATCCGCCTTATGCACGCAGACTTTCTTGGTATAGCCCCATTCGACATTTACCGGTCCATAGCCCACTGCAAAGAGCATAAGAAAAAAGTTCTCCACCTACTGAAAGATGCAGGAGCGCTCCAAAACCTAGGCCTTGAATCTGCAGAGTCTATGCATAAGCTCTTCCAGAAGCTTGAAAACTGGAAGCGCAAGGCCCACTTCCAAAACTTCGCCCAGCTCTTCGAGGAGATAGTGCGAGAAAGCGGCTTCCTCCCATATATTCTGAGCCTGCCAAACGCAGCTGAAAAGCTCGACAAGCTCAACGCGCTTTTCGACGAAGTAAAAAGCCTAGTAGCAAACCACAAGGAATATTTACTCAGCCAGTTTATCGACTACATAGAGCTTCTAAAGAGCCACGACCTCCTTATCAAGAAAGCTCCAAAGCAGTCAGCAGGAAAAGTTCGCCTTATGACGGCACACAAGTCGAAAGGTATGGAATTCGACACGGTGTATATAGCAAACGCCTTCGACGGCCACTGGGGAAACAGGAAGAAGAAAGAAAACATTAAGCTCCCCGCAAAGGCATTTAGCCTGCTCGGGCAAACAACAGACGATGCTCACGAGGATGAAAGAAACCTTTTCTATGTAGCCCTTACGCGAGCGCGCAAAGAAGTACTTATAAGCTATGCGCAAAAGAGTGCGAGTGAGCGCGACCAGCTCCCAAGCCAGTATCTAAGCGAAATAGACGCAGAGCTTCTGAAGGAGGTAGATACAACTAAGCTCGAAGAAGCTTTCAAAAAAGAGAAAGACATTTTGTTTAGCCCCTCAAAAATAGTTGCGCGCGGAATAGGGCAAGGAGAAAAAGAGTTTTTAAACGAGCTCTTTCTCTCTCGCGGCCTTTCAGTTACCGCGCTCAACAACTACCTTAAGTGCCCGTGGCAGTTCTTCTTTAAAAACCTCGTGCGCCTTCCACAAGCAAAGACAAAACACATGAGCTACGGCACCGCTATCCACGAAGCGCTCCACAAAACGCTCGAGAAAGTGAAGGAAGGAGAACCGGCAAAGAAAGCCTTTCTTCTTACAGTGTTTGAAACAGAGTTAGAAAAGGAGCCGCTTTCAAAAGCAGAGTTTGAGGAGCTGCTAGAGAAGGGTAAAGAGGCGCTCAGTATTTATTTCGACGCAAATTCAAAAAGCTGGAGCCAGCATATTTTATATGAGTTCAACGTAAAGCATGTGTCGATGCAAACAGATTCAGGCCAAGAATTTTCGCTAAACGGGAAGATAGACAAGATAGAGATAAATCCAGATACAAATGAGTGCAACGTAGTCGACTACAAAACAGGCAAACCAAAGAGCGCACACGTGCTGCAGGGTAAAACAAAAAGCTCTACCGGCGACTACCACCGCCAGCTCGTGTTGTATAAGCTTCTGTTAGATAACTATCTAACAGAAGCGCAAACCTCGCCCAGTGGAACTGATGGCGGGAAACCTACCCCGCGTTTCAAGATGCGCACAGGGGAAATAGACTTTGTCGAGCCAGATAATAAGGGTAGGCACGTGCGCCACCAGTTTTCAATATCAGAAGCCCAAGCAGGGGAGCTTCAGAACCAAGTTAAGAAGGTAGCAGAAGAAATACTAAATCTCAGCTTTTGGGATAAAACCTGTAATGAGGCTGATTGTAGCTACTGCGAACTTTCAAGAAGCATAAGATAAATCATTTCCCTGGTTCATTAGGGAGGTAGTTGCCAATTCTTTAGATCTTGCCCACCTCCTGCGTGAAGGGTATAGTTTTAGCATGAAGAAAATAATCATAGGTGCGGTAATCGTTGTTTTAGTAGGCGCCACATATTTTACCCTGAGCAATACGTCAAGGGAAATTTCTGATTCAGAAAGCGCGCAAGATATACCAAAAGCCCCGGAAGAAGACAGCACCTTAACAAATCCAGTCGTTGAGCAACCAGCAGACCTTAATAGCTACAAGATAGAGTCTGTTTACCCATTGCCGAATAATACCTTTGCGCCTCCAGAATCACAATCTCTTGTATATTACAATGCAAATGGAGAAAAGTTTGTCTTGCTTGAAAATCTTTCTCAAAAAGTAGTTGAGCTCTACGGAGAGGAAGTTCCAAATCCAAATGTTTCTAGCTTTTTTCTAATAAGCACCGACAGTGCCGGGGTAACACCCATAAACAATAACCTCTATTTAAGGGCATCCAGATTTAATGGGGGTACCGATGCACTTTTCCCAGTCTATCTGTATAGCTTTAACACAGAATCAGGGAAGTTAAAGAAATTAAATCCAGACAACACCACTATCTATTGGAATGCTTTTATTTATTCGCCAGATGGCAATCGTGTTGCAATAAAGTTAAACGGAAATACGAAATACGACAGGCTACTAGTGTTTAACATGCAAACAAATTCTATAGAAAGAGATATTTTGCTAGGCAAAGGAGAAACGATGGTATTCAGCGAGAGTGAATTATCGGGTCATGAAAGGATTCCAATCCGCTGGATAAATAACCACACCTTGGAGTACAAAGTTTATCCGTTGCCGGAACCTAAAACTTACAACCATCCAGAGTGGGGAACATATCAGGTATACTCCTTTCCATATAGATATAGCGAGCTCTTTGGTAATGAGGACTACCAAAATTCTTCCGGGGAAGAGAAGGCTAAATTCCATAACCAGCTTGAAGATAAATATGCACTTCGAATCGAAACAATAGAGTTCGAATAAGCAGGACCCTCCACACTTCGGCTGGAAAGCCCCCTAACTGATTGCCTAATAAAACAAAATCCTACTACAAATACATGCTAAAAAAGATTATCGGCGGAGCAATTCTTCTAATAGCCCTCTACTTTTTAATACGCTGGGGCCTACAAGCTGGATTCGAGGGAACAATCGGAGGAATCTAGTAAAAATTTGAAATAGCCAAGCGAGTACGCTAGGCTTCCTTTTAGTACAACCAGCCCTTCCTATGGGGAAGGAGAACAGGAGAGCATCGTGAGTGGACAAGAGAAGTCAGAGTTTGTGAGCTTCGACGCGGCCCTGCGCCTGCTGAGCACCGATGAGGAAGGCCTCGAGGCGCTGATCAAAGAGCGCAAGATTCGTGTGTGGCGCGAGGGCGGGCAGATGAAGTTCCTGCAGTCCGACATCGACGCCTACCTGGCGGGGAAGCCTACGATCTGTGTGCCTACCGCCTCAATCGAGGGCGTTGACTACTTTGAGCAGCCAAGTCGTCTGAGCTTCGACGAGGTCTTGCGCAAGACCGGAATGGAAGAAGAAGAGCTGTTGGCGGCCATGAGACAAGAGAAGGTCGTCTACCGGATGGTAGGCGGCAGACCCACCTTCACTCAGGAGGAAGTCGACGCCTACGTTGCTGAGTGGGGCACGGGAATGCCGACCGCCTCAATCGAGGGTGTCGATTACCCTGAGAACTTCAGCACAGAAGCCGCCTTCAACACAGTCGACGATCTTCCTGCCACTGGCCCTCAGGGCAAGATCACCCTTTTGGCAATCCATGTGGCGCAAGACCCCAAGGTAACCGTCTACCACGTCACTGTCGAGACACCGAAGGCAACCTGGACCGAGACCTTGCGCACCGAAGGGGAGGTAGACACCTTCCTCAAGGGCTTCCAAGCTGCACTGAGTATGGCAGCTGGCGACATGAGCTTTCGCCCGCCCGCCATACCCGGCCGGTAACCCCACAACGCCATTCGGCGCGAGCATCCGCAAGGAAGCCCGCGCCGTTTGATTTTTATAAAAAATTGAGCGCCAGTGGCATTGCTGCCACCAGCGCTCTCGCTAGTAAGGACGAGAACTGGCTTCAGCTGGAGGCACAGCCTCGTTTCCCTGATCGCTGAGGAGAAGCCTCAGCACAGGGAATCTATCCATCATCTCGATTGCTATCGCCTGGGCATCTTCTGCCTTGGCGAGCTCTGTGCGCAGGGCCTGCATCCTCCTTCGCAGGCTCTTGTTTTGACCAATAAGCTTGGAGTTCTCGCCATGCCTCTTGTTGGCAAGCGCGGTCGCATCTGAGAGCTTCTGCTGAAGACGAGCAACCTCTCTCTTGAGTTTTGCGACTTCTTCGCTTTCCGAGCGAGTCTGCGCCTCTGCCTCCTCTACCTGCTCTTCGCTTGTTTGCACCGGGTTTATCACCTCAAGTGTGATAAGGCAGCTTCTAAACACCCGCCTTGTCCGCTTAAGCGAGAGAGAGGGCCAGCTGATACTTAGTTCCTCGGCCAGAGCCTTCAAGAAGGATGTGTCCTCGAGGCGTTCTTCCGAGAGATCCTCAGTCTTCACGCGGTCAAAAATGGCCGCTACCAACCCAGAGTAGTCCTTCCTCTGAGTCGCCTCATAATCATGTGCGTCCTCGCACTCGCTACTCTCGCTCTCCAGGGCCTTGCGAGCCTGGGAGTAGAGCTTGCGAAGCTCTCCGGTGCCAAATGGCCCCAGGAAGCTTATCTTCTTGCGATCGGCGTCGGCACGCAACCGCTCAAAAAGCTTATGATCAATGAAGCGAAGGAAAAGCACCACTCCGACTCGCTCGGGGATGCTATTTGCACCCATGGACGCAGCGTCGGTGCTACCAAGCCACACGATGTTTTGACCGTCTCTCATTTCTGCGGACAGGTTTGTGCTTCTGCCGCCAACTACCAGAAGCATCAACCCCTGGTCGAAGGCAGTAATGAGTTCCTCCAAGGCAAAATCAAACAAAGCCGTCCTATCCATATGAAAGACCTCCACCCTGAAATTAGGGGTGAGAGAATAATGCAATGATTTCAAAGAAATGGCAAGTGAAAAGCAGCAAACACGTACACTGCGAACTCTTCGCGCAATTTTTTTAAAAACCCACTCCCCTGTCTGCTCTATATTATGCTCTAGAGCATAATATAGAGCTTGCTCTAGAGCAGAGGAGGGAAGAGTGTTAAACTAAGAGAAAGATTATTAACAAAGAAAAATATGGCTCGAAGAAAATTGGGAGATGAAAACGTTCGCAAGCTTTTCCGCACTGGCGGGAAACGAACAATAGGGGTTACGCTGCCAGCCTCTATGATTCGCAACCTGCGCTGGCAGGAGCGTCAACAGGTTGTAGTAGAGCAGGTAGGCAAAACCCTTATTATTAAAGATTGGAAGAAGTAGTGCAGGAAGTTACCATTCGCAAATCCAAGCGCTCAAAATATTTACGCCTCACGGTACACCCAGGAGGTAGAGTTGTATTAAGCGGGCCGCTACGAGCAAGCCAGCGAAGTATAGAAAAGTTTTTGCGCCTTCACGCAGGCTGGATAGAGAAAAACGTAAAAAAGCTCGGCAAACTCAAGCCAGTATCGGAAAAGTCTTTTACTCGAACTCAGTATTTAAAGAATAAAGAAGCTGCAAGAAAGCTGGTAAAAGAAAGGCTCGCACACTTCAACAAGCTCTACGGCTACCAGTACAACAGAGTTTCAGTAACAAACCCAAAGACTCGCTGGGGTTCTTGTTCAGACAAAGGAAATATGAGCTTTAGCGCACGCATAGTGTTGCTTCCTCAAGAGCTGCAAGACTATATAGTAGTCCACGAGCTTTGCCATCTTAAAGAACTTAACCATTCAAAAGAGTTTTGGGCACTCGTAGAAAAAGCTATCCCAAACTACAAAGAGCTCAGAAAGAAATTAAGAAATAACGTATAATTTTAGTATGAAAAAAATATTACTCGCCCTTATAGCCCTTGTGCTCGCTTTTGCAGCATACAGCTACTTGTTTGCTGAAAAGATGGAAGCGCCAATAAACGAAGATAAAGAGCCAGATGGCACAGCCTGCACTCTTGAGGCAAAGATATGCCCAGACGGTAGCGCAGTTGGCTGCACCGGCCCAAACTGTGAGTTTGAAGAATGTCCACAAGTACAAGCAGACCCAGAGCCTGCGCCAGTAGCAGGAGTAGAGTGCAAGCCAGAGCAAAGAAATGTAGACGCCTGCACAGCAGTGTACCAGCCAGTCTGCGGGCAGGTGCAGGTAGAGTGCATAACAGCGCCGTGCAACCCGGTACCAGAAACGTTTTCAAATGCCTGCCAAGCTTGCTCAAACCGCGAGTCCTTTCTTCTGAGGTTCGACAGATATTTAAACATGAAAATAGATATTTGTCAATAAAAAACAGAGCCACTCCTCAGAGTGGCTCTCGCGTTTCCTGCTAGGTGAGCACCGTCCCGCAGTCGGGGCAGTAGCGCAGCACATCTTCACCTTCGAAGATGATGCGCGCCGCCTCAAGCGTAGCAGAGTGGCCTTCGAAGCAGTCCCCAAGAGCTTCCTCGTAGCTCTTGTTGTTTCGGTGCATCTGCTGAAATAGCCTCCTGTCGAAGTACGGGTTTTTCTCGCCGCACTCCGTGCAGAAAGCTACGTTGGAGGGTTGGGGGTGGGAACAGGGCATTAGTCGTATCTCCAGTACTAACGAGCCCATACTATTCTATTGAAATAAATATGTAAAGAAAAAGAACAGAGCCACTCATTTGAGTGGCTCTTGCGGTGACTGCTCGGTCAGTGCTGCTCCACATTCGGGGCAGAAGTTCGGCGGCTCCTCGCCACACCTTTGCATTTCCAGGGCGAATTTCGCAGCGAAGGGGTGTCCGAGAAGGCAGTGCATATCAACAAACTTCTCGTATTCTCCGTGCACATCCCGATTGAAGGAGGGGTTTTTTTTGCCGCACTCCATGCAAAAGGCCTGATCGCAGTTAGGCTTATGGTCGCAAGGCATGGTTGCTCCTTTCAACGATGGTAGAGTCAGTCTATTTTATAAAAGCCGATAAGTAAAATTTAGAGAATTTGTTAGATAGGAGTAAACTAAATATAGAACTCTTCATGGTGAAGAGATAGAAAACGGAGGTGCGTCCCATGGTTAGAAAACTTCTCCTCTGCATTCTGATGGCGCCCCTCCTACTGAGCTGCTTGTCTACGGGAGGAAGGGAGGAGCCGGTAGAGCCCTGCATGGTCAGTACCACGCAGCGCATCGTCATCATCGGCGCAAGCTCTTCTGCAGGCGGCGTGTGGGCCCCAGCCCTCGACCACTACCTGAAGAAGATCCTGCAGGGCCCAGACTGCCAGGTCTTCAACTTCGCCGATGCCAAGATGAGCGAGAGGCTCGTGGAAAGTGCCGACAGTCAGATCCGCTCTGCCAAGGCGCTCAACCCTACACTGGTCGTTGCCACCGACTTTCTCTTCTGGTTTGCCTACCGCGGGCCAGTCGAGGAGCGAGGTGAGCGCTTCGAGCAAGGCTTGTCGTTTGCGCGAAACTTCGACTGCCCCGTGCTCCTTGGCGACGTGCCTGACTTGACCGATAGCACCGCGCTCAAGCTCTACGGCGTCACGTTCCCGACGCAGGCCCAACTAGATAGCTTCAACGCCAAGGTTAGAGAAACCTGCAAGGAGCGCGCCGGAAGAGTCTTCTACTTCCCGATGAGCTCTTCCGCGATAGCTGCGAGCAGGGGCGGGTGTCAAAAGCTCGCCGGCAAGCGCTTCAACTTGGGCTCAACCCTCTGGCTCGACGGCGTTCACCCCAACGAACACGGCGTAAGCCAGCTCTCAGCGATGGTGGCCCACGTGCTTCAGTACAACAGCCTCATCCGCTAGCCCAGCGCAGCCCTGCACCACGTTCGGTGCAGGGCTGTTTGATTTTTGGGAGGAGTGTAGGGTAGGCTAAAAGAGCACGATTTCGTGCAACCCAAGGAGGCGCGAATGCCCGGAACACACGCCAAGCACTGCGAGACTTGTGGTGCAATCATGCCCTACACACCCGGGCAAGCGGCTCTCTGTCCGCTCTGGAGAGAGCACAAAAAGATCAGGGAGGCGCAAGAAAAGGCCCGGCAGAAGGAGGTGGGTAAAATCTTCCCGGGAGGCATTCCACACTCAGCCGAGACCTTCGACTGAGACACAGCGCGCGGCGCCCCAAACAAAGGGCGCCGCAAACATTTTTGATATAGTTAAGGTATGAAGGAGTTTGAAGTATTTAGCGCAGAAGATTTTCGAAAGTGGCTTGAGAAAAACCACGACAAGGAAGAGAAGGTTGCGCTCATCATTCACAAAAAGCATACAGGCAAAAGCTTTCCAACTCACAAGGAAGTTATGTTTGAGGCTATTTGCTTTGGCTGGATAGATACAACGATAAAGCGCATAGACGAAGACCGCTACATTCGCCACTTCAGCAGAAGAAACAAAAACTCAAAGTGGTCTGACAATACCTTGAGCTACGCCAAGCAGCTTAAGAAAGAAGGGAAGATGACAGAGCGCGGCCTCCACTTCTATAAAGAGGGGCTCAAGAAGCCTACGCACGACGCAGGCATTCCTAAAAACCCAAACATGCCGAAAGAGCTTGCAGCTGCGCTCAAGAAAAATAAAACAGCAAGAAAGTTTTTCGAAAAACTTTCTCCTTCAAAAAAGAGGCCAATATATCGTTGGTACTTAAGCGCTAAGCAAGAAGCTACGAAAAAGAAACGCTTAGAAAAAATCCTCGAGCTCGCAAAAAAAGAAAAAACAGTATTTTAAAAACAGCAACAGCGCGAATCCCGAAGGACGCGCGCTGTTTGCGATGGTGCTCATTCTGGCACACTACGAGCAAGCAAGTACTCGAGCGAGCCGAAGCGAGCCTCGAAGGCCGAAAGGCTAGGGAATACTCGAGCCTCGCCTTGAAAGCTGAACATCTCGGCTTTGAGGCGCCCGTCATGCCACTCGGTGAATTCCAAAGACCAACCCGTTTCGGAGGATTCGTCTTCGAAGTAGCGATTGGTCAAGATAGAAGCACGCGGGCTTTCGCTGTAGAGCTGAAGAGCTTTAAGCTCTTCTTTGAAGATCTTGCTGGACCATCCAAGAGACACACTGTACGGATCGTTGCTAGCGTAGAAGCGGATGAAGTTGGCAGCAAGGCTGTTACTCCGCTGACGCTCTCTACGATGCACCGTATCAACGTTGCGGGCGAACCCGGCGACTTTCTCCGGGGAAGGTGCGCTGGCTTGGATTGCGGCCACGAGAATTGCTCGTTGTTCGGCGCATAGCCTATCAGATTCCTGAGCGACATCATCGTAGACGTCACGATGTTGCTGAACGAGGCGAGAGGTCGACCAGATAAACGTGGCGATAGTGAGAGCTAGGAGCCCGAGTACGAAAACCACAGCCTTAGCTGAGTAAAGCATTGCACCCTCCTCGGGTTATGGACCGTTGTGAAGTTTCTATAGAAACAATATGAAAAAGGCAGGCGAAAAGCAAGGATAGAAATGGTTCAGGCTCGCTCCGGTTAAAGAGCGAGCCTGTGCGAAGGCTGAGCTTGGCAACTCACGTTCCCAAGCCTGCGGGATGGGGCCCATCGACTAGGGTGAGTGGTACGGGGGCAAAGCCTCTGCGCGGGGGTTCCCATGCACCACATACCCAAAGCCAAGCTCAGCTCACAAACAGTACAAAATTTTTCAAAAACAATCAATAAAAAGACTTTAGGCCCGGCAACTTTCGCTGCCGGGCCTAGCTCGAGCTAGACATCGAACTTCTCGAGGAGGGCTACGATGCTGGTCGGGTGGGTGAAGTAGGCGTGCAGGTTGTCTGTGGAGCAGACAATGCCGGCAAGACGCCCCTCCGATGTGAATACGGGCCCGCCTGAAAACCCAGGGATGATGCGCTCATTGACCTCAATGAAGTTGAGCGCCAGGAAGCTGCTGCTCATGGTGACGCGAGGCTTGTGCTTGTGTACACGCGCTTCGCGCACCAAGGCTCCATTCTTCCAGAGTCGCCCACAGAGGAAAAGCCGGTCGTTGAGGGCGGGGTTTTCGATAGTGAGCTGGCAGACAGTTTCAGAGCGAACTTTCGCAGGCTCGTCTACGAGAAGCAGAGCAAGGTCGAACTGCCGCAGCCAGTAAACCAGCTTTGCAGAGAGTTCGGTGCCTGCGTAGTCGTGGACGGTGATGGTGCCGCGCACCTTGGTAGCAGTATTGAGCACTGCCGGCTCACCAAGTCGACTGCGAAGAGAAGCGATGGTATCCGGCTCGGTCATCACGACGTGTGAAGCGGTGAGCACATAGTACTTCCCGCGAGAAACGAAGAGAACGCCAGAGCCGCCGTGTTCGCCATCAGTGGCCTTGCAAACCACCTGATAGGTGTTCATGTAGCACTGAAGCAGCACACGAGTATCGATGAACTGTTGCAAGTTCACGATGCTCTGAAGCGTGTACTGATTGAGCTCTGCAAGCGCGTCACCGCGCGTCGCAGTAGGGCGCATTGCAGCCTTGCAGCCAACAAATGCGAAAAGGAAAATGGCGAGGATCTTTCTCAAACGTCACCTCCAGTCAGGAACTACACTAAGCATGAGCAAATTTCGTATCGAAGTCAAAATTGACAAGATGGAAAATAGTTAGAAAATATAAGTGGAGGTGCTGTGAAGAAAAACATCGAACAGCTGCCCATGCGCGAAGCTCGACACGTCTTGCCGTGCGACAAGCAGGTAGGCATCGAAGCGCTTGGTAGAAGGATGATGGTCATCACCAAGACAGGAGTAGGGTTGACCGAGCGCCTGAGGATTTTCAAGACTCCTCAAAAGGAGCGGTACACTGTACCAATCCTGATCAGCGAGTAGCGACCATACGCCGCAAGGCCGTGGTCGCTCTTTCTATATTTGACAAATCTGTAAAAATCAGTATTTTAAATAAATCCTCACGAAAGGAGGAACATGTCACACTACCGACTTGCATGGGGCGAGCTGGAGGGCATAAAGGAAGAGAGGGACGAGAGCATCATCGCCAAGGCGACCAAGCTATACACAGTCCACTGGCCCCTGGTAGACACCAGGGTCGATGCACCTGAGCGGCCCAGCCATGATTGGGCTGTGTACAAGGGCCCGGACGGGAGAACCTTCAAGGTGAAGGTTCCGCGCGAGCCCCGATGAAGCCCCGCTTCCAGGTCAAGACAATGTACGGGCGACAGTACTACCTGTTTGCCGAAGCGGTCATCGCGCTCAAAAACCCACACGACCCAAACCCTGAACTTACGGGGAAGGTGTTGGATGGCGATACGGTGCGCAAGATAACCGACGACGAGGAGACTGCTCTTTGGAGCGCCGCTGGAAGGCGAGCGCAAATAAGAGACCGTGGCTCCTCGCTCACCATCAAGCGGTGCGATCAGAGATGACGCGCCGTTTTGCTATAATGAAGCGAATGACAATATTCGTAGAACTTACAGCAGTACTGATAGTTGCCGCAGTCTTCGCCGTTATTATGCGCCTGTTTAAGCAGCCGCTTGTAGTTGGCTACATTCTCGCCGGTATTCTCGCCGGGCCTTACTTTCTAAACATTCTCCAGTCGCATGAAGCCTTTGAAGTATTTTCAAAAGTTGGAATAGCTATTTTGCTCTTCATCGTTGGAGTGCACCTGAGCCCCGAAGTTATAAAAGAAGTAGGAAAAGTTTCTCTAATAGCGGGTACCGGGCAGGTGCTTTTCACTTCAGCTATCGGCTACGCGATAGCCCGAGCCCTCGGCTTCGCGACAACACCTTCTATATATATCGCGATAGCGCTTACTTTTAGCTCTACCATCATAATCCTCAAGCTCCTTTCCGACAGGGGAGACTTACACAAGCTTTACGGGAAAATTTCCATCGGGTTCCTACTTATCCAAGACATAATCGCTACGCTCATTCTTGTAGTCGTATCAGCCATCAGCGCAAGCGCAGGCGAAGGAGTTGCAGGTACGCTGCTTTTGCTCATGGGTAAGCTCTTGGTTGTTTGTTTTGCCCTTTATCTTCTCGTGCGTTTTGTGCTGCCACGCTTCGGAAACTTCTTTGCTTCTTCTCAAGAGCTTCTGTTTCTCAGCACACTCGCATGGGGGCTTAGTATCGCTACAGTGTTTTACCTCATCGGCTTTTCGATAGAGATAGGGGCACTTCTTGCCGGAGTACTTATGTCTATCGCTCCGTTTGCATACGAAATGAGCTCTCGCCTCAAACCGCTCCGCGACTTTTTTCTCGTACTCTTTTTCGTATTCCTTGGATCGCAGATGGTTATCGAAAGTATCGGTGCGCTCATGGTGCCAGCGATAATTCTTTCACTCTTCGTACTCATCGGAAACCCGCTCATCGTCTTTATCCTTATGACTCTTCTTGGCTACAGAAAGCGCCCAAGTTTCTTTGCCGGACTCACCGTTGCGCAAATCAGTGAATTTTCTCTTATCCTTGCTGGGCTTGGACTAAGCGTAGGGCACATAAACCAAGAAGTAGTTTCTATCATTACGCTCGTAGGACTCTTTACTATCGCAGGCTCTACCTATTTCATTCTCTACGCACACAAGATTTATCCATACCTAGAAAACTACCTCCGCTTCTTCGACTGGCGCTCAAAAAAGAAAACAGAGAAGCGGCGGAAAGACAAAGCAGCCGAAGTTGTTATCTTCGGTCACGGCCGCATGGGTTCAGAAATAGCGCGCGGAGTGAAGAGGCTTGAAAAAGAATTGCTCGTTGTAGATTTCAACCCAAAGGAGGTGGCAAACCTAAACCAGCAAGGGATAAAAAACCGCTACGGCGACATGGAAGACGTAGAGTTTCTTGCAGAGCTTGGACTCGACGAGGCAAACATAGTTATCTCCACCATCCCGAGCAAAGAAGCAAACCTTCTTTTACTCCGCTATGTAAAAGAGCTAGATAAAAAAATATTTGTTGTGCTCGTAGCTGACACGCTCGCTCAAGCAAAGCATTTATACGAAAAGGGCGCAGACTACGTACTCATACCGCATGCGATAAGTGCAAAGTATGGTCGCCACATAGTGCGGCAGTTTCACAAAGACAGTTCAGAGCTGAGCGCGCTCAAAGAAAAGCATATAAAAAACATAGAAGCGCGACTGGAAAAAGCTATTAATTAAAAAAGAGGAGCCGCTACCCCGAAGGGTACCGGCTCTCTTGCGTGTTGTGTCGCGTTGCTCAGGCCACTGCGCGACTGCGCAAGGCTTCGATGACCTCCGCGGGCATGCTGTGGTCGTGCGCGAACAGAGCTGCGCCCGAGAAGTCCTCGAAGGAGAGGTCGCTCAAGGTCAGACTGACCCTGTCCCGGACGAGCTTGCTCACCAACTTGTTGATGGCCTCACGTTCCGTCACCAGCCCACTGGTGCAATAGGCACCACAGGCGACCAGGTCATGTCGATCTTCGCGATCGAAGCCGATCGAGTGCCGCTTGGCCACCTCTCCGCGCGTGTTGGGCACGACGCGAAGAAGGATGGTGTTGCCATTCATCTTCGCAACCCACCATCCTCGCGAGTGGAGCATGCCGCTGACGCAGTTCGACTGAAGCGCTGTCATGAATTGCCTCCCGTGTCATCTGTGCCACCTTTAGGCACAGAAAGCCATTGTGCGATAAAGAGAAAGAAAAGTCAAAGTGTGTCGTCGAATAAAAAGTGATACTATACATACAAATATGAAAAAATTACTCATTTTACTTGTAGTGGCAGCGCTTGTATTAGCAGTAGGGTACTACCTTGGGGTTAATCGCGACGGAGAAAATCAGCCAAATACAGAAGACGACACAAAGACACCGCCAGCTCAAGAAGAGCCATACGTAGACCACAAAGACGACCTTATCTATATAGAAACGCCGAAGCCTCGCGACGCTATTAGCTCGCCGCTTACTATAGAAGGAAGGGCTCGCGGGTATTGGTTTTTTGAAGCCAGCTTCCCAATCATCCTTACCGACTGGGACGGAAAAATAATCGCAGAGAGCTATGCCACAGCAGATGGGGAGTGGATGACAGAAGACTACGTAGATTTCACCGCTACGCTCGAGTTTGAAAAGCCAGAGTTTGGAGAAAAGGGATTTTTAATCCTAAGGAAAGACAATCCTTCAGATCTCCCAGAAAACGACAATGCACTTGAGATAGAGGTGTACTTTAAATAAGTATGAAAAAAACAGTAGACACAGTTATTCGCTTCGCAACAATTGGGTTTGGGCTTGCGCTCGGAATTGTACTATTAGGATTTGCCCTACAGGTCTTTGCGGTACTTTTCACTATCGCGCTGAGTATAGCGATAGTGTTCGCAGGAATTTACTTTCTAGCAAAGCTCTACAAGTACCTTACAAATCCGAAAACAAAGAAGAGCTTTATCGACGTAGAGCCAACCGAAAAAGAGTAGAGAGATGGTAAAGAGAGCCCTAGCTTTAGTCGTAGTGTGTGCAGTAGTTGTATTTACCTACTCACTACTACAAAAGGAGCAGGGGAATGAAGCATACCAAGAGCTAGAAAAAGTAGTGGTCAATTTTGTATACGATGGAGATACAGTGCAAGTAAAAAGAGAAGATGGCTCACTTCAAAAAGTACGCCTTCTGGGAGTAGATACGCCAGAACTCGACTACGAAGATAAAAACCATGAGTGCATGGCATTCGACGCCAGTGTATTTTCTCGTGAGCAAGTGCTGCACAAAGAGGTTTCTTTGTACAAAGACCCGCTCGCCAAAGACAAAGACCAGTTCAATAGAATTTTGCGGCACATCCTTATGGAAGACGGAGAGCTTCTTGAAGAGAAGCTTTTAGTAAACGGCCTTGCTCAAGTATATGAAAACGAAAACTTTGAAAGAAAAGAATATTTTAGAGAGCTCGAGCAGTATGCGCGCGATAGAAAGATAGGTATCTTTTCGCCCGCGTGCGATAATAATGGAAAGCTAGCAAAAAAATAACATGGAAAACCAAGGATTTGAGAGAAACGAGGCACAAGAGAGAATAAACGCCATTTTAGGAGGCGTAATGGATTTGGCGAAGGAAGCAGGAATCAAATTCGCAAAACGGGAGGGTCACGCAGAAATGGAGATTTTTGGAGAAAATGGCCATGAAGTGTACGTTTGGGTCGGCTTCGACAAAGAGGGAGACGACATTTTTAATGGCTTGCTATGGGAGTCGAGGCCCGAAGATGAATATGAAGATGCCGACATTGATTTTATCAATCTTAAAATTGACAGAAATCTTCATGCGCGCGAAAGAAAGTACACCGAGAATCAGGGAAGTCTTTTTGGAGAGGCGGGGGAGTTAATAAAGCAAATAGCCGAAAAAGATAAGCCAAAGACCCCTGAGGAATACGTAAAGCTCATTGAGGAAATGAAGAGGAAGCAAGAAAAGGAAGCAACCCTAGAAACGCTAAGTCTATTTTTAGAAACTCTACAGAGAAAACTGAGAGTTAATATGTTTGATAAGTCATAGAGCTTATCAAGAGAGTCTTATAATCTAAAAAACAAACGCCCGTGCATTTCCACTTGGGAAACGCACGGGCGCAGCGGTGTGTGAGTATAAACCCCACACTAGGATCGACAGCGAGCCTTGTGGCGCTGCGAGCCCTTTTGCGTGCCTCGAGGGCGCTTGCGCTGGCTTGCAGCACGCGCTGCTTGGCGCAGCTGGTTTTCCGCCTCATGTTCAAGGCGCTTACGCTCAAGAGTCTTGCGACCCTTTTCTGCGGAAGCATTACGCGCGGCGAACTCTCCTGGCTTGCCCCAAGCGATGGCCTTGCGAGTGCCATCAAGAAGAGCAGCCTTGGCAGAGAGCTCGTACACCTCGATCTGCTCTCCCACCTCAGGGAAGTAGTAGTCGTCGCGAACTGGCCCAGTTGAGAAAGCGCCGCGAGCACTCGTGTAGTGCCATCTCGTCAGCTCCTCGAAGGTGAAGAGGACAGGCAGGGAACGGTCTCCCGTTGCGATGCCTCTTGCCCCGTCGATGAAGCGCGTGACAGTCAGAGTTTCTCCCACGATCCCTCCGGAAAAATTGGTCGAAGCGAGAACATCCCGCTCAGAAGGTGAGTAAAGACAATAACCTATTTATATAAAAATGTCAATAGGCGTTTGACGGGCATCGACCGAGGCTTCTAAAATAGATAAAGCTCAAAAGGAGGAGCAAGACCATGAAGCGCAATCACCAAAGCAAGGTACTCTTTGCAGTAGTGTGCGCTCTCACGGTCGCCTCCGCGATCATGATGGCGCCTGTGCGTTGGGTGCTGCACCACCATTCCCGCAGCATCAGGCAGCAGGACAACCGCATCAGCCAACGGTCTTTCATGATTGCTGCTGTCGCCATGATCGCCTCCGTGATGATGGTGGTAGTGCACATGCTTGTTGCCGGGCACATCGGCCCCATCAAAAACAAGGACAACCTAGTCTTTGCAGCTATCTTCAATCTCGGGCCAAAGTGCTTTACGCTGCCACTCTTTATCATCGCTAGCATCCTCGGCATCTCCTATATGGAGGCTGGGGGTAGTAACGAAGACGATGATCGCGACGACGATGAAGACAGGCCTCCGAGCCTGATGCCGCAACACCCACCAGGAGGGTTGCTTCCCGAGTGGAAGTTCACTGTCACGGTAGTAAAGGGGCCAAGTAGCCCCATCAAAGCGCCCAAAAAGCGCGAACTCGCAGAGCCGCACCCCGTATAGGTGCGGCTCAGTCATTTCTGATATCCTAAGGCTATATGCCACGCATAGTTATGCATTTAGACATGGACGCCTTTTTTGCAGCCGTCGAAGAGCGCGACAGGCCTCGACTTAAAGGTAGGCCAATCGTTATTGGCTCAGACCCGCTTGATGGAAAGGGGCGCGGCGTTGTTTCTACTGCAAACTATGTAGCGCGCACATACGGTATTCGCTCCGCACTGCCAATTTCTCGTGCATGGACATACTCGCAAAAAGCAAAGACAGAAGGAAAGCCGGAAGCCGTCTTTATTGCTCCAAACATAAAAAAGTACGCAGCTGAAAGCGAGAAAATTTTTGCATATATAAAAAGGAAAGTAGATAAGCTGCAGATAGCGAGTATAGATGAAGCGTATGCCGACATATCGAGCACAAAAACGTTTAGTGAAGCTAAAAAGCTTGCTCAGCAAATAAAGGCTCACATAAAGCGAAAGCACAAACTTACCGCTTCAATTGGTATCGGCCCAAACCGCCTTATAGCCAAGATAGCCAGCGACGAAGAAAAGCCAGACGGCCTCATTATTATTCAAAAGAAAGATGTACAAAACTTTCTCGATCCGAAAAACATTCGCACCATTCCCGGCATCGGTCCAAAAGCAGAGCAGGCACTAAACAACGCGGGGATAAAAACAATAAAAGAGCTTCGCACGAAGTTTCCTCAAAAAGAGCTTGAAGAGAAATTCGGAAAGCGCGGGGCTGAGTGGTACGACAAGGCAAGGGGAGAAGACGAGAGTAAGGTTGAGCAAAGAGCAGAGAGGAAATCGATCGGCGAAGAATGCACTTTCCAAGAAGACACGCTCGACTCTACGAAAATAGTAGAAGAGTTTCAAAAGCTTATTCGTTCAGTATCGCGCACAGTAAATAAAAAACGAGTGGCGTTTAAAACAGTAGCGATAAAGGTGCGCTTCGAAGATTTTCAAACTCTTACCAGAGCCCACACTCTAGAAAGAGAAACAAACAAAAAACCAATTCTTGAAACAGAGGCGCTTCAGCTCCTTATGCCCTTCTTAGATAGCAGAGAAAACCCAAGAAAGAAAAAGATACGCCTTATCGGCCTAAGAGTAGAAAAACTCAGCAAAAACCTCTTCACCTAAACTTTACCCAACGCATTAAATCTTATACCCTAAAGTACATGTCAAAATTTTATAGCGCAAAACGAGGAGCAAACTGGAACTACGGCGGAAGCAACTGGAAACTTTCTCGCTCAAAGATAGACCTCTTTATCGAATGCCCTCGCTGCTTTTATATAGACAACAAGCTTGGTACAAAGCGCCCACCAGGATTCCCTCTTACCTTAAACATTGCTGTCGACGAACTTTTGAAGCGCGAGTTCGACATACACCGTGCAAAGGAACAGGCGCACCCAATGATGAAAGCTTACGGTATAGACGCCGTGCCTTTTTCTCACGAAGAGCTCGATAAGTGGCGCGAAAACTTTGAAGGAGTGCAGCACAAGCACGAGCCTACAGGAATGACTATCAGCGGAGCGGTAGACGACGTATGGAAAAATTCGAAAGGAGAGCTCATGGTCGTCGACTACAAAGCGACGGCAAAAAGCACAAAGCCAAGCCTTGAAGGAGACTTGGGCGCGCAGTACGTACGCCAAATGGAAGTGTATCAGTGGCTCTTGAGAAACAACGGCTTTGAGGTAAGCGACACCGGCTACTTTGTATATGTAAATGGAAAGAAAGATGCAGAAGCTTTCGACGGAAAACTCGAGTTCGACGTTATGATCCTTCCGGCAAACGGAGATACGGCTTGGATAGAGCCAACGCTCGAAAAAATCAAGAAATGCCTCGATAGCGACTCTATTCCAGCATCAAGTAAGGACTGTGACTACTGTGAATACAAGAAAGTCTGCCAAGGCCTCGAAGGGAAGATAAAAGACAAGAATACCCTCTTCTAGACTGGACAAAATATAGCCCCGTGCTACTCTGCAATTGTTTGTAGATCCTGTGTAAGCGTATTTTTTGAAAACGTCCAAATAGGAAGGTCCTTCTACAGCGTTCATTAAAATTAGTTCTCAAAGTTAATGGCAAAGAAACTCTTTGTAGGAAACCTTCCCTACAGTGTTACTAGCGATTCGCTAAAGGCTCACTTTGAACAGGCAGGAACCGTTGCTGATGCAGTTGTTATCAACGACAAGTTCTCAGGCCGCTCAAAGGGATTCGGATTCGTTGAATACGAAAGTGACGATGATGCTCAAAAGGCTATCGACATGTTCAACGGAAAGGAGCTCGAAGGACGTGAAATCAACGTCAACGAAGCTCGCCCACGCGAAGAGCGATAAAACGCAAAAAAGAAACCCGCAAGGGTTTCTTTTTTATTCTGATATACTAAAGGGCAACATGTTATCTCAGCTACTCAAAGAAGTCATAAAAGGAGATGTAAAAACAGACGATGAGTCACTCAGGCACGCGAGTAGAGACGCCAGCTTGTTCGAAGTGAGGCCAGAAGTCATCGTGGAGCCTCAAGACATAGAGGACTTAAAGGCGCTGGTAAAATTTGCCAGCGAAAAAGGAGGGGAGAGTAAACACATAAGCCTTACCGCGCGAAGCGGAGGTGCCTGTATGAGTGGAGGTCCGCTTACCGACTCAATAGTGGTAGATATGAAGCCTCACTTCAACAAAATAGTTGAAGTTACTCCAGAATACGCAATTGTGCAGCCAGGTACTTACTATCGCGACTTTGAAAAAGAAACGCTGCGCCACGACCGCCTTATGCCAAGCTACCCAGCCAGTAGAGAAATTTGTACTGTCGGTGGAATGGTGGCCAACAATGCCGGAGGAGAAAAGACGCTTGCGTACGGAAAAACCGAAGACTACGTTATGCAGCTCAAGGCAGTACTTGCTGATGGAAACGAGTACACCTTTAAACCAATTTCAAAAGTAGATTTGGAAATGAAGATGCGCCTTCAAAACTTTGAAGGGCAACTTTATCGTTCGGTATACGAAATAGTAAGCCAAAACAAAGAGCTCCTCGACGCCGCTAAGCCAAAAGTAAGCAAAAACAGTGCAGGCTACTTCCTTTGGAACGTGTGGGACGGAGAAACTTTCGACATGACGCGCCTGCTCGTGGGTTCACAAGGAACACTCGGCCTTATTAGCGAAATAAAGTTCAAACTTATTCAGCCAAAGAAGCTTTCGAAAATGCTCGTTGTCTTCATGGGCAAGGCTGATATGAAAAACCTTGGCCAGATAGCAAACGAAGTTTTAGCCTTTAAACCAGAAACATTTGAGTCTTACGACAAAAACACCTTCAAGCTCGCACTGAAGTTTTTCCCAGATTTAGTAAAAGTTCTGCGCCCAAAAAACTTCTTCAAAATGATGGTGCACTTCCTGCCAGAGTTTTGGATGATGCTTACCGGCGGGCTCCCAGAGCTCGTACTAATGGCCGAATTTACCGGAAACGATGAAGCGCAGATAGACAAAGATGTGCAGGCGGCAAGCGAGGCGCTCAAGAAGCTCAACCTTAAAACTCACATAACCAAGAGCGAGGAAGAAGAAAGAGAGTTTTGGGTAATTCGCCGCGAAAGCTTCAATCTTTTGAGAAACAAAGTAAAAGGAAGGCAGACAGCTCCATTTATCGACGACGTTATCGTAAAGCCTGAACACCTTCCAGAATTTTTCCCAAAGCTCAACGAGCTGGTAGCAAAGTATTCAGACAAGCTTCAGTACACGATCGCCGGGCATATTGGAGATGGAAACTTCCACATCATCCCACTCATGGATCTTTCAGATGCGACTGCAAGAGCAGTTATCCCTAAGCTTTCAGACGAAGTTTATGCGCTCGTAAAGCAGTACAACGGATCAATTACCGCTGAGCACAACGATGGTATTATCCGCACGCCATACCTTGAGCAGATGTATGGAGAAAAAGTAGTAGAATTATTTAAACAGGTTAAAAATGCGTTCGATCCGAAAAACATTTTCAACCCAGGCAAAAAGGTAGGCGGAACAAAAGCTTTCGCGCTTGCTCATATGAAGAAAGACAACCAACACGACGTATAAGATGACTATCAGTGTTATAAACGCAATTTTGGCAGGGCTTGCATGGATAGGCTTCTTTATTGCTCTTTATATTCGACTCAAAAAGACTCGCCACCAACCGATGGTCTGCTACGTAGGCTCAGACTGCTCAAAAGTAGTGCACTCTGAATACTCAAAATTCTTTGGCCTTCCAGTAGAGCTCTTGGGAATGATTTACTACGCCTTCCTTGGCTTTAGCTACGGAACACTTCTACTTTTTCCTCAGATAGCAAGTCCAGCGATAAGCTTTATGCTGTTTGGCATCAGCCTTGGAGCATTTCTCTTTAGTATCTACCTTATCGCTATCCAAGCTATCGCGCTCAAAGAATGGTGTACCTGGTGTATTTGCTCAGCGATTATTACCACGATTATTTTCCTTATCGTAGTCTTCCACCTCAACAGCGCCATTATCGAGCAGCTCGCAGTGCTCAAGCCGCTCATGATTATCCTTCACCTTGTCGGTGTAGCGCTCGGAGTAGGAGCTGCCACCATTTCAGACATTTTCTTCTTCCGCTTCCTCAAAGACTTTAGAATTTCGCAGTTCGAGTCTTCAATTCTCGGCATCTTGAGCCAGGTAGTATGGATGGGAGTTGGCCTTCTTGTTCTCAGCGGAGTCGGGCTTTTCCTTCCTGCTGCAGCCACCTATGCCGTATCTTCAAAGTTCTTAGCAAAGATGGGTATCGTCGCCATTATTATCTTCAACGGTGTGCTTCTCAACTTCTACATTTCTCCTCGCCTCATGACTATTTCTTTCGGAAAGAGCCACCACCACCAAGTCGGAGAGCTTAAAAACTTCCGCCGCGTAGCGTTTGCCAGCGGAGCTATATCAATATCGTCTTGGTACATCGCTCTTATCTTGGGCTCGCTAAAATCAATCCCAATCACCGCATTTCAGATGCTTGGTATTTATGCAGCAGTCATTTTCTTTGCCGTAAGTACGAGCCAGGTAGTAGAGAGTAGAATGTCGCACCAAGCGCTTGAGCACTTGGCAAACGGCAAAGAAAGCGGTAAACAGTAGCTCTATATGGTAGATGAGCTAAGAATTAAAGTTCGTGCAGGTCGCGGAGGAGATGGCCGTGTAGCTTTTGCGAAGGGCAGAGGCTCAAAAGGCGTTACTGGAGGCGACGGAGGAAATGGAGGCAGTGTCTATATGGAGGCAGTGTCTGATTTAAGCGTGCTTAGAAACTACCGCTTTAAAAAAGCTTTTGAGGCAGAAAATGGAGGCGACGGAGGAACAAAGAAGCTCAAAGGAAAAAACGGAGAAGATTTAATAATCAAAGTTCCAGTGGGAACAATCGCGCACAACCTCGATACAAAAGAAGATATCGAAGTTCTTGAAGTAGGAGAAAAAGTGCGCCTCGCAAAAGGCGGAAAAGGAGGAAGAGGAAACTGGCACTTTAGAACAGCAGAACGCCAAGCTCCAGACTTTGCAGAAAAGGGGAGAAGCGAGGAGGAATTTGAATATTACATAGAGCTTCGCCTTATCGCAGACGCTGGCTTTATCGGGCTCCCAAGCGCAGGAAAGAGCAGTCTTTTAAACGCCCTTACTGAAGCGACAGCAAAAGTAGCCAGCTACCACTTCACTACACTCGAGGCAAACCTTGGAGTGTTTTACCCAACCAACAGTAAAGCAGTGCAAACAATTCTTGCAGACATTCCCGGCCTTATCGAGGGAGCGCACAAAGGAAAGGGGCTTGGCGATAAGTTTCTTCGCCACATTAAGCGCACTCGCTACCTTTTCCACTGCATAAGCGCAGAGTCAGAAAACATGAAGAAGGACTACAAGACTATTTGGGACGAGCTCAAGAGTTTTGATAAAGAGCTCAGCCAGAAAAATGAGTGCATCATACTCACAAAAATAGACCTTATTTCAGACAAGGAAAAAGAGAAGCGAATAAAAGAGCTTAAGAAGCTCAACCCAAACGTTATCTGCACCAGCGTAGAAACAGAAGACGGTCTTGAGGAAATTCAGAAGTTTATAAAGGAAACTATTTCCTAGTTTGTCAGCCTAAAGGACTTCAATTATAATCAGCTCTATATATGAAAAAAGTATTACTATTTCTTGTGCTCGCAGTAGTAATTATCTACGCGGCAGTAAAATATAAGCCAGACTTAGACTCTCTGGTAGATGAGGGAGAAACAAACCAAGAAACACAATTAACAAATACAGAAGAAACTATGAACGAAGACTTTAAAATCGAAGACGTAAAGGTAGGAGAAGGAGTAGAGGCAGTAAAAGGAAGTGAAATAACAGTTCACTACGTAGGAACTCTCGACGACGGAACGAAGTTCGACAGCAGCCGCGACAGAGGAAACCCATTTAGCTTCGTACTTGGAAGCGGTATGGTTATTCAGGGATGGGAGCAAGGGTTTGAAGGTATGAAGGTAGGAGGAGTGCGAAAGCTCACCATCCCACCATACATGGGCTACGGAGACAGAGCGATAGGTTCTATCCCACCAAACTCAACACTTCACTTCGAAGTAGAGCTCCTCGGAGTTAAATAGTAGAAAAAGCCCCGCAATGCGGGGCTTTTTGGTTTATAATAAGAGTAATGTTTAAGAAAATAAGTGAACTACAATCTTACGAGAAAAAGATTTTCTTCCTCGCAATATTAATTACAGCATTTTTTGTCCTCAGTGCAATTATTGACTCAGAGGGACTTTTTTCTATTTTTAGCATAGCTGCGGGTGTACTTCTTACCTTACAAGCATCGTTAAGAAATAAATTTTTGAAGTGGCTTATATTCCTTGCCTTGGTGGGCGCAGCAATTTTTATACAGGGAATGATGATGTTTCCTCTCTACGACGGTGGGATAAATCTACTAGAGCTTATGACCTACATAATAGTTCCATTTATCGTTGAGCTATGCAGTATAGGATTAATCGATGAAAACCTGAGAACAGTAAAAGATTATACGAGGAGATGGAAGGAGGTTTTCCTACCAGCAATAATTGGAGTAGCTGGATTCTGGTCAACCCTGGCAATAGGAGAAAGGTTCAATAGTTCCTTTGTTTGGATAAGTGGCCTAATTCTAACTGCAGCAATTACACTAACAGCAATGATTCATGGTTGGAGATATCGGAAAGAGCCAAGGGCAAGAATTCTAAGTCTGATCATTTTAGCAATATCCATGACAGCATTTGTTTATCTTTTAGTGCTAACAATCGTATTTGTAGGAGTTGATTTGACATAATAGTGAAAAAATATGGAAGCTATGTTAGGGTGTTTCTAACAGGAATTTTCCTGTAGAACCTTAACAACCCATTTCTGGCAAAGCCAGGAGGAGGTGAATCTTGAAGCGTTTCTTTCTTGCAGCCCTTGTCGCTTTTCTTTCCGCTTGTGGTGGAGGGGGAGGCGGCACACCAGGGCCCATCAGTGCAGACGTGCTCCTGCTCTTTGTGAGTGGGCACGACGAGCTCGAAAATGATTCGTATCTGCACAAGGCAGACAGCATCGGTCCTTACCTGCTTGCGCAGGTGCAGCAGGAGTTCCCAGACACAGTCGCGCGCTACTACCGCGACGGGGCAAACTCAGCTACAGAGGATGGTGTGGAGTACCCAGGGAGCAATGGCTTCTACACCGACTTGAACTCAGGTGTACAGGCAAACCGCATCTGTGTCATCGCACACAGTCATGGTGGCCCGCGGGCTCTTGACGCGATTCGCCGCTTGCCAAGCAAGACGGTGCACCATCTTGTGCTTCTCGATACCAACTCGTACGGAGAAGATGTCGGGGCACACGATGACTCGACTGCAGACGAGGAGCGCATCTTCGAATCAATTAGCTACCTTTACCGGCAGTTTCCGGTGTCGGCTAGCAACACAGACGTGCTCCCAGACGATAGTCAGATTGCGCCAGGTGGGTACAAGCTGCATCAGCTTGGGCAGCAGAATGTGATTCCGTGGAACGTATGGTCGGCATTTGAGTGCCGACTTCAAAACGGCGTGTTCGATGCGCTAGACGACCATTGGGCTCTTCGCCCAGACGGATCAGACGTACGCATCACCCCGCACATCGCGCTGGGAGACGATCATGGAACAGTGCACATGCCCGCGCAGGGCTCAGCCCCTGCAGAGGCGGCAAGCTGGCTCCTCGATCAGCTCAATCAGCCTATTAGCTCTGGAGCTTTCAGTTTCCAAGGCAAGATCGGGGTGAGCGAGACTCCACTACCAGTTTGTGCTGTTGCCGACTTCAACAAAGACGGCCGCAAAGACCTCGCCCTTTCGGTCGGCAGCCGAGTAGCTCTCATGCGCGGCTCTAGTAGCTCAAGTATGCTGAGCTCACCAAGCTATCCAATCACCAACATCTACGCAGAGCAGATGATGGTGTTCGACGCAGACCGGGACGATCGCATCGACCTTGTCTTGCTGGGAGACACCACTGTCAGTAGCGACCCACAGGTACAGGTTTGGTACGGCAAAGGAGACGCCACCTTTGAGGACTCGGTCCTCATACAGGGCTGGCAAGTGGGCGATCACCCAGTTTCCATGGCGTGCGCTGATCTGACTGGCGACGAGCGTCCCGACATCGTAGTGCTTACTGCGAGAGGTGAAGTTTTGCTCATCGAAAAGCAGGCGAACTCAAATAGAGTCTGGCTTGCACCGCAAAGCTTCGGCTTTGTGTTCGAAGGGCAGACCGTAGACGGCGTCAGTGTCTACCTTGAAGACGTGACTCACGACGACGTATGCGACCTCATCGTAGGCGTAGTTGGCGACGGTGGAGAAGGGGCTCTTCTGCTTTCAACGGGCGTGCTCGTTGGCGGCCGCACAGAGTTCGTACCCAACTCGGCTAGTCAGCTGCTTGCAAGTGGCGACAGAAGCGGCGCGATTCCGCTCAACATCGCCATCACCGATGTCGATCGAGATGGAGATCGCGACATGATCGTGAGCGCGGGCAGGGACGGCAAGCTCCTCTACCTGCGCAACAACGGCTTTGGTGTGTTCTCAACGCCTGGTGCAAAAGCGGGCAACTACGTCGACACTCAGCACGGCTTGGCAAGCGCCGACCTTAATGGCGACAACAGGGTCGACCTTGTCATCGCCAGATTCGACCGAGTAGATGTCTACGAGCGCGTGTTCCAAAACAACGGGTCAACCAGCGCCTACCTCCCAGGAGATGTTGGAATGAACCTGTTTGAGATGACGGCGCTCGGTGACTTCAACGGCGACGGCCACCTCGACTTCGCTACATGCGGCTTCCCGAACGCGGAAGTCGCAGTCTTCTCTGGAGCTCAAGGTTCAGGAGGCGGCGGACTAGGGGAGGATATCCCAAAGGCGCGCTAGCGTCACAAAAGTAGGGGTGCGGTAAAGCACCGCGCCCCTACCACTTTCAATACTAAGAAACTCCTTTATACTTAAAGCAATATGGTAGCAAAAAACATACAACTCACATTTTTCCTCATAATTTTCACCATCGCAGCCATTTTGGGCTTTTTGGTGCTCAAGCCGTACATAAACGTGCTTATCTTAGCCGGAACCTTCGCCATCATCTTCTATCCGCTTTACGATGGCGCAGTTGGAAAGAAAAAGACCGCGTTTAATAAAAGAGTAGCCGCAGTGCTCACTATCTTCTTTATCCTCGCTATCGTGCTTCTTCCACTCACTATTATCGGTATGCAAGTGGTGCGTGAAGGACAAAGCCTCTACCAGACGCTTCAAGATGCAAATTCAAATGAAACCAGCGTACTTGCCGACATCCCAGAGTCGAGCAACCCACACGTTGCCAGGCTTCAAGAACAAGCGCGCGCATTTCTCACAAAAATAGCAGACGAACCACTACAGTACATAGAGCAGGGTACTGACTGGCTCGGTGCGAGCGCAGGCCCATTTTTCCGCTCTCTAGCCGGAACCATACTCGGATTTTTCCTCTGGGCTTTTTCTCTGTACTACTTCTTTAAAGACGGCGACAAAATAAAACAGGTGCTCATAACAGCAAGTCCGCTCAACGATAAGTACGACAACGAAATAATTCAGCGCATGCGACGCGCAGTAAAGTCTGTTATCGGAGGTACACTCGTAGTTACTCTTATCCAAGGAGTTTTGGTTGGAGTAGGTTTTGCATTCTTTGGAGTACCACTTCCTGCTATTTGGGGTTCAGTAGCAGTGCTCACTGCACTTATCCCAACAATCGGTACAGGAATAGTAAGTTTCCCAGCAATTCTTTTCCTCTTCTTTACTGGCGACACAACAAGCGCACTCTTCCTTCTTATCTGGTCTATGGGATTTGTCGGTATGGTAGACAACTTCCTACGCCCAATCCTGCTTGAGAAAGGAGTGCAAATACACCCGCTCCTTATCCTTCTTTCAGTACTTGGAGGAATATCATTCTTTGGTCCAATCGGATTTATCACCGGCCCACTTGTTATGACCTTGCTTTCAGAGTTTATGAGTATCTACCGCCAACTCGTCCTTGGAGAAGGAGGGGAGGTGTAGCGATAAAGTCTCATGTATAACAAAGCTCTCGTATCCGCTCTAAAGAGCGGCAAGCTCGCGGTACTTCGAACAGACACGCTCTACGGAATAGTAGCGAGTGCTTACGATAAGGAGGCAGTAGAAAAAGTGTACGAGGCCAAGGCTCGCGATAAATCAAAGGCGTGCATAGTACTCATACCAAAGATAAGTGCTCTAGACGTGTTTGGTGTAAAGCTAACACGCAAGCAAAAAAAGAAAACAAAAGAGTATTGGCCTGGGCCCGTAAGCCTTATCTTCGACGTGCCAAGAGAGCTCGAATATCTACACAGAGGAAACAAAAGCCTCGCCTTCCGCCTCCCAGCAAAGAAAGATTTAAAAAAGCTGCTAAAAAAGACCGGCCCGCTCATAGCACCAAGTGCAAACATAGAAGGCCAGCCCCCGGCAAAAAATATAGAAGAGGCGAAGAAATATTTTTCAGACAAAATCGCAGTATACGTAGACGAAGGCCAGTGCGATGGCGCACAGGCGTCAAAAGTAATCCGCCTCAATCAAGACGGCACAGAAGAAAATATAAGAAAATAACTTGACAAATAAGTAAATAAAACTGAATATAGGGGTGCCATCACTACCGGTAGATAGTCTGCAGGTAGTAAACCCCCAAGAGAGGAGGCGTGATGAGCAAGAAGAGCAAGGGCTCCGGTGGGAGCGGCAAGGGCCGGAGTGGTTCCGGCGGCCAGCGCGGCGGCAAGGGCGGAAGCTCGGGCGGCGGCTCCGGCAAGCGCGGGAAGTAGCCCGGGCAACAACAGAGCGCCCCTTCCTTGAAGGGTGCGCTCATCTTTTTATGAAAAACGAAAAAACATTAAAATCAGGTGCAAGAGTAATTTTTGTAAACGAGCCAAGTGAAAAGCTTTCGCTTATTTCTGCGTGGGTAAATGTAGGAGCACGCGAAGATATAAAAGGGAAAGAGGGATTAGCTCATTTCTTTGAGCACGTGCTCATGAAAAAAACAAAAATGTTTCCAATCTATCAAGATAGGCTTAATTTTCTTGCAGAAAAGGGAATTCAATTTAACGCATACACTGGAAGCGAATACAGCTACTACTATCACCTTCAAAGAAAAGAGGCTACAAGTGAATCACTAGAGGTCTTTGTAGATGGAATGTTTAGCAGTGAATTTACAGAGCAAGACGTAAGAGAGGAGGCAGGGGCGATAATCGACGAGCAAGCGAGCAGAGAAAATTCTCCAGAGGATCAGATAGCAGAAGTTGCATTGGAGAATTTATTTCCAATGTCATCGTTTAGAAGTGTTCTCGGGAGTAAAAAAAGTATCCGCGCGATAAGCAAGAAGGATATTCAGGATTGGTATAAAAGGTACTACACCCTCTCAAACACGGTGTTTGTAATAACAGGAAACTTCAATCAAAAGAAAATAGAAAAGGAGCTAGAAAAGCTAACAGCAGGAGTAATAAAGGGGAAAGCCTTAAAAGCAAGGAAGGAAAAGTTTAAAGAGCCAAAGGCATATTCATTTGTAAAAAAAGATATTAGCAATTCGATAATCGCAGTGAGCTTTAGAATGCCTCAGATAAAGGAGGTAGAAAAGCAGGTCCTTACAGCAACCCTAATGAGCGCGCTAGCAGGAAGTTGGATTGGCAGATTGAACAAAAAGCTTCGCATAGAAGAGAATCTAACCTATTGGGTAAGTGACTATTTCGACATGTATGCTGATGTATCAACAGTTTTATTTAGGTTTAGTGCTGAAAACAAGAATGCAGAGAAAGCTATAAGCCTCATAAATCAAGAGCTAGAAAAAATAAAGAAAGATCTCAACAAAGGTGAGCTCGAAAACCACAAAAACTCATTAACCACATCTACGCTTTCGGATGATACAGACATTACAGAAAGAATTTGGTGGTACAAAAATATTGCAATTCATGGAAGGGGAGCGACAGGTGAGAAATTCCTCAAAGAGCTAAAAAATATAAAACCAGAGAAGGTGATGAGTTTAGCGAAGGAGATATTCAAAAAAGAAAACAGATCAATCACAGTTTTCTCGAAAAAAGATCCAAAGATAAGCGCGTAACAAAAAACTCTAGAGTTAACTCTAGAGTTTTTTGTTAGATCGTTTTATAAGTTCCTACGGAATATCTTCATCGAAGCTACTGTTTTCTATACGCACCGTTGCTGTTTCAGGAATAAGTCCTGAGAGAGATGGGCTGAGAGTAAAGCGTGTAGTCTGTTCAGGAGCAACGTTTACAGACCCTGCTGCACCAAGGTTGTTTCCAAGGCCAGCAAATGTTTGCGCAGCGTTGTCGTCAACAATAGATACGGTACCGGTCATAACTGTTCCGTCGCTGTGTCGGCAGTCCCAGGTAAGTTTACTCGTACCAATTCCTTTTACGAGCGAAGTTGGGTTTGCAGCAAAGTTGCAGGCAATAGGGTCGGTCTCGTCATCATCGCTTGGGCTAGCACAGCCAGGGTCGTTCATGTCTACAAGGCCATCTCCATCATCGTCTTCGCCGTTTTCGCAAGCATTCTGAGCATTATCAGCTTCACTATTGTCGTCAGCGCTGGCGCATCCAGGATCGCTTGGATAGTCAGCTGAACCATCACTGTCGTTGTCTATACCATCAGAACATGCAGGAGTGTCAGGAAGCTCTTCGTCCTCATTATTACCAACTGGGTTTGTGATGACTTCCATTTTTATGCGTACACAGTCAGGGTCTTTGTAGTTTGGCCCCCCATCCTTTGCCCAGTTTGACCAGTGCTCAGAGGCGCTATTCATCCCAACATCTACAAGCCAAGGAGTAAACTCCGGCGCTCCAAACTGGCCCGTACATTGATCATCAGAGAGTTGAATGCCGAATCTCATATTATCAATTTCAATACCCTCTAAAGGAGTGCTATTAGCTTCTATTCGAAGACGGACAGCATCAGGATCAAATGCTCGATCGGACCCAGTACCTCCATCGTAAGCCCACTCACTCCAACCACCACCCTCACTAACATATGGGGTGCAACGCTCAATACCGACTTGGTTCACATTAACTACTCTTTGGCTCATAAAGCTATAAGCAATATCATCACTTACTTGTATACATACCCGAAAGTCGGTAGTCGGAACAGTGTTTCCACCTTGAGATTCAAGGCCTAGACGAGCACAGTCAGGATCAAAACCATTTGAGTCAGTCGCCCAATCCGATTGAGCATATCCGGCTCCTTGACTTAAAAATCCAGCAGATCGCGGAGTGCCATTTTGCTGACCACAGGTTTTATCGTTAAGTTGAATGGAAAGGCGAAAGTCTGCCTGACCATTGAGCTCTACTGCTGAAGCGTTTTTAACTACAACGAAGGCTGCAAAGGAAAGAAAGAGTAGGCAGAGCGCTACAGCGAGTGGGTGCTGCTTTTTCTTTTTATATCTTAATGATTTCATATGCGTATAGTTCTAGGTTTTGTTCGACACTTTCATTAAAGTTGGCAGTTACTGTATCTCCCACCACTATATCTGCAGCAGTTATTTCAACCGGAGTTGGGATATCTGTTGAGTTATCAAAAGAAGAAAATTTTGTATTCTCATCGGTAAGTAGTAGCAAATCTTCCCCAATCCCTTCTCGAGAAAACCGTATACGAATACTGGTCGCTTCAACACTGAGGACCTCCCCAATTGCACTTTTTAAAGCAGCGGATTTTTCTGCTTCAATCTCAGAGAGAACACGAGAGTGAGCCTCCGCAGCAGCACTCTCCAGAGCTGCCTGATCATAAATAAGGCTTTCGTCTATTTTCATGCCTCGCCAGAGGTAGCCAAGGAAGCCACCGAGCACAATGCCAAGTATAAAAATAATTATAAAGAGAACGATATGCCCTCCGCGCTTATGCGGAGCAGATTCTGCTACAGGCATTGGTGCGCTCGGAGCAGCTTGCAAAGGGGCAGCAGGTTGTACTGGCCCTTGCTGAGTTTGAATTGGGTCCATGAAAACGTATATACGATTAATTATCTACCTACTATTGTAGCAGTTTTAGGCATTCAAAAGCGCTGAAAAAGGGGATAATAATTATCCACAGCCAATGACTTGACATTGACAAAACAATAATTATTTGCTATACAAAAATTAGTCTTGCGAAAGCGCAGCCCACGGTGGGTAGCGCTCAAGGCAAGTTAGAAGCCAGCACATGCTGGGGAAGGAGGCGCGAATGCGCATCTACTTCATCCTCGCCAGCCTCGCGCTGGCACTCACCCTCACCGCCTGCGGTGGTGGGTCGGCCGGGAGCGGAACCCCCGTTCCCATCGACGTCCATGCGACCCAGGTTGCATCTGTGCTCAACATGGACAGCATGGGTCGCGAGATCTACGCTTTCCCGGTGCGCGACCCTGACGGAAGTTTCTTGACGACCGGAGGGGTTGGTGTCGGGGGTGTAGGCGTTCAGGTCGGCTATGTCGGTAAGGTCTGGAACCGAGACATCGTCGAGAAGAATCTACCACCCGAGGGTGGTTGGATTCAGATCGGCGCAGAGTTCCAGGACGGCGAAGTCATCTGGAGCGAAGACGTCTGGTTCGTCCCGGGCCAGCCTCACCTCCAAATGGAGGTAGACGGTCTGCGCAAGCCGGCCTTCCAAGAGATCGAGGAGTAGCCCCACGCTACTTTCCGATCACAGCAAGCCCTGCCAGTGAGCAATCACTCGGCAGGGCTTCGCACTTTTTAGAGTATAGTAAAATTACTTTAGATAATATCAAGTCCAAGTTGCCGCGAGAGGGTCTCAGCAGACGCTTTCGATATCTTTCCCGCAACAGAAAGATTAAGGTGTTGCGAAAGAGACTTAGCAAAGATTTGAAAGTCAACAAATTTCAGGGAGCGGGCAATCTTCAAATATTCAGATTTATCTGAGGGGATTGAGCTTGAAGATAGCGGGATAAAAGACTCAAGCATACGTAAAAAAGAATTATGGTCGCCCGCCTGCCTACTTAGCGCAAGATTATGATTTTGAAGGGCTTTGGAAAAAACGTCTTTTGTAATTATCCTCGGGAAAGATTTTAAGGACTTATGAAGCTTTTGTATGGTTTCCAGCGGGGAGCTTGGTGAATCAAGGGCGAAAGAATTGTAAACAAAGTCACTTCCCGATATAACATCTGTTTTAACGGAATACAATATACCCAGCTTTTCGCGGAGCTGGTACTCCAAATATTCAACAAGGAGGTACATAGAAAATTGTGCCAATAGAATGTCGTAGGGTTTTGTTGCAGGGCGCAGAAAAGAAGCCTCGATAGAGGTGCCAGGAAGAGAATCTTGCGAAAGATGAAGGATATTTCTCTTAAGGTCTATAGAGAAGTCATCAGGCAAGCTCATCTCGAGTTGAGAGGGTAGGGATTTGACGAGTAGTTTCTTGAGTCTGAGAAGAGTATTGCGTGTGAGGTTCCCAGATATCATAACAGTGCAGTGCCGTGCTTGATATGTTTGATGCCAGTAATCAAATACATTATTAGCGGTAATATCTTTTAAATAATCTTGGTTAGAGATAAATCTCCTTTCCAAAGAACTTCCTTGGAAATGTGCTTTCTGTGCAGCAAGCGCAAAACCATTCGCCTGCATACTCTCATGCGCCTCAGAAGCAACAATTTTCTTTTGCTTGGAGAGAAATGAGTTGGTGATCTTCCGTGGGGCGAAGGAAGATATAAGAGAGCTGGCTGACTTCCAAAAGTTTTTTTGATCAATCGAAATTTCATAAGAGCAAAACTCAAAATGAGTGCTGGCAGAAAAGGTGTCTAGAGAGAAGGGGCGAATCCAGGCTGGTAGGCGAGTAGCTCTTGAAAGCTTTTTCTCGAATAGATCAGAAACAATATGTTCAATAATATGAGACAATCCACGATGTCTTAGGCTTTCATAGCGTGGACCAGTACGAAAATAGACCTTCATGGTAACAAAGGGATTGTCTGATGGAAGATAAATAAGGGTGGGCCAAGAGTTCATATTATATACTTTTTAAGTATAGCTTTATTTGGTAAAAAATTAGCCTGCCATAGTTTTAAACCATAGCAGGCCGTGAGAGGGCTAGCCGCGGTTACCCTTGGCAATGCGCGAGTGTTCCTCGCCACGGGGGTGCCCGACGTTGCGCTGACGCCCGCCACTCTTGTGGGTCTGAGGGCCCTTGGGGGTGCGCCTCTTGTCACGATCCTTGGATCGACGATCGGCGTTGCCACTCTTGTCTCGAGGCATATAGCCTCCTTTCGTTTTAACTCCGCGCACCAATTTGCGATCGGAATTAGAAATAAAATATATAAAAACAAAGAAACTGTCAAGTTTTTTTGTTTTGCTATAATAGAGACAAATGATTGTAGTAAACACGGGAAATGGGAAAGGAAAGACTACAGCAGCTCTTGGAGCTGCGCTTCGCGCTGTGGGGCGTGGACAGAAAGTTTTAATGATTCAGTTTATAAAAGGCCCATGGAAGAGCGGCGAAGACTTTATAGACTTACAAACAGCAGCAAATAGCCCTGCCTTTAAAAAAAGCGAAGGCTCGCCCAATCAAAGATCGGGCGGCGGAGAATTTAAGCTCATAAAGAAGGGGCTTGGCTTTGTCGGCATCTTAGGCGACAAGCTTCCACTTGAAGACCATAAGAATGCAGCGCGCGACGCGCTTTCTCTTGCTAAAAAAGAAATAGACTCAGGCTACTGGGATTTTATAATTCTCGACGAGGTAAACGTAGCAGTTAGTCTCGACCTCATTGAAGTTGAAGAAGTACTACAGGAAGTAGTACATAACTTTCCGGAGCAAAAAATTCTTGTACTTACTGGCAGAGGAGCTCCTCAGGAGTTTATCGACAAGGCAGACTTGGTTACCGAAATGAAAGAAATAAAGCACCCGTACAACCAGGGTAAAGAAGCAATTGAAAACGTAGAATTTTAAACATGCTGATAGTTTTTCAAATCATAGTCCTTCTCTTCTCGGCAATCATCCACGAAGTGAGCCACGGGCTTGCCGCTCTCAGGCTAGGGGACAAGACAGCTCAAATACAGGGCAGGCTAAGTCTAAACCCGGCAAAACATCTCGATCCGTTTGGTTCAGTAATTTTGCCTCTTTTACTTGCCATATCTGGTTTGCCTGTTTTTGGGTATGCAAAGCCAGTTCCATATAACCCGTATAATTTGAAAAATCCAAAAAGGGGAGCAGCGCTCATAGCAGCGGCCGGTCCAGGAAGTAACTTTATCCTTGCGATAATCTTTGCCGTGTTGATACGAGCTATGGCATTTTTCGACCTACTCATGGTCGGAGGCGGAATGGTGCTCGTACTCTTCAATATAATAGTGATAATCAACCTTATTCTAGGCTTCTTCAACCTTATTCCGATTCCCCCGCTCGACGGCTCAAAAATCCTCTTTTACTTCTTCCCAGCACGCCTTGGCGGAGGTATTCAGCGATTTCTTAACCAGTACGGTTTTTACATCCTTATTTTTCTCGTATTCTTCGCCAATATTCCCTTCTTAGAGCCGCTCGTTTTAGGTACCCACAAGTTATTAGTCGGGCAGGCACTCGCAACGCTCTTCTAAAGCATTGACCCGGTGGCACTACTTTGAGCTGACCCTAGTAGCTCTAATCGAAGGGGAGTTTTTATACCTACAAAGTTGTTCCACCGGGTTGACAAATAAAGAGTGATCGAATAGTATTCCTTTACTAGTCCGCGATTGCGGATTTGTTTTATGTTAATTTGCCGCTAAATTTTAGCGGAGTATCTTTTAAGAAATGCCAACAGTAAACCAGCTTCTCAAAAAGAAGCGCAAAACACCGGAAGTAAAATCTAAGTCGCCAGCAATGCGACGAACTTTTAATTTCATAAAAAACCGCCCAGTTGCGACTGACGCGCCATTTAAGCGCGGAGTATGCACCAAGGTGTTTACCACCACTCCAAAGAAACCAAACTCAGCTATCCGAAAAGTTGCACGTGTTCGTCTTACCAACGGAATGGAAGTTACCGCTTACATCCCAGGAATGGGACACAACTTGCAGGAGCACTCAGTAGTAATGATCCGTGGAGGACGTGTAAAAGACCTTCCAGGTGTTCGCTACCACATCGTACGTGGAGTTCTTGACGCAGGAGGAGTTGAGGGACGTGGACAACGCCGATCAAAGTACGGAGCTAAGAAACCAAAGAAAAAAGCAGAATAAAACTAAAGAGCAATGCGACGAAAGCGAAACTACAAAAGAGAATTTCTTCCAGACGTGAAGTACAACGACGTAGCGGTAACCCGCTTCATTAACGTTATTATGCGCGAAGGAAAGAAAGGAAAGGCAGAAAAAGTTGTATACGATGCCTTCGACATAATCGAAAAGAAAACCAAGAAGAAGCCTCTTGAAGTGTTTCACCTTGCTCTTGATAAGGTAATGCCAACACTCGAAATTTCTCGCCGCCGCGTAGGAGGTGCAAACTACCAAGTGCCAATCGAAGTTCGCCCAGAGCGAAAGTTTATGCTTGCTGTTCGCTGGATCGTTGCTGCAGCACAAGGCGGAACCGGAAAATCAACCGCAGAATTTCTTGCAAAAGAAATAATGGAAGCAGCAGAGGGAGAAGGAGCTGCAATTAAGAAAAAAGAAGACGTGCACAAAATGGCAGAAGCAAACCGCGCGTTTGCACACTTCGCGCGCCGATAATTCCTCAAATGGTACTCACCTATTGTTTTTGTTAATTCACATAAATATCAGAACATAAAAAAATGCCACGCGAATATCCACTCGACCGAACAAGAAACATAGGAATCTTTGCCCACATCGACGCAGGTAAAACAACCGTAACCGAGCGTATTCTTTTTTATACCGGAGTAAGCCACAAGATCGGTGAGGTGCACGAGGGAGACACTCAGATGGACTGGATGGAGCAGGAGCGTGAGCGTGGAATTACTATCACCTCAGCAGCTACTACGTGTTTTTGGGTTCCAACCTACAAAACAGAAGCAGAGCTTGCAAACCGCAAAGACCACACCTACCGCATCAACATCATCGACACCCCAGGACACATCGACTTCACCGTTGAGGTAAAGCGCTCACTCCGTATTCTTGACGGAGGAGTTGCAGTATTCGACGGAGTAAGCGGAGTAGAACCACAGAGTGAAACAAACTGGCGCTACGCAGACGAGTACAAAGTTCCTCGCATCTGCTTTATCAACAAGCTCGACCGAACCGGAGCAAGCTTCGACAAGAGCTTGCAGTCAATCAAAGACAGACTAAACCCAAACGCAGTTGCTATGCAGGTGCCAATTGGTGCTGAGTCAGATTTCAAAGGAGTAGTAGACCTTCTTACCATGAAGGCTCGTATCTGGGAGGGAGACAAGGGAGAGCAGGTAACCGTAGGAGAAATCCCAGCAGATCTTAAAGAGCGTGCAGAAAAGGACCGTCAGACTCTTATCGAAAAGATCGTAGAGCAAGACGAGAACTTGATGAACAAGTACCTTGAAGGCCAAGAGCTTTCACTCGACGAGCTCAAAGCAGCACTTCGAAAAGGTACTCTTAAAAACGAAATCATCCCTGTATTTACCGGTACTGCACTTAAGAACAAAGGAGTGCAAATTCTTCTCGACGCTGTTATCGACTACCTTCCAGCTCCAACCGATATTGAAGCCGTAAAGGGAGTAAACCCAGACACCAACCAAGAAGAGAGCCGTGAAGCAAGCGACGAGGCTCCATTTTCAGCACTTGCGTTTAAGGTTGCAAACGACCCATTCGTAGGAGCACTTACATTTTTCCGTGTGTATTCTGGAACGCTCAAGCGCGGAAGCTACGTATATAACTCAAGTAAGGGTGAGAAGGAGCGCGTAGGACGCATTCTCCGTATGCACGCAAACGACCGTGAAGAAGTAGAAGAAATGTACGCAGGAGGAATCGGTGCGCTCGTGGGAATGAAAGACACCACCACCGGAGACACTCTCTGCGAAGAAGAAAAGCCAATCCTTCTTGCAGGTATCGACGTGCCAGAGCCAGTTATCTCTATCCGCATTGAACCAAATTCAAAGGGTGACCAAGAAAAAATGGGTATCGCGCTTAAGAAGCTCGCAGAAGAAGACCCAACATTCAAAGTTGTGTCAGACCCAGAAACAGGAGAAACCCTTATCGCAGGAATGGGAGAGCTTCACCTTGAAATTATCGTTGACCGCCTCAAGAGAGAGTTCAACGTTCAAGCAAACGTTGGCCGCCCACAAGTTTCATACCGAGAAACAATCCGAAAAGAATCACAGGCAGACCACAAGTATGCGAAGCAGTCTGGAGGTCGCGGACAATACGGACACGTTAAGATCCGTATCGAACCTCTCGAACCAGGAAGTGGCTTCGAGTTTGTAAACGAAGTTAAGGGAGGAAACATTCCTCAGGAATACATTCCAGCGGTAGAGAAAGGTATAAAAGAAGCAATGACTCGCGGTATCAACGCTGGATACCAAGTAGTAGATGTAAAGACAACACTTTACGATGGAAGCTACCACGATGTGGACAGTTCCGAAGCAGCCTTCAAACTTGCAGCATCGATGGCCTTCAGAGAAGCAGCTCAGATCGCAAACCCAGTAATTCTTGAGCCAGTTATGAAAGTGCAGATCATCGTTCCTGAGCAATTCATGGGAGACGTAACCGGAGACATCAATTCACGAAGAGGAAGAATTGACGGAATGGAAGACAGACCTCTAGTAAAAGTTATCGATTCTTTTGTCCCACTATCTGAAATGTTCGGATATGCGACAAAGCTCAGATCGATGACGCAAGGTCGAGGAAACTTCAGCATGGAATTCCATGCCTACGAAGAAGCCCCACGAAACGTGGCGGAAGAGATCATTGCAGGAAGGAAAAAGTAGAAAAGGTTTATTGACAAAGCAGTCAAGTTATATAGAATAACAAGACTTTAAAATTGTTCGCAGATTAAAAATAAAGTAAATTAATTAAAAAAATATGGCAGAAAAAGCAAAATTTGAACGCACAAAGCCACACGTAAACGTTGGTACCATCGGTCACGTTGACCACGGAAAGACCACCCTTACCGCGGCTATCATGCACGTCCTTCACATGAAGGGATTTGCAGAAGAGAAAGCAGTTGATGCAATCGACAACGCACCAGAAGAAAAGGAGCGTGGAATTACCATCGCACTTTCTCACCAAGAGTATCAGTCAGAAAAGCGTCACTACGCACACATCGATGCGCCAGGACACGCTGACTACATCAAGAACATGATCACCGGAGCTGCACAGATGGACGGAGCAATCCTCGTTATCAGTGCTACCGACGGTCCTATGCCTCAAACCCGAGAGCACATACTTCTTGCACGCCAGGTTGGAGTTCCTTCAATCGTGGTATTCCTCAACAAGATCGACCAGGTAGACGACGCAGAACTCGTAGACCTCGTTGAAGCTGAGGTTCGTGAACTTCTTACCAAGTACGAATACCCAGGAGACGACACTCCAGTTATCCGCGGATCAGGTCTTAAAGCACTTGAAGCTACGAGCCTAGATGATCCAGCTACCAAGCCAGTTGTTGACCTTATCGAAGCCCTCGACAACTTCGTTCCAGACCCAGTTCGTGAAACCGACAAGCCATTCCTTATGCCAGTAGAAGACATCTTCTCAATCGAAGGACGTGGAACTGTTGTTACCGGACGTATTGAGCGTGGAACCGTAAAGGTAAACGAAGAAATCGAAATCGTTGGAATCCGCGACACCCAAAAGACAACTGTTACCGGAGTTGAGATGTTCAACAAACTTCTCGACAGCGGAGAGGCAGGAGACAACGTAGGACTTCTCCTTCGTGGTCTTAAGAAAGAAGACATCGAGCGCGGACAGGTACTTGCTGTACCAGGATCTGTAAAGCCACACACAGAATTTGAGTGTGAAATCTACGTTCTTTCAAAGGACGAAGGTGGACGTCACACCCCATTCTTTAAAGGATACAAGCCACAGTTCTACATCAGAACTACTGACATCACCGGAGAAGTTATCCTCCCAGAGGGAACTGAAATGGTTATGCCAGGAGACACCATCAAGCTAAACGTGAAGCTCATCAACCCAGTAGCTCTTGAAGAGCAACAGCGCTTCGCGATTCGTGAAGGTGGTAAAACAGTCGGAGCAGGAGTTGTTACAAAGATTACTAAGTAACACCAGATAACGGTATAGGCGTCCGCCAACTGGCGCGATGAAAAATACCACTCCAAAACATATGCCAGCAAAAAAAGAGGAAGGAGCAAAAATCCGACTAAAGATAAAAGCCTACGACACCAAGCTTATCGACAACAGCGCTAAGCTCATCGTAGACACTGCAAAGAAACACGACGTTGAAATTCGCGGTCCTATTCCGCTTCCAACTCAGTTTCACAAGTACACAGTGAACCGCTCAACCTTTGTTCACAAAGACAGCCGTGAACAGTTTGAGCTTAGAATTCACAAGCGCCTTATCGACATTCTCAACCCAAAACCTGAGATAATCGAAGCGCTCTCGAACCTAAACCTCCCAGCTGGTGTAGACGTAGAAATCAAAATGCTCTAAAGCCTCTGCCAGGCTAAGAAGCATACAAAGCCGCCCGAAAGGGCGGCTTTTTGGTGCCTCGGCAGGGGACTTTAACGGCTTCACAGTCTTCGTCTTGAGCCCCGAAGGGGCGAAAGACAGCCAAGACTGGGGATGCCTAGCCAACTTTAACGGCTCACACGTACGTGTGAGCCGTTAAAGTTTCGAGATTCGGTACTTCCTTGGCGTTTGTGAGCCGTTAAAGTTTCGAGATTCGGTACTTCCTTGGCGTTCAGTGTGAGTTTACCTGCCGCGGGCATGGCCGTTAAAGTCAGTAGGGGGCTTGCATTATTTTTGAGGGTGTGTATAATACTCGCTACGGAATTGGAATAGGTATCCAGTCCTCTGGATAGCTATTTTTGTTCAAGCCCAAGCTCGGTGGCTCTAATACCCGAGATAAAATCACAGCTGAATAGATAGCTGAGATATTCATCGAAAGATGCGAAAACTTACTGGAAAAAAGCTAAAAATGACTCAAATCTTTAAGGATGGGAGCGCCCTTGGTGTCACCCCTATTAAGCTTTCAGAAAAAGCAAACCTTGAAGGTGTAGAGGCTGGAATGCCGCTCAAAGTAACCGGAAAGTCTAAAGGACACGGATTTGCGAGCGTTATTAAGCGTTGGAACTTCCGCGGAGGGCCAAAGACTCACGGTCAGAAGCACTACCACCGCGCACCAGGTTCTATCGGAAGCAAGCAAATGGCTCGCGTAGTCCCAGGACGAAAAATGGGAGGACGCTACGGTATGGAAACCATTACTTACAAGGGTATTAAAATTGCTGAAATAGACGCAGAAAACAAGATTGTAATGCTTCACGGAAGCGCACCAGGAATAGTAGGGCGCGAAGTTGAGCTTTTTGCCGACCTTGAAGGACCATCTGAGATAGAGGTAAGTGTTCAGACTCAAGAGGTAGGTGAAGAAAATCCAGAAGGCGCTGAGACAGAACAATCACCAGCACAACCAAGCGAAGCAGAAAAAACAAAAGAGAAAAAAGACGAGAAGGTTGAAGAAGCAGATCAAAAATCTAACGTCTAAAATCTAATATCTTTTTTAATATGAAAGCGAGCGTACTAAACCTTAAACGAGAAGAGAAAGGAAGCATCGAGCTAAACGATGCGATCTTTGCACGAAAGTGGAACAACGACCTTGTTCATCAAGTGTTTACTTCAATGCTCGCAAACACTCGCCGCCCATGGGCACACACAAAGAACCGCGGTGAAGTAAGCGGAGGAGGAAAGAAGCCATGGCGCCAGAAGGGAACCGGGCGCGCACGTCACGGATCTACCCGCAGCCCTATTTGGGTTGGAGGAGGTGTAACTCACGGGCCACGCAACGACCGCGACTACTCAAAGAAGATAAACAAGAAGATGAAAAAGGCTGCCCTCTTTACTGCACTTTCAAAGAAGCTTGCAGATGGTGAGCTTATGTTTGTAGACGGTCTTGATGTGAAGGATTCAAAGACAAAAGTATTCTCAGCTTCACTGAAGGAGTTTTATAAAGACGAAAAAAAGATGCCAAGCACCCTTATAATCGCTGCAAAGGAAAACAAAGCAGTTGCACGCGCAGCGAAAAACATAAAGGGAGTTTCAACAAGCCCAACCCAGTCAATCAGCCTTGTTGATGTGCTCAACCACAAAAACGTTATTATCGAAAAATCAGCGGTAGAAGAAATAAAGTAGTTTTATGAACAAGTTTCTTATCAAAAACCCAATCATTTCAGAAAAGTCTACTGACCTTGGAGCAATCGGACAGTACATGTTTTTGGTAGACAAAAAAGCAACCAAGTCAGAGATAAAGAAGCTTATTCAGACTGAACACAAAGTAACCGTAACTGGTGTAAAGATAATCAACACCAAGCCAAAGAAGCGCCGCCTTGGACGAAACATTTCAGAAAAGCCAGGATACAAGAAGGCGATCGTGCAGCTTAAGAAAGGTCAAACCCTTGATGTATTGCCAACGGTAAGCCAATAAAACAATGAAAAAGTTTAGACCAACAAGCCCAGGAGTTAGACAGCGAACTGACATTGAGTACAGCAAGGTTTTGACACGCACAAAACCAAACAAGAAGCTTACCAAGAAAATAAAGCAGCACGCTGGTCGCAACAACCAAGGACGCATCACTATGCGCCACCAAGGAGCTGGTCACAAAAAGCTTTATCGTATGATCGACTTCAAGCAAGACAAGCTTGATATTCCAGCAAAGATCGAGTCAATCGAGTACGACCCATACCGCAGCGCATTTATCGCACAGGTAGTTTATAAAGACGGAGAGCGCCGCTACATTCTCGCTCCTCAAAAACTTAACGTAGGAGACTCTATTGTAACTTCAGCAAAAGCTGAGCTTAAAACAGGAAACCGCCTTCAGCTTAAGAACATTCCAATCGGACAATTTGTATACAACGTAGAAATTCGTGAAAAGAGCGGAGGAAAGCTTGCACGCAGCGCAGGAAGCTACCTTGAAGTTCTTGGAACATCAAACGGATTTACCGACCTTCGCATGCCTTCAAAAGAAGTTCGTCGCGTAAGCGAAAACTGCTTTGCAAGCATCGGACAAGTTTCAAACCCAGACTACAACCTTATCAGCCTTGGAAAGGCAGGACGTAGCCGATGGCGCGGAATTCGCCCTACCGTTCGTGGTACCGCTATGAACCCAGTAGACCACCCATACGGAGGAGGAGAGCAAGTACAGCCACGTGGAACAAAGCGTCCAAAGGACGTTTGGGGAAACGTTACTGGTGGTCGCAAAACTCGTGGACGGAAGAAGTGGTCAAACAAGCTTATTCTTAAGCGTCGCCCAGTAAAGAGAAACGGAGGTAAATAATTTAATTAGAAAACTATGTCACGATCAATTAAAAAAGGACCATACGTTGACCCAAAGCTTCTCAAGAAGATAGCGGATATTAAGCCTGGAGACAGAAAGGTTATCAAAACCTGGGCACGCTCAAGCCAAATTTCACCTGAAATGATCGGATACACCTTTGGTGTACACAACGGAAAGTCATTTATCGAAGTGCTCGTAAAAGAAGAGATGGTTGGTCACCGTCTTGGAGAGTTTTCTCCTACCCGTAAGTTCACTAAGCACGGAGGAAAGATGCAAAAGCAGCTTGAAGCAGCAGCAGCTCAACCAGCAGCACCAGCAGCAAAGAAATAGTTAAAGACATATGAAGAAGCAACAAGTAGGAAAACTAAGATATGTACGAATCGCTCCTCGCAAGGTGCGTCTTGTAGCTAAGTCACTCAAAGGACTTCCTGTGTGGCAAGCACAAAGCCAGCTTATGCAGCGAAGCCAAAGAAGCGCTCCTCAAATACTTGAGCTTCTTAAGTCAACCGTAGCAAACGCAAAAAACAACACCGACATCGACGTGTCACGCCTCGTAGTAAAGAGCGTAACAGTAGATGGAGGTCCTTCACTCAAGCGCTTCCTTCCACGTGCGCAAGGAAACGCAACTCCAATTTTGAAGAGAATGAGCCACATCACCCTTACTCTTGAAGAAAGCGACTCAGTAAAGCCAGCTCGCTTCACGATGGTGGCAAAGGAAAAGAAAGCAAAGACTGAAAAGAAAGCAGCAAAGCCAGCAAAAGCAGAAAAGGCAGAAGAGTCAAAGAAAAAAGCTGAAAAGAAAACAACTGAAACAAAAGCAAAAGGTCAGAAGAAAAGTGGTGGAGTAGTAAACAAAATGTTCCGCCGTAAGTCCATCTAAAATAAAACAATACTATGGGACAGAAAATTCGACCTGACGTACTAAGACTAGGAATCATCAAGGACTGGAAGAGCCGATGGTTTGGAAAGTCAAAATATCCACACCGCCTTGAGCAAGACTTGGTTATTCGCCGTACCATCCAAGAAAAAATCGCAAACGCAGGAATTATCAGCACCGAAATTGAGCGCACTGGAAACGACGCCTACCGAGTAATCGTAAAGGCAGCTCGTCCAGGACTCATAATCGGTCGCGGAGGGCAAGGAATCGAAGAGCTCAGCAAGCTTCTAAAAGGAAAGCTTGAAAGTCTCCTTCGCCGCCAAGGAAACCAAGCGCCAAGAGTAAACCTCTCACTCAACGTTGAGGAGCTCAAGCGCAACGAAATTTCAGCACAAAACATTGCGCTTCAAGTAGCATTCGACATCGAACGCCGTATGCCGTTCCGTCGCGTGATGAAGAAGTCTATCGAAAACGCGATGCAAAACCGCGACGTTGAAGGAGTAAAGATCCGCGTATCAGGACGACTTAACGGAGCAGAAATCGCTCGTGCAGAGGTGCTTTCAGATGGAAAGCTCCCTCTCCAGACACTCCGTGCAAACATTGACTACGCACACGCAACCGCAAAAACCACATACGGAAGTATCGGAATCAAAGTATGGGTTTATAAGGGTCTTGTATTCGATAAAGAAAAAACACAGAAAGTTACCACCCATCGCAGACAGGAAAAATAAATTCGATATTAAAATACCATGCTAGTACCAAAGAAAGTAAAACACAGAAAGTGGAACAAGGGTCGCCGTAAAGGGCGCACCGTTGAACTACGCGGAACAGAACTGCTTCACGGAAGCGTGGGTATTAAGGCTACTACAAGCGCATGGATAAACTCACGCCAGATAGAAGCTGCTCGTCGAGCAATGACAAACTACATGAAGCGTGAAGGACGCGTATGGATTCGCATCTTCCCAGACAAGCCAGTAACAAAGAAGCCACCAGAAGTGGGAATGGGTAAGGGTAAGGGATCAGTAGATCACTACGTATTCCCAGTACGCCCAGGTCGCATCATGTTCGAAATCAGCGGAGTTGCAAACGAAACAGGAACAGAAGCGCTCCGCCGAGCAGGACACAAGCTTCCAGTAAAAACTAAGATCGTAAGCAAGTAGGCCTATGAAAAAGAAAGAACTCGAAAAAGTAAAAGGGAAGTCACTTGCAGCGCTTGAAAAGGATGTAGCAGCTCTCAAAGATAAGCTCTACAAAACCATGGAAGCAATCCACAACGGCAAGGAGAAAAATGCTCATTTGATAAGAGCTATCCGCCAAGACATAGCGCAAACAAAGACAATTATCACTCATAAGAGAAAAGAGGAGATGGTTGCCAAAAAAGAAGAAAAATAGTAGAATTTCGCAATTCGCAATCGCAATAATATGAAAAGAAAAATAGAAGGAAAAGTTGTTTCAGACAAAATGCAGCTCACTGCGGTTGTTGAGGTTGCTCGTTTAAAGAAGCACTCAAAGTATCTTAAGCACTTTAAGGTGACCAAACGCTTTAAGGCGCACAATCCAGAAAACAAGTACAAGGTCGGAGACATGGTTGTAATGGAAGAAACTCGTCCACTCTCAAAAGACAAGCACTTTACTATCATTTCAATGGTAGGAGAGGAGAAATAAACATATGTTGCAAGCACAATCAATAGCAAAAGTAGCAGACAACAGTGGCGCAAAGACAGTGCGCGTATTTCACCTTCCTGGTGGAACCCGCAAGCGATACGCTCGCATCGGCGACATCGTTATCGCATCAGTGCAAACAGCAGAGCCACGCAAGAATGTTAAGAAAAAGGACATTGTAAAGTGTGTTGTTGTGCGTACTCGAAACCCGCTTAAGAGAGTAAACGGATCAGTAGTTCGTTTTGACGAGAACGCAGTAGTAATCGTGGACGACAAGAAAGAGCCAAAATCAACTCGTGTTTTCGGACCAATTCCTCGCGAAATCAAAGCAAAAGGATTTGAAAAGGTCTTTTCAATGGCAGAAGAAATCGTATAAAAATATGAAACTCAAGAAAGCATTGAAAAAAGGAGTAACAGTAAAAGTTCTTGCAGGTAAGGACAAAGGAAAAACCGGCAAGGTGCTTAAGGTTACCAAAGACAAGACCCGCGCTCTTATAGAAGGAGTAAACATGTATAAGAAGCACAAGCGTCCAACAAAGCAGGGGCAAAAAGGAGAGATCGTAAGTGTTCCACGAACCATTCACACATCAAATCTTGAAGTTCAAGGAAAATAAACACCATGATAAGCAAATACCCACTAAAAAAGATAGTTGTAAACACCGGGCTTGGTAGAATGAGCACGCTTTCAGAGTTTGAAAAAACTCTTAAGCCTGCAGTTGCTGCCGATCTTGCAAAGATCACCGGACAAAAGCCACAAGAGCGACCTTCAAAGAAGGCTATCGCCGGGTTTAAGCTTCGCCAAGGTGTTGTTATCGGTATGCGCACAACCTTGCGCCACAAGAGAATGATGGATTTCCTTAGCCGTGTTACCAACATCGTTATCCCACGTATCCGCGACTTCCAGGGAATAAAGATCAACAACATCGACTCAGACGGAAACTTGAGCTTTGGTATCAAAGAGCACACTGTATTTCCAGAAATCATACTCGAAGAGACAAAGGTCACCTTCGGTCTACAAGTTACTCTCGTGCCTCAAAAACCAATGAGCAAGGAGGACGCTATTAAGTTCTATAAAGAACTTGGTGTTCCACTTGAGCGTGAAGTAAGCACCGCAAAATAAATCATTTTAAAAGAAACATATGGCAAAGAAATCAATGATAGCAAAAGCGAACAGAAAGCCTAAGTTCTCAACTCGGGTTATTCGTCGCTGCTTCGCATGCGGACGCCGCCACGGATACATGAGAGATTTTGGAATCTGCAGAATCTGCTTTAGAGAAATGGCATCACGCGGAGAAATCCCAGGAGTTAAGAAAGCAAGCTGGTAAAACGTTTATGTACACAGAAATACTTACACAAATTAGAAATGCACAGGCAGCTGGAAAGGAGAGCGTAAAACTCCCATTTTCAAACATGAACCTCGCTATTCTCGAGCTTCTTTCAAAGCGTGGCTTTGTAGGTGCAGTAGAGAAGAAGGGGCGAATGCCAAAGCGTGTTATCGATGTAGCACTCAACTACGACGAAAACGGAAACGGATCAATTCAAGGAGTTCGCTTTGTAAGCAAACCAAGCCGCAGACTTTACGTAGGATACAAAGATATGAAGTCAGTACGCCAAGGATACGGAATGGCTGTTGTTTCAACCTCAAAAGGAATCATGAACGAACAGCAAGCACGAAAAGAAAAAGTCGGAGGACAAATGTTATTCGAAATTTGGTAAACATATGAGCAAGATAGGAAAAAAACCAATTAGTCTTCCAGACGGAGTAGAGGTAAGCCAAGAAAACAACCAGCTCCTCGTAAAAGGGCCGAAAGGAGAACAGAAAGTAACCCTTCTAGGAGGTGTTTCAGTAAACATCGCTGACAAGGAGGTAACTTTTGCACTCGCAGGAGAAGGGAAGCAGTCTCGAAGCAACTGGGGAACAGTAGCATCACTTACCGAAAACGCAGTTGAGGGAGTTTCAAACGGTTACGAAAAGACTCTTGAAATAGAAGGAGTTGGATACCGAGTAGCACAAGACGGAAAGGGGCTTACCCTTAACCTTGGCTTTTCACACCCAGTAAAGTTTCCAGCACCAGAAGGAATAGAACTTACCGCTCCAGACCAAAACACTATTGTTATTAAAGGTATAGACAAGCAAGCAGTAGGACAGGTAGCAGCAGAAATTCGAAAGATCCGCAAACCAGAACCATACAAAGGAAAGGGAGTGCGATACAAAGGCGAATACATTAGACGAAAGGCCGGTAAGAAGGTTGGCTCTGAATAGCATATAAAAATATGAATCGATCAAAGCAAAAAAACCAAACCGCAGCACGTCGAAAGAACCGTACCCGAGCAAAAGTACGTACTTTGAGCACCCGCCCACGCATGAGTGTATTTCGTTCTAACAAAGAAATTTACGCACAAATCATCGACGATAAAACCGGAACAACTCTCGCATCAATCTCAACTAAAGGAATCACCGCAAAGGCAGCTGAAGGTATGAGCGCAGGAATAGCAAAGGCATTTGAAGCAGGAAAGCAGCTCGCACAAAAGGCAGCAGAGAAAAAAGTAACCGAAGTCGTATTCGACAGAGGGCAGTACGCGTTTCACGGAAAGGTCAAGGCGCTTGCTGATGGAGTAAAAGAAGCAGGACTTAAGATCTAGCCAAACAAACCCATGACAGAAGTAAAAGCAGTACAAAAAGAAGCAAAGCCAGAATCAGCAGCACCAGCAGCTGAAAAGAGAGGCCCTCAAAGAGGTCGCGGTGGAAACCACGGAGGCAGAGGTCAACGCCGCGGACGTCGCGGACAAGACCGAAAGCCATTCGTTCGCCAAAAGCCAGAATTTGAAGAGCAAGTAATCGACCTTCGCCGCGTTGTGCGTGTTATGGCTGGAGGAAAGCGCTTCCGCTTCCGAGCAACCCTTGTTATCGGAGACAAGAAGGGCCGCGTTGGAATTGGAATGGGTAAGGGAGGAGACGTACAGCAGTCAATCCAGAAGGCAAAGAACAAAGCAAAGAAAAACCTTATCATCGTGCAGATGAACAAAGGAACAATCCCACATCAAGTAGACGCAAAGTACTCAGCAGCTCGCGTACTTATCAAGCCAGCAAAAGAAGGAAACGGACTCGTAGCAGGAGGAGCGGTACGAACAGTACTTCACCTTGCAGGAGTAAACGATGCAACAGCAAAGTGCCTTGGACGCACTACAAACAAGGTTACCAACGCACTTGCAACAATCGATGCACTCAAGCAGCTTAAACCTGCGCGAAAATCAAAGAAGAAAGAGGCAGCAAAGCCAGTAGTAGAGAAAAAGGTTGCTCCAAAGAAAAAAGTTGCAAAGGAAAGTAAGTAAAGAAATATATGCAAACTCACAATCTAAAGCGACCAAAAGGAAACCAAACAAAGCGCCCACGCGTAGGACGAGGAGGAAAGAGAGGTACTACCGCAGGTAAGGGTACAAAAGGACAAAAAGCACGTGCAGGACACAGAATTCGTCCAGCAATCCGTGACCTTGTTCAACGTTTGCCAAAGCGCCGTGGATACGGAAAGAACCGCGCTCGAACTGTAGACTCAGAAAAGCTCAAAGCTCGCGCTATTAGTCTTTCAACCCTCGAAAAGCTTTCAATCGACAAAATCACCAACGAAGCTCTTCGCAAGGAAGGTCTTCTCAAGAGAAAGGAGTCTGCAAAGATTCTCAACACGGGAGAAATAAGCCGAAAGATTACCGTAGAAAACGTTCAAGTTTCAGCAAAGGCAAAGGAAAAGATTGAAAAGGCTGGAGGAAGCGTAACTCTTCCAAAGACTAAGAAAAAGTCAGAGGATAAAGCTGAGTAGCTAGCTCCAGATAACAGTCAGTATCTTATACGAAAATGAAAACACTATTCCAAGCATTTAAGATCCCAGAGACACGCAAAAAGATACTTATCATACTCGGACTGCTCGCAGTATTCCGCCTATTTGCTGCTATCCCGATTCCAGGAATCAACGTAGAGCAGCTTCGAAACTTCCTCGCAGGAAACCAATTCTTTGGCTTCTTGAACCTATTTGCAGGAGGAGGACTCGACAATCTTTCTATCATGATGCTTGGTGTAGGGCCATACATTACCGCCACCATCGTCATGCAGCTTCTGACCATGATCTTCCCAAACCTCAAAGAGCTCTACTACGAGCAGGGGGCTATTGGTCGCGCGAAGTTCAACCGCATTAGCCGCTGGCTCACTGTTCCATTTGCAGCATTGCAGGGGTACGGACTTTTGAATCTTTTCCAGAGCCAAGGCCTTATTGGTCCATTTAGTAGCGCGCAGATATTCCAAAACGTGCTCATTGTAACTGCTGGATCAGTGCTGCTTATGTGGATAGGAGAACTTATGAGCGAGCAAAAGATTGGAAGCGGAATCAGCCTTATCATTTTCGCTGGTATCGTAGCGCAACTTCCAAGTGCCATTCAAACAGCATTCTTCTCATACAACGAAGACCTTCTTATTAGCTACCTCGTATTTGCTGCAGTAGCAGTAGCAATTATCGCTGGAGTTGTGTTTGTAACGGAAGGAGAGCGCAAAATTCCAGTAGTATACTCAAAGCGCGTACGCGGAAACAAAGTATATGGAGGTGCCAGCACCTATCTTCCACTAAAGGTGAACCAAGCAGGAGTTATTCCGATCATCTTTGCGATCTCTATCTTGCTCTTCCCACAGTTTCTTGCACAAATCCTAACCGCATTCTCAAGTGGCTTCGCAGTAAAACTTCAAGGAATCCTTGCAGCCTTTACCGCAAACCATCTTGCCTATGGACTGACCTATTTCGTACTCGTAGCTGTGTTTACCTACTTCTACACTGCTATCACCTTCAACCCTGAAGAGCTCTCAAAGAATCTTCAGCACTCAGGAGGATTTATCCCTGGAATTCGCCCAGGAAAGCCAACCGAGCGATATCTCAAGAGCACTACCGGAAAAATCACCCTCTTTGGAGCAGTCTTCCTTGGTCTTATCGCAGTGCTTCCAATCATTACGCAAGCATTTACCAACACCAACACACTTTCGATCGGAGGTACCGCATTGCTCATCGTAGTTTCAGTGGCGCTCGAAACATACCGCCAAATAGAATCACAAGTTTCTATCCGCGAGTACTAAAAAGAAAAATCTGTGTATACAAAAAGCCCCACACGTTGGGGCTTTTGCGTTATTATTAGACAATATGAAGGCGGTAGAGAACGCAAAAAGCTTAAAAGGAAAGCGCGTATTGTTACGGGCAGATTTAAATACTGAAAACCTAAAGGATTCATACAAAGTCCACCGCGCCATTAACACAATAAAGTTTCTCGTCCGCAAGGGGGCGATAGTTATCGTAGCCTCCCACAAAGGAAAGCCTCACGGAAAACGAGTAGAGAAAGAGAGCCTAAAGAGTACAGCCTCAGCTCTCAGAAAGCTTCTTAAAAAACCAGTGCAGTTCCTGCCAGAGTGGGACTTTGCGGAGCTAGAAGTAGCGATAAAAAGAGGTCGTCCCGGAAAAATATTTCTACTTGAGAACCTTCGCTTCAACAGGGGCGAGGAGGAAAACGACCATACCTTCGCCCACAGGCTTGCAGGGCTCGCAGACATGTATGTAAACGATGCATTTGCATCCTGCCATAGAGCGCATGCCTCAGTAGAGGCAATAACAAACTATCTTCCAAGCTATGCAGGGCTCCTTTTAATGGAGGAGGTTGAAAACCTTTCAAAGGTAATGAAAAGCCCCAAGAAGCCATTCACTCTTATTTTGGGTGGAGGCAAGGCGGCAGATAAATTTGCAGTAATTGAAAAGCTTTATCCAAAAGTAAATAAAATTTTAGTAGGAGGAGTGCTCGCAAACACCTTCCTTTTCGCAGCGGGCCAAAATGTTGGGCAGTCAGTTGTAGATGAAAGCCTTCTGCACCACATAAAGCCGTGGCTTAAAAAGAAAAAGATAGTTTTGCCAGTAGACTTCGAGTTTGGGCCGCACGGGAAGATATACGACCTTGGTAGAAAAGCGCGCCAAGAATTTTTACAGATCATTCGCAAGTCTCAAACGGTAGTGTGGAACGGCCCAGTTGGTTACTTTGAGCAACAAGAGTTTCGCAAGGGTTCAGAGATGATAGCGCGCGCAATTACTAAAAAAGGAATTTATTCGGTTGTAGGAGGGGGAGAAACAGGCACTCTGATAGAGGAAATGAACAAGCAAAACTCAGTAAGCTTTCTTTCTACTGGCGGCGGAGCGATGCTCGCATTTCTCGCTGGCAAAAAAATGCCAGGAATTGACGCGCTCAGGCGCAAGAAGTACATTTCTTAAATGAAGACAGAGAAGAAAATAGTAGTGTACTACCACAAGGGCTGCAGAGACGGTTTTGTAGGAGCTGGTATCGCAAAAATGGCACTCAAAAACAAGGCAGAGTATGTGCCAATGCCTTTTACCTACACTGGTTTTAAGAAGCTAAGAAATAAAACCATATTTTTCATAGACGCTGTTCCGCTACTCAAGGACTTTGTAGAGATACATAAAAGCAACGAAGTTTTTATCCTCGACCACCATCCAACTGCAGCAGAGCAGTTTAAGGTTCACAAAAAGGGAGTCTATAACCTGAACTATTCTGGTGCAGGTTTAGCGTGGAAATATTTCTTCCCAAAAAAGAAAATGCCAAAGTTCGTAAGCCAAGTTCAAAAAAGTGATCTTTGGCAAAAGCAAACAGAGGGGCAAATAGGCACTCTTGCATCTGCAAGCCTGGAGCTTAAGTCACTCGATGATGTGCCAAAGCTTATTAGAGCCTTTGAAGATAAGAAAAAGCTTAAACAATATGAAAAGGAGGGCCAGAAAATTCTTGCCCGAGAAAGCAATATTGTACACTCTGCCGTAGAAAGCAGTGTGCCAATAATTTTCGAAGGCCAGAAAGCTCGCTTTACATACGGAATTTCAGCGCTCCGCACACACATCGGTGCAGCGCTCTACGAAGCATTCCCTGGGAACATTGCCGTCGTAGTTTACTTAGACGAAGGAAGACCAAAAGTGAGCCTAAGAGCAAAAGTGGGCACAAAAGCAGACGTTATGAAAATAGCCAAGAAATATGGCGGGGGAGGGCACCGGTATTCGGCCGGATTTCACTGGCACATAAATAAGCCCTTTCCGTGGAAGTATAAAAACTAAAAAACCCCGAAAGGGGCTTTTTAGTTAGTAGCGAGTAAGCCGGATTCTGTTCTTGGCAACAATTTACCTAGGAGCTGTGTCGCCACAGCCCTCAAGCGGCACTTCCCGCAAAGCGGGACACGGCCTTGCACCCTGTAAGAATTTAGCCGTTTCACCCCAGCTTTCTTGTCTCTATGGCTGGATTGACCCGTTTAGCTTGAGATAAGGGTCCTGGCAGCATTTCTGCGCCAGCGTCTCTGCTCGCATCTCTCAGTCACCTGTGATAGCTGTTAGCTACTACATTTTTGACCCCGAAAGGGGAAAGGGAGTCCGGACTTTCCTCCCTAGAATGTAAACAATCTAGAGTAGTTGCCCTGCTACTAAGAGGGAATATAGCAAAAATAGCCTAAAAAGCCAATACTTGACAAATAAGTCAAATAGGTATATAATATGAAGTAACAGGCTCAGTCGAAGGGCCTGGCTTAACAATCTCAACCTAAAAATTATGAATAATCTCGTAAAATTTAGCCTTGCGTTTGGGCTTGTGCTCTTCGTAGCACTTTCAGCTTCAATGCCGGCAGATGCTGCTACTACAAAGCAGTTTATACAACGCGTTACCCTCGATGCTCGTAGCAGCGCTACCGCAGCCCCAGGGAACGTAAACGGGTTTTCTCTTGAACCAGGAACTTACGTGATCGAACACGAAGGAGGTTCATGGAGCCCATGGTCAAGCGACCAAGATAAAGGTGCTAGCCAGTACACAACTACTGGTACATGGGTACCACGTGCAAACATTCAGTATATATCTGAAACTGGTCTTCAAAAGGCCATCGATATAGCTCCTGGATACTTCCAAGACCAATATTCTGCTAGTCAGGCAGGAGCTGGTAAGTCAAAGACTATTACCATCTCAGGATCGGGTACAAACCTTTGGCTTTGGCTTAAGGATAGCCCAATCACTGACAACCGAAACGGAAGTCAGAAAGTAACTCTTAGTATCTATAAGATAAACCAGGTAGTAGATCCTACCCCACAGCCACAACCAAGTCCAGCGCCAAATCCAGCTACAAGCAACCTTGTTTGTAAAGACGAGAGCGTGCGTGTAGACGAGGGAGAGCGCGTAAGTTTCAAAGTGGATGTACGTGGATCAGTTACAAACGACATTGATTACGACATTGATGATGAGCCACGTGGTTCAGACTTCAATAAGAACACTGGTCGTTTTAGCTGGACTACTGAAGTAGGCGATGAGGATACATACCGATTCGAATACTCAGCTACCGATGGATACTCAGAGTGTGAGGGAGACATTAAAATTACTGTTGAGGCTGACCGTGTTCGAAACACCACCCCAACTGTGCAAATTCCTTCATACCCAACTATTCCGCAGATCAACGTTCCAGCTCCAATTACCCCAACTATCGTTCAGGTTCCAGTAACCCGTACTGTAGTGGTAGAGCGCACCGCGCAAGTAGTTGAAGTGGACTCAAACATCGATCTTTCACAGTTCAACATCCGTGTAGAAAAGGACGAGAACGACAACGTGTATGTTATCTGGGAGACAAGCAAGCCATCACGTGGATATGTAGTCTACGGACTTGCAAGCCAACCAAACGTACAAAACTATCGTTACGAATATAGCAGCCCACAAAGCACCGCTATATCTACCTCTCACAAGGTATGGCTCGGAAACCTTCAGTCTGACCGTACATACTACTTCCGCATCGTAAGCGAAGTAGGTACTCAGGTTAAGGTTTCAGAAGAGAGAAGCTTTATCATGCTCAACAGTGCAAACTCTATTAATTCTGTAGCACTTGGTTCAGCAATAGCTGCTCTTGGATTCCTTATCTTCAACCCATTCTTCTTGCTGCTGGTTATCATAGCTCTTCTTCTCTTGATTATCTTCAAGAGAAAGGAAAGCCATGTAGCTGTTTATCAGCAGCCAGCACAGGTAGAAATAGGAGGCTAAAACTTCCTGTTACTCTTCGCTCCTATCATTGGAAATCCAAAGGTAGAGTGAAAGAGTCCTGCCCCGCACCAATCTCTGGCTTGACCGTTAGATTTGGTGCGAGCCCCGCCTTCGGCGGGGCAAGGGTTGAGATTGGTTAAAGCCGACGTCTCATCTCGAGTTTATCGAGAGATAAAGACAGGCTAAAAGCCATTCTTACACGAGATTCTAAAAAGCACCCTTTCGGGTGCTTTTTAGTTATCTATTGACAAATACAAACTTATATGCTAATATTTGGCTCAACACTAGCTCTTGCGAGTTAGTGAGAGATCTTTCAAATTCACCCCAACTTCTGGGCGCAGGGCGCCCAAAGGAGGAGCTAACCATGCTCAACGCCTTGCGCAACGCGACCGCAGCAGTCCTCATCACCTCCGGTGTCATCATCGGCGGATGCGGTGCTGGCGGATTCCTCGCAGCCCTTGGCTGCATCCCCTGCGGGCTCATCGAGTTCGTCGGTGGTGTCATCGTCGGCGGCTACTTCCTTGATCTGGACGACGACGACAGCGGGCCTCGCCCCTGCCGTAACTGCACTCAGCCCCCGCCGCCCCCGCCGCCTCCGCCTACCGCGCCCCAGCCTACAGACTTCTGTGTCTGCATCCGGCCCAACGCCGAATGCGCCATCGATGGCTACGCTTGGTGCGACTACAGCGTCGGTGGTGGTAACTGGATGTACGGTGGCCCTCAGGCCATCCGCGATCCGGAGACAGGGTTCTACACAGGGGTTGGCATCGACCGCATGATCTACCCGGACAATGGGTACTTCAACACCCCGCAGGACAAGAACTGCAACCAGATCTGGGCTTTCCAGAACGGGCAGCCGGTCTGGCTCTACGGGCCAAGGCACGGACGCCTGCTCATCCACTTCGCAAACGGCGATGAGGCTCGTTGGGAAGGCACGGTGAGCCCTGGCGACAAGTTCGCCATCGACTGGAGCAGTGCCGCCGGGGTCGGGCCTCACAGCCTGACGCTCAACGGCATGGGTGTTCCCATGGACAAGTTCCTCGCTCCGCGCGAGTGAGCTATCCAAGACGCTGAGGCGCGATACAGCAATGTATCGCGCCTCAAAACTTTTTATAGGGCAAATCATTGACAAAAGGGCGCTTTTTCTGATAAAACAAGGCCAGAAGCCAGAAGTGGCTATTACAATATTTATACATTCAGCTCCATAGGAAGGCTGATTTTTTATCAACAAATCATGAAAAACCGAAAATCAATAGGAAAGGCAATGACTGTCCTGATTGTGATGCTTGTAACAATAGTGTCTCTTTCAGGTACAGCACTTTTGGTCGGAACTGCCGCTGGCTTCACCCAGTGTTCTGATAACTACGATAACAACCAAAACGGTCTTATCGATAGCCAAGATCCAGCTTGTCACACAGACTGGAATGCAAACAACCCAAACAGCTATGATCCAACGATCAATGCTGAGCAGGGAGGAGGTGTAGTAAGTAACACAAACACAAACTCAGGTTGGACAAACACCAACAACACATGTGTTTCATGTGGTACTCCAACCACCCCACCACCAACAAACAATCTTTCAGTTCGCTGTGAGGTTTCTGATACTCGTATCGAGGCAGGAGACCGTGTGGACTTTGAGGTAAAGATTAGTGGCGGAAGAGCTCCATACGACATCGATTGGGATGGAGACATTAGTGGAAACGACGACGAAGAGTCAGTTCGTTTCAACCGAACTGGTGAGTATGATGTAGAGGTAGAAGTTACCGATGCAAACGGAAACCGCGACAGCGACCGCTGTTCAACGGTGCGCGTTGGCGAAGGAAACGACAACCCAAGCACAGGCAACCGTGCTCCTCAAATCATCTCTAGCCCAGTTACTCTTGTTCAAGCAGGAACTTCATACAGCTACGACGTAAACGCATTTGATGCAGACGGCGATGTTGTAGTGTTCGCGCTTGTTCAAGCTCCAGCAGGAATGACTATTAATCCAAGTACTGGATTTATCAGTTGGACTGCTGCAGGTGGTCTTGCAAACACATCACACGCGGTAACCGTACAGGCGTTTGATGGAAAGGCATTTACCACTCAGAGCTTCTCTGTATACGTACAGGGGCGCCAAATCATCTACGTACCAGGCCCTACAGTAGTAGTTGAGCCTGCAGTAGCAGACTTGGACATCTTCGACCTTCGGGTTGAAAACGATGCAAACCTCAACGTAATCGTAAGCTTCCAAACCACCATTCCAGCACAAGGAAGCGTATATTACTCGCTCAGCTCACACGTTGACGATGAGGAGCAAGGACTATCAGCCTACGAGTTCGTTCGAAGCGCAGGTGGAACAACCACCTACCACCAAGTGAACCTTGGTCGTCTTCCAATGAACACTACCTACTACCTAAAGGCTCACGCCGTAGCAGGTAAGCAGACTGATACCACCGGAGAGCTTGCATTCGTGCAACTCCCAGAAGGAATCATCACTAATGGAGTGCTTGGAACAAACACTACCGTTATTGAAACTGGTGTTCGAAACGATGTGGCATTCGCAAGTGCATTCTCTGCACTTGGGTACCTCATCTTCAGCCCATGGTTCCTTATCCTGATAATCATTGCGTTGCTCGTATACCTCTTGCTAAGCGGTAGAAAGACTACGCATGTATCAACTCACGGCCCAGTAGAGATAAGAAGCTAGAAACTTCAAACCACTCTTAATCTTATCTTTGGGAATCCAGGATAGAGTGAAAGAGTCCTGCCCTGCAGTGAGCCCGAACTTGATTCGTTGGCTCTACTGCAAGCACGCGTAAGCATGCGGGGTAGAAATTCGAAGCTAGCCGTAGAGTAGAACTCAAAAGTGTTTAATGAGTATTGAAAATAAAAGCGCCCCGCAAGGGGCGCTTTTTAGTGCCTAGATGCAGTAGTCTGCAAAAAGGCCCATGTTGTCGCCAAATTTTTTCATGTCTTTATTGTACAACAGTTTTAAGAGCAGCGCGTCTACCGAAGAGCCCAATCACAAACAGTGTAGTCGAGCTTATGGCGCTTGCCATGCAGTAGATGCAGAGCGCTTTGAGCACAAAAAGCTGCAGGCCAACAAAGTATAGTGAAGCGACAAGCCCGATAGCGCTCAAGCGAAGTGCAAGATGCATAACGGTTGAGTTCTTTCTATCAAGATAAAAGATAGTAAGGAAAAGAAGTCCAATATAGTAGAGCGCTCCAAGAAGAGCTACAGGAATGCCAGCGATAGCGGAGTATACGCTTGTAGTTACTGTTTCGCAGCCACTATTCGCACCACAAAGAAGTGGTATGTCTGAGAAGTGAACTACCGTAAGATACGCCGCATCGAGAAATCCAATAAAGGCGAAGAGCCCAAAAAGGAGTACGAGCTTCTTACTCAGTTGTGGTGTCTGCTCCTGCATTTGCAATTGCATCTTCTATTATTGCGCGAAACGCATCAATGCTTGGTGGGTTCTGAACGTATACTCCGTTCACGATAAAGCTTGGGGTTCCAGGAAGGTTGAGCGCACGAGCCTGAAGAGCTTCGCCTTCTACAGCGTCCTTCACCTCATCGCTATCAATGTCGGCTTCAAAGCGGGTAACGTCCAGGCCAAGTTCACTAGCAAACTCGACAAAGAGGTCTTTTACGCTTGCGCGAGCAGACCAGCTTGCCTGAGTCTCAAAAAGCTTATCGTGCATTTCCCAGAACTTACCCTGGATTCCAGCAGCTTCCGCAGCGCGACCAGCAAGTTCCGCGTGTGGGTGAATCTGGCTAAGAGGGTAGTGGCGGTAGGCAAAAAGTACATCACTTGGGTATTCACTAATCACCTGCTTAACCACGCTGTGGTATGCCGCACATGCTGGGCACTGGAAATCTGAAAACTCGATCAGCTGTACAGGAGCCTCAGCCTCTCCAATCGTCCAATCAGTGCTTTCAATTGAAAGATCGGTATCTACTCCGATAAGTTCATTTGTTGAAGAATTGCGTACGAGGAGCACAAGTCCGTATACAATTCCTACTATTACAAGGAGGGTAATTGCCCAAGTAGCAGTGCTTTTAACTGCACGGCCAGTCTTCTGATTTTGCATTTGAGCCTGCTTTTTAGCAGCACGCGCAAGGCGTTTTTGTTGCTTTTTCGAAAGTGTGTTGTTTTCCATAGTGCCTTAAATTCTACCTGTCCTAAGGAAAAAATGCCAATGGAGACGAAAGCACAAGTGCGCTATACTCCAAGGCAATATGAGGCTTATACAAATCAGTGCTCTCACGCTCCTTCTTGCGATTGGAGTGTACGTACTTCCAAGCACCCAGGCTCTTTCATGCATAAAGACTTATCCACTGCTTGGTACCGTGGAAGACATTCGCATACAAGACAACGGCGACTACATTCTCGACCTTAAGTGGGTATACACCTTTGACTCAGCAGCGACAGTACACTTCGATATCGACAGTTATCAAGCGCTCATCGAGGCCTACCAAGCAAACGACCTTGATGCTTTTGAAAAAGTAGACGAGGATGCAGACTGGGATGCGTTTACTATTAAAATTCCTGCCGATATGGCAAACGGTATCGTCCTTGAAAAGGAAGACGCGGTTATAAAAGCGCCACCGCTTGAAGTCTGCGACTATCGCTTTACCGGAATCTTTAACGAAGATGGAGTGGCAAAGTATGCTTTTATATCAGATAGCTTTAATAACTACTCGTTCAAAGGAGAAAACATAAAAGTTGGAGCGTCAGAACCGATGGAGTGTAGTGGGTATAGCTGTAAGACAAAAGCACTATTTTCACTGCGCGAAAAAGACTACGAACTTGTACCAACCCAGTCGGTCCAACCAGCAAACAAAATAGTTCAAGAAATTAAACTCTTTAGCGCAGTGCATCACCAAGAGGGTATAGATCCACAAAAATTTTTCCCGTTTGGTGGAAGTGCTCAAGTAAGCTATCGCCTCACCTTTAACAAAGAGGGAATTGCGACATACGAACAAGGCATATATTCAACCAGCACTGAAGTAAGCACGACTACAAACGAGCCAAGCGCAGAAGCGGCAAGTAGCAGCGAAGAAAGTGAGGTTCTGAGTCCAAGCCAGCCAGAGCAAAATGTGTTTCAAAGATTTTTCGCGTGGATACTATCATTTTTCAAAAAATAAAAATGGACTTCCCTATTCGAATAAATAAATATCTAGCGAACGAAGGAATGTGCTCGCGGAAAGAGGCCGACAGGCTTATCGCTCGCGGCGCCGTTTTAATAAACGGGAAAAGAGCCGAGCTTGGTCAAAAAGTAGAAAAAGGCGATGAGGTTTCTTTAAAAAGAGAGGCGAAAAAGGGCTTTGAGAAAGAAAGAGCCTATTTACTCTTTTTTAAACCAAAGGGTATCGTAACGGTAAACGCGCAAGGAAGCGACAAGGAAATACGCGACATTGTTTCTCTAGAAAAAGGCGTGGTTCCAATCGGTAGGCTCGACAAGCTTTCGACAGGGCTTGTTTTGCTCAGTAACGATGGGCGCATTACCAAGAAGCTCCTCAGCCCAGAGTTTAACCACGCGAAAGAATATAAGGTAAAAGTAAATAAAATTCTTCGTCCAGGATTTCTAATGCACTTGGAAGAGGGTGTAACACTCGAAGATGGCTATAAAACAAAGCCAGCAAAAGTTAAAAAGCTAGGGCCAAAAGCATTTAGCATTTCGATTACCGAAGGCAAGCACCATCAAATTAGAAGAATGTGCGCAATATTCGGCTACGAAGTAGAAGACCTTTCCCGTACTGCAATTTTGGGATTTAGAGCTACCGATATGAAGTCTGGCGAGCTAAAAAAACTTACAAAGCCAGAAGTTGCAGAGCTGTTAAAAGCTCTTGGTATAAGTAATGCAAAATAAACTAAAAGTTTGCTACAATAAAACACCAATATAAATTCATCTTAAAACATATGAGTAAAAAAGTAGTCATTTACTCTACGCCAACGTGTCACTTCTGCCACATGGCAAAAGAGTTCTTCCAAGAAAAAGGAATTGAGTACACCGAGTACGACGTAGCAGCAGATATGGATAAAAGAAAAGAGATGGTTGAAAAAACCGGTCAGCTCGGAGTACCAGTAATCGAAATAGATGGGCAAGCAACAGTAGGATTTGATAAAGATAAAATTGAAGCTTTGCTGTAAAAGAAAAACCGCGCACCGCGCGGTTTTTTCACAGCGTGTATAATTATCAAAAGAATGAAAAAGGTATTTCTGGCAGTATTTATAGTTGCAGTAAGCATTACTGTATTAGCCATACTTGGAGGTAAAACCTTAGAGAACGATCAAAATATAACCTTTGGTCTAAAGTGGGTCAATCAAGCGCAGTTTGCCGGGTACTTTACCGCAAAGGACAAAGGCTTCTATCAAACGAATGGAATTAATGTAGATTTTAAAGAGTTTGAGTTTGGCGGATCAGTTTTAAAAGACTTAAAGGCAAAGAAAACAGATCTAGGCTTAATGAGTGCAAATGAATATCTACAACACATTGCCGAAGGAGAAGATCTTGTCGCAGTTGCAGCTTTTTATCAAAACTCTCCATATATAGTAGCCTCCCTTGAAGAATCAGGAATAACGTCGCCTCGACAGCTCAAAGGAAAAGTTCTTGGTGTAAAGGGTGGTAGCGGAGCAGAGGGAGAGCCAATTCTTGGCTTACTACTCGAAGCAGCAGGGCTATCACTAGAAGATGTAACAATAAAATATCTACCACTCGAGGGCTTAGAATACCAGGATTTAAAGAGCGGTACAGTAGATGTAATCGGTTTTTATCGAACGCGACTCTACCAGCTCGAACAAGAAGATAGTAACTACAACATAATTTATCCTGAGCAGTACGGTGCAGCGTTTTATAACGACGTTTTGGTGGCGCGCCGCGATACAGTCGAGAAGAGGCCGGAAATGATAAAGCGTTTTATTGCAGCAAGCATTGAAGGATGGGAATATGCGTTCGCACATCAAGACGAAGCTCTCGACATAGTGCTTGGCTACGTAACCCATGAAGATTACAAAGATAGAGACTATCAGGCATATATTCTTAAACAAAGCGAGCCACTTATTAAGCCGTCAGAAGACTTTGCAATTGGGAAAATGACAAAAGAGAGCTGGCAGCGCTTCTATCAGGTAATGAAGCAAAGAGGAGTGGTCAAAGATGAGCTTGAAGTCGAGGATATATTCACTCTCGATTTTTTACCGCAGTAAGCTCTTACTCAATCAAGTCGTTCAAGTTGGGAGCAAAATATCTATCGCTCTTTAAAAATTTTCCATCTTCTCGCATGATCGGTTTCCCATTCTCATCAAGCTTGCTCATGTTTGACTCATACACCCTTTCAAATGCCTCTTGAAGATTGGAAAGTGGAAAAAGGGAAACTGCAGTTCCAGAAAGTACATATTGCAGATCAGCAAGTTCTTTAAGCATGTTAGCGTAAAGCTCTTTCGGTACTTCCTTTCCAGAAGATATAAGAGCGACAGCTTCATTCATCTCTTTAAAGAGCTCTTGAGCCTCTTCATGAATAAGGCGGATACGAAGCTCTAAAAGAGAAGCACTCGGCTCTTCTCCTACAGGCAGAGAAAATGCTTCATGAAGCTTACGAACCAAATCTTCGCGACTGTTTTTCATAGCGGTTGCCCGGCAGGGAATCGAACCCCAATCTCCTGGACCAAAACCAGACGTGCTGCCATTACACCACCGGGCACTATACGGACAGGGTATATTCTAATGATTATAAGGCAAAATGACAAGTGAGAATCAACCTAGATTTTTAAGCGCTCGCTCCTGTATAATATGACAAAGTAAAATGAAATTAAGGCTCGGAAGAAACATAGCGATATTCGCCCTGGTTCTTGCTTGGATTTTTGCAGGATGGCCTCAAGTTTGGGGCGACCTTAATTTTCCTCCTAGACCTGAGAGTGTAGAGGCAGCTGTCGGAGACATTGGGCACTGGCAAGACCAAACGGGAAGCCAGACTGCGGGTACAAGCTTTGCCGCGTACGAATACGATACTGAAATTCGAAACGACGGCATCTATACGCAAATAAGCAGCTCAACAATTGAGCTCGATGAAGCAGGAAGCTATCTTATTTTGGCTACAACACGAGGAAACGATACTTCAAACGGAAGAAACAACATTCAGTCAAAAGTGGTACAAACCTCAGGAAGCGGATCAGTATTTACAACCTATATGACCGGATATTCTCGCGACAACTCAGAAGATGAGTACTGGAGCCGAGCTGTCGGGGTCATTATTGGTGCAACCGCAAACTCGCGAGTAGAAATACAAACAAGGCGAGACACAGACGAAGCTACAGGAGGAAGTGTTGCTGGCTTATCAAACCTTCAGATTGTAAGAATAAACCCAGAAAACTGGGGTATATATAACTACGGAGCGACAAGTGGAGCAGCAGGAGGCACAACTCCAAATACAATGGACCTCACAGGAACTGTTGTGCAATCAAACTCCAGCGCTATAGAAGTAAACACCTCAGCAGACACTGTAACCGTAAAGGGAGATAATAAGCGCTACCTTATTGCCTGGGGAATATCAGGAGATACAGGGGGTTCAAGAACTCAAAGAATTGGGCACCTTGAGTATGGAGGCACAGACGCACTATCAACGCGCTCATACTGCTATCAGAGAAGCAGTGCAAACGAGTACTGCGGTATCGGCTCTATGGATCTTATCGAAACAAGCACATCGGACATCGACATTCAGGTAGAGGTATTTAGAGGTCCGGGTGTATCTGCAGACCAAGGAGGTGCAGATGTAGACGGATCGTTTGACCTTGATGGGAATGGTCAAATAGTGGTGCTAGAGCTACCAGACAACGTAGAAGTGTTTAAGTCACACGACTCAACAGGGCTCCAAAATATCACCAGCGCGGTAACGCTGAACGCTATGCGCGACGTAGAATTTAACGACTCTGAAAGTTTTACAAAAGCAAGCAACTCAGCGATGAATGTTGTAAACTCAACCGATGTTTTAGCTTGGGCAAACGTATGGACAGCACGAAACAACGTAAGTGCTGGGCAGCGATTGACCGCGTACGGATCGATCACCGTAAATGGCACTCAGCAAACGCTCGGCAGACACGGTGCCTACACGCGCGGAAACCAGGGAAGTCAAGACACATTTGCAGGAAGCTTCCACCCAGGAGCTATATATTTTGTAGCTACTGACGGCCACGACATCGGTCTTGATATGAATCCGATTACAGGAACAGAGGGTGGAGGGACAGATCGAACACAAGCAAATACAGTAGGCTTCTTCGCCATCAACGTTGCAACCTTTGCTACATCGAGTGGAAACACAGCGCCAATCGCAAGTGCAATTTCGATAGACTCAGATGCATCGTCGATAACCCTTACCGAAGGAACAACAAAAAACGTAGTCTGCGCCGGCACGGTAACGGATGCGGATGGTTATGCAGACATAGACTCAGTGAAGGCAGACTTATTTAGAACATCAGTAGGAATTGGTTCAGGGCTCGACAACAATAGCCACTATCAAGAATCGGGCGATAGCGAGTGCGTCCCATCAGGTGGGTCAGGGAATAGCGAAACGTATACGTGCACTATCCCGGTCTACTACTATGCAGACGCTACCGATGCAGGCTCGCCAAATGCAAGCGATACCTGGACATGTACGCTAACGCCAAGCGACGGCGATGGTGCAGGAACAACAAGTAGCGACACTATTGAAATGGCTTCACTTCTTGCCTTAGAAATTACGGAAAGCACCATCGACTTTGGCACTATCGACCCAGGAAACGATACGGGCGGTTCAAATAGTACAACAACTATTACCAACACTGGAAACGTAGACATGGACCCACTTCTTTCAGGTACTAACATGACAAGCGGCGCAAACTCAATTTCAGCATCAAACATAGAGTATGCTGCAGACGCATTTACTTATGGAGCAGGCACGAGCTTATCTGGTCTTAGTGCCGCACTCGACATTACCCTTCCTCAACCGACAAACGACGGAAACCCGACAACCACCGACACCATTTCATGGGGCCTTGGAGTACCACCGGCAACTGCAGCAGGAACCTATACCGGAACAAACACTATTACTGCAGGAGCGGGGCAGTAGTTTTCCACAAAAAAAAGAGGCTTAAATTCGAGTTTGGGGTAAAATTACCTACAACAACACATAAAAAAATAAATATGAGCATTTCAAGTACTACGAAGAACATTCTGCTGGCAGTTGTCATTTCAGCAGTCATGATTTTCTCAGCAACCTTAGTATCAGCAGACTCAGTAAGCACCTCAGTTACTGTCGGAAACGCCACTCCATCTATTTCTAGCGTTTCAGTAAACAGTGGAAGCAACATTACCCTAACAGAGGGGATTATTACCGTAGCCACAACCACGCTTACCGTTACCGACACAAACGGCTGTGGTGAGATTTTTGCTGTTACGCTCGACTTTTATCGCTCAGGTATAACTGCAACGGGTTGCGACACGAGCGGAGAGTCAGACAACAACAATTGCTACGCGCAAGTAACCTGTGTTGTGCTCGACTCAAACACCTGCGACGGTGGCTCAGACACTTCAGCAGCTTATGGGTGCGGAGTACCAATTCAGTACTATGCAGACCCTACCGACACTGGTTCATTTAGCGCACAAAACTGGGTAGCAACTCTCAAAGCAGGAGATGGTACTGCAACATCAACAGACAGCACCGGAACCACCGAAATTAACACCCTGCAGGCACTCGACGTTACCGCTTCCATAGCCTATGGAACACTCGCTGCAGGATCAGACTCTGCAGATCAAAACTCTACAACTACTGTTACCAACACAGGGAACGTAGATATGGACCCACAGCTTTCAGGTACTAACATGACAAGCGGTGGAGATACTCTTACCGTAGGAAACCAGGAGTACGATGCTGATCCCTTCGTTTACAGCGCAGGAACCGACCTTTCTACAACGCCAACCTACATCAACATTACCCTTCCTCAACCGACAAACGACGGAAACCCGACAACAACAGATACAATTTCGTGGGGACTTGGAGTACCACCGGCAACTGCAGCAGGAACCTATACCGGAACAAACACTATTACTAGCAGGAACTGCCCAGTAGTAAGTAAGCTTCCCATCCGTGAGGAATACTGATAGCATTAAGCACACAATGAAGGCCTATATTAAGCTTTTCCCAACAATCTTGCTCGCACTGGCGGTATTACTTCCACAGAGCGCTAAAGCGGGTTTTGGAGTTTCTCCTCCCCTGATAAAAGAAGATAGGCTCGTACCAGGTATCACCATCGAAAAGCAGGTATATCTTGTACAGGGTAATACAGATAAACCGCTGCCAGTGCAAGCAATTTTCGACGTGCCAAAAGAGATCGAGGGCTGGCTTAGCGTTACTCAAGGGGAGAAGTTTACTATTCCTGCAGGAGCTCAGCAGTTCCCACTAAAAGTAAAGATCAAAATCCCAGATGATGCAGATCTTGGTATTTACGAAGGGCAGCTAAACGTTACCACTATTCCAGAAGCGGCAACGGAAAATGGCCAAGTTTCCATTGCTCTTGGAGCAAACATTCGCCTCGAACTTACCGTAGGAGATGATGTTTTTTCTAGCTACGAAGTTAAGAAGATAGACCTCCTTTCGGTGAAAGAAAACGATTTCCCGCATGCACGAATTCTGGTAGAAAACACAGGAAACGTACCAGGTGGGCCAGACGCTGTTACTTTTGAGCTCTTTAGTAAGTTTGGCGACGTTCGCCTTGCATACACGTCGATAGATGACGTAAAAAGAATTCCAGCATTTAGCGAAGAAGCTATTGATATGCTTTTCCCGATAGACGTTAAGCTTGGAGTTGGTGAGTATTGGGGGCATGTAAAAGTTTTTGAGGGAAACGATGTTGTAGCCGAGCAGCGCACAGTCTTCAATGTGCTCGAGAAGACATTTTTTGAAAAAAATAAAACCTATCTATCTGTAGGAGCTAGTCTTTTAGGGCTTATAGTTATTGTGTTTGCCTTCCTAAAACTTAAGCGAAGAAAAAGACGATAGTCGTGTGGCAAAGAGTAAATGGACTCTAGTTCTCGCACTATTCCTTACCTTCCTTGCCGGGCGGGCTCTTGCAGCAACAGTCAGCGTAAGCGTTACAGTCGCTGTTTTTGAGTGCTCAGATGGAAGCGATAACGATGCTGATGGTTTTACCGACTATCCCAGCGACGCAGATTGCGATTCAGCAACCGACGATAGCGAAGCTCCTCCGCTCAGTCTCTGTGAAGACGGTATAGATAATGACGGCGATGGGCTTACCGACTATCCAGCCGATCCTGGCTGTGAATCAAGCTCAGATGACAGCGAGGTTAATGCAACACAAGAATCAACAGGAGCAGTTTCTGGTAGTTACGGTGGCACAGGATCGAGCCAAGTCGCACAACCTGGACAAAATATCCCAAGCGACGCAAATAGCTCAGTTGAGTTTAGTGGGCAAACTTTGCCAAACGCCACAGTAACTATTCTTCGGAACGGTCTTATTGTTGCAACCGCGCAAGCCGACGAAGCGGGAAGCTTTCAAATCATTGTAGCCAGTCAACCACTTGGAATTTATACCTACACTATCAACGCCAGCACAGGAAATTTAAGGTCACTCAATCAAAGCTTTCCAGTTGAAAACTCCCAGTCGAGCCAGGCAGTGATAAGCGATGTCGATGCTTCAAAAATGACCAGCCAGACAAGAGGAGACTTAAACAGCGACAATAGGGTAAATCTGAAAGACTTCTCCATTCTTGTATATTGGATGAATAGATTAGACTTTCCAGAAACTATTCGCCAAGCAGAGCTTGGAATTCTGAGCGGAGACGGCAGAATTACTCTACGAGATTTTAGTATTTTGGCTTACTACTGGACAGGATAGTATGAAACGAACAATTTCTCTCATCGCCGTAGCTTTTCTTCTCATAGCGCATCAAGCAAGCGCAGCTTCAATTTTTGCGAAAGCAAAAAACCTGAAAACTTCTCAGGGAGATCGCACAGAGCTAAGCTTCTTCATAGATACTCAGTCGGAAGAAATAAACGCTGCTGAGCTCAAAATAGGGCTCGTAAACATAGAAGTAGAAAGCATCTCATACGGAGAAAGCATTATTCCTACATGGATACAAGCTCCTTTAGTGAAGGAGGGCACAGTTTCGCTCGCGGGCATTATTCCTGGCGGCTACAACTCTCAGAGCTATGCCCAGCAAAGCCTTATGCAGATGAATGGCTATTTGTTTACAGTAGTCGGTAAAAGCAAGGGAGATGTTGTAGCCACCGTGCTCGAAGGCTCTCAGGTGGCAAAGAGCGACGGCGAAGGAACACTTGTTTCTCTCCAGGAAAAAATTAGTATCAACGCGGGAAGCGGTGACTATTTTGAAAAACCAAAAGACACAACTCCACCAAGGGAGCTACAATTTGAAATTGTAGAAAACACTCAGCAGCAAGGTGAGTCACTTTTATTCTTGTATGCAGAAGACAGACAGTCGGGTATAGCAGGCTTCCAGATAAAAAAATGGCCCTGGTCAGGGTGGAAAAAAGCTCAAAACCCTTATATAATGAAGGGTAGCGAGCCTCCATACCAAGCGAGAGTGTTTGACGTAGCAGGGAACTCAGCAGTCTTTACTCTCAGCAAGCACGGATTTATTTATGTATGGCTGGCAGTCGCACTAGCAGTATTAGCAGTAACCACACTTGCCTATCGTGTACTCTTCAGACATAAAAAAGATATTCGCTAAGACCGTCCTACTTATCGCCGCCGTTACGGTGCTTCTCGCTCCTCAGCCTACCGATGCAGCGATTATTTCTCTTGAGTCAAGGGTCTCAAACCTTAAAGAGGGTCAGATTATTAAAGTAGGGGTTCAGCTAAAAGAAAACTTCACCGCTATAAATGCCATCTCTGGGTCAGTCTTTGTGCCGTTTGAGCACTTCGATTTCGTTACAACAGACCTGGAGGATTCAGCAGTTTCTTTTTGGATAAAAGAGCCAGAGTACGACCCGGCAACAAGCCTTATAACCTTTGAAGGTATCCTCTTGAAGGATGGAGGGTTTAGAGCAGCAAGCGGCCACATCTTTTCTGCTACATTTCGAGCGCTTCAAGCAGGAGAGGCAAAGTTTGAGCTTGCAAGTGGTGAGGTTCTAGCACACGACGGAAGCGCTACAAACGTACTGTCCGGGCTAAAAGGAGTTTCACTTACTATTGAGCCGCGCGAAGACTGTGTGGGAATTGATTGTGTGCCAACAGAAGTGCGACCGCTCCTTATGACCTCTGCAGAATACACAGATCAAGTTGCCGGCCCAAGAGGGCTAAGCGCCTCAGGAGTTCTGCTTTCTTGGCTTGGTACGCTCGTAGCGTTTATCGCGGGAGCAATAATCGCCTTTATTGTTGAAAATAGACGCCACCCACACACACGTCCAAGAAACTATAAAGAGGCAATAAAAGAAACGCGCAGCTTGATTGGAAGGGGCAGTAGCGGTCTATCAAAGAAAGCACTTCTGTATTTTGCCGTGCCGATCTTTGTCGCATTCCTCGTGTCAATCTTTGTAACATACATTCTCTACCTAACGATTGGCAGTGCAGACCTACTTTTTATGCCAATCATTAAAATGCCAGTATTTTACTTCCTTGCATTGCTTGCGCTACACATCACCCTCTATCTCCTAATTCTTTGGGCGGTATTCCGCAGTTTAAAGCGAAAGTTTTTCGGTGGAATATCCTACTTCTGGGGAACTATTTTTGGAGCAATTATCATTCTTACAATTCTTTTCTCAGGGTTTGACCAATATCGCTTTATATTTGAAGACGACATTGCCTCACTTCCAAGCGTGAACCAAATGCACCTCTCCACAACTCAGTAGAGGGAGGGTTTTAAAAGGAGTAAAATATAAGTACTGGGGCGAAACACGACTCTAGAAGAGGTGAGCCTCGGGGTCAATAATTTTTTCTTAAAAAAAATGAACAAGAAAGTAATTGAGTGGGCTCTAAGGATTGGTATATTTGGAGAGTTCTTGGGACACGGAGTCTTTGCTCTCCAGCAAAAAGCAGGGTGGTTAAAGTACTTCAACTCTGTAGGTATATCAGATGCCACCGCAAACACCCTAATGCCATACATTGGCGTTATGGATATATTGCTTGCGATCATTGTTCTTTTTGTACCATTCAGACTCGCTCTTGCATGGATGGCTCTATGGGGTCTCTGGACTGCCATGATCAGGTGGCCAATTGGCCCTGATCCAATTTGGGACTTCTTTGAGCGTTGGGCAAACTGGGGCGCTCCACTTGCACTCCTCGCTTTCTACGGTTTCCCAGGAAAAGGGAAGCGTTGGCTCAGACGCAAATAACGCAATAGATTCCTTAGTCCACAAACGCCTCACACGGAAAGGGGCGCATGGATACTACATCCTAGACTAGAACTTTAACGGCTCACACGTACGTGTGAGCCGTTAAAGTTGAAGGCGATATGTGTGAGTTTATCTGCCGTAGGCACGGCCATTTAGCTTCGCGATCGATATTTCTTATATTACTTATCCTTCTTGAAAAGGAGAGTCCCGGAACATTTCTCTAAACTTCTCAAACGGCATACCGTAGTTAAACCCAAGAGGGAGGTCTTGCTGTCGTCCGAAGCGTACTTTGTCGAAGTATGGAGTCTTGTGAAAAGGGATAAACATTACAGCAGACTTACGCCCCTGAGCCTTAACGTCAGCGTTTGCGACTACGCGGTGCCATGTGGCTTCAATGAGCCCACCACTTCGGTACTGCATTTGTATATCTGGCAAGATAACGGTGTGACCAGGCCCAGTAGGAAAAGGCTGCCAGTTTACTCCATCGTAAAATTCAAGCCCAGGCTTGTCTTCAAAAAGGTGGAGAGTGAAGCCAGCTTTGTCGGTATGTGCTCCAGCAACGATGTCTTGGTCGTGCCCAGGAAAGTAGTGAAGGTTTCTAAGGATCCAGCGGTTCTTGCCACTCGCAACTTCATCAGCTAACCCCGGCATGTTACCAGAAATCTCAAGCTCGGAAGCAAAGGCAACAATGCGCTCAGCCGAGCTCTCAATTAATGACCGGGAGCTTTCAATAAACTCTTGAAGTACCGGATGTGCTTTGGCACTCTCGGCAAGTCTTTCGTAGGCACTGAGGGTGAAGTGAAAGTTCTCTTTAAGATCGAGGTTGTCTCCTGGGGTTGTTTTAAGTTCGTATCCTTCGCCGTCAAGGTAGCGAGGATCTTCAACGAAACGAAGCTTTTGCTTAATCTCTGGGCTGAGAGCGCAAAGATCGCTCCATGCTTGGGTATTTCTCTGGATTGGGGCAAGAAGCTCAGGAGGATACTCAACTTCAACGTGGCGGTTCTTTTTTATAGCTTCAAATTCGTGAGTATCTTTTGAGGAATTCATACTATTTACTAAATCGTTCTATAAGGGCTACTTCGAGCGGTATAGCAGCAAACGGGCTGTAGCGCATTTGTGAGTAGGCAAGTATGAGTCCTTTAAGCAAAGGAAGGTGCTTTTCTTTTGCTACCAGAGCTGAGTGCTCCTTAAGCATCGCAAGTTCCTTAGAACTAAACTCTTTTGAAAACTCTACTTCTAGGTCGCTGTTAAATGCCAGAGTGATAACGCGGCGCAAGTAGTGTATAAGTTCGCGGGTAAACTCAGTAGTGTTGTATCCAAGCTCTTCAAGCTCCTGTATATAGGCAAGGGCTCCTTTTAAGTCTTCTCTCAGGAGTAGTGCGCTAAATTCGCCAACGCGTACAAGCCCTACTTTCCCAAGGTTTTTCTCTACGCTCTCCACATCTACTTTTGCAGATACAGAGCGTACTTGGTCGAGTAGACTTTCAGCATCGCGCAAACTTCCCTCAGAAAGGCTTGCGATGAGCTCAAGCGCCTCAGTATCAGCGTCTATTTCCTCTTCTTTTGCAATTGCACCAAGCTTTTCAGTAATTTGCGCGTTTGTAAGCTTTTTAAAGTGGTAGCGCTGTGTACGGCTAGTTACCGTAGCTGGAAGCTTATCAAACTCAGTAGTAGCAAGAATAAGAAGTACGTGAGCTGGCGGCTCTTCAAGTGTTTTAAGCAGGGCGTTGAAGGCACTCTTTGAGAGCATGTGTACCTCGTCAAGAATTACTACCTTGCGAGAAAAGTATGAAGGTGCAAGGCGAATGCCTTCTTTAAGCTCACGAATTTCGTCTACCCCCGTGTTGGTCGCAGCGTCAATTTCAACAACGTCGATTGCACGCCCAGCATCGATTGCAGTGCAAGCATCGCACTTGTTGCAAGGTTCTCCTTTAGTCTGAAACTTTTTGTCAGTCTCTCGAGTTTTGCAAACAGCAAGCTTGGCCAAAAGGCGGGCAATGGTGGTTTTCCCAGTTCCTCGCGGACCGTAGAAAAGGTATGCATGCCCGATGCGGTCCAGTTTTCCTGCATTCTTCAATACCTCAACGACGCTCTCCTGCCCAAAAATGTCAGAAAAGTTTTTAGGTCTGTATTTGCGGTATAAGGCCAGAGCCATAGGTTTTTATTGAGTATATCCAAAGCGGCCCATCCTATCAAACAGCCACTTGCCCATACACGCAAACTAAAAGATACTAAAGGCTAATGACGCGAAGAAACCTCATTATTATCGCGATAGTCCTTATTTTCCTCTTTGTGCTGATAGTAGTAGCAAAAGACAACTCAGTGTCGTTTACGCTCAATGCGGAAAACGCCACAAAGCACCAAGAGGAGAAAAAAGAAGAAAAAGACCCACTCCTCCAAAAGCTGAAAAATCCGCCAGAGGTAGTGAAGGCAATATACGCCACAGCGTTTTCTGCGGGAAACAGCGAGCGAGTAGATGGTTTTATCGATTTGATAAATTCCACAGAGCTCAACGCCATCGTTATAGATATAAAAGACTACACCGGTGTTGTTTCGTACAAGCCAGACGTTGAAGCAGTTGTAGAGTACGAGGCGTTTGAAAATCGCATTCCCGACATAGACGCGCTCATTCGCAAGTTCCACAAAAACGGCATTTACCTTATAGCGCGCATCTCTACTTTTCAAGACAATAAGCTGGCAAACGCGAGACAAGACTTAGCCATTCAAAGTAAAAGCAAGGGCGGCATTTGGGGCGACAGAAAAGATGTGCACTGGATGGATACTTCCAGCAAAGAAGTCTGGGACTACAATATAGCGATAGCCAAAGACATTTTAGACAGAGGCTTCGATGAGGTAAATTTTGACTACATTCGCTTTGCTACCGATGGCAATACAGACGATATAGCCTACCCGTTTTACGACGAGGTAACGCCAAAGAGAGATATTTTAAAAAGCTTCTTTAAATACGTACGCGAAAGTTTACCAAACGCCATGATAAGCGCAGACCTTTTTGGCGAAGTTGCCTACGCGAGAAGAGACATAGGCATCGGCCAAGTACTTGAAGATGCTATGCCGTATATAAACGCAATTGCGCCAATGACTTACCCAAGCCACTATGCAGACGGCTTTATCGGCTACGACAACCCAGCAGAGTATCCTTACGAAGTTATGAAGTATTCAATAGACGAAGCGCTTGCGCGTCTAAACCTTGTGTATACTCCGACGCCGTCTACCCCAGAAACAGCAACCGCGAGCGCTACGCCGCAGGTTCCAGCTCAAGTAAGAAGTTTCCCAGTGCAGCCAACTATGCGACCGTGGATTCAAGACTTCGATCTTGGAGCAGACTACGATGCCGCAAAAGTACGGGCGCAAATTCAAGCTATAGAAGACAGCGCAGCAAAGTATTCAGACTGCCAAACACTTACAGAAAAAAGAGCCTGCTCAAAATACGTATCTGGCTGGATGCTATGGAATGCAAGTAATAGATATACTAAAGAAGCTTTACGAAGCCATGAAGACGAAAGTTAGCATAAATGCATCCAGGTGGATGCGGCGCCTGTCCCGCAGCAAGCCCGAGCGAAGACTCGTTGGCTTTGCTGCAGCGCGCGAAGCACGCGGGGAGAACGCAGGAAATCATTATACAAAAGGCGCCCTACACAGCAGCGAAAATAATAATACAATAGAGTAGAAATGCAGTATCAAGTAAAGACAGAGCAGTTTTCCGGGCCCTTAGACAAGCTTCTTAGCCTTATTCAAGAAAAGAAAATAGATATAAACAGGCTCGGGCTAGCCAGCGTTACTCAAGACTTTATCAGTTACGTAGAGAGCTTAGAAAACGTGCAGCCAATTCTTTTAGCCGACTTTGTGCAAACAGCGAGCAGGCTGCTCCTTATCAAGTCAAAATCGCTCCTTCCAACTCTTGAGCTCAGCACTGAAGAAGAAGCCGACATAGCCGACCTTGAAGCTCGCCTTATGCTCTACCAACACTTCAGCGTAAAGCAGGGGAAGAGCGACAACGCAGCGGCACACGTAGACAAGCTCTGGCAAAGAAAAGAAAAGAGCTATAGCCGGCAGATGCTTCAACAGCTTTTTGCAGAGAATTTGTTTTACCCGCCAAAAAATTTAAAGCCAGAGCATCTACAAACTAGCCTGCGCACTCTTTTTGCTTCACTTAAAGATTTGCTTCCCCAAAAAGCAGAGATTAAGATTAAGCTCACCAGTTTGCAGGATAAAATGGCCGAGCTTAAGCAAACACTTGAGCGAGTAGCTACGCAAGACTTTTCAAGACTAAGCGAAGGAAAGGATAGGCAAGAGGTGGTAGTATTGTTTTTAGCTATTCTTCACCTATTTGCAAACAAGCTTCTTGAAGTGAAGCAGGACCAAGGTTTTGGAAGTATAACGATTTCAAAGAAAAACGAGCATGAGCCAAGCCAGTAAAGACAACGCAGGGAAAATTCAAAGCCTCCTTTTTATTTACGGAGAGCCTATTTCAAAAAACAGGCTCAAAAAACTTCTTGAGCTCAGCGACGAAGATTTTGACGCAGCAGTAGAGCTTCTTAAAACAAACTTGCAAGAAAGCAGCTTAGCGCTCAGCCTTACCCACATTGAAGACAAGTTTCAGCTCACCACAAAGCCAGAGTACGCCACTCTTTTGCAGTCAGTACTCAAAGCAGAAATGAACGATGCGCTGAGCCCAGCAGCCCTCGAAACACTCGCGATAGTTTGTTACAGCGCACCAGTCAGTAGGGCACACATAGACTATATCCGAGGGGTAAACTCAAGCTTTATATTAAAAAACTTACTCATCCGCGGGCTTATCGAGCGCCGTACCGATCCGGCAAATAAAAACTCCTTCCTTTATAAACCCAGCTTCGATCTGCTAAAATACCTCGGTATCACCGAGCTCAAAGAGTTGCCAGAGTACGAGAAGTTTTTTGCCCTGGCAAAAAACTTAAACGAGCAGGGTGCCGACGAGGAAAATGAATAGTTTTAGGAAAAATCTTTTTGTCTTTTCAGGTCTTCTTTTAGCGTTTTCGCTTGTCTTTAGCATTTCTGTTAAAAGGGAAGTGAATAAAGAAGCAGAAAGAGTTCAGCTTGTAGCGCTTACCAACGCCAGCATCGCAGCAAAGGTAGTACCAGAAGAAACAATGCTCGTAGCTGAAAATGAGCCAAAGAAGCAAGAAGAGGTAAGGCCGCTTGAGGTAGTAGAGCCAAAGCCAAAAGAGCCACCGTTTGCACAGCTTGCAAGCCTTCTGTATTCACAAGATGGAAATGAAATAGCGCTCAACGACCACAAGCGCTGGCCGCTCGCTTCGCTCACAAAAATAATGACCGCGGTTATAGCTTTAGAAAACTTTAGCCCTGAAGAAACAATTACCATTAGCCAAACAGCAGTAGATGAGGAAGGGGTTTCAGGAGGACTCAACACGCAAGAAATCTATTCAGTCCACGACCTGATAGCCGCGATGATGACAGTGTCCAGCAACGATGCGGCGATGGCCATCGCAACTCCGTTTGGCTTCGAGTATTTCGTAGAGCTCATGAATGCGAAGGCAAACGAAATAGGTATGTACAACACTCAGTTTGACGACCCAGTCGGACTTTCGTATTTAAATCAGTCTACGCTCTCAGACATCCGCATCCTTGCGCAGTATGTGCTTGCAAACCACCCACAAATTTTTAGCGCAGCTACACAGAGTCAAACAATTCTTGTAGAGCACTCAACAGGGGCAAATAGAGTGCTTGGAACGATAAATAAGTTTGCACAGAGGCCAGACTTTTTAGGCGGTAAAACAGGCTATACTGATGAGGCAAAGGGAAACCTTGTTTCTCTCTTTAATATTGGCGCAAGCGAGCCACTCATTGTCATAGTGCTTGGAAGCAACGACAGGTTTGCCGACAGTGAAGCGCTCCTTACCGAGTACTCTGGTACAAGATGATTAGTATTACCGTTTTACAAGCAGTTCGCGTTATAGGGCTATCACTTCTAGCTTTTGTGATGGCATTTTTAATAACCGGTCCAGTTTTAAGCTTTCTCAACACTCAAAACGCAAAAAAGCAAATTCGTTCTAAAAAAGACGCTCCAGTATTTCACAGCCTTCACAAAGGCAAGGTAGGCACGCCGACCATGGGAGGAATTATCGTGTGGGCGACAGTAGTCTCTCTTGCAGTAGCTATTTTCCTTCTTTCAAAAATGCTTGGCGGCTTCTGGGACTACCTAAACTTTGTCGATAGAGCGCAAACATACCTTCCACTCGCAGCACTTTTCCTCGCAGCCCTCGTAGGCTATGTAGACGACGTGTTTGGTATTCGCGGTATCGGCCCAAAAGGGGGAGGGCTCAAGATGAGCCACCGCCTTCTTGTCTACACTATCTTTTCAACCCTCGGAGCACTCTGGTTCTACTTTAGGCTCGATTGGGACACACTCAATATTCCGTTTTTCGGAAACGTAAACATCGGAGTTTGGTACATTCCACTTTTCATCTTTGTGCTCGTAGCCAGCGCCTTTTCAGCAAACGAAACAGACGGCCTCGACGGCCTTGCGGGAGGAGTTATGCTCTTTACCTACGTAGCCCTTACCGTTGTAGCTTTCTCACTCGGTCGCTACGACCTCGCAGTGCTCGGCGGAGTTATTATCGGCGCTCTTCTTGCCTTTCTTTGGTTCAACATTTATCCAGCCCGCTTCTTTATGGGCGACACAGGGTCAATGCCGCTTGGAATTACTATCGGAGTTATCGCCATGCTTACAGACACAGCACTCCTTCTTCCACTTTTCGCCCCAATTTTCATCATCGAAAGCGGCTCAGTCATCATCCAAGTTTTAAGTAAAAAAATAAGGAAGAAGAAAGTCTTCCTTTCAGCGCCAATTCACCACCATTTCGAAGCTCTCGGCTGGCACGAAACACGAGTAACGATGCGCTTTTGGATAGTTTCAGTTATGAGCGTGGGTATGGGGCTCGTAGTCTTCTTCCTCAACAAGTTCTTCTAAATCTCTCTCTAGAGTTATCTCTAGAGATAACTCTAGAGCAGCAAAGAACAAACCCCGCGCGAGGCACTGCATCGCGCGGGGTCATTGTTGTGGTCGGCTCCTACTCACGCTGTAGGGCGGACGAAGACGAAGCGGTAGAGGCAACCCCAACCGCCGTCGAACCAGCGGTAGTCCAGGTCGCGCCCCGAGGCGCGACAATCGAGGCAGAGGACGCTCGGGCCGTCGTACGCGTCCGGCAGGGGTTCATGAAGGAAAACGACCGGGAACTGGCACTGCACCTCAGGGTGCTGAGCACCGAAGCGCAAGGCGTCTTCGTAGGTAGGACGCTCCAAGCCCTGCTTGGCTGCCTCATCGATTGCATTCTCGGAGGAGACGACGCGGGCGAAGTGCAAGAGCACGAGCTGGCGCTCGCCAGGCTGGCTCGGACGAACAGGGAACTGCTCTCCGGTGACCCAGTCGCCCTTCGAGCCGTAATGCCCGGCCGCTACGAGACTATCGAAAGTCTCGTCCTCGCCGACGACGATCGAGAGCTCAATCTTGACCTTCGTCTCACGCGCTGCGTCGACAATCAGGGCGGCACAAGCATCAATGATGTCAGGCCGCTCCCTGAGTACGAGCGCGATATTTTCGCGCGTGCCACCCTTCTCTCGCACCTTTCGGTCGAGTTCGGCTCCAAGATCTAAACGGGTGTCTGTAGACATGATTGTTGCTCCACTGTCTCCAGCCACATCTACACCGATGCAGCCCCAGACAGTTCAAACGCGGCCCTCTTAGCCGCACATTCCTACTCTCAAAAAAGAGCAAAAATGTGCGGCAAAAATCTTCAAAAAACTCCCATAGTTATAAAATATAAAGCACCTTAAGTCAAACCAATCAGATCTCTAGAGCGGTAAAAAAGAACAAACCCCGCGCGATGCACTGCATCGCGCGGGGTCATTGTTGTGGGCGGCTCCTACTCACGCCGCAGCCGAGGGAATCGGCAGACGCGTTCGAAGCTGCTATCGATCCAGCGCCAGTTCAGCTGCCACCGGCCGCCATCCCAGGCGAGGAACGGAACGTATCGATGACAGACGCCGTCCAAAAGAACGGAGTCCGCGAAGACGATCACGTACTTACGGAACTCCTCGGGCAGCTCAGAGGCTCGCTCGAGAATGTCCTCGGCCTGGTGCTGGCCGAAGCCTGAGCACCCCGGGTAGGCCTCCTCGTCGGCAGCGCGAGTGCGCATCTCTTCGCCACTGATCCACTTCTCACCATCCTTGTGGAAGGGGACGAGCTCAAGATCGGCGATGGTGACAGACGCCTCGCAGACAGCTCCTTCGCGCTCAACTCCGCGGCAGTTCCACTGGAACGGTTGATTAGCCTTGAAGGGGTAGAATAGCCTGAGCATGTTGGGGTTAAAGCGAGGATCGCTAATGCGCGCCAACCAAGCGCGTCTCTCCTGGTACTGCTCCGGGCTGAGCCGGCTCAGAAGATCAAGAGCTTCCTTGCCCTGATCGATTGTGATCTTTTTACCTTGCATGATAGAAACCTTTCTTCGGAGTCTATCGGGCATCTACTAACTTAGCATCGTGCCAAGGTGTTCGTAGCCCATATTTGCGGCCCTCTTAGCCGCACATTTCTACTCTCAAAAAGAGCAAAAACGTGCGGCCAAAAACCGAGCAAATAGCTTTCAAAAAACTCCTATAGCTATAAAACATAAAGGGCGCTATGTCAAACCTGTTTCGTATAGTTCAGCGTCTTCAAAAATCAAAAATCTAACGTCTAAAATCTTGTCTTTCTTTCTGCTAAAATAATTCATATATGAGTTCCAGGCGCATCATAAAGCAACTTATCTACGGAGCCCTCTACCTACTCGTCCTTTTAGGTGTCGGATTCTTAATTTACCAAGCTACGCTCAAGCCAGCTCCAAGCTGTACTGATGGAAAGAAAAACCAAGACGAAACTGGTATCGACTGCGGAGGCTCCTGCCAAGACTGCGCGATAAACACCCTAAAGGAGCTAACTGCAAGTGGCGCTATAGCAATTCCAGCGCAAGATAGTGAGCGCTCAAGCATTTACATAAGCCTTGAAAACCCAAATGCCAGCTACGGTGCTACTGAAGTAAACATTGAAGTCACCGTAGAGCGCAAAAGTGGAGCGGCGCTAAACCTGAGCGAACAAACCTTTATCTACCCATCAGAAAGAAAAGGAGTTCTTATACCAAACATAAGCGTTGCCGCAAGCGATATAGTTTCAATCAGTGCGGTGGTGACTGAGCGCCAGTGGCAACCAATCGAAAGTTTCGCCCGCCCAAAGTATGAAGTTAGAAACCAAGAGGTAGTGGTTGTAGACGAAAGCGAGCTGAAGCCACGCATCATCCTTACCGGCCTACTCAGAAATGAAAATGCACAAACCCTACGAAGTGCAGAAATAATAGCGCGCTACCGCGACGCCAACGATGCAGTCGTCGCAGTTTCTCAAACCCAGCTTGAAAGCATTGCAGGGTTTGAAGAAGAGAGCTTTGAGCTTATAACTCCGGTCAGTCCGGCAGTTTTGCAAAATATCGTACTTGAGCCGATACTGGATGTTGAAATACAAACCAGATAATGCTCGCCTTTCTCAATAGACAAGACATAGTACTTTACTGCGCTACCTGGACGCTCATGCTTGCCAGCCTTGTGATGATCATTAGCATCGGAGGCCCGATTGTAATTCAGCAGGTAGTTTCCGTCATCCTTGCTCTCGCGCTCATGATTTTCTGCGCCCATATAAACTGGCGTACATTGAGCTCGCGTCCAATCGTTATTGGGGCTATATACCTCGTTTCTTTGCTTATTTTGGCCCTTACAAGCCTTTTTGCGCCAGTGATAAGGAATACGCGCAGCTGGCTCGTAATCGGCCCTGTACAGTTCCAGGTAGCCGAGCTTATGAAGGTGGCTCTCATTATCATTCTTGCCTACTATTTTGCCCGTCACCACATTGGTATTGCCAAGCTCAGCAATATAGCTCGATCATTCTTTTACTACCTACTACCGGCAATTTTTATCTTCCTTCAGCCAGACATGGGAACGATGATTGTACTCACCGGAATCTGGATCGGCTTTCTTTTGGTAAGCGGGCTTAGGCCAAAACATATTTTAATCGGGCTCGGAGTTGGCATACTACTCGTGATTATCGCGTGGTTTTTTGTATTCGCTCCATATCAGAAAGAAAGAATCATCGGATTTTTCCAGCCAGACTACGACCCGCTCGGAGTAAACTACTCAACTATTCAAGCCAAGATAGCGATTGGCAGCGGTGGATTTTTTGGAAAAGGATTTCGGCAGGGGACGCAGACGCAGCTCGGATTTCTCCCTGAGCCAGAAACAGACTTTATTTTTGCCGCGCTCTCAGAAAGTGGGGACTATTTGGTGCAGTAGTAGTGCTCGCCGCATTTTTCACCATGCTTTTCAAAATTGTGCAGATAGGTATGAATTCCGAATCAAACTTTTACCGCCTGCTTTGTCTTGGAGTGGCATTTATGTTTTTGGTGCAGTTTATTATCAACGTCGGGTCTGCTACGGGGATGCTGCCAGTTATTGGAGTTACCTTCCCATTCTTTAGCTACGGAGGGTCGAGCATTCTTATGAACGCAGTACTAGTCGGCATAGTCCAAAGCGCCAAACGCTTTGCACATGCGCCTAAAATAGCCCCAATCCACAGCTCTATTTTTTAGCCCCACCGAATCTGCTAGTCTTTATTAAGTTATGAAAACACTCATCAAGCTACTCTCGCTAGGAATTATAGTCTTTCTTCTCTGGTTGCCATACGCAGTGTTCAACTTTGGACCAGTAGCAAACGATCCAAAGATCCACGAGTTCTCAATCGAAAAGGGTTCAAGTCTCGACGAAATTGCTACGCACCTTGAAGACCAAGGCCTTATACGATCAAAAAAGTTTTTTAAGCTCTACAGTGTCTTGAAAGGAACAGCGCACCAGCTTAAGCCAGGGCTTTACCTTATTTCGAAAGCAAATAGCGTAAAAGAAATCACCGAGAAGTTTATTTCCGGCCCAGACAACGAAGTTACCTTCCTTATTCAAGAAGGGAAGACAGTAGACCAAATAGATGAGCGTCTTGCAGAGTTTGGCCTTATCAAAAGAGGGCAAATCAAAGAATTTCCAATCAAAGATCTTGTGGGCGACTTTCCCTTCTTAGAGGGCAGGACTTCGCTTGAGGGGTATTTGTTCCCAGACACCTACCAACTCAGCCCAGCTCTTCTTCCAGAAGAAATACTGCAAAGGTTCTTGGGCAACTTCGAAGAGAAGGCGCTCCCAATGCTTGCTGAAGCAAAGGCTCCCTACGACGCTCTCATCATCGCTTCAATGATAGAAAAGGAAGTTCCGCACATAGAAGATAGAAAGCTTGTCTCGGGCGTTATTCAAAACAGGCTTGAGATAGGTATGGGGCTTCAGCTCGACGCCACCCTTATCTACGCCAAAGACTACGGAGAAGCGTACGATACCTACCAGTTTGCCGGCCTACCACCAACTCCGATAGCAAATCCAGGCCTCGAGGCGATAGAAGCAGCGCTTAACCCGACCCCATCAAACTATTTTTACTACCTTAGCCAGCCAGAAACAGGGGAGACGCTCTTCTCAGAGACCTTCGACGAGCACGACACCAAAAGGGCAGAGCACCTTCGCTAAGGGGCTGACTTATCCCCAGAAGGGGGTCTTGACACTTGACCTTTTTATGTAAACAGGCTAAATTGACTGGACAACTAACGGAGCTACAAAGCGCCCCGTAGTGTATCCTTCGAATTTTTCAATGTCAGCCGGCATTCTATAAAAAGAGAGGAGAAACAAAAACCCATTCCAAATGGGCTATTTTCTTTTTTAGTAAGGATACAAAAGGTGCACTCCGCCAAGGAAGCGGAGCCAGTGTGTTGCACCAAGTTTAAAAAATAACCCTCACTTACCCCATGCAAAAGAAAAGCACAAAAGGAGCAGTCGCTGAAAGAAAGCGCACTCCAGTAAAGACAAAGATGTTTACCTCATTTAGAGGAAAAGACATCGCCCAGCCAAACTTGGCAGAAATCCAAACTAACTCATATGAGTGGATATTGAAGGAGGGTCTTCGTGAGCTTTTCGACGAAATATCTCCTATCACTGACTACGCCGGCAAAAACATCGAGCTTTATTTTGGCGACTACTACTTCGACGAGCCAAAGTACGATGAAGAGTATGCAAAGTTTAAAGACCTTACCTTCGAAGCTCCTCTTCGCGTAAAGGTAAAGCTGGTAAACGGACAAACAAAAGAAACAAAAGAGCAGGAAGTGTACTTTGGTGACCTTCCACTTATGACCGACCGCGGTACCTTTATTATCAACGGAAACGAAAAGGTAGTTATCAGTCAGCTTATCCGCTCACCAGGTGTTTACTACAGCGCCTCACTCGTACGCGGAAAGAAGCGCTTTAGCGCAAAGGTTATCCCAAGCCGTGGAGCATGGCTCGAGTTTGAAACCGACGCAGATGGATCGCTCAGCGTTAAGATCGACCGCCGCCGAAAAGCTCCAGTAAGCACCTTGCTTCGCATTTTTGGTCTCAATGAAACTGACCAAATGCAAAAGCTTTTTGCAGACATCGACACCGAAGGTGCTATTGAAAAGACTATAAAGAAAGACAGCGTAAAGACAAAAGAAGACGCATACATCGAAATTTACCGCCGCATCCGCCCAGGAGACCTCGCAACTGCAGAAAACGCGATGAGCCTTATCGACGCGATGTTCCAGCGCGACGACCGCTACGACCTTTCAAAAGTAGGACGATTTAAGTTCAACGAAAGACTTAATATAAAGAAGAAAGACAACCTTCTTCTTGATTTGGACGACATCGTTTCAATCATCCGCGAGCTTATCCGTCTTAACAACGACCCAACTTCAGAAGGCGACGACATCGACCACCTTGGAAACCGCCGCGTTCGTACCGCAGGAGAGCAACTTCAAAACCGCCTCCGCATCGGAATGGCTCGTCTTCGCCGTATCGTGCAAGACAGAATGAGTACGCTCGACCCAGAGCTTCTCAACCCAGTGCAGCTGGTAAACGCGCGCCCAGTTATTTCAATCATCCGCGATTTCTTCTCAAGCTCACAGCTCTCTCAGTACATGGACCAGATAAACCCGCTTGCTGAAATCGAGCACAAGCGCCGTATTTCTGCGATGGGTCCTGGAGGGCTTACCCGCGAGCGCGCAGGATTCGAAGTACGCGACGTTCACCGAAGCCACTACGGACGTATTTGTCCAATCCAAACCCCAGAAGGACCAAACATCGGGTTGGTAAACCAGCTTGCAAACTACGCACGCCTCAACGACTTTGGTTTCGTTGAAACTGCATACTTAGAAGTAAAAGATGGAAAGGTAACAGGAAAAGTTGCTTGGCTTAACGCACACCAAGAAGAAAGCCACATCATCGCTCACGCAGGTACAGAAATAAAAGACACCGGAGAAATTCTTAAGCCAACGGTAAGCGCTCGTGTTAAAGGAGAGCCAGTAAGTGTAAAGAAGAGCGAAGTAGACTTTTTCGACGTAGCACCACGCCAGACTATTTCTGTTGCTACCTCACTTATCCCATTCCTTGAGCACGACGACGCAAACCGTGCACTGATGGGAAGCAACATGCAACGCCAAGCAGTTCCTTCAATTATTCCAGACGCACCATACGTAGGAACCGGAATGGAAGAAAAAGCAGCACTCGACAGTGGATACGTATTTACCGCTCCATCAGAAGCTACGGTAAAGGAAGTAGATGCTTCAAAAATAGTGCTTTCACTCAAGGGCGAAAAAGGAAAGGGAGCACTGAAGGAGTACAAGCTCACCAAGTTTAAGGCAGCAAACCAGTACACCACCATCAACCAGAAGCCACTCGTGAAGCCAGGACAGACTCTTAAGAAGGGGCAGATAATGACCGATGGTCCAAGTATCGACAACGGAGCGCTCGCGCTCGGACAAAACCTTCGCGTAGCCTTCCTCTCATGGGGAGGAGCAAACTACGAAGACGCTATCATTCTTTCAGAGCGCGTAGTACACGAAGATCGCTTTACTTCAATCCACATCGACGACTTTACGATCGACGTGCGCGACACCAAGCTTGGTCCTGAGCAAACCACTCCAGACATTCCAAACGTAAGCGAAGACAAGCTCAAAAACCTCGACGAAGAGGGAATTATCCGCATCGGAGCAGAAGTGCGCAGCGGCGACATTCTCGTAGGAAAGATTTCTCCAAAAGGAGAGAGCGAACTTACCAGTGAAGAGCGCCTTCTTCGCGCTATCTTTGGTGAAAAAGCTCGCGACGTAAAAGACACCAGTCTTACCATGCCACACGGAAAGAGTGGGCGTGTTGTAGGAGTAAAAATCTTTGCTCGTGAGCGCGGAGACAAGCTCGAGCCAGGAGTTATTAAGCGCATTCAGGTTGAGATAGCTCAGCTTAGAAAAGTGCGCGTGGGAGACAAGCTTGCAGGACGACACGGAAACAAAGGTGTTATCTCAAAGATTCTTCCAGTAGAAGACATGCCACACATGGAAGACGGAACTCCAGTAGACATTATTTTGAACCCACTCGGAGTTGCTTCTCGTATGAACATCGGACAGATCATGGAAACCAGTCTTGGATGGGCAGCTGAAACACTCGAATATCGAGCACAAACCCCATCACTCTCAGGAGCAAGCTGGAAAGACATTCAAGACGAGCTCAAGGCAGCAAAGCTTCCAGCAGATGGAAAGGTAACGCTTATCGACGGACGCACCGGAAAGCCATTCGATCAGAAGGTTACGGTAGGTATTATCTACATGCTCAAGCTCAACCACCTTGTAGAAGACAAGATCCACATGCGATCAATTGGTCCATACTCTCTTATTACTCAGCAGCCACTCGGAGGAAAAGCTCAGTCAGGAGGACAGAGATTCGGAGAGATGGAGGTGTGGGCTCTTGAAGGATACGCGGTGCCAACCGTGCTTCAAGAAATGCTCACTATTAAAAGTGACGACGTTACCGGACGTGCAAGTGCATACGAGGCTATCATCCGCCAAGAAAGAATAAAGAGCCCAAATGCACCAGCGGCATTCAACGTGTTGCTCAACGAACTTAAAGCGCTTTCGCTCAACCTCATCATGCTCGATGAAGACGGCAAGCCCTTCAGTAAAGGTCCAAAGACAAAGGGTTCAAAGAAAAAATAAATCGCGCTTACATAAAAATATATGGCACTAAAAACAAAAATGACTCCAGAGCAATTCAAAGCGATCCAGCTTAAGATCGCTTCGCCAGAAAACATTCTCGGCTGGTCATACGGAGAGGTCATAAAGCCAGAGACCATCAACTACCGAACCCAGCGCCCAGAAAAAGACGGACTCTTTTCAGAGCGCATTTTCGGACCAACAAAAGATTGGGAGTGTTACTGTGGAAAGTACCGCCGAATTCGATACAAAGGAGTAGTGTGCGATAAGTGTAACGTTGAAGTTACCCGCGCTGTTGTTCGCCGTGAGCGCATGGGACACATCACTCTTGCCGCTCCAGTAGCGCACATCTGGTTCTTTAAAAACATCCCTTCAAAGCTTAGTCTTTTCCTCGATATTCCACTTCCAAAGCTTGAGAAGGTTATTTACTACGCAGCATACATAGTTACCAGCATCGACGAAGACAAGAAAAAAGCTGCTATTGAGCAAATCGAATCAGAGTTTAAGTCTCGAAAGAAGACCGTAAAAGACGAAGGTATCGACCTTACCGATCTTAAGAAGGCAGCAACCGACACTAAGAAGGAAGTTGAAGCTCTCGTACCAGGAGCGGTGCTTTCAGAAAACGAATACTACACACTCTCAGCTCGTTTCGGAGACGTATTTGAGGCAGGTATCGGAGCTGAAGCAATTCAAAAGATTCTTAAGAAGATAGACCTTAAAGAATATAAAAAAGCAGTTCAGAAAGAGATAGATAAGGACAAAGTAGACTCAGTTCGTCAGGTGCGAAACCTTAAGCGCTTGAAGATGATTTCTTCAATGATTGCTGAAGATATGCGCCCAGAGTGGATGATTCTTACCGTACTCCCAGTTATTCCACCAGACCTTCGCCCAATGGTTGCACTCGACGGAGGACGTTACGCGACAAGCGACTTAAACGACTTGTACCGCCGCGTTATCAACAGAAACAACCGTCTTAAGAAGCTTATGGAGCTCCGTGCGCCAGAGGTTATTCTGATAAACGAAAAGCGCATGCTCCAGGAAGCCGTAGACGCACTCGTAGACAACTCTGCTCGCCAAGGAAGTCAGCAGCTTAACTCACAGCGCCGCCCACTCCGTTCAATTTCAGACATGCTTAAAGGAAAGCAAGGGCGCTTCCGCCAGAACCTTCTTGGTAAGCGTGTAGACTACTCAGGACGAAGCGTTATCGTTGCAGGTCCAGAGCTTAAGCTCCACCAATGTGGACTTCCAAAGAAGATGGCTCTCGAGCTCTTTAGACCATTTGTTATCGCAAAGATAATCGAGCGCGAACTTGCCCACAACGTAAAGAACTCAAACAAGCTGATCGACGCAAAGGGCCCAGAAGTATGGGAAATCCTTGAAGAGGTTATTGCCGGAAAAAAAGTTCTTCTCAACCGTGCACCAACCCTCCACCGTCTCGGAATTCAGGCGTTTGAGCCACTCCTTATCGAAGACTTTGCTATTCGTCTTCACCCGCTTGTATGTCCAGCGTTTAACGCCGACTTCGACGGAGACCAGATGGCTGTGCACCTTCCACTTTCAGCAGAAGCGCAGCGTGAAGCAGGAGAAGTTATGCTTTCAAGCAAAAACCTCCTCAAACCATCTACCGGAGACCCAATCGTAGTGCCAGCACAAGATATCGTGCTTGGTGTGTACTACCTCACCCGCATTAGAGAAGGAGCAAAGGGAGAGGGCCGTGCATTCTCATCTCGAAACGAGGCTCTTTTGGCCTACGAAAACGGCATCATCGACATCAACGCAAACATCAAGATCTACGGAGAAAAGATTGGAAAAGTAGAAACCTCAGTAGGGCGCGTTATGTTTAACTCAACGCTTCCAGTAGAATACCCATTCGTAAACGAAGAAGTAGGAAAGAAGAAGCTAAAGAAAATCGTTTCAGGCATCATCGACACCTACGGGGCAGATAAAGCACCACACTACCTCGACACTATTAAAAAGATCGGATTCCACTACGCAACCAGATCAGGAATTACCTGGTCAATGGACGACCTTGTTGTTCCAGAAAAGAAAGAAGAAATTCTTGGAGAAGGAGCAAAGAAAGTTGCAGAAGTTTGGGATCAGTTCAACCAAGGGCTTCTTACCGACGAGGAGCGCCACACCAGAATTACCTCAATTTGGCGCGATGCAAAAGAAGAGGTGGCAAAGCTCGTTCCAGAAACACTCGACAAAAACGGTTCAGTATACTCAATCGTTGCATCAGGAGCTCGTGGAAGTTGGACTCAGATCACTCAGGTTACCGGTATGAAAGGAATGGTGCAGAACTCACAAGGAGAAAGCATTGAGCTTCCTATCAAGTCTTCATTCAAAGAAGGGTTCAACGTGCTTGAGTACTTCAACTCAACTCACGGAGCTCGAAAAGGAACCACCGACACTGCTCTTAAGACTGCGCAGGCTGGATACCTTACTCGTAAGCTCGTAGACGTGTCTCAAGACCTTGTTATCCGTGAAGACGACTGTAAAACAAAGAAAACCATCGAACTCCGCCGCGAAGATAGCGACAGTATTCAGGGCGTAAGCTATGCAGACCGTCTCTTCGGACGCACTGCAGGAGCAGATGTAAAGGATGGTAAAAAGACGCTCGTAAAAGCAGGGGAAATCATCACTCGCCAGGTTGCAGAAGAAATAGAAAAGACTACAGCAGACAACGTAGTAGTGCGCTCACCACTTACCTGCAACACACTCTACGGACTTTGTGCAAAGTGTTACGGATTCGACCTTGGAAAGAACAAGCCAATCGAAAAGGGAGAGGCAGTAGGAGTAGTAGCAGCACAGTCAATCGGAGAGCCAGGAACTCAGCTCACCATGAGAACCTTCCACATCGGAGGAGTTGCTGGAGCCGACATTACCCACGGACTTCCACGTGTAGTTGAAATTTTCGAAGTACGCCCTCCAAAAGGAAAGGCTTTCGTAGCAAAGGAAGACGGAGTAGTGGTAGACATCGAACAGCGCGAAGGACTTCGTATCGTTAAGGTTGTTCGTGAAGGAGCTGCGAAGAAAGAAAAAGGAAACGAATATCCAATTCCAAACAGCAACGAACTTCTCGTAAACGTAGGAGACGAGGTAAAAGCAGGGCAAAGACTCTGTGAAGGAAACCTCGACCTCCGCGAACTCTTTGAAGCAAAAGGTTCAGACGACGTAGAGCGCGAAATCGTAAAGGGAGTACAGCAAGTGTACGCAAGCGAAGGTGCAAACATCAACGACAAGCACATTGAGCTTATCGCTCGCCAAATGTTTTCACGCGTAAAGATTCAAGACGCAGGAGACAGCGACCTCGTTCGCGGTGAAGTGCTCGAAAAAAGCCAGTTTAAGGAAATGAACGCAGAGCTGAAAAAGGCTGGTAAAGCCCCTGCAAAGGCAAAGCAGATCCTTATGGGAATCACCAAGGTGGCACTTTCAACCGAAAGCTTCCTTTCAGCAGCATCCTTCCAAGAAACCGCTCGCGTTCTTATCGCAAGCGCCCTCGACGGAAAGGTAGACAAGCTCCGCGGTCTTAAGGAAAACGTTATTATCGGTCGCACCATCCCAGTAGGGCTCAACTACCTCGGAGATCAGGCCTTTAACAACGATACTGGCGAAGACGACGAAGAGGCTCTAGCCTAGTTGACCAGAAGCTCAAAATCTGTTAATTTCAAGCTTACCCAATAAAACATACAGAATGGAAAAAGAAACAAAGACAATCTACGAACTTGGCTACCTTCTCAAAGACGGGGTAGAAAAAAGCGTTGTTTTAGACCTCCTAAAGGCAAGCTCACTTGATCTTGTACACGAGGGAGAGCTCAAAGACATCCGCCTTGCCTACGAAATAAAGAAGCAAACCACAGGACAATTTGGCTATCTGCACTTTACCGCTGAAAACCCAGAAAACATCAAAGTGCTTTCAGATAAGCTCGAAATGACCCCTGAGGTGCTCCGTATTCTTGTAATCAAGCTTCCAAAGCCAGAAACGAAAGAAAAGAAGCAAAAGAAGGCAGCAAAGACCAAGGTTGAAAATATCGAAAATCTAAGCAACGAAAAGCTCGAAGAAAAGCTTGAAGAACTCGTAAGTTAATGAATCTTAACAAGGCTTACATCATCGGTAGACTCACAGCTGACCCACAGCTCAGATCAACAAAAACAGGTCAGAGCGTAGCAAGTTTCTCAGTAGCAACAAACCGCTACTGGACAAAAGACGGTCAGCGCCAAGAAGAGACTGAGTTCCACAACATTGTTGTGTGGGGTAAGCAGGCAGAAACAGCAGCGCAGTACCTCAAAAAAGGCCAAGAGGCCCTTGTAGAGGGAAGAATTCAAACCAGAAACTACGAAGACCAGTCAGGAAACAAGCGCTACGTTACTGAAATTATCGCCGACAGAGTACAGTTTGGTGCCAAGGCAGGAGGGGGAAGTTCAGGTCCAAGCCCCTCATTCAGTAAGCCAGTAGCAAGCCAAGAAAATCAAAGCCAAGAGGTAAAAGAGGAAGAAATTCCAACCATAGACCTCGACGATGAGATAAAGCCAGAAGATTTACCATTCTAGATATATGAAAAAACAAAAGCAGTGCCACTTTAGAAGCCAAAACATAAAGTACATCGACTACAAAGACATCGATCTTCTTAAGCGTTTCGTTTCTGCACAAGGGAAGATAATCGACCCAAAGTACACCGGCACCAGTGCAAAATACCAGCGTCAATTGGCAGTAGCTATCAAGCGCGCTCGCCACATGGCTCTTCTTCCATTCACCACCCGATAGGCATTTGATTTAAACGCCTCACACGGACAGGGGCGCATCAATACTACGTTCTAGCCCAGAACTTTAACGGCTCACACGTACGTGTGAGCCGTTAAAGTTCTGGGCGGGCGTACGCTCAGGAGCCGCCAAATCAAGAAAAGCACTATATCATATCCGGCCGGATTTGTTGTAGTGTTTTGTTTGAGCGCTATTCCAACGTCTAAAATCGAGCCTCTAAAATCTAGTTCTAAGGTATAATGCTTTTATGGAGAAAAGCGGAGAATTAGCGCAAATACAAGATGCTGCAGGAGATGTAGATCAGATCAGTGAAGAAAAGCTCAGTGCTGCTAGAAAAATTTTAGAACGTGAAAGATCGCCCGAGGTAAGTGCATTAAGGGCAGAAACAAGAAAGGCTCTAAACGTGCACATTAGGGAGGTTCATTCAGATTGCGAAAAAGGGGCAATTTCCAAAGAAGAGGCAGGGCGGTTCATTGCTGAGCTACCTGACTACGTGAAGCGACTTCTTGAGGGAAAGTGCAGCGATGAAGATGCAGAGAAAATAGTCACATCATTCAAAAGTGATTTTAAGCGTGCAGAGAGAGCCTATCAGAAAATTACTCCGGAGCAGCCAGAAGCTGCGGTGAAACGGAAGGCTTTATCAAGCAAAGAATTCTCAAGGTACAAAGACGAACTCAGAGATGCACTAAAAGCAGGTGTTGGGGAAATTTTTGATGAGCTAGAAGTAGAAAGAATAAATGAAACAGAAGCCCAGGAGCGTTTTAGAGAAATTCTTAAGGAAGCAAAAGACACCCTGTCGGAAAAAGAGGGTCTAAGCAAGGCTCAGGTTGATAAAATCGCAATGCCCGTGCAGAGGAGATTTAGCGAGATAGTAACAAATATTTTAGACTACGAGCCAACGCAAAAGGACGAAGATCAGCACTTCGAAGAGCAGGAGATACCGGAAGAAGCAGATAAAGAGAGGGAGATTGAGCAAAAGAAAGAACAAGAAAGCGCAGAGAATACACAGTTCAAGGTAGAGGACTTAGAGGGAAAAGAACCTCAGAGAGTAAGGATAGAGGCTCCAGAAAAGACAGAAGAGTCGGTTCAGGAAAGCAGAGATATACCTCTTACAGAGGAGCAAAGAGGAAGGGTAGACCAAATTATGGAGGCCCTCGAAAAGGGTGAGGTTACTGAAAAAGAAGCATTTAATGACTCTCTAGAAGTAGTTGACGAAGGGCGAAGAGATAGTGACAGCATAACCTACGTTCAGGAAAGAATTGAGCAGGTAAGAAGAGAGCAGTCAAAAACAGAGGAACAAAAGCTTCTCGATCAAGCGCTAGCAGATAAAGGCTTTGTAGGGGCATTTTCAGCTCACTATGAAACAAGTCCAGATATAGATCATAGCGAGCAGATGGTGCGCTCTTGGGTAGCCTATAAGAATGCGCCAGAGCTAGCTAAGGCCTTCGTAGCAAATGCAAGGGATATATTTAAAGTTGAACACGGAGCAGAAATTGAAAAAGGGCTAGAAAAGCAGCTCGTTATCAAATTCCAAAAACAGGCCATAGAAGACATTGAGAGCATAGGAGAAAACTACTTCCTAGCCAACGAGCTTGAGCGTACTCGTCAGAGTATAGCCGAAAAGGAGGAGACGATAGAGCAGCAGAAAACAAAAGGCCAAGAAGCGGGAGACGCAGCAAAGGCAGAGAGAGAAAAGAGAAAAGAGACGCGCGAAGAGCTTGTAGCCAAGCGCACTTATGCAGGCGCCTTCCTCTACGGATTTAGGAGCGCATATACGCAAGTAGACAACGAGTTTGGAGACAGCCACAGCAGGCCGATAAGGGCCGTTTTAAGCGGTTTTAAGGGCGTTATGGGCAAAGCCCTAGATCTCACAAGAGAAGAGGGCAGAAGCCGCTTAGAAGGCTATCAGAGGCGCGAAAAAGAGGCTCTTGAGAGAGTACATAGCAGTGAGCAAATAGTTGAGGTAGAACGCCAGCTTTTAGCCCAGTTAGGCCAAGAAAGAGACCAAGTAATAGACGCCAGCGCAGTGCTTGGCGAAGTCTGGCAGGCTGCTCAAAAGGCCGCTCAAGAAAACATAAGAAAGCTCCTAAACGTAGAAGATTTAGTCAGTCTTGAACGCGCCCGAGAAAAAGTTTTGGCGCTCAAAGAAGTAGACGATCCAATTGGCATCCTCGACAATTTTTCATTCAACGAAGGAGAGGAGAGTAGTGAAAATGTGAGCGAATATATCAACGGACTTATTTTGCAAGCACTCGCAAAAGAAGCGATTTCAGAAATCCAAAAAATTGAAATGCACGGCGAAGGGCCACTGAAAAAACTTAAAAACATTGTCCAAAAATTTGGTAGTAAGGTAGAAAAAGACGGCATAGAAAGCTCGCAGGCTCGCAAAGTTTTAAAAGAAACTTTTAAGCAATTCTTACTTTCTGGAAAGTCGAAAGATCGCGCTAAAACCCTCATATTTACTACGTTCTATCAACAATTATGACAATTCAAAACGACCAATTTGAAATAGATAGACTCTTCCACGTAGGGGACTTTGCAGCAGCAAAAAAACTTTTGGAAAGTTATCTAAATTCCGACTTAAGCATCGACGAAAAAGCCGATGCGTACACCGCGTTTGTAACGGCATACATGAAAATGGTGGCAAAAATAAATGCAGCGTATGAAGCGACGCTCGACAATATTTTGCAAGATCTTAAACTAATCGACGACAAAGAGAAAAATATTTCCGACAAATTCAGCCTGGCATTACTAAACAAAAATATCGAAAAACATGGAAGAAGCTAACGAAGAGAAAAAAATTGAAACCATAAGCTACGACGACTTTGCCAAGCTCGACATCCGAATAGGAACCATCTTGGCCGCTGAGTCAATAGAGGGGGCCGACAAGCTTCTCAAGCTCACCGTAGACTTAGGAGCGGAAAAACGTAGTGTTTGTGCGGGTATTGCGCAGTTTTACAGCCCTGAAGAGCTCGTTGGGAAGCAGGTTCCAATCCTTGCAAATTTAGCTCCTCGCACCATGAAGGGAGTAGAGAGTCAAGGCATGACTCTCATGGCCGGAAGCCTAGACGAAAAACCCACTCTTATTGGCCCAGAAAAGTCAATAGAAAACGGTGTAAAAGTGCACTAAAAAATAGGGTAAAACATATCCCCAAAATTACGCATAATTATGCGTAATTTTAATGGTAAAATTAAGAGGAAATTAGTGAAGATTTTGGGAGAGATTTTTCACTAGTTTCTCAGACAGATTTCAGTCCCGGATTTCTACCAAATGTTCCCTATTTTTACCGTCAAAATAAGTGATCTTTTTTCTGTATTAAGCCGTATTTGCGCAAGTGTTTTAACCATCGCCCTCATCTCCACAACTCCAGGGCTTTTCATAGCAGAGCTCGCTCTCGCACAGGGCGTGCCATACGTCATCAACTACCAGGGTCGTCTTAACGACTCAAGCGGAGACGCTCTCGGCGGCTCAGGCACAGACTATTACTTCAGGTTTTCAATCTACGACGACGCTACTCCAGGTTCAGGCACAAAGCTTTGGCCAGCTGGTGCTCCATCAGCCACGACCGTGAGCGTTACCAACGGCCTTTTCTCTGTAAACATCGGCGATGATACAGAGGCGCTCGACTACGACTTCAACAGCGAGAGCGAGAATTTACCTCCAGGTTGAAGTGTCTTCAGACAACATCACTTTCGAAACACTTTCTCCTCGCCAGCGCATAGTTTCAGCTGGGTACGCGATAAACTCAGACACCGTTGACGGCTTCCACGCAAGCACCACCGTAGCCTCAAGCTCTATCCCGGTATACACAGCCGGTGGCAACTTGAGCGCAAACGGTCTCTACCTCGCCTCAACCACTCCGTCAGATACAACCAGCGCGCTCTACAACCAAAACAGGTGCTCTACTTCAACGGCTCATCAATCTCTCTCGGAGTCGGTGCCGACTCGCTCGACTTCTCAGAGTTTTCAGACACGCTCAGCCTCGACGCAGCAACAAGCATCGCTCTTGGAGCAAACGCGTTCACTTTCAATCTCGATAGCTCAGGCGACTTTATCATTTCCGACAACGGCACAGTTTTTGCATCGTTCAACGACGACGGCACGATAACGTTTAACGGCAACGTTACCGCACTCAATCAAACAATCGGAGCACTCACCGTAACTTCAACACTAAGCATTCCAGCGGGAAGCATCGACAGCGCAGAAATAGCAACTGACGCAGTAGGCTCAGATGAAATTGCGACTGACGCGGTAGGCTCAGACGAAATAGCTGCTGGCGCAGTTGGTGCAAGCGAACTCGCAAGCTCAGGAGTAACCTCAGGCACCTACGGATCAAGCGCAGAAGCGCTCACTCTCACCATCGATGAAGACGGCCGCATCACCAGCCTTGCGACCAGTAGTATCTCTGCCAGTGTCGCTGCTGACTCACTCGACTTCACCGACCTTGCTGACACCCTAACCCTAGATGCAAACCTTGCTATCAACTCAGCGGGCTTTGGTGTTGTCTGGAACGAAGACGGAGGAGATAGCGACTTCCGTATCGAGGAGATTCAATCACCAACCTCTTTTTGTCGACGCCTCAACCGATAGGATTGGCATCGCAAGCTCAACCCCTACCTACCGCCTCTCAGTCGAGGAGATGCTTCAGCCACTCTACTACCATCGGCACCCTCCTTGTCACAAGCTCAGTATCTCTCCCAGCAGGAAGCATTGGAGCTAACGAACTCGCAAGCTCAGGAGGTAACCTCAGGCACCTACGGATCAAGCACCGAAGTGCTTACCCTTACCATCGACACTGATGGGCGAATCGCTCAGTAGCGACCACAACAGTTGCTTTTCACGATGCAGTAACTCTTGCGGGGAAGACTACTTGAGTCTTTCAGGTCAAGAGATTACTGCGAACACCAATCAATCCAGACAACCTTGCAGCTGCAGACTTTGGTGACTTCACCTGTAACGGCACGAACTGCAGCCTTGATGCTGACTCTGTTGGGGCAAGTGAAATTGCTACGGGAGCAGTTGGTTCAGACGAACTCGCCGCAACCCGCAGTCTCAGCAGGAAGCTACGGAGCTACCAACTCAACTCTTCTCCTCACTGTAGTGCCGATGGACGTCTCACTTCAGTAACATCAAGCACCATCAGCATTGGCGCTGCCAACATCCAAGCAGACTCACTCAACTTCACTGAATTTGCCGACTCTCTCAGCCTTGATGCTGCAACCACCATCGCTCTTGGCGCCAATGCCTTCACCATCAACCTCAATTCAACAGGCGACTTCACCATCCGAGACAATGGAGTAGCCTTTGTCACCTTTGCTGACGATGGTACCGCATACTTCTCAACCAACACCTACACTGCAAGCACCACCGTAGGTACCTGTGAGTGTCACAAGTTCACTCTCAATCCCTGCAGACTCAATTGGTGCCGATGAAATTGCGCCAGATTCAGTAGCCCTCACCACTGACACCACCGGAAACTACCTCGCAACCCTTACCCAGGGTACTGGCCTCATCGTCACCGGTGGAACAGGGGAAGGAGCAACCCCAACCGTAGCGATAAACACGGCAGAACAAACCTTTGGCAGCTCAACCATTGGCACTCTTCTTGTTACAAGCTCAGCAAACTTCACTGGATCAGCAACGCTCGGCAATCTCTCCAACTATCTCGCACAAAACCTCTACCATGAAGGCGACACAAACACTTTCATGATCTTTAGTACGGATCAAATCGGCTTTACGGCAGGAGGTGAGTTAGCGCTTTCAATGATTGAAGGAGCATCAGATTATATACTTTTCGGAGAAGCCTACAACATCGGTATCGCCTCAACCACCCCAACCTACAAGCTCTCAGTGAAGGAGATGCCTCAATCACCTCTACCACCATTGGCACTCTCTTAGTCACAAGCTCAGTATCTCTCCCTGCGAGACTCAATAACCGCAACAGAACTCGCAGCCAACAGCGTAGGAAGTTCAGAGCTCGCAAGCTCAGGAGTTACCGCAGGAAGCTACGGAGCCTCAGACGAAACACTAGTGCTTACGGTAGACACAGATGGAAGAATTACTTCTCTCTCAACCACCAGTATTGCAGCTACCATCGGCGATGACTCATTAGATTTCGCGCAACTCGAAGATACGCTCGACCTAGATGCAGCGCTCGTAATAAACACCACAGACTTTGATATAACCTTCAACGAAGACGGAGCAGACTCAGACTTCAGAATTGAGGGAGACACGGCGACTAATCTCTTCTTTGTGGATGCGTCTACAGACAGAATTGGTATCGCGAGCTCAACTCCAACCTACAGACTCTCAGTAGAGGGAGATGCAAGCATTACCAGTACCACAGTTGGATCGCTACTCGTTACAAGTTCGGTAACTTTGCCTGCAAGTAGTATTGGTGCAAATGAGCTCGCAAGCTCAGGGGTGACTGCAGGAACATATGGCGCCTCAGATCAAACGCTAGTACTTACCGTAGATGCAGACGGAAGAATCACCTCACTCTCAAGTACGACTGTTGCTGGAGCAGGGGGAGGGTCAAACTCATTTGAGACCATCGTTACTCCACTTGGAACGAGCCCTGTAGCAGATGGCCCAACAGATACACTAACGCTTGCAACAAGCTCAAACATAATAACCATTACCGGAAGTGCAGCTGCAGACTCGATAACATTTGGAATTAGCAGTGACTCAATCACCGCAAATGAACTCGCCGCCGACAGCGTAGGTAGCTCAGAACTCGCCGCAACCGCAGTCTCAGCAGGAAGCTACGGAGCGACCAACTCAACCCTTCTCCTCACTGTAGATGCCGATGGACGTCTCACTTCAGTAACATCAAGCACCATCAGCATTGGCGCTGCCAACATCCAAGCAGACTCACTCAACTTCACTGAATTTGCCGACTCTCTCAGCCTTGATGCTGCAACCACCATCGCTCTTGGCGCCAATGCCTTCACCATCAACCTCAATTCAACAGGCGACTTCACCATCCAAGACAATGGAGTAGCCTTTGTCACCTTTGCTGACGATGGTACCGCATACTTCTCAACCAACACCTACACTGCAAGCACCACCGTAGGTACCTTGAGTGTCACAAGTTCACTCTCAATCCCTGCAGACTCAATTGGTGCCGATGAAATTGCGCCAGATTCAGTAGCCCTCACCACTGACACCACCGGAAACTACCTCGCAACCCTTACCCAGGGTACTGGCCTCATCGTCACCGGTGGAACAGGGGAAGGAGCAACCCCAACCGTAGCGATAAACACGGCAGAACAAACCTTTGGCAGCTCAACCATTGGTGTCCTTACCGTAACTACCAGCGTCTCTCTTCCAGCTGACTCAATCGGCCCTAATGAACTCGCCGCAACCGCAGTCTCAGCAGGAAGCTACGGAGCGACCAACTCAACCCTTCTCCTCACTGTAGATGCCGATGGACGTCTCACCTCAGTAACATCAAGCACCATCAGCATTGGCGCTGCCAACATCCAAGCAGACTCACTCAACTTCACTGAATTTGCCGACTCTCTCAGCCTCGATGCTGCAACCACCATCGCTCTTGGCGCCAATGCCTTCACCATCAACCTCAATTCAACAGGCGACTTCACCATCCAAGACAATGGCGTAGCCTTTGTCACCTTTGCTGACGATGGTACCGCATACTTCTCAACCAACACCTACACTGCAAGCACCACCGTAGGTACCTTGAGTGTCACAAGTTCACTCTCAATCCCTGCAGACTCAATTGGTGCCGATGAAATTGCGCCAGATTCAGTAGCCCTCACCACTGACACCACCGGAAACTACCTCGCAACCCTTACCCAGGGTACTGGCCTCATCGTCACCGGTGGAACAGGGGAAGGAGCAACCCCAACCGTAGCGATAAACACGGCAGAACAAACCTTTGGCAGCTCAACCATTGGTGTCCTTACCGTAACTACCAGCGTCTCTCTTCCAGCTGACTCAATCGGCCCTAATGAACTCGCCGCAACCGCAGTCTCAGCAGGAAGCTACGGAGCGACCAACTCAACCCTTCTCCTCACTGTAGATGCCGATGGACGTCTCACCTCAGTAACATCAAGCACCATCAGCATTGGCTCAGCAAACATTCAAGACGATTCACTCGACTTTGCTCAATTCCAAGACACTCTAGACTTAGACGCAGCCCTAGCCATCAACTCAGGAGGCTTTGGTGTTGTTTGGAACGAAGATGGAGCAGACTCAGACTTCAGAATTGAGGGAGACTCAGATCAAAACTTGTTCTTCGTAGATGCCGGAAACGACAGAATCGGTATTGGTAGCTCTACACCAAACTACACTCTTTCAGTTGAAGGCACTTCATCACTTGGAAACTCAGCACAAGCTGGAATATTTACTGCAACTTCAACCACAGGAACCTCAACATTTGCCGGAGGAGTAAACGTAGCAAGCGGAGGATTTGTATATGATTTTGCAAGCGGACGAGTTGGAATTGGTACCACAGCGCCAGCATCACTTCTGCAAGTTGCCGGCACCACGACTATTAGCGGAGGAAGCCTTTGGTTGAGCGCCGGAAATAGCACAAGAATTCTTGAGGCAGGCTCTGGAATTTTTGAACTTTACACAGACAGCAACACTCGAACTCTTACAGTGGGAACAAGTATTATCCTTCCAGCAGCACCGCACAAAGCTTGGATTTCAGATGGTATGGCTTTTGGAGGAAGCGCACCAGATGAGTTCTCAGTTATTGTTGGAGGCGACGGATTCGGCAACAGCGGTGGTCAATTGGTATTCAGTAACGGGGCGGGCTCAGTAGATGCTTACATCGGCCGCGTAGGTACAGCTACTCTGGGTACATTCAATAACACTCGCTTCACCACCGAAGCTACCACAACCCTTGCTACCGATGGCGGCAACGTCGGCATCGCAAGCTCAACCCCAACCTACAAGCTCTCAGTAGAAGGCGACGCCTCAATCACTTCTACCACCATCGGTAGCCTCATTGTTACCAGCTCACTTATCATTCCTGCAAGCTCAATTGGTGCAAACGAACTCGCAAGCTCAGGAGTTACTGCAGGTACATTTGGAGATGCAAACGAGGCCCTCACTCTTACCATCGATGCAGACGGGCGCATTACTAGCCTTGCAACAAGCTCTCTTAGCACCGGCAGTAGCAGTATTATCGACGACGACTCAGACACCTACGTAGATGTAGAGCCAAGCGCAGATGCCGACCAAATTCTCTTTGCTCTCGAGGGTGTTCAAGTGTTTAGGATGGCTACGCGAACCCTAGAGGTGCTGAATTCAGGGGGCTCGGTGTTTATCGGCGAGGGAGCAGGAGCAGCAGACAACCTTACGTCAAATAATAACGTAGCTATTGGTTACAATGCAGGGCATCTTGGGGTAAATATTGCAAATAACGTTTTTATTGGATATGGAGTGGCAGGGAACTCAGTTATCACGGGGAGCAATAGCACTGCGGTAGGAGCGGAGGCGCTGCAGGCTATTACCTCAGGGGGCGCAAACACCGCAATCGGATACCAAGCACTGCAAGATAACAGCTCGGGTGCATTCAATACTGCAGTTGGATATCAAGCCGCGCTCAACATGACAAACGGGCAAAACAACGTAGCAATTGGTCGTGCAGCGATGTTTAACGTAACTTCTTCGGGAGCAGATGACAACGTAGCAGTTGGTAGAAGTACGCTTATCGACCTAACGAGTGGAGACGAGAACGTTGCTATCGGATATCAAGCAGGATTCAACATTACGAGTGGTTCTACAAACATAACGATCGGTGTTAACTCAGCAGTAAACCTCCTCACCGGAAGCAACAACATAATGATAGGAGAGCTCTCTGGTACAACTCTTACAACCGGAAGCAACAACATCGTAATTGGTACAAACATTTCAACCCGTGCAGCAAGCTCAGCCAACACCTTAAACATCGGAAACCTCATCTTCGGAACAAGCCTCGACGGCACAGGAACCACTATCAGCTCAGGAAACATCGGTATCGCCAGCTCCACCCCTCTCTACCGATTTGTAGTAGAGGGCGACTCAAGCTTTACCAGCTCAACCATCGGAACACTCAGAGTTACAAGCTCAGTCTCTCTTCCAGCTGACTCAATCGGCCCTAATGAACTCGCCGCAACCGCAGTCTCAGCAGGAAGCTACGGAGCGACCAACTCAACCCTTCTCCTCACCGTAGACGCAGATGGAAGACTTACTTCAGTAACATCAAGCACCATCAGCATTGGCGCTGCAAACATTGCTGACGATTCACTCGATTTCGCTCAATTCCAAGACACTCTAGACTTAGACGCAGCCCTAGCCATCAACTCAGGAGGCTTTGGTGTTGTTTGGAACGAAGATGGAGCAGACTCAGACTTCAGAATTGAGGGAGACACGGCGACTAATCTCTTCTTTGTGGATGCGTCTACAGACAGAATTGGTATTGGTACGAGTACGCCAGCAGCAACACTTAGCATCGACAGCAGGGCTCAAGTGCAGCCCCACTTTCAATCACCACAAACGGGTCAGTAGGAGCATATACAGCGACAAGCTCAGGTATTTTCCTCTACGATGCAGCGGGGTAGAAACACTCCGTATTGTCGCTACAGATCCAGACCCAACACAAACTAATTACAACACCTGGAACCTCTATATCGGTCGCCAGGCTGGTTTAAATCAGCCCTCAGACAACAGCTCCGCAGGTTGGTTTAATACTGGTATCGGATATCAGACTCTTTACTCTATCAACGAGGGTACAGAGAACACTGCGCTCGGTGTTCAAGCTCTTACTCAAATACTGATGGGTATGGAAATATTGCAGTCGGTAACTACGCTCTTTACACAAACACAACCGGATTCGACAACACTGCCCTAGGATACGCTGCTCTTTTTCAAATGAAACAGGAAACAATAGTACTGCAGTTGGTAACTATGCTCTATCCACTGCAACCGGGGCAGTAACACAGCGCTCGGGTACTCTGCAGGATACAACCTTACAGAAGGGAAAATAACGTACTCATTGGACTGCAAGCAGGAGACAACCTTACCACCGGCTCAAACAACATTATTATTGGTTACGACATTGACGCGCGCCATAGGATCAGCAAACACCTTAAACATCGGAAATCTCATCTTTGGTACCAGTATCGACGGCACAGGAACCACAATTAGCTCAGGCAGCATCGGTATCGCAAGCTCAACCCCTACCTACCGCCTCTCAGTAGAAGGAGATGCCTCAATCACTTCAACCACCATCGGCACTCTCCTTGTCACAAGCTCAGTATCTCTCCCAGCAGGAAGCATTGGCCCAAGCGAACTCGCGGCAACCGCAGTCTCAGCAGGAAGCTACGGAGCTACCAACTCAACCTTGCTCCTCACCGTAGATGCAGATGGACGTCTCACCTCAGTAACCTCAAGCACCATCAGCATTGGTACAGACAATATTGCAAACGACAGCCTCGACTTCGATAAGTTTGCCGACACCATGACCTTAGACGCAGCTCTTGCTATAAACAACGTAGGAAACAGCGTAGTTTGGAACGAAGATGGTACAAACGCAGACTTTAGGATAGAGGGCGACACCGTTACTAACCTCTTCTTTGTAGATGCAGACGCAGACGCCATTGGTATTGGCACGAGCACCCCAGCCTACCTTCTCGACGTAGATGGCGACTTTAGAGTAGGAGTAGCGGGAAGCGCAAACACCTTCTTTGTAGACTCAGCAGGCGACCAGGTAGGAATTGGTACAAGCACACCTTCAGGAGACGCCCAACTTACCATCGTTCAAGAAGATGGTGCAAGTAGGCCATTCCTAAGATTCTTTAACGAAACTGCCTTCCAAGGTGATGTATTCAACATCGCCGACAACGGACAAATTACCACGCAGTCAGGCCTCAATGCTACTGGCAATATATCAACCTACGGAGGGCTTACTATTCAAAGCAGCGCAACTGGATTCTTTAACTACACCAGTAGCACCCTCATGGGCAACACAGTAATCGGCCTAAACGGCATTCCAAGCTCCACCTTGCACGTAGTTGGGAAAGAGTCAGACACAATCACTTCTATTTTCCAGGCTACTTCAAGCCAAACAGCAGACATAACTCAGTGGAGAGGTTCAGACTCAAGTGTGCTCGCCGTAGTAAACACTGATGGTCAGCTTGGAATTGGCACAACCACGCCAAATGCATTTCTACGCATTCAAGGGGGTAGTACCCTCCCATCCCTTACAGCCGTTGATTATTCTCTAGTAATTAACACAAGCGACGTGCTTGGTGCAGGGCTAGCACTTCAATCAACAGACACGGGCGGGCGTGAATGGGTTATTGGTACGGCGGGGTCAATGAATGCTGCAGGTGGCGGCGTAGAAGCTGGAGGGTTCTTCTTGTTAGATGCGACCACCGTCAATATTCCTTTCGCTATTGACACTGCTGGAGATGTAGGTATTGGAAGCTCCACCCCTACCTACCGCCTCTCAGTTGAGGGCGACGCCTCAATTACCTCTACCACTATTGGTAGCCTCCTTGTTACTAGCTCAGTAGCTCTCCCAGCAGGAAGTATTGGTGCCAACGAAATAGCAAGCTCAGGGGTAACAGCAGGTACATTTGGAGATGCAAACGAAGCTCTAACTCTTACCATCGACGCAGATGGGCGTATAACGAACCTTTCAACCAGCTCACTCAGCTCAGGAAGCACCAGCATAATAGACGACGACTCAGACACCTACGTAGATGTAGAACCGAGTGCAGATGCAGACCAAATACTCTTTGGCCTTGGAGGCACTCAGGTATTTAGGATGGCAACCAGAACTCTTGAAGTGCTCAACTCAGGAGAGTCAGTCTTTATCGGAGAAGGTGCAGGAGCAGCAGACAATCTTACAGCCAACCACAACGTAGCAATTGGGTATAACGCAGGTCATTTAGCAGTTAACGTTGCAAACAGCGTGTTTATTGGATATGGGGCGGCAGGGAGCGCAGCAGTTTTATCAAGCAACAACACAGCTATCGGTGCCGAAGCTCTCCAGTTCCTAACTGCGGGAGGGGGTAACTCCGCTATTGGTTACCAAGCTCTGCAGGATAATACCACCGGATCATTCAATACAGTAGTTGGGTATCAAGCTGCTCTCAACATGACAAATGGTACAGACAACGTAGCAGTTGGTCGCGCAGCTATGTTTAACGTTACTTCTTCAGGGGCGGAGCGAAACGTAGCTGTTGGTCGAAACAGCCTTCTAAATCTTACAAGCGGAGACGACAACGTTGGTATTGGATATGGGGCAGGAGATAGTATTACGTCAGGATCAAGTAACGTAGCGCTTGGTGTAGATGCAGGGTTAAACATAAATACCGGAAGTAACAATATCACAATCGGAAAGCTTTCAGGCACAACGCTCTCAACCGGAAGCAACAACATCATTATCGGTGTAAATATTAGCTCCCGCGCCACAAACTCAGCAAACACCTTAAACATCGGAAACCTCATATTCGGTACCAGCCTCGATGGCACAGGAACTACTATCAGCACCGGAAACATCGGTATCGCAAGCTCTACCCCTATCTACCGCTTCGTAGTAGAGGGCGACTCAAGCTTTACGAGTTCAACCATCGGAACGCTCAGAGTAACCAGCTCGGTAGCGCTTCCCGCAGACAGCATTACTTCAGCAGAGCTTACGTCTGACTCAGTTGGCGCAGATGAAATTCAAGCAAACGCTGTTGGCTCAAGCGAAATTGCTGCAAACGCTGTTGGCTCAAGCGAAATTGCTACAGGAGCCGTAGATAGCGATGAGCTTTCAGATACCGGAGTGGCTTCAAACACCTACGGAGCTACCAACTCAACGCTTACCATGTTTGTAAACGAAGATGGGCGAATCACTTCTATTACCAGCTCAACCATCAGCATTGGCGCAGCCAACATCCAAGCAGACTCTCTCAACTTCACTGAATTTGCCGACACTATGATCCTAGACGCAGCCCTAGCCATCAACTCAGGAGGCTTCGGTGTAGTGTGGAACGAAGACGGTACAAACGCCGACTTTAGAATAGAGGGCGACACAGTTACAAACCTCTTCTTCGTAGACGCAGACGCAGACGCCATCGGTATTGGCACAAGCACTCCAGCATATCGCCTCGACGTAGACGGCGACTTGAGGGTTGGGGAAGCAGGAAGCGCAGATGCATTCTTTGTAGACGCTACAAACGGATATGTTGGAATCGGCACAACCACACCAAATGCATTCCTACGTATTCAAGGAGGTAGTACCTTGCCAGCTCTCACCAGTGTCGACTACTCATTAGTTATCGACACTGCTGATGTACTTGGTGCAGGTCTAGTGCTTCACTCAACAGATACGGGTGGCCGTGAATGGATTATCGCTACAGCGGGATCATTGAATGCTGCAGGAGGTGGCGTAGAGGCCGGAGGATTCTTCTTGTATGATGCGACAGGGTTCAATATACCTTTCGCTATCGATACTTCTGGCAACGTCGGTATCGGCACAAGCACCCCAGCCTACCTCCTCGACGTAGACGGCGACCTTAGAGTAGGTGAGGCAGGTGCAGCAAACACCTTCTTTGTAGATACAAGTGCAGGGCAGGTAGGAATCGGTACTACCACCCCAAGCGCAACTCTTACTATTGATAGTAGCGCTACTTCAGCTTCCCCGCTCGCGATGTACACAAATGGAGCAGTGGGCGCATACACAGCCACAAGCTCAGGTATCTTTATGTACGACGCAGCCGGAGTTGAAATGTTCCGCCTCGTTGCGACCGACCCGGACCCAAGCTTCAGCAACTACAACACATGGAACCTTTACCTCGGTCGCCAGGCTGGTCTCAGTCAGCCTTCAGATAACAGCTCCGCAGGATACAACAACATCGGTATCGGATATCAATCGCTCTATTCAATAAACCAAGGAAACTCGAACGTTGCGCTTGGAAACGCCGCTCTGTTCGACAATACAAACGGAAACGATAACACTGCAATCGGAACCAATGCTCTTGAAAATAACGTAACTGGAACAGGAAACACTGCCCTTGGAAGAAGCGCTCTTGCGACGAACTCAACAAGCCACAGTAACACTGCTATTGGTTCAAACGCACTGCAGGCTACAACTGGGGCAAATAACACCGCGCTTGGATACTATGCCGGAAACGCGATAAATTCTGGAGCAAATAACATAACTATCGGTTATGCAGCAGGAGACAATCTTACCACCGGCTCAAACAACATCATCATCGGTTACAACATCGATGCGGTAGCAAACAACTCAGCAAATACCCTAAACATCGGAAATATAATCTTTGGTACAGGTATAGACGGAACAGGATCATCTATTAGCAGCGGAAACATCGGTATAGGAACAACCTCGCCAGCGTTCTCATTTGACATCGACGGAGACCTACGAGTAGGTGAGGCAGGAAATGCAAACGTGCTTCTTGTAGACGCGACAAACAGCAGAGTAGGAGTTGGCTCTGTAGGTATTGCAGGAGCCGCCCTTACAATTACCGGAGACATTTATCCAGGTGCAAACTTGTCATACGACATCGGTTCTTCAACCTACCGCTTTAGCAATACCTGGACTGAGTCACTACACCTTGGTACCAGTACCTGGGAGCTTACAACTCAGTACGGCACCTACGGATACGGCACCGCAAACCTTGCGGGCGACTTCCTTACCTTTAGAGACGAAGATGCAACAAACCCAATTCTTACCATTGCATCAACGTCAGTTCTTATTGGAACAACAACAATTACCAACTTCGGCGAAGATTTCGTAGTCGCAAGCAGTACCGGAGGTACCGAGCACAAGTTCGTTGTTGGATCAAACCCAGGCTCAAACAACGGAGTAGCCGTTGGAGTAAACCGTTCAGCAGCAACACTGGGTGGTTCGCACTTCGGAGTTAGTGGAAGCGAAAACACAGGAACAATTGCAGTAGCAGACTTCAGAAACGAAACCTTTGCCGGAGGAGCAAGCGCAGTTATAAACGCAGACTTCCCTAACCTTGGTGTGCCAACCGTAAACGACTACTACATTCTCTTCAACAATGGTACGACCGGGTCAATCAGTGGAGACGGAGCAGGAGGTGTGCAGCTAAACAATATGTCAGACAGTCGTCTCAAAGAAAACATTAGAAAAACACACTACGGCCTTCAAGACCTGCTTGGTATCGAAATTGTGGAGTTTAACTACAAGACAGCCCCAGGAACAAACGCTATCGGAGTTGTGGCTCAAAACGTTGAAGAATTTTACCCAGAAGCAGTAAACAACTTCGACGACTACAACAAGGATAGAGGGCTTAAGCCAGGAGATGAAGGCTATCGATACATGTCAGTGGCACACAGCAAGTTTATTCCGCTCATTATTCAGTCTGTACAAGATGTGGCAAATCAGCTTATGGAGCTTGAGAGTCGAGTTGCGCTACAAATGCTCGATGCGCAGTCAGGAGCGGAAGGAATAATAACGATCGCTAAGAGCGCTGCCTTTGAAGGAAATGTAAGGGTAAAGAAACACATTCAAGTAGGTGAAGATACTGCAGGAATAGCGCGTATCCTTCCAGGGGACAAGGAAGTGACTGTAGAGTTCACCGATATGTACACTACATTCCCAATCATAACAATCAGTCCAACCAGTAAGATCGACGGCGACTACTGGATAGACGATCAGAGCAAAGACGGCTTCTCGATTCGCCTTAGTCAGTACCAAGACAACGACGTAGAGTTTAACTGGCATTCTCTCGCAAGCGCTGAAGGTGCAAAAATATCAATTTCAGACGGCACAGAACTTGACGTTAACATTGTATACGATGGAGCGGGTCAGGTAGCAGGAGAGCAAACCACCCAAGAAGAGCCAACCCCGGAGCCAGAACCAGCAGTAGAAGAAGAAACAGCTACAAGCTCAGAAGAAACCTCAACTACAGAAGAAACTGAGCCGGTAGATACAGCGACAAGTACGCCACCTCAAGAAGAAGAAGAACCAACTCCTAACCCAGAGCCGGTAATCGAGGAGGAGGTGGCAACAAGCTCGGAAGAAGCATCAACACCTGCCCCAGAGCCAACGGTAGAGCAAGCGTCAAATTCAACATCAAGCCAAAACCAATAGACTCATGAATAAAAAGCACATCATAATCGCGAGCGTAGCGGCCTTAGCCCTTGTGGGCGGATTTGCAGTGTACAAATTCAGTCCGCAAAAGACTGAAGTTGTAGAAATTCCAAGCGAAGAGCAAATAGTCGAGAGAGAAAAGCAGGTAGGAGTGGTTTCCGACACAGCAGCACAAAGGTACACCCACCCAACCATTGGCTTTTCTTTCAGTAAGCCAGAAGGCTACACAGTCGGAAGCGTACAAGGCGCAGAAGCCACCGAAATTCTCCTCATTCAAAAGCAGGGAGAAAACACTCTTAAAGAAGGTATGCAGGTAGCAATTACTAAAATAGGGCCAGACAGCATAAGCCTTACGCCAGACTTTATCCAGCAAGACTTGCCTGGTACCGCAATTAGCGACCCGTTCGAAATTCGTCTCGACAAAAAGGCCAGTGGAATTATGTTTTATTCAAACAATTCAGGCTTTGAAGGCAGCTCCTTTGAAATCTGGTTTAGCTACGGCGGCTACGCGTATCAAGCAACTACCTATGCAAGCTCAGCAGAAAGACTCAAGGCACTAATATCAACATGGACGTTCTAACCACCAAAAAATTCATTCAAGTATTTCTCGTAAGCGTCTTTGTGGTGCTTAGTGTTGTAGTACTCGTACCAAAAGCCCACGCCGGCATTCTCTATTCCCCGCAAAACAATCTCGGCCTCGTAGGCTACTGGAACTTCGAAGACGGCTCTGGCACAACAGTCACCGACCAAAGCGGAAATGGAAACACAGGAACTTTAACTGGAACTCCTGACTGGGTAAATGGGCATCGGGGCACCGCCCTAGACTTTAATGGCTCAAGCGACTATGTCGACACACCAGCACAAGACTTTGGCGGCCCAGTCACAATTGCACTTTGGGTATATAGAGGCCCTTACGTTACAGAAAGAATGGCTTTCGGCCAATTCGGAAGCATCGACTTAAGAGAAACATCTACTCAGTTAAGGTTTATTACCCCTGATTTAAGCGACACACTCATAGGCACGAACGTATCAATTGGGGAGTGGACGCACCTCGCATTTACCTACGACAGTGGCACAGGGCAAAAAATTATCTACAAAAACGGCTCTGTTGCAGGTACGGAAACATCGATAACTGGAGAAATCGATGGAGGTACATCAAACTTTCAAATTGGTGCACGAGGAGATGGGAACCAGCATTTCAATGGGAAGGTTGACGAGTTTAGAATATACGACCGCGCCCTCTCCGCCACAGAAGTAGCCGCCCTTTACAACGCTGGTGGAAGTAAGAACACGGCACCAAACAATCTTGGCCTCGTCGGCTACTGGAGCTTTAATGATGGTGATGGTACGGGAGTAAGCGATTCAAGCGGAAATGGCCACAACGGTACCATAACTCAATCAGGCGGCCTGCCAGCATACATAAACGCCGGCAAGCTAGGAGCAGGTATATCTTTTGATGGTGCAGGGGGCACGATTAGCTTCGGCTCTGCGACAACGCTCGACAATATCGAAGAGCAGGGGGGAGGTATAACAACTTCATTTTGGATTAAGCCAGGCCGAGCAACTTACGGCATTTTCGGTAAAGCTAGTTCAGCACCAAACACTTCGAACGGAACGTGGAGAATTAGCTCAGCAAGCTTAAAAATGCAGTTTCAAAAGAGCTACAGCACAACAGTTCTGCATCGCCGAACAAGCTTAGATCTCAAAGAGGATGAGTGGAATCACGTTATCGTTATCTGGGATGGCACCGCAAACGCATCAGGGGTATCGATATACATAAACGGCGTCGAGGGCTCGTATAGCGTTAGCACAGATGGAGTCGGTACAAAAGTCTCAGATGCAAGCAATAACTTAAATATGAATTTCGGTGGAGGTAAGATACAGGGTCCGCTTGATGAACTGAGATTATACAATCGCATTCTATCTGCTAACGAAATTGCCGCCCTCTACAGCGCAGGAGTAGCCCGTATAAACGCCTCTACTGTTGGTCGGGGAGTTACAGACGGCCTTGTCGGCCACTGGACTTTCGACGGGCAAGACTTAACTACCACCACTTCTACAGACAGAAGCGGAAATGGAAATGACGGCATACTCCAAAACGACGTAAAGCCCGCTATCGGCAAGCTCGGCCAAGGGCTGAAATTTGATGGGTTAAACAACTACGTAAGAATCCCAAATTCAGCATCCTTAAATCCAAGCTATATCACAGTTGCGGCGTGGATAAAAACAGACGCCACGGGTACATATCAACAAATCATAGACAAAGACAACACTAGTGACAAAAGAGTTTGGCAGTTTAGAGTTACGAACAGCAATAAAGTAGAATTCATTCCATTTAACGCCTCAACAAACGGTAGCAAAGTAGGAGATATTACTGTAACAGACGGAGTCTGGCACCATGTCGCGGGGACATGGGACGGATCAGATATAAAAGTTTATATTGACGGCGTGCAAGACGGCTCTGGCTCATCTTTTTCTGGAAGCTTAAGAACGGGGCAGACAAACAATATTGCAATCGGACAGTTAAGCGGTGGGCAAGGCAACACATTTAACGGAACTATAGATGACGCAAGAATCTACAACCGCGCGCTTTCCGCGTCAGAAATCGATCAATTATATAAATTAGGCGAGGGTAGATGATAAATATATGGACAATAATATGGAAGCAACATGAAAACTAAAGGCGAGAATTAAAAATAATTAAAAAATTAAAAAAAATGAACACACAAAAAATTACAAGCATCATAACCATCGTACTACTCTGTGCGGTAATCGCAGGGGGAGCATACATGTTTATGAACGAGCAAAAAGTGCTCGTAAAAGGAGACGACGGAGATTATTTCGCCTTCTTCCTTACCACCGGCCAGGTGTACTTCGGTCAGCTTGCTGACGCAAACGACACCTACCAAAAGATAGTAAACGTTCACTACCTCCAAGCTCCAGTGCTTGAAGAGGGAATTAGCCTCGAAGACGTTACTCTTATTCGTCTTGGGAACGAGCTTCACCAGCCAGAAGACGAAATTTACCTCAGCAAGCGCCAAATTCTTCTCGTGCAAAAGCTCAGCGAAGAATCAAGAGTTCTCGAAGCCATCAACACTTCAGCAACAAACTAGTTAAACAATGAAAAGCGCAAAAGCTACATTACTCGTTTCAGCGCTCACACTGCTTGTTCCAGTAGTAGCTTTTGCGCAGGCTAGTTCCGCTAGTTTCGACAACGATAGCGCAGTTATAAACAGTGTTGGTCAGCTTTCTACCTCTACAAACTTCCAAGTCATAGGCAATATGCCATATATAGAAGGTATAAGCGTAGAAAGCACCAACTTCGGAGTAAGTCCATCAGGATTTTCCGGCCTTTCAGGCGGCGGTGGTGGTGGAGCAACCCCAACGCCAAGCGCAGAAAACACAGGCAGCTCAGGCTACTTTGATGAAACGCTTGGCGCAAACCTAGATACACAAAAAATATACGAAATCATCCGCGACCTCCTCGCGCTGCTCGTAGGAGGGCCAGCTCAAACAGTAAATACTCAGCAGCAAGCTACAAGTACGCAAATAGTTACAGCTCAAGACTCAGGCCAAACAACCTCAGACGCCACTGAGCCAACTCAGGAAGAACAAACCTCAATTCAGTACAGAGCCCAGCAAATATTCTTTGGAAATAGGACTCTGTCATTTTACCCATGGTACATACCGTACATTTCATCCCAGCTACTACCATGGTTTGTATTGCTAATAGTGATTCTCTTCTTACTAGGTAGTAAGCGAAGAGAAAAAGAAGTATAAAGGTCGATTAAATAAAAAAAACAAATGAACATACAAGACTGGTCACTACAAATACAAGATTCACTTTCAACGCTCTGGGGGCAGTTTCTAAACTTTATCCCAGATCTTTTGGGTGCAATCTTGTTGCTTGTTGTAGGTCTTATCATTGCAGCCATCATTGAGCGTGTCGTGGAGCGCCTCGTATACATTTTACGAGTCGACCACGTGCTCAAAAAGCTTGGAGCACGTCCCTACTTCGATAGAGCAAACGTAAAACTCAACATTGGACACTTCCTTGGAAGGTTCACCTATTGGTTTATCGTTCTTGCCTTTATCCTAGCGGCCTCAGAGGTACTAAACTTCTTCGCGCTCTCAAGCTTCCTTAAAGATGTCTTGCTATACATTCCAAACGTAATAGTTGCAGCTCTTATTCTCCTTGCAGGGCTTGTTGCGGCAAACTTTGTGCGCCGCCTCGTCGTTGCATCGATAAACGGAGCAAAGCTTCATCACGCACATGGAATTGGAACCCTAACATGGTGGGTTATATTCGTATTCGGTTTCCTTGCTGCCCTTCAGCAGTTAGGAATTGCGGAAACAATAATAACCGCTGTTATTTCGGGGTTTGTAGCAATGCTTGCCATAGCCGGAGGCCTTGCCTTTGGTCTTGGTGGAAAAGAGCATGCGAAAAATTCCTCGACAATATACAAAAAGACACAAAATAGCGTAAAAAAATAGGACGATAAAAGCCAAGCCTCTCCCAATTAGTGCTTGGCTTTTATCTTACGCGAGAAAATGAAAGCCGAGAAATAGCGCCCTGTGCATAAGCTGGCAAAATTTATGCGAAAAATCTGTGCGCCCGGAGGGATTCGAACCCCCAATAACTGCTCCGAAGGCAGTCGTGATATCCGTTTCACTACAGGCGCTTCTGTATGATGCTACCACCAATACCCCCCAAAGAAAAGCACAAAATCAAACACCCCTAAACACCAAACCATACCAAAAATCCCATCATACTATATCATGTCCACCCGGACATGATATAGTAAGAACATGAAAGCCAGGAAAAGAAAAAAGGGATCTTTCAGCATCAGTACTAGCAGTATTGAAATTAGCAAAAATATCATCACAAGAAATTCTGAGCCTGTTCGATGCCCCAAAAGGGTCACTATTTAATTACCACACCACTATTAGTAGTGGAATGGCAATAAAAAAAGGAGAGAGCAAACTATTTCTTAGCGAAGCCCAGAAGCTTGTAGATGTGTTTGAAAGTAAGCAGCAGCTTTACAAATGTATCGCAAATCTAAAGGCGCAAGGGATGGTTTCAGAGAGCCAAGACAATAAACTATTTATATCAAAGAAGGGAGAGGAACAACGGAGAAGGCTTCATGAGCAAAGAAGACTGAGGCTTCCAAACTATACAAGTGAAAAGGATGAAAATATAAAGATAATTAGCTTCGACATTCCAGAAAAACAAAGAAAACAGAGAGTGTGGTTAAGGGCGGCTCTAAAAAATCTAGGATTTGAAATATTGCATCAAAGCACATGGATAGGAAAATCGAAGCTCCCAGAGGAATTTTTAGATGACTTAGCATTTAGGGGAGTTTTCAAACACGTAACTATTCTTGTTGTTACAAAAACAGGAAACTACGAATACTTAGAAATGGATAGAAAAAAGGGAGACAAATGAAAAAAATATACTATATCATGTCCGGGTGGACATGATATAGTAAAAAACAAAGGCCGGACAGGGAGGCTTATGCGAAGGCCTGAAAAGTGATAAAATCGTAAAATATGGAAGTTGCAAAAGAAGTTCTGCAGATAGCCCACATATTAAAGCAGGAAGGACACAGCGCATACTTAGTAGGAGGTTGTCTTCGCGATTTACTTCTCAATAAAGAGCCAAACGACTGGGACCTTACTACAGACGCAAAGCCAGAAGAAATACAGAAGATTTTCCCAGAAAGCGTTTATGAAAACGAATTTGGAACCGTAGGGGTAAAGACAGACTCAGAAGACCCACGACTTAAAATAGTTGAGGTTACCACCTTTCGTATTGAGGAGGGCTACTCAAACAAGCGCCACCCAGACAGCGTGAGCTTTAGCACAGACATAAACGACGATCTTTCTCGCCGTGACTTTACCGTAAACGCTATAGCCCTCGACCTAAACGCTAACGACCCAATTACAGACCCGTTCGAAGGGCAAAAAGACCTTAAAGATGAGGTATTAAGGGCAGTGGGAGACCCAGACCAGCGCTTTAAGGAAGATGCCTTGAGGCTTTTGCGCGCCGTTCGCTTTAGCGCTCAGCTCGACTTCGCTATAGAGCAAGAAACATTTAAGGCGATAAAGGAAAATGCCGCCCTTTTGGAGCATGTGTCAAAAGAACGTATCCGCATCGAATTTGAGAAGCTTATAATGACCGACAAGGCAGAGCAGGCACTTATCCTTTTGCAGGAGCTCGGATTACTTCAATACATCATCCCCGAGCTTGAGGAGGGAGTTGGCGTAGAGCAAAACATGCACCACAAGTACACCGTTTTTGAGCACAACGTGAAGTCTCTCGGTTATGCCGTAAAGCAAAACATGCCGCTAGAGCTTCGCCTCGCAGCGCTCCTACACGACGTAGGAAAGCCAGCTACGCGCGAGTGGAAAGACTACGCCAAGGGAGAAAAGATTAAAGATGGTAAGAAAGGCGACTGGACCTTCTACTCTCACCAGGTAGTAGGGGCAAAAATGACCGAAAAAATTCTACGCCGCCTTACCTTCCCAGCAAAGCTTATAGAGAAGGTAAGTCTTTTGGTGTACGAGCACATGTTTGTTTACGACCCAGATGCAGTGACCCTCGCAGGAGTGCGCCGCCTTATTAGCCGTGTAGGAAAGGAAAATATGGAAGACCTTATTCTGCTTCGAGAAGCAGATCGCATAGGCTCGGGCGTGCCAAAAGCCCAGCCATACAGACTCAGGCATTTGCAAGCAATGGTAGAAAAGGTAAGTACCGACCCGGTGAGTGTAAAAATGCTGAAGGTAAACGGCCAAGACCTGATGAGCGCTGGTGTAGAGCCAGGGCCAAAAATGGGCGATATTCTCGACATTCTCCTTCAAGAAGTCATCGAAAACCCAGAGAAAAATGAAAAAGAAGCACTCCTCGCGCGCGTAAAGGAGCTTGATAAAATGAACGAAAATGAGCTCTCAAAAATGGCGCACCAAGCACAAGAAACTGCTACAAAAAAGCAGGAAGAAATAGATGAAGATATAAAAAAGAAGTACTTTGTCTAGTATAATTAGTAGATGCCAAAGCTACACAGCCACCAAGCTGTCTCAGAAAAAGTGCTGCTAGGGGAAGTTCAATTGCTACTAGCAGAAAAGCGTACATATTTTTCTCTTCTACGTACCGGAATAGCAATTTTTACCTTTCCACTTACCGTTTTAGCATTCCTAGCAGCGACAACTCAGTACCACCAGATTTTTGAGCGCATTTTTATTGGCCTACCGCTCACTATCACCCTCCTTCTTATCTCTGTTATCGGGCTTATGCTCTTCTTTAACGCAGAAGCAAAGCTAAAGAGACTCAATATGCTTCTCAAAGATACTATTTCCAAAAACAGGCGAGTATCGCAGATGGTTGTATAGAAAAATCGCCCGAGAGGGCGATTTTTCTATTTCATTTTAGTTGCTGGCGTTCATAAGGCTCTACTCTTTGGCTCTAGTAAGTAGGAAATTTTTGTTTAATTGAGGCGCGAGTTCGCAGGTGATGCTGATAAAAGCATCATCGAGAATGAGCAACAAAAAGAAAACAAAAATTGCCCCTTCCAAGGGGCAATTAGTGGAGTCTTATGAGCGCTTTTTAGACTTAGCTTCCTTAGCAGCTCTTGCTGCAGCAGCTCGTTCGCGCTTTTCAGCAGCGAGGGCTTTTGCGGCAGCGCGCTTTTCCTTAAGGTCAGCCATGCGAGCCTCTTTAGACTCAGTGCGGATACATGAAGTACACGCAAGTATGGTACTTCCGTCTTTGGTCGTAAACTTCTGAAGGTTTGGATACTTACGGCTCCAATTTACTGGATTGTAGTGTCCACGAAGGAGCTTTCGAGCTCCAACCATTCGAGATCCTTTTTCACAAATTTGGCACTTTCTCATAAAAGTGGGTTATAAACTATTGCAGAAATATACCCTAAAAGCCCTAAAAACGCAAGTATTAGGGCAAAGCCAATTCTCGAGCTATTATAGGTAGTACAAAAAGATGGACACAGTAGACCTTGTAAAGGAGAAAATAGACATAGCCGACCTTGTCGGCGAATATGTGCGCCTTACCCAGGCGGGCAAAAACTTTAAGGGACTGTGCCCATTCCACCAGGAGAAAAGCCCTTCTTTTGTAGTGTCACCAGATAGGCAAATGTGGCACTGTTTTGGCTGCGCCAAGGGGGGAGACGTTATTAGCTTCCTTATGCAGTATGAAAACATCGAGTTTATTGAGGCGCTCAAAATTCTTGCAGACAAAGCAGGGGTAAACATGCAGCTTCGCGGCTCGCAAGACCAAAAGAAGTTCAACATACTTTTCGATATAAACGCGCTTGCAGCGCGCTACTACCACGCATCGCTTAAGTCGGAAAATGCAAAAGCCCACTACGAATATGCAAAAAGCCGCGGCCTCACCGACGAAATTATAGATGAGTTTAGAATAGGGGTATCTTCGGAAAACAAAGACAGTCTTGTGAGCTTTCTTTCAAAGAAGGGGTTTGCTGTGCAAGACATAGAGCGTGCCGGCCTGGCAGTAAAAGCCAGTATGGCACCTACCGCGATAGGTTTCGTCAGCGCCTTATGTTTCCACTCTTCGACCATTTTGGGAAAATAATCGGCTTTACCGGGCGCATTCTCCCAGAGGCAGAGCACAGAAAAGAGCTCGGAAAGTATATAAACAGCCCTGAAACGCCAATTTTCAACAAGTCAAAAGTCCTTTTCGGATTCTTCAAATCGAAAGATGCGATTCGCGAAAGCGAAACAGCTGTGCTCGTAGAAGGGCAGATGGACTACCTTATGCTCTATAAAGCTGGAATTAAAAACGCAGTTGCAAGCTCAGGTACTGCTTTTACCGCAGACCAGCTCAGCATTATTCACAAGCGCGCCAGTTCACTTATAGTAGCCTTCGATAACGATAAGGCCGGCCTTCTTGCTACCGAGCGCGTTATAGACGACGCCCTGAAGCAAGACTTCAAGGTAAAAGTTGTAGACATGGCGAGCCAATCAGCCAAAGACCCAGGAGAGCTCGCCCAAAACGATCCAGAAAAGATGAAGAAGCTTATAGAAGAGGCGCTGCCAGCTATAGACTTCTACTTTAAGCTCTACCAGGTCGCAGAAAATATACCGATTCAAGAAAAACGCGACCGAGTGAGAAAAGCACTGCAAAGAATCAAAAGCATTAAAAGCTCCATAGAGCGCGACCACTATCTAAGCAAGCTTTCTTCGCTCGCAGGCATAGCCCAGGGAATTCTTGCTCAAGAAATGGAGCTAGTAAAAGACGATAGTCAGCAGATCAAAAGTCCAACCCAGGCCCCGGGAGCTGTAAAGGTAAAAACAGCTCACGATGCGCTGCTAAACAGGCTTATAACCCTCTCAATTTTGCACGGGCGCGCAAAAAAGCTTGTAAAAGAGAACTTTGAGAAGCTCCCAGGAGAGTATCAAGATATTTTCAACTATCTCCACAAAGAAGAAGGCGCAAAGCCGCTCGATGGAGAAAGAGAGGAGTTTGCCCACCACCTCCAGCTCCAGTCCAGCCTTGAGCCAATAGATGAAGATAAGATAGACGACGAGCTCAATCGTATATTTAGCCGCCTATCAAACCTTAAGCTTCAAACCAGCCTTAAAGACTTGAGAGAAAGGGTGCAAAAAGCCGAGCAGTCAGGCAATGAAGAGGAGCTAAATCGGGCTCTCGAAGAGCTAAAAAAAGTACAGAAATAGCCCTTCCAAAGAGCGCTTTTCCGTGTTATTATCTGAGAACATTCTATAAAGGCGCAGTTTACCCGAACTGACGCTTTTAGGTGTTTTTATGCCAAAGGCAAAAACAAAAACGCGAAGCAAAAAGACTTCGCCAAAGAAAAAACGTGCCCCTAAAAAGGCACCAAAAAAAGTAGCCAAAAAAGCTACTAAGCCAAAGAAAGCAAAAGCTGGAAAAACCAGCAAAAAGAAGCCTCAAAAAAAGTCAAAGAGGCAGGTTAAGAAGAAGGCAGCTCCAAAGAAAAAAGCAAAGAAAACCCCTAAGAAAAAGAGGGTTGTTAAGGCTAAGAAGAAGGCGAAAAAACCTTTAAAAAAGGCAAAGTTAGTCGAAAAAAAGCCCCTAAAGCCAAGAAAAAAGCGCGCAGGAAGCAAAGATCAGGAAGAAGGGCTTGGTCAGCTTATTGAGCGAGGGCGAAGTCGCGGATACGTTACCGACGGCGAGGTTCTTAAGTTTTTCCCACGCATAGAAACAGACGTAGACTTCCTCGACGAAATTTATGCCCGCCTTGGAGAGCACAGTATTAAAGTGATAGAAACCAGCCAGCTTATCTCTGTACAAGACAGAGAAGAAATTTCAAAGAAAGAGCTCGAACAGGCAACAAGCCTAGACGAGGCATTGCCGGATTCAGTACAGATGTACTTGAAGGAAATTGGCCGTGCACCACTGCTAAGCTCACAGGAAGAAAAAGACCTGGCAAAGCGCATTGAAAACGGAGACGAGAGTGCCCGATTGAAATTTATCCAGGCAAACTTGCGTCTTGTAGTTTCAATCGCAAAGCGCTATGTAAACCGAAGCTCAAACCTCAGTATCCTCGACCTTATTCAGGAAGGAAACATAGGGCTAAGCCGCGCCGTAGACAAGTTTGACTACAAGCGTGGATTTAAGTTTTCTACCTACGCTACCTGGTGGATTCGCCAGGCTATTACTCGTGCGCTTGCCGACCAGAGCCGTACTATCCGAATTCCAGTGCACATGGTGGAAACAATTTCTAAGTACACTCAAGTGAAGCGCCGCCTTACCCAGGAGCTCGGAAGAGACCCTCTCGTAGAAGAAATAGCGGCTGAAATGGAGCTTCCAGCAGAAAAAATTCACTACATCCAAAAAATAAGCCAAGACGTTATTTCGCTCGAATCTCCAGTAGGAGAGAGCGACGATGACTCAACCCTTTCTGAGTTTATTAAAGACGAAAAGAGCCTTACCCCAGCCCAAATCGCAAGCCAGACTCTCCTTCGTGAGAAAATCAAAGAAATTCTTATCGACCTAACCGAGCGTGAGCAGAAAATACTCGAGCTCCGATTTGGCTTGGAAGATGGTGTAACCCACACGCTTGAAGAGGTTGGAAAGGAGTTTGGTGTTACCAGAGAGCGTATAAGACAAATAGAAGCAAAGGCACTTTCACGCATCCGCTCACACATGAAAGCGGGGATGCTTGAAGGCTACTAAAATATGAAAAAGACAATTATCGCAGCAGTTGGTGTTCTATCGATATTATCAAGCGTACCAGTCGTAGGTGCGGCAGAATTAAGTGTGCAAAGTTTAAGCGGTAGAGAAAGCGCTATTTTGCCAGGAAACCCATTTTATTTCCTGAAGAGCTGGGCAGGCAGTATGCGCGGTATATTTGCCGACACAAAAGAGCAGAAGCTTGTTATTGAAACAAACAGAGTAAACAAAAAAGCAAGCGAAATATTCCAAGCAGAAGTTGCTTCTGGAAGGCAAGTTTCAGAGCAAGTGCGAATTGACTATGCAACTCTATTCAACAACTGGGCAAACTCTATTGCGCTTCTGTCAGCAGATGACCAAATAAACGCAAAGAGCATTGGCTACGAGTCAAAAGAAGCCTTCTTTGCCTACCTTCTTGGAAGAGTGGCAACTCACTACCGCTTCGCAGATGAAAAAGGCATAGAGATAAACCAAGAGCTCGTAAATCAAGCACTCACAAGACTTGAAGAGCTTATGGGGACTGAAACCTTTGCAAGTGAAGTTGAGCTTATAAAGAGCACCCACGAGAGCCCAGCAGTAAACGAGCTTTTTGCAAACTAACGCTAAATGAGCCTAAGCGAATTACGGCAAAAGTATATAGAGTTTTTTGTTAAACACGGTCATACACAAATACCGTCTTCTTCGCTTGTTCCAGAAAACGACCCAACAACTCTCCTTACCGGCTCTGGTATGCAGCCGCTTTTGCCCTACCTGCTTGGTAAAGATCACCCAGAAGGAAGCCGGCTTGTAGACAGCCAAAAGTGCTTTAGAGCTGAAGACATAGAAGAGGTAGGCGACAACCGCCACACTACCTTCTTTGAAATGCTTGGGAACTGGAGCCTTGGCGACTACTTTAAAGACGACCAAATTCCTTGGGTAGCAGAGTTCTTAATCGACACGCTTGGTCTCGACCCAAACAAGCTCTACGTTACCTGCTTTGCAGGCAATGAGCAGTTTTCTCTTCCAAAAGACGAGCAGTCAGCAAAGCTCTGGCAAGACATTTTTGAAAAGAAAGGAATTGCAGCTGAAATAGTAGAAATCGGCTCTGAAGCCGACGGCTATCAAAAAGGCATGCAAAATGGCCGTATTTTCTACTACGACTCAGCAAAGAACTGGTGGTCTAGGTCAGGCAAGCCAGAAAACATGCCAGTAGGCGAGCCAGGAGGCCAGAGCAACGAGTATTTCTACGACTTTGGCACTGAGCACGATACATCATTTGGTCCACACTGCCACCCAAACTGCGACTGCGGCCGTTTTGTAGAAATAGGCAACTCAGTGTTTATGCAGTACATCAAAAGCTCAGAATCAGAGTTTACTGAGCTACCAAAGAAAAACGTAGACTTTGGAGGAGGGCTTGAGCGCATGGCTATGGCGCTTACCGGAAGCAACGATGTGTTTGAAGTAAAGGAGCTTAAGCGCCTTATCGAAATTCTCGAGCGCCACTCAGGTAAATCATATCAAGACAAAGACGCAAAGCGCTCAATGCGCATAGTAGTAGACCACGCGCGCGGAGCTGCATTTATGCTTCTCGATGGCATTCGTCCATCAAACAAAGATAGGGGCTATGTTCTGCGCCGCATTCTTCGCCGTGCCTACTACCACCTCAGCAAACTCGGTCTCGACCACGAGGCTTTTGTATACCTCTATCCAGTGATTGTAGAAATGTATAAAGACCACTACACAGAATTTGAAAACGTAAGCAAAGAAAGCATTGTAGAAATTCTCGCTGAAGGCCAAAAGTTTGAGCAAACCCTCAATAGAGGGCTTAACGAATTTGCCCGTATTACCACAGCAGAAGGCAAAGTTTCAGGCAAAGCAGCACTGATGCTTTTTACTACTTATGGACTACCGATAGACATGCTTAAAGAGCTCGCAGAAGAAAAAGGCCTAGAGTTAGATGAAAAAGGATTTGAAGAAGAATTTAAAGGCCACCAGGAGGCTTCAAAGGCAGACGGCAAAAAGTTTAAAGGTGGACTTGCAGATACCAGTGCAAAAACCACAGCACTTCATACGACTACTCACCTTATGCTTGCAGCACTAAGAAAATATCTCGGCGACCACGTACACCAAGCAGGTTCAAACATTACCGAAGAGCGCACCCGCTTTGACTTTACCCACCCAGAAAAAGTAAGCGACGAAGTACTAAGAAAAGTAGAAGACTATGTAAACGAAGCTATTAGTAAAAAGGCAAAAGTTTCCGTTATCCAAATGCCAAAAGAAGAGGCAAAAGCGCAAGGAGTAGAAGGAAGCTTCTGGGAAAAATACCCAGACACTGTAGACGTATACCAGGTAAGCGACGAAGACGGCAATGTTTATTCAAAAGAGCTCTGTGGTGGTCCACACGTAGAAAATACTGGCAATATTGCCGGCACATTTAAAATAGTAAAAGAAGAGTCATCTTCTTCAGGAGTCCGCCGCATAAAGGCAGTGCTGGAATAAAGTTGAAATCCTGGTACTATTAAATCAAATGTTTTTTCTTTCTAGAAAACAAAAAGCTGAGAAAACAGCTAAAAAGCACATAGACAAAAACAGAAAAGCTCTGGAGTCTTTGCGCGCATACGACAAAGGTGAAAAAGAAATTTCAACCGATAAACTTACAAGACGTATTAGCAGTCTACTCAAGGCTCGCTAAGGAAGGCCTTGTTTCTTTTCCCAAAAGATGCGGAAAACAAAATCGAAGCAACTATCACAAGCGTTGTAAACGTCTATTTTGGCCAAGACAATTATCCGTCGACAAAAGAAAAGGCAGTAGCATTGCTTTATTTCTTTATCAAAAATCATCCATTTACAGACGGCAACAAAAGAGTGGCAATAACCACATTCAGTATTATTTGCGAAAGAAATGAGTTAGCGCCAAACACAGAAGAGTTTCCGCTCGATGAAATTGCCGTTTTTATACTTGAATCGAAGCAAAACCACACCGATCTTATAAAATTGCTTGCAAAAGTATTGTTTGAGTAAGCATTGCCACAATTAACCATTTGCCCTACTATACAGGCAAATGAGTATCGAACGACTAAAAAACCAAGCCCAAGAGGTAGCTTACGTAGCCCTTAGGCTCGCTGAACTTGTAGATCAGAAAGATCTGAAGGAAGCCCTAGAAGGCTCAAGCTCAAAATTCATCCACAACTTATACACAGAGCAGTATAGGGAAGCAAAGAAAGAACTTTCCGGCATTCAAGGCCTTGTAGCCCTCGGCGCAAACCTCGGGAAGATCAATCTAGAAAATGCAGACCTGCTCAGCTCAAAGATTCATCAGCTCAAGCAGCAGCTAGAGCAAACAGAGAGCGTATCAGCCCAAATCCGCTTCCAGCCAGTACTCAAAGAAATCCAAGCTCCGGTAAGCCAGTCAAAGCCACGAGAGCGAAAAATAGAGACAGGGCAAAAACAAGGCAATAAGGCAAATGAAAGGCAAGAAAAAATAGTTGCCTCAATAAAGTCAGTAGGGAAGATGGAGCTGAGAGAAATAATGGCAACTTTTCCGGAAATATCTGAGCGCACCATACGCTACGACCTTAAAAACCTCTGCGAATCAGGCAAATTGACCCGCCATGGAGCAGGAGGTCCAGGAAACTATTACACTGCAAGTTAGAGATAAGAGTTTAGAGTTAAGAATTAAGCAAGAAAAAACTCAATAAACGGCTCCCGCCTTTAATTCCAGGGGAATTAGGCGAGGCTCGCCCAGCACAAATGTGCTTCGGGCGGCACACGGGCAGGAGGCCCATAAATACTGCATTCTAGGCTAGAACTTTAACGGCTTCACAGTCTTCGTCTTGAGCCCCGAAGGGGCGAAAGACAGCCAAGACTGGGGATGCCTAGCAAGTTTAACGGCTCACACGTACGTGTGAGCCGTTAAAGTTAGGAGTAAAAACACCAAAATTACGCATAAAATTGCCATTCAGAGCGTTATTCTAAAATCTAAAATCTATATTCAAAAATCGGCCAACAATTGCGTGTAACACAATTGTTGAAGCCTCGTTATACTAGGCGAGGAAGACAAGGGGAAGCCCCTTGTAATATTCCTTGTGATCAATTACAATCAACGTAACGCTTAAACCTTGTGTGAGGCGAGGTTTACAAGCAAAAATGCGAATGGCGCAGGCTGTTCGGGTTTTGTTTGTATTAACATTTCAGGCCTCACTTCAAGTGAGGTTTTCGCGTTTATGATGATTGTCTGGTTACTCACTCCCTTTCTTTACCTCACAAAAGAACTAAGGGAATACAGACACGCCGTGTATAGAAACTATCTTTCAAAGGTCGAATAGGCAAAATGCCGCTTCGAAACATAGGCTTCTATACTAACGATTTGAATATCAGCTTTCCATCATTAAAAACAATTACAAATAAATTAGTAATTAATTCTAAATAAAATGAATAAATTTGTTCGCAAAATGACTACCTCTGCAGTTGCAGTAGCAACTGTAGTGTCAATGAGCGGAGCAGCAGCTCTTGTGCCATCAGTGGCATCAGCAGCTACCGTTGCAGAACTTGAAGCACAAATTCAAGCTCTTCTCGCTCAACTTGCAACTCTTACCGGTGGTTCAACAACCACAACTGGTGGAGCTTGCTACACCTTTACCCGCGACCTCACTGTAGGTTCACAGGGACAGGACGTAATGGACCTCCAAAAGGCAATGAACGCAATGGGATTCACTGTGTCAACCTCAGGAGCAGGTTCAGCAGGTGCTGAAAGCACTTACTTCGGAGCTAAGACCCAAGCTGCAGTAGCAGCATGGCAAGCTGCAAACGCTGTTGCGCCAGCAGCTGGATACTTCGGACCAAAGAGCCGCGCTGCATACGCAGCTAGCTGCTCAACCACCGGATCAACCGGATCAACCACCCTTAAGGGAGGTGCAGGATCACTTGCAGACGCTGACTTCATCGCAAGCCTCAACGGAGAGGAAGTTGGAGAAGACGAGGAAGACGTAGAAGTTGCAGGTCTTGAGATCGAAGCAGAAGGATCAGACATCATGATCACTGCAGTAACTCTTGACTTCGACTACGCAGACAGCGGTGGAGACGACGACTTCGACGACTACGCAGATGAAGTTTCTATCTGGCTTGACGGAGAGGAAGTTGCTCGCCTTGACGCAGACGAGTTCGACGACGACAACAACTACGCAAAGACTGTTGCGCTTGATAGCGGAGCTATCATTGAGGAGGATGAAGTTGGAGAACTTGTTGTAGCTGTATCAGGTGTAAAGAACCTCGACAGCACAAACGCAGCAAACGGAGACTGGAACGTTGCATTTGAGGGAGTTCGCTTCCGCGATGCACAAACGCAGTGGTAACCGACACTACAACTGGTGACATCACCGTTGGAAACGACAACACCACCACCGACACCGGTGAGCGTGGATTTAGCTTCACAACCTTTGCTACAGCATCAGACCTCGAAGTTAAGTTCGATGAAGACGACGACAGCATCAACGATGCACACGTTATCGACATTGATGACGCTGACGACACTGATAACGTAGAGATCTTCTCATTCGAAATCGAAATTGAAGGAGACAGCGACGTTACTATGGACGACCTACCAGTTGACTTCTACTCAGTAGGAGCAGATGTTGACGAGCTCGTAAGCTCAGTAAGTCTTTGGTACGATGGTGATGAAATTGCAACCGAAAACATGACCATTGCAGCTACAAACGGAACTACCACCTTCGATGATCTCGACCTCGAGCTCGAAGCAGGTGAAACTCACAAGTTTGTTGTTAAAGCAGACTTTGAGCCAACAAGCGCAAATAACGTAGACAACGGAGACACCATCCAAGCTCTTATTAGCAGCGCAAACCGTGGAAACGCTGACCTTGAGGACGAAACCGGAGAAAATGTTGCATCAGGAGACCGAACTGGTACCGCTACTGGAGAAGCTCACGCTATCTACGACAGCGGAATCATGGTTGATTACGTAAGCAAGGATGCTTACAAGTCATTCACCGCTGACGAAGCTGGTGAGCGCGACAGTAACCTTCAAGTTCGTATTTGACGTAACTTCATTCGGTGCAGACATGTACATCGATAAGGAAGTTCTCGCTGACTCAGCTCCAACCGCATCAGTAGATGGAAACACCTACTCAACGACTTCACAGTCAACTGCGGCTGGAACCACCTCATCAATCTCATCTGTAATCTCAGCAAGCAACACTGACAGTGGAGACACATCAACTCAGTTCATTGTTGACGAAAACGACACCCGCCGCTTCACCATCACTGTGGTACAGCGCGCAGCTATCAGCGGTGTTATCCAGATCGAGCTTGAAGGAATCAACTGGGGAACCCTTGGTACCTCTGATTCAGCTCCAGATCAGCTTTACAACTTCAACCTTGACGACTTCCTCAGCGAAATCGTTACTGTAAACATCCAGTAGTTCGCTACTGAATGGAAGTTCTCTAGCCACCTGGTTAGACGCGAAAAAGCCCCGAAAGGGGGGCTTTTTCTTTAGCTAAAAATAGCTGGAAAAAGAGCCAAAAATGGCCTATAGTAAAGGCTAAATGTCTAAAGAAGTTAGACGTATTTTAGTGTTTTCTACTGCCTATTTGCCTCTCACCGGAGGAGCGGAGCTTGCGGTAGACCAAATAGCCAAGCGGCTCAGCGAATTCGAATTCAGCCTTATAACAGCCCGCCTAAAGCGATCGCTCCCAAAAGAAGAGAAAGTGGGCGCAGTACACGTATACCGAGTTGGCTTTGGTTTTAAACTCGACAAGCTTCTATTGCCTTTTTTGGGTGCTCGCAAGGCAAAGAAGCTCAGTGCTCAAAATACCTATCAAAAGTACTGGGCTCTGATGGCTTCGCAAGGAGCGCTTGCCTGCGCTCGCCTTAAGGGTAGAAACGAGAATGTAAAGATGGTGCTTACCCTGCAAGAGGGCGATACTGAAAAGCACCTGCTCCGTTATACTTTCGGATCAAAAAAACTATTCAAGCTTCTTATCAAGCCGCTCTACAGCAGCATATTTCATCTCGCAGACCAAGTTACTGTTATCAGCAACTGGTTGAGAAAACGCGCAGAGAAAAATGGCTTTAGAGGAGAAATTAGTCTCGTACCAAACGGAGTAGACCTAGAGCTTTTTACAAAAGAGGTGAAAAGCGAGCAAAAAGAAGCACTTTATAAAGAACACGGGCTTAATAAAGATAAAAAATACATTATCACCACCAGCAGGCTCGTAGAAAAAAACGACATAGAAAGTCTTGTGCGTGCGGTAAAACTTTTACCAGAAGACATAGAGCTTCTCGTGCTTGGTACGGGTCCATTAAAAACACGGCTTGAAAATGTAGCCGTAAGTCTCGATATAAAAAAGCGCATCCACTTCCTCGGGCAGATAGCGTACGAAAAACTTCCAGACTATTTGGCTCTAGCAAAAGTTTTTTGCCGCCCATCACTCTCAGAGGGTATGGGGAACTCCTTTATTGAAAGCATGGCAGCAAGCGTACCCGTGCTCGCTACAAACGGTGGTGGCATTCCAGATTTCCTCTTCGACAATCAGACAGGATTTTTTGTAGAGGTGAAAAACCCAGAGAGCATCGCAGAAAAGGTGAAGCTTGTACTAAAAGATGAAAAGCAAACGAAAAAAGTAGTAGAAGCTGCTAAGCAGCTTGTGAGCGAGCGCTACAGCTGGGATGTAGTCGCCTCAAAAATGAAAGAAGTTTTTGAAAACTAAAATGAAAATACTTCTTTGCACAGGCATATTTATCCCAGAGCCAGGCGGCCCAGCAAACTATACGCTGAAGTTGGCTACGCTACTAAAGCAGGCGGGGCACAGCCCACGAGTATTGTGCTATTCAGATGAAGAGAGCTACGTAGGCGATCAAACACTTTCCTTCCCAGTAGACAGGGTAAAAAGAACTACGAGCAAGCTCAAAAACTACAAGCACTACTATAGGCGCGCAAAGGCCCATATAAAGGAAGTAGATGTAGTGTATTCGCTCGACTGGTTTTCAGCAGGCATCCCACTCGCGTTCGCATGCAAAAGAGCGGGTAAAAGCTACGCATTGCGCGTAGGAGGAGGCTACATCTGGGAAAAGTATTTAAGCCAGGGTAAAAAGCCGATGAGCCTTGAGCAGTTCTATAAGAAGGGCGCTTACAAAAAATACCCACTCATGAAGCTACTCATGGGGTATGTGTTTAAAAACGCAAAACGCATCGCTTTTAACTCAGAGAAACAAAAAAACTTTTTCCAGGAAGCCTACAAGCTCAGCGAAGAAAAGCTTCTTGTTATAGAAAACCCAATCCCAAACGTCAGTGCCGCCGAAGAGGCAAAAAGGGGCAAGACTATTATTTTTGCTGGAAGATTTAATGCGAAAAACAACGTATCGCTTCTTATCGACGCATTTGAGAGCGTTGCCGAGAAAGGCTTTACGCTTGTACTAATTGGTGAGGGTCCAGAAAAGGCAAAGCTACTCAAGCAAGCAGAAGACAAGCCCTACGCTTCAAAAATTTTCTTTAAAAAAACGCTCACTCAGGAAGACTTGTTTGACCAACTTTCAACCTGCTATTTAGCAGTACTACCAAGCTGGACAGATATATCGCCAAACTTTGCAAACGAATGTCGCGCGCTTAAAGCGCCATTCATCATTAGTAAAGAAAATTACTTGCCATACGCAAGCCAAATTCCAAACCAGTTCGACCCAGCAAGCGCCGAAGAGCTCAAAGCCTTGCTTCTAAAACTTGCAGATGAAGGGGAGTATCAG